>NZ_LK995485.1:34496-38634 GCF_900002405.1 Actinomyces succiniciruminis | reverse complement strand
CCGAAGCGCCCTGCCCCACCTGGCCCCGCCGCGCCGTCGGCGCTAGCATGGGGCCGTCGTCGCGACTGGCGAAAAGGTGGTCACCACCGGGGAGCGGCGGCACGTCACGGGTCCGCCTGCACCCTGCGGTGGCTCCGGGACGCAGCAACGGAGAACCTGGTCGCCCGCCTGGGCCGAGGTCGACGCCCACGCGCGGCCCGCGCCGCGCACACATCAGGAGAACCATGACCGACTCCGCGGCCACCGCCCGCACCGCCCTCAACAACCAACCCCTGGCCGACCTCGACCCGGAGATCGCCAAGGTCCTCGACGACGAGCTCGCCCGCCAGCGCGGCACCCTGGAGATGATCGCCTCGGAGAACTTCGTGCCCCGCGCCGTCCTCCAGGCACAGGGGAGCGTGCTGACCAACAAGTATGCCGAGGGCTACCCCGGGCGCCGCTACTACGGCGGCTGCGAGGTGGTCGACGTCGCCGAATCCCTGGCCATCGAGCGCGCCAAGGCCGTCTTCAACGCCGAGTGGGCCAACGTCCAGCCGCACTCCGGCGCCCAGGCCAACGCCGCCGTCCTGCACGCCCTGGCCAACGGCGGCGACACCATCCTCGGCCTGTCGCTCGCCCACGGCGGTCACCTCACGCACGGCATGAAGATCAACTTCTCCGGCAAGAACTACCACGCCACCGCCTACGGCGTGGACGAGACCACTCACCGCATCGAGATGGAGCAGGTGCGCGAGGCCGCCCTGCGCGAGCGCCCCCGCGTGATCATCGCCGGCTGGTCCGCCTACCCCCGCCACCTCGACTTCGAGGCCTTCCGCTCCATCGCCGATGAGGTCGGCGCCGCCCTGTGGACCGACATGGCCCACTTCGCCGGGCTGGTCGCCGCCGGCCTGCACCCCTCCCCGCTGCCGTGGTCCGACGTCGTGTCCACCACCGTCCACAAGACCCTCGGCGGCCCCCGCTCCGGCATGCTGCTGACCAACCGCGTCGAGCAGTGGGGCAAGAAGCTCAACTCCGCCGTCTTCCCCGGTCAGCAGGGCGGGCCGCTCATGCACGTGATCGCCGCCAAGGCCGTCGCCATGAAGATCGCCGGCACCGACGAGTTCAAGGACCGTCAGGCCCGCACCCTTGAGGGCGCCTCGATCCTCGCCCAGCGCCTGCTCGCCGACGACGTCGCCGCCGCCGGCATCAAGCTGGTCACCGGCGGCACCGACGTCCACCTGGTGCTGGTGGACCTGCGCGACTCCGCCCTGGACGGCCAGCAGGCGGAGGACCTGCTGCACGACGCCGGCATCACCGTCAACCGCAACGCCGTCCCCTTCGACCCGCGCCCGCCGCGCGTCACCTCCGGCCTGCGCATCGGCACGCCGGCCCTGGCCACCCGCGGCTTCGGCCCCACCGAGTTCACCGAGGTCGCCGACATCATCGCCACCGCCCTGGTGGCGGGTGCGGCCGGCAAGGCCGACGACGAGCTGCTCGCCTCCCTGCGCGGACGCGTGCGCACGCTCACCGACGCCTTCCCGCTCTACCCGGGGCTGGCCCAGTGAGGGCCCCGTGGACGGGCGCCGCCCGCGTCCTGGACGGCAAGGCCACCGCCGCGGCGCTCAAGGCCGAACTGGCCGAGCGCGTGGCCGCCCTGCGTGAGCGCGGCATCACCCCGGGTCTGGGCACGGTGCTGGTCGGTGAGGATCCCGGCAGTGTCAAATACGTGGCCGGCAAGCACGCCGACTGCGCCGAGGTCGGCATCGAGTCCATCCGCGTGGACCTGCCCGCCACCGCCACGCAGGCGGAGATCGAGGCGGCCGTTGACCGCCTCAACGCCGACCCCGCCTGCACCGGTTACATCGTCCAGCTGCCGCTGCCCGCCGGCATCGACACCAACGCCATCCTGGAACGCGTCGACCCCGACAAGGACGCCGACGGCCTACACCCCACCAACCTCGGCCGCCTGGTGCTGCGCGGCACCGGTCCGATCACCTCGCCGCTGCCGTGCACGCCGCGCGCCTGCATCGAGCTGATCACCCGCCACGGCATCGACCTGGCCGGCAAGAACGTGTGTGTCATCGGCCGCGGCGTCACCGTGGGCCGCTCCATCGGCCTGCTGCTGATGCGCAAGGACGTCAACGCCACCGTCGACGTCTGCCACACCGGCACCCGCGACCTGGCCGCGCATGTGCGCCGCGCCGATGTCGTCATCGCCGCCGCCGGCTCGGCCGGCATCGTCACGGCCGACATGGTCGCGCCCGGGGCGGTAGTACTGGATGTGGGCGTCTCCCGCGTCGTCAACCCGGAGACCGGCAAGGGACGGATCATGGGCGACGTCGCCGACGGCGTCGACCAGGTCGCCGCCTGGCT
This sequence comes from Actinomyces succiniciruminis, assembly GCF_900002405.1. Lineage (GTDB taxonomy): Bacteria > Actinomycetota > Actinomycetes > Actinomycetales > Actinomycetaceae > Actinomyces > Actinomyces succiniciruminis. The sequence goes on along the minus strand of NZ_LK995485.1, from coordinate 36,282 downwards.
GTCCCCGAACCCCGGGGGAGTCGGCCCGATGACGCGCGCCCTGCTGCTGGCCAACGTCGTCGAGATCGCCGAGCGCAACGCCGTCGGCTGATACGCGCTGCGCCCGGGATCAGCGGTTCGTGGCCGCGTCACCTGGCTGTTGCTCCCGCTGTGACACGTCTCGAATGGACTGCAACGCGGTTCACGGGGCTAATCTGGCTGACGGTTCGTACCTTTGCTTCGACGCTTCGTACTTCGGCGTGACGGTTCGTACCCGTAGGTGCCGAACCGTCGTAAGGAGGTACGAACCGCCGACCGGAAAGTACGAACCGTCGGCGTTGGTGCCGAACCGTCGTACGGCTGCGTGGTCCGGGAGTGTTGGCGGCGCACGGCGTGCCGGCCCACCGACGTCCACAGGCGTGGTTGGTGCGCCCCTCATTCACATATTTGTGAACGGTCAGATGTGACACGGTGCCGTTGTTTTCCATGCTGTAGTCATGACCGTTCACGTTTCCGCTGTGCTCCCAGCTGTCGTATCCACTACCGGATGCCTTGGCGCCGTTCCTGAAACTGCTGTACCGATCATGCGTGGACAGGTTCTCCTGCCGCAGGTCTCTGTCGGGCACTGGGCCCAAAAACGTGAAGTGACCCTGGCCAGGGCCGTCGCCGCGCTGCGTGCTGGCGCCGGTACGATCGCCATCGCATACGAGGCCGCAGTGCTCATTCACGGGGGATCACTACGCAGATTCGAGCCGGATATTGATGTCCTGCTGTCGTATAGGCCACGCGTGTCTGCCACCGCGCTTCCGCAGGTCATCTACGGTGGAACACTTGCGAGGCGGGTCCCCAGGGGCGAGCGTATCCCGTTAGAACGTGCGGAACGACTGGGACGACGGGTGCAACTGCGCCGCCACTACCGCGAAGACCTCCGCGAGCACGACACTGTCACCATCAACGGTGTGCCGGTGACTTCGCTCGCCCGTACATTGACTGATTGTCTGCTCGACCTACCGCCCGCAGATGCGTTGGTGGCAGGTGACTCGCTGCTGCGAGTCCACTGCCGCCCGGACCGTTGGCGCAGCCGAGACACCAACGCGCTGTGGCAGGAACTGGTTGCCGACGTCGAAGAGAGACTCAGTTCTTACCGCCACCGCAACGGGCGGGTACGCGCACAGAGTCTGCTCAAGCTGTTGTCTCCCTGGGCGGAGTCGCCGGGCGAGAGTGAGCTTCGCAGGATTCTCCTGGCGGCAGGCTTTCCGCTGCCAGACCTTCAGCACCGGGTAGTCGCTGAGAACAACGAGTACTTCCTGGACCTGGCCTGGCCGGACATCATGCTCGACGTTGAGTTTGATGGCGCCCTGAAGTATGCGGGAGATGATGTGGTATTCCAGGAGGGAATCCGCCAGGACCGGCTGAAGCGTATTGGCTGGAGGGTCGTGCGTTTCAAGACACCGGCACTGCGCGAACCAGACAGCATTGTCCGCCAGGTGCTTGATGCCTCTCCGCAGGGAAGAATGTGGGTGTTGCAGCCGCGGGCCTGGATGAACACGGTGAGCCCGTTGCCCTGAATCGCACCTGTGCGGCGAGGGCTGTACGCCTCGGCGAGATTGCTTTGCGTGACGTCAGCAAAGGCGACCGGCGGGCCCGGGTTCTTATCGGTGCCTGTTTGGAGGTGTTGGCTGTGCCGTGAGTCGACGATCAACATCCGGGCGAGTCTGACGGTTCGTACCTTTGCTTCGACGCTTCGTACTTCGGCGTGACGGTTCGTACTCGTAGGTGCCGAACCGTCGTAAGGAGGTACGAACCG
>NZ_LK995485.1:0-34420 GCF_900002405.1 Actinomyces succiniciruminis | reverse complement strand
GGTGCCGAACCGTCGTAAGGAGGTACGAACCGCCGACCGGAAAGTACGAACCGTCGGTGTTGGTGCCGAACCGTCGTAAGGAGGTACGAACCGTCTCAGAGGGTGATAAGCGACAAACCGCCTCAGAGGTCGTAGTCGACGACGACCGGGGCGTGGTCCGACCAGCGCTCGGCGTAGCTGGGCGCCCGGTCCACGGTGAAGGCGCGGGCCCGCCCGGCCAGCTGCGGCGTAGCCACCTGGTAGTCGATGCGCCAGCCGGCGTCGTTGTCGAAGGCCTTGCCGCGCTGCGACCACCAGGTATACGGGCCCTGTGCGTCGGGCGCGAGACTGCGGGCCACGTCCACCCAGCCGGCCCCGAACCACCTCTCGAGGTAGGCGATCTCCTCATCCAACACGCCCGCGGACTTGTTGTGGTTGGGCCGCCAGTTCTTGATGTCCCGCTCGGAGCGCACGATGTTCAGGTCACCGGCCATGAGCACCTGTGGACCGCCGGCCGCCGCGCCTGCCAGCAGCGATGACATGCGCGCGTCCACCAGGTTCAGGTGGGCGTACTTCTGGTCCATCTTGATCGTCCCGACCTGGCCGGAGTGGAAGTAGGCGGAGACGACCGTCAGCGGGGTTTGTGCCCCGGCGCCGTTGGTGGCCGTCAGGTCCATTTCCAGCCAGCGGCCGGAGTCCACATCAGGCTCCTCGCTCCCCGGTGTGCTGACGCCGCGACGCACCGCGCCCACGGTCACCGGCGCCCCTTGGCGCACCGCGACGGCGACGCCGGCCCTTCCCTTCACCCGGCAAGGCCAGATCACCGACTCGTACCCGGGCAGCAGCGCGGCCGCGGTGGTCTCGTCGGCTCGCACCTCCTGCACCAGCAGTACATCCGGGGCGCTGGACTCCAGCCAGGAATCCATGTGCTTGCGGGCTGCGGCCCGGATGCCGTTGACGTTGATGGTGGCTACGCGCATAACGCCCGAGTGTACGTGCGTGTCGGCCTGGCCACGAGCTGGATCCGATGAGCGCGTTCGGTGCCGTCGTAACTACCGATCTCGGCACGTAACGTCTACCGACCTCGGCGGAGCACTGCGCCGTCGGCCCTGTAAGGCGGGCCGGTTTCCTGCGACAATGGGCATATGCCGCGCAGCTTCTTCGACGTCTTCCGCCGTCCGGCGAACCAGCCCGCCGCCGACGCCACGGACAAGAGTGCTGCGGACCGGGCCGCCGCCCACTCCGGGGACGACTCCGCCAGCGCCGACACCGAACGCCGGCGCACGATTCACGCCATCGTCTCCGGCCGCGTGCAAGGAGTCGGCTTCCGCTGGTCCTGCATGGAGGAGGGGGAGCGGCTCGGGCTGGTCGGCGAGGTACGCAACCTGGACGACGGCGACGTGGAGGTCTTCGCCCAGGGGCCGGCCGACGACGTCGCCCGCATGATCGCCTGGCTGTACCACGGCCCCCGCTGGGCGAATGTCGCCTCCGTGCACGTCACCGACCTGCGTCCCGGCAGCCTGCGCCATCGCGCCTTCGTCATGGGTAACTGACGTTCCACGACCTTGATGTACGTTGCACGATCCCGGGGCGGTCGTGGAACACTCCCCGAGGTCGTGGAACGCGAGGACAACCGGTGGAACGCACCGCTCGGTTACCCCGGTGCGACCGGTAAACCCCTGCCGCGCCGCGGTCAGTAGCGGATCGCGTCAATGGGCTTGATGCGCACGGCCACCACCGCCGGGATAATGCCGGACAGGGCACCCACCCCGGTCGCGGCGATCAACCCGATCAGGGCGGCGGACATGGGGAACGGCGGCCGGGTCTCCACCGCCACCCCCAGCAGCGTGCCGAGCGGCGCGACCCGCATCCCCACGATCGCGATGCCGATGCCGATGATCCCGGCGACCACGGTCGCCACCACCGACTCCAGCATGATGGAGAAGAAGATGCGCCGACTGGTCGCCCCGAAGGCGCGGCGCACGCCGATCTCGTGAATGCGCTGGCGCACCGTCACCATGGAGATGTTGATCAGGCTGAGCGCGCCGAGGATCATGACGAACACGCCCGCAATGGTCACCGTGGTGGTGAACCCGCCGGTGTCCAGGCCCTGCATGCCGTCGGTGTTCGACCAGGCGTTCGTGGATCCCGCCCCGAACTGGGCGTCCAGGTCTTGGGTGGCCAGGCTGATCAGCTCCTGTTCCTGTTCCGGGCCGGCCCAGATCTCCAACGTCGGCGCGGGCAGGGAGGCCTGCGCCTCGCCACCCAGCCACTGCTCGTACGGTCCGGTCAGTGCGAAGGCGCTGATCGTCTGGTAGCAGTAGTCGGCGGCATCGACGTCGTTCTCGCACCAGGTCAGGTCGTCTGGCTTGAGCACCCCGACGATGGTGAAGGTCGTCTGGGCGGGGGAGTAGGCGCGCACGGTCAGCGGGCCGTCCAGGGTGGTATAGCCCAGCTCTTCCAGGAAGCCCTGCGAGACCACCAGCGACGGCGAGAGGTCGTCTTCGTCCTCGGCCGAGAACCAGCGGCCCTGCGCCACCGCCGTGTGGTGGAGGGTGCCGTAGCCGAGGCTGACGACGGTTGTCTCCACGCTGCGGGATCCGCCTGGGAAGGCGATGCGCAGGTTCTGCAGGTAGTTGGTGGCCCAGCTGTTGGCGCTGTAGCGGTCGACCAGGTTCATCTCCGCCTTGGTGATGCGCTCGGTGGCCGCGGTGTCACCGCCCGCGCCCTCCGCGCCCGGGTCCTCGGTCGGGCTCGTGCCGCTGTCGCCGCCGGATACGCCGCGGCCGGTGGGGGTGACTTCGATGCGCACGGTGCCGGGGCGGCCCGCATAGGTGGCGATCTCCTGGTCGATGATCGCGCTGGTCACCTGGCCCAGGGCGATCACGAAGGTCATGGCGGCCACGGCTGCGCCCACGCCCACCAGGGAGAGCATGACCCGCAGCTTGCCGATGCGCAGCTGCGCCCACGCCTCCACCAGGGCCCCGAAGAATCCAGTGAAGATGCCCGTCATGACGCTGCCTCCTGCTGCACGGTGTGGCGTCCCTGCGGCTCCGCCGGGCCGTCGCTCTCGGCCGCCGACGGGTCGGTGATCTCCTCGGTGAACTCGTCCAGACCGCCGGTGCGCTCGTGCCGCACGATGATCGGGGTGAGCACCCCGTGGTCGAGCCGGTACTGCTTCTGGGCGCGGCCGGCCACCGCCAGATCGTGGGTGATGACGATCAGGGCCGCCCCGGTCTCGTGGCACTGGCGTTCCAGCAGCCCCATGACCAGGGCGCCGGTGTCCACGTCGAGTGCGCCGGTGGGCTCGTCGGCCAGGATGACCCGCGGGCGGCGGGCCAGGGCGCGGGCGATGGCCACGCGCTGCTGCTCGCCGCCGGACAGACGACCGATGGGGGAGCCGAGCTTGTCCTCCAGGCCGACGGAGGCCAGCAGCTCCTCGGCGCGGCGGGTGCGGGTCCAGAAGGCGGCGCCGGTGTCATACAGGAGCGGCGCGGCCACATTCTCCGTGGTGGACAGTCCCTCGATCAGGTTGAAGGACTGGAACACGAAGCTGAAGGTCTGACCCCGCAGGTGGGCGCGCCTGGCCTCGCTCAGACGGCGCGTGTCCCGCCCGTCCACGGTGTAGGTGCCCTCGGTCGGCTGGTCGATCAGGCCGATCAGGTTCAGCAACGTGGACTTGCCCGTGCCGGAGCGGCCGACCACGGCCACATGCTCGCCGGCGGAAATGTCCAGGTCGACGTTGGTGAGAATATTCAGGGGCGGGGAGTCCGGCACCTCGAAGGTGCGGGCGATGCCCCGCATGCTCAGCAGCGGACTCACAGGAGCTCCTCGCCGTTCTCGTCGTAGCACACCGATCCGTCCGGCTCACAGGTGTTCGGCTCGCCGGTGCGCACCGTGTCCTTGTTCGGCACGAACAGTAGGATCTCGTCCCCCTCGGCCAACCCGTCGGTGACCTGGATGTTCTCGCCGTCGGTGATGCCCAGGGCGACCTCCCGCTCCTCGGCGGCGTCCGGGTCCTCCGGGTCGGTGACCACCCAGACATTCCCCTTGGTGACAGACCCCTCGACGGCGGTGACGGGCACGATCAGCGTATCGGTGGCCGAGCCGGCGTCCACGCCGATGGTCACCGACAGCCCCGGGAAGACCTGCTGGTCGGAGGGCACCGCGCAGCGCACCTCCACGGTGGTGCCGTCGCCGGTGGTGGTGGTGACCTCGCCGGTCTCTGAGGTGGTGGTGGAAGTGGTCTCCCGGGTGCCGATCGTCAGCCCCGTGCACTCGAAGGGCGCCGGCCCGCCGTCCACGGTCAGGGTCGCAGACGACGGCGCATTGGTCAGCCGGTACTGCTGATCGGCGGTGATGGTCCCCTTGGCGGAGTAGGTACCGGGGGAGACGGTGGCCACCACCATACCGACGCTCGTCTCCTGGTCCTTGATCACGTTGAAGGAGACCACGCCGGCGGCCGGCGCGTACACGGTCGACCAGGTGAGCTTGTCCTCCACGGGCGTCTCCACCGGGTTGCCGTCCTCGTCGGTGCTGATGATCGGCTCCTGCGGCTCAACCTGCTTGAGGTAGACCAGCGGCTCCCCCTGGGTGACGGTGGCTCCCTTGCTGACGGCGAAGGAGTCGACGACGCCGTTCAGGGTCGCCTGCGCCTCCACGGCCGCGTCCTCCACGATCTGCCCACTGACGTCCACGGTGTTGGCGATGTCCCCCGTGGTCACGACCGTGGTTTGCGTGGTGGCGTCTATGCCGGGGGAGATGTTCGCGGTGGTGCCCGAGTCGGAGTCGGGGAAGAAGGCGATCTTCACCAGGGCAACCGCGATCACGACGCCGATCAGCAGTTTGATGGTGGGCATGACATAGCGCTTCACGGCGCACCTCCGGTCGGCCGACATGGCCGGAAGCGGCGGCTGGAGGCCGCCGGGTGGTGGGGTGGGCCACGGCGGCGATTGCCGCAGCCCGGGGGACACCCCGAGGCTACGGCGCGGCGGGTGGCAATGCGCTCATCCGCAGGTAGGAGAACACCCTGGTTGGTCCCGGATTCAGGGGTCGGGGATCTCCTCCGCTGGGAGGATGCGGCCCGGCCATCGAGGTGAACCGCGTGGCCCGGGCGGCCGTCAGACGGCTCTGAGAGGACTCCGCGCCGGCCGCCGGGCGGCGGCTGTGTGGCGCTCGCGGCGGGCGTCACACGGACGCCGCGCGGTTCAGACCAAGCGGCCTGCCGGGGCGGAGGGGACCGCGTTCAGGAACGCCGGTGGGGTGAAGCCGTGGTCGGCATAGGCGTCGACGACGGCGCGGGCCACCGCGTCCACGGCGGCGGTATCCACGAGTGCGATGGCGCTGCCGCCGAAGCCGCCTCCGGTCATGCGCGCGCCGTGCGCGCCGGCAGCGCGGGCGGCCTGCACGGCGACGTCGAGCTCGGGGCAGGTGACCTCGTAGTCCACCCGCAGCGACTCGTGGCTGGCATCCATGAGCGCACCCACCTGGGCCAGTTTCTCCCCGGCCAGGGGCGTCCCGTCCTGCAACAGTGCCACCAGGCGGCGGGTGCGGTCGATCTCGGTGACCACGTGGCGGGTGCGCGCCACCAGCACCTCGGCGTCCGCGGGCCCCGAGTCGCGCAGCGTAGCCAGGGCGGCCTCGAGCGAGCCGGGGTCGATGTCCGCCAGCAGTGGGACGCCCAGAATCTCGGCGGCCCGCTCGCAGGCATCCCGGCGGGCCCCGTACTGCCCGTCCACCAGGGAGTGCTTGGCCTTGGTGTCGATCACCAGCAGCGTCAGGCCGGCGGCCGCCAGGTCGAAGGGCACATGCACCACCGAGCCGTCTCGGCAGTCCAGTTCGAGGGCGTGGCCGGCGCGGCAGCGCATGGAGGCGGACTGGTCCATGCCGCCGGTGGGGGCGCCCGCCATCTCGTTCTCGGCGCGGATGCAGGCCTCCACCAGGCGGGCGCGGCCGGCGTCGTCGGGGGTGTCCACCGTCCCGGCCAGGCCCAGTGCGCACACGTCGTCGAGGGCGACGGCGGTGGCGCACTCCAGCGCGGCCGAGGATGACAGGCCGCCGCCCAGCGGCACGCAGGAGTACAGGGCGGCGTCGAAGCCGCGCAGCGGCCCGAGCCCGTCGCGCTCAAGCGCCCAGGCGACGCCCGCCACGTAGGCGTTCCAGTGGCGCACCTCGCCGGGCGTGCCCTTCGGGCCGATCGCGTCCAGGTCCAGCACGTCGATGGCCTCGCGCGTCTGCGGTGACACCAGCCGGATCATGCGGTCGTCGCGGCGACGCAGCGCCAGGTGGGCGCGGTGCGGCAGGGCGATCGGCAGCGCCAGGCCACCGTTGTAGTCGGTGTGCTCCCCGATGACGTTTACGCGGCCGGGCGCGTACCACACGCCGTCGGGCTCGGCGCCGAAGGCTTCACGGAACAGGCCGGTGGCGGCGTCCACACCCTCCTGCGGACTCAGCGCGGGGGAGAAGACGGGCTCGGATCCGGCGACGGCGGCGGGCGGGGTCTCGGTGCGCGGCATGGGCCCATTCTGCCAGACGAACCCCCGCCTGTGAGCCCCTGGCAAGCTCCTTCTCCGGTGTCTCCGAGTGACCGCCTCCGGGATGTTTCCACGCCCGCCGCGGGGGTAAGGTGCAGCTGCTGTCAGCCCGTGCCGTCAAGAGGAGGAGTGCGCGCCTCATGGACGTCCCCGCGCCCACGCCCACCCAGTGCGTCCTCGGCGTCACCATCGTGCTGCCCGAGCCGTGGGCCACGCGCGTGCGCGGCGTGCGTCTGGCGGTCGGTGACCCCCATGGCAATGCGATCCCGCCGCACGTGACCCTGCTGCCGCCCACCGCCGTGGAGAAGACGGAGCTGGACGCCGTGACCGCGCACGTGTCCCGGGTGGCGGCCGCCTCCGCTCCCTTCACCCTGCGCGTCGCCGGTGTGGGCACCTTCCGCCCGGTCAGTCCGGTGGTGTTCCTGGGCGTGGCCGAGGGCGGCCCCGCCATCGACGCGCTCCAGCAGGACCTGCGCGCTACCGACGGGCCGCTCAACCGCGGCCTGCGCTTCCCCTTCCACCCGCACATCACCCTCGCTCATGAGGTCGACGACGCCGCCCTGGACCGGGCCGCCCGGGCCGGCCAAGACATCGCGGCGACCTTCGTGGTGGACCGCATCCACCTTCAGCGACTCGCCCCGGACGGCAGCTGGGCCTCCCTGGTCAGCCCGGCGCTGGGAGTGCGGGCGCACCCGGACGGGGTGGACCACCCGTTAGCCTGAACGCGTGAACGCCGAGCCCCGCCCCGACCAGCCCGCCCCCGCGACCGCATCCACGGCCCCCGCCATCCACGCGATCATTCCCGCCGGCGGCGCCGGCACCCGGCTGTGGCCGCTGAGCCGCAAGGCCCGCCCCAAGTTCCTGCTGGACCTGACCGGCACCGGACGCAGCCTGTTGCAGGGCACCGTTGCCCGCCTGGCCCCGCTGGCGGCGACGACGACGGTCGTCACCGGCGTCGCCCACGTCCACGCCGTCGCCCGGCAGCTCCCGGACCTGCCCGAGGAGAACCTGCTGGCCGAGCCGGCTCCGCGCGACTCCATGGCCGCCATCGGCCTGGCCACCGCCCTGATCGCCCACCGGCACGGGCGTGAGGCGATCGTCGGCTCCTTCGCCGCCGACCACCTGGTGGCCGATGACGCCGCCTTCCAGGACGCCGTGCGCCAGGCGGCCGCACTCGCCGAGGCCGGCTGGCTGGTCACCATCGGCATCCAGGCCACCGGACCGTCCACCGCCTTCGGCTACATTCACGCCGGCGAGGCCCTGGATGTGCCCGGGGCGCCGGACGGGCGCCGCGTGCTCGACTTCGCCGAGAAGCCGGATGCCGCCACCGCCTCCCGCTACCTGGCCACCGGCGACTACCGGTGGAACGCCGGCATGTTCGTGGTGCGTGCCGGCGTGCTGCTGGACCACCTGGCGGTGGGCCGGCCGGCGCTGGCGGCCGGCATCGAGGAGATCGCCGCCGCCTGGGACACCCCCGCGCGCGACGCCGTCATGGCGCGGATATGGCCCGGCCTGGAGGCGATTGCCATCGACCACGCCATCGCCGAGCCCGTGGCCGCCGCCGGCGGCGTGGCCACCGTCCCCGGGAACATGGGTTGGGACGACGTCGGCGGATTCGACACCCTGGCCGAGCTGATTCCCGCGGTCACCTCCGGGCCGGCGGCCGGAGTCGAAGTGCTGGGGGAGGCCGACGTGGAGGCGGTGGGTGCCGACGGCGCCCTGGTCGCCTCCAGCACCGACCGGAAGGTGGTGCTGCTGGGGGTGCCCGGCATCGTCGTCGTTGACACCCCCGACGCACTGCTGGTGACCACCCCGGAGCACGCCCAGGATGTCAAGGGCGTCGTCGACCGGCTCAAGGCGGCCGGGCGGGACGCGCTCCTGTGACCGGGCCGGGGCGTAGGCCCGACCCGCGGGCTCCGCGTCCGGCCCGTGCCGCGGGCTCGCCCCCGCCTGCAAGCCCTGCAAGACCCTGCAAGGCGGAGGTCGGCAGAATCCGGTTAGCGGCATCATTGCCAGCTGAAAGGTAACTGGGGCGTGGGTCACGTCATGGTCGCAATATGGCGCTGTAACGCCAATTGTGAGGCAGACCGCGGGGAAGCGTCTATCCTAGATATCCGAGCCAGCGCCGTCCCGGCCAGCTCCTTGCAAGGGCGCAAGCCCGTACCTCATCTGGAGACACGACCGTGAAGAAGAAGTATCCCGCCATTACGCTCGGCCTGGTCGCAGCGCTGTCGCTTGCCGCCTGCGGCTCGGCCCCCGACTCCGACTCCTCCGGCGGAGACACCGGCGATTTCCTCGCCTGCATGGTGTCCGACGAGGGCGGGTTCGACGACCAGTCCTTCAACCAGTCCGGCAAGGAGGGTCTGGACCGCGCCGGCAGCGAACTCGGCGTGAAGACCAAGGCCGTCGAGTCCCAGTCGGCGGCCGACTACCCCACCAACGTCGACTCCCTGATCCAGCAGAACTGCAACCTGATCATCGGCGTCGGATTCAACCTCGCCGCGGACCTGACCACCGCGGCCCAGGAGAACCCGGACATCAACTTCGCCCTGATCGACTCCAGCTTCGCCGACGCCGAGGGCAACGCGGTCGAGCTGGACAACGCCAAGCCGCTGATCTTCAACACCGCGGAGGCCGCCTACCTCGCCGGCTACGCCGCCGCCGGCACCACCGAGAGCGGCAAGGTCGCCACCTACGGTGGCCAGGCCATCCCCACCGTGCAGATCTTCATGGAGGGCTTCGCCAAGGGCGTGGAGAAGTACAACGAGGACAACGACGCCGACGTCGAGGTCCTCGGCTGGAACCCCGACGACCCGAGCTCCGGCTCCTTCGTGGGCAACTTCTCCGACACCGCCAAGGGGCAGCAGCTGACCGAGCAGTTCCTGTCCCAGGGTGCCGACATCGTGATGCCCGTGGCCGGCCCGGTCGGTTCCGGCACCATCGCGGCGGTCAAGGCGGCCGGTGACGACGCCAACGGCGTGGTCTGGGTCGACGCCGACGGCTACCTCACCACCGAGTCCATCGGCGGCAGCCAGTACATGGTCACCTCCGTGATGAAGGGCATCGACACCGCCGTCTACGACGCCGTCAAGGAGGCTTCGGAGGGCAACTTCACCTCCGACCCCTTCATCGGCACGCTCGCCAATGACGGTGTCTCCATCGCCGACTTCCACGACTGGTCCGACCGGGTCCCCGACGACGTCAAGGAGCAGGTCGAGGCGCTCAAGCAGCAGATCATCGACGGCACGCTCGACGTCTCCACGCCGTACGACCCGTCCTGATCGGCCCCGTGCCAAATCAACCCAGTGACGCCGTCGTCCTTGACGGGGCGGCGGCGTCACTGTCGTTCGGGTGGCGCCGGCGCCGCCCGAACACCACATCACCCCCAGTCCACCACACCCACCAGTACCGCCTGAACCCACAGGAAGCGAGCCCCACGTGAAGCTCGAGCTCCGCGGAATTACCAAGGTCTTCGGCCCCCTCGTGGCCAATGACCACATCGACGTCACCGTCGAACCCGGCCAGATCCACGCCCTCCTGGGCGAGAACGGCGCCGGCAAGTCAACGCTGATGAACGTCTTGTACGGCCTGTACGACGCCGATGATGGCGAGATCCTCATCGACGGCCGGCCGGTCACCTTCAAGGGCCCCGGCGACGCCGTCGCCGCCGGCATCGGCATGGTCCACCAGCACTTCATGCTCGTGCCCGTGTTCACCGTGGCCGAGTCCGTGGCCCTGGGCTACGAGCCGGTCGGCAAGGCCGGCATCATCGACACCAAGGCCGCTGCCGCGAAGGTGCGGGAAATCTCCGAGCGCTTCGGCTTCGACGTGGACCCGAACGCCTACATCGAAGACCTGCCTGTGGGCGTGCAGCAGCGCGTCGAGATCATCAAGGCCCTCTCCCGCGATGCCAAGGTCCTCATCCTGGATGAGCCCACCGCCGTGCTCACCCCGCAGGAGACCGACGAGCTGATCGCCATCATGCGCGATCTCAAGGCCGCCGGCACCTCCATCGTGTTCATCACCCACAAGCTGCGCGAGGTGCGCGAGGTGGCGGACACGATCACCGTCATCCGCCGCGGCAAGGTCGTCGGCACCGCCGAGCCCACCGCCTCCGAGTCGGAGCTCGCCGGGCTCATGGTCGGCCACTCCGTCTCCCTCACGGTGGCCAAGGACGCCCCCACGCTGGGCGGCGTCGGCCTGGAGCTGAAGGACATCAGCCTGGTCGATGAGGGCAGCACCCTGCTCGACGACGTCAGCCTGCAGGTCCGCTCCGGCGAGATCGTCGGTGTGGCCGGGGTGCAGGGCAATGGCCAGACCGAGCTTGCCGACGTACTGCTGGGGCTGCGCGCCCCCACCGCCGGTTCCGTGCACTTCGGCGGCCAGGACGTAACCGCCCTGGGCGTGCACCGGCGCATCGACGCCGGCCTCGGCTTCGTCCCCGAGGACCGCTCCACCGACGGCATGGTGGCCGCATTCTCCGTGGCCGAAAACATGATCCTGGACCGCTTCGACGATCCCGCCTTCGGCTCGGGCCCGTCCATCAGCCCCACCAAGGTCCGTAACCACGCCGAGCAGTTGCGCGACGAGTTCGACGTACGCGTCACCGACGTCGCCGACCCCATCTCCACTCTGTCGGGTGGCAACCAGCAGAAGGCGATCCTCGCCCGGGAGCTGTCCCGCCAGCTGAAGGTACTGGTGGCCTCGCAGCCCACCCGCGGGCTCGACGTCGGCTCCATCGAGTTCGTCCACAAGCGCATCGTGGCCGAGCGCGACAACGACACCGCCGTGTTGATCATCTCCTCTGAGTTGGATGAGATCTACTCCCTGTCAGACCGCATCGCCGTCATGTACCGCGGCCGGATCGTCGGCATCGTGCCGCCGGATACGCCCCGCGACGTGCTGGGCCTCATGATGGCCGGCGTCCCCCTCGACCAGGCCCGCGCCCAGGAGGAGAACTGATGAGCGAAGCCACCCCCGCGTCCCCACGTGCCGAGCGCGCCCAGGCGCAGCCGGAACGCCCCGGCATCCTGCGGCAGATCGCCGAGTCCAACGCCCTGATGGGCGTACTCGCCGTCGTTTCCGCCATGATCGTCGGCTCGCTGTTGATCCTGTTCGCCGACGACAACGTGCGCACCACGGCCGGTTACCTGTTCGCCCGCCCCGGCGACTTCTTCGGTGCGGTCGGCTCATGCCTGGTTGACGCCTACGCGGCCATGCTCCGCGGCGGCATCTTCGACTGGCAGGCCTCCTCGGTCGCGCGCATGTGGCGCCCCATCACCGAAACGCTGACCGTGGCCACGCCGCTGATTCTGGCGGGCCTGGGCATGGCGGTGGCCTTCCGCGCCGGCCTGTTCAACGTCGGTGGGCAGGGGCAGATCATCCTCGGCGCCATCGTCGGCGGCTACGTCGGCTTCGCCTGGAACCTGCCCAGCGGGCTGCACATGCTGGTGGCGGTGCTCGGCGCGATCGTCGGCGGCGCCGTGTGGGGTGCCATTCCCGGTGTGCTGCGCGCCACCACCGGTGCGAGCGAGGTCATCACCACCATCATGCTCAACTCCGTCGCCGGCTACCTGATGGCGCACCTGCTGACCACCGCCACCTTCATCGGTGCGGGCAACGCCAACCCCAAGTCACTGCCGGTGGCGGCCAGCGCCCAATACCCGAAGCTGATCGGTGGGCCATTCCGCCTGCACCTGGGCTTCATCGTGGCCCTGCTGGCCGCATTGTTCGTGTGGTGGCTGCTGGAACGCAGCGAGATCGGCTTCCAGTTCCGCGCCACGGGCCTGAACCCGCAGGCGGCGCTGACAGCCGGCATCAACGTGCCCCGGATCACCGCCCTGGTCATGATTGTCTCCGGCGCGCTGTGCGGGCTGGCGGCAACCGCGCCGGTGCTCGGCACCCAGCACTACCTGACCGGCTCGGTGGCCGGAAGCATCGGCTTCGATGCCATGACCGTGGCCCTGCTGGGCCGCTCGACCCCGCAGGGCACCGTGCTGGCGGGACTCCTGTTCGGGGCCCTGACCGCCGGCGGCACCACCATGCAGGCCGCCACCGGCACCCCGATCGACATCGTGCTGGTGCTGCAGTCCATGATCGTCCTATTCATCGCGGCCCCGCCGCTGGTGCGCGCCATCTACCACCTGCCCGCACCCGGCTCCTGGCGGCGCCGCCGCCGCGAGGCCGTCGACGCCGCAACCGCCGTCGCCGCCCCGGCCGCCGCCGAGAAGAAGGAGGCCTGAGCCATGACCGCCTCATCCACCGCCGCGCCGACCCGTGACGCCCGCCCGGAAGCGGAGCCGGCCGCCGTCGTCGAGCCGATCGCATACAAGCTGCCGATCACCGGCGCCGTCGTAGTCATCCTGGAACTGCTGATGGGCCTGGCCAGCCACGGCGACACCCGCTTCCAGCTGGCCACCAAGGCCGACTTCCTGAAGATTCCCGTGCTCACCCTGGGCTCCCGCCCCGTGATCGTGGTGATGGTGCTGCTGGCCGGGGCGATCACCGCCTACATGTGGATGCGCGCGGTCAAACGCGCGCCGATCCCAACCTGGGCGGGGCTGGCGCTGGGAGCCAGCTTCATCGTCGCCTTCCTCACCTGGGCCGGCGCCGGACGCTCCACCGTCATCCCGCTGGTGACGATCCTTTCCTCCACCCTCGCACTGTCCGTGCCGCTGGTGTTCGGCGGGCTCGCCGGCGTGGTGGGGGAGCGCTCGGGCACCATCAACATCGCCATCGAGGGGCAGCTGCTGGGCGGCGCCTTCCTCGGCGTGGTGGTCGCCTCCATCACCCGCTCCCCCTGGGTCGGCATGATCGCCGCCCCCTTCGCCGGCATCCTGGTGGCCCTGCTGCTGGCCCTGTTCGGCCTGAAGTACCGGGTCAACCAGATCGTCGTCGGCGTGGTGCTGAACGTGTTCGTCTCGGGCCTGACCAGCTTCCTGTTCTCCACCGTGCTCAGCGACAACCCCACCCGGCTGAACGCATCCATGCGCCTGCCCACCCTGCCGATTCCGGTGCTCTCCCAGATCCCGATCATCGGCCCGGTGCTGTTCCGACAGACGATCCTGGTGTACCTGATGTATGCGGCCGTCGTGGTGCTGTCCTTCATGCTGTTCCGCTCCCGCTGGGGTCTGCGCATGCGCGCCTGCGGTGAGCACCCGCGGGCCGCGGACACCGTCGGCATCAACGTCATGCGCACTCGCGTGAACAACCTGATGCTGGGCGGTGCGCTGGCGGGCCTGGGCGGCGCCTTCTTCACCATCGGCTCCGGGCTGGCCTTCACCAAGGACATGTCATCCGGCAACGGCTATATCGCCCTGGCCGCCATGATCCTGGGCGCCTGGAACCCGGTGGGCACCCTGTACGCCGCGCTCCTGTTCGGCTTCGCCACTGCGGTGGGGCAGACGCTGTCCGTAATCGGCTCCCCGATCCCGGCGAACATCATCTTGATGATCCCCTACATCGTGACCGTCTTCGCCGTCGCCGGCTTCGTGGGGCGCGTGCGCGCCCCCGCCGCCGAGGGGGTCCCGTACCCGTGATCGGCACCGACAACCACCCGGCCGGGCCGGCCCGGGGCGTCTCCGACGCCGCGCCCGCCGTCGACGCGGACATGTGGGCGCGGCTGCGGGCGCTGGCCACCGAAGCCATGCGGTGCGCCTACGCGCCCTACTCCCACTTCCGGGTGGGCGCCGCCGCCCTGGTCGACGACGGCCGCCTCGTGTCCGGCTGCAACGTGGAGAATGCGGGCTACGGGGTAACCCTGTGCGCCGAGTGCGGGCTGGTGTCCGAACTCGTGCGCACCGGCGGCGGCCGTCTGCTCGCCTTCGTGTGCGTCGACGGCGACGGGCGGGTCTGCTCCCCGTGCGGGCGCTGCCGCCAGGTGCTGTCCGAGCACGCCCACCCGCACATGCTGCTGGACATGCCGTCGGGGCTGATGACCATCGACCAGGTGCTTCCCGACCGCTTCAGCAGCGCCGACATCGACCGGGTCACCGGCACATCCGCACCCGCACCAGAAGGAGATCGGCCGTGACCACAGCCCCCAACTCCGCCCCCGGCGTGGAGCCCTTCGACGCCGTCGACGTGATCGCCGCCAAGCGGGACCGCCAGCGGCTCAGCGACGCCCAGATCGACTGGGTGGTGGACGCCTACACCCGTGGGGTGGTCGCCGACGAGCAGATGAGCGCTCTGGCGATGGCGATCTACCTGAACGGCATGGACCGGGGTGAGATCGCCCGCTGGACCGACGCCATGATCCGCTCGGGGGAGCGCATGGACTTCTCCGGTCTGGGACGCCCCACCGCGGACAAGCACTCCACCGGCGGCGTGGGTGACAAGATCACCCTGCCGCTGGCGCCGCTGGTAGCCGTCTTCGGCGTCAGCGTTCCGCAGTTGTCCGGCCGCGGCCTGGGGCACACCGGCGGCACGCTGGACAAGCTCGAGTCCATTCCCGGCTGGCGGGCCGCCCTGACCAACGCCGAGATTCTGGACATGCTGTCCGCCTCCGGCCCCGGCGCCGTCATCTGCGCCGCCGGCAGCGGGCTCGCCCCGGCCGACAAGAAGCTGTACGCACTGCGCGACACCACCGCCACCGTCTCCTGCGTGCCGCTGATCGCCTCCTCCATCATGAGCAAGAAGATCGCCGAGGGCACCGGCGCGCTGGTCCTGGACGTGAAGGTCGGCTCCGGCGCCTTCATGAAGGAGGCCGACCAGGCGCGTGAGCTCGCGCAGACGATGGTGGCGCTCGGCACCGACGCCGGGGTGACCACGCGCGCCCTGCTCACCGACATGTCCACCCCACTGGGGCTCACCGCGGGCAACGCCCTGGAGGTGCGTGAGGCCGTCGAGGTGCTTTCCGGCGGAGGCCCTCAAGACGTCGTCGACCTGACCGTGGCGCTGGCGGGAGAGATGCTCTCCGCCGCCGGGCACCCGGTGGACGAGCCGGAGCTGCGCGCCGCCCTGGGCGACGGGCGCGCCATGGACGTGTGGCGGGAGATGATCCGCCGTCAGGACGGGGACCCGGACGCCCCCCTGCCCGTGGCCCCGGAGACCGATACCATCAGCGCCGTCGACGACGGTGTGCTCACCCGCCTGGACGCCCTGGGCGTGGGCGTGGCCGCCTGGCGCCTGGGGGCCGGCCGCGCCCGCAAGGAGGACCCGGTGCAGGCCGTCGCCGGCGTGGAGATGCACGCCAAGCCGGGCGAGAGTGTGCGCGCCGGGCAGCCGCTGCTCACCCTGCACACCGCCACCCCGGAGCGCTTTGAGCGCGCCCGCGCCGCGCTCGATGACGCGATCGCCGTGTGTCCCGCGGACTCGCCCGAGGCGCGCGCCGCCGTGGCCCGCCGCCGTGCCGGCGTCGTGCTGGACCGGATCGTCTGAAGGCACGCCGTGGACACCCGCACCGGCGCGTCCGCACCCCGGGCGCGTGTGGCGAACTCGCGGCTGCGCGTGGGGGGATTCACCACCGCCGGCGATGCCATCACTCTGACCCAGTGCGACGCCACCACCTGCGGCGCCACCGCCGTGCTGGCTGCCCGGCTCCTGCTGGGCCTGCCGGTCGATGACGCCTCTTCGTCGTCGGGCACCGGCGCGGCCCGGCCCGGCCGGGCACTGCGGGACTCCCTGGCGGTCCGCCAGCGCGGTCTGCAGCGGGCCATGAACCGACACGCGCGCGGCCCCCTCGGTCCGCTGCCGTGGACGCGGCGCCTGGGCTCGACCCCGTGGGCGGTGGCCGCGGAGCTGAGTCGTGCCCTGCGGCGGGTGCGCCCCGGCGTAGGGGAGAGCACCGTGACCTGGGTGGACGACCGCGGCATTGGCTGGGGCGGCGTCGTCGCGGGGCTGCGCACCGGACTGGCCGACGGCATGCCCGCCATCCTGCTCACCGGTGGTCCCCTGCTCGGGCGTGCGGCGGCCGCCGGCCGGGCAGGTCGCGCCCTGCGCGCCGCCGTGGGCATCCCCATCCCGCGGCACTACGTGCTGGCCGTGCCCTGGGGAGTGATCGGCCGCGCCGACCCGGGCCCGGGTCGCGTTCACCTGTACGAGCCGTCCTCCGGCACGGTGCGCGCACTGGACCTGCTGGCGCCCCGGCCGGCGCTTGGGAGCGGGCCGCGCGAGCTGGGCGGCTGGCCCCGTGTGCTCGCCGTGCTCGCCCCACCATTACCCTTGACCGAGCGGATCTAGCGAAAGGAAGCTCATGCCCACACGTGCGGAAGTCGCCGCCATTATCGACCACACCCTGCTCAAGCCGGAGGCCACCGGCGCGCAGATCGCCGACCTGGTAGCCCAGGGTGCCGAGCTCGGCACCTACTCGGTGTGCGTGTCCCCCAACCAGCTGCCCGTCCAGGCGCCCGCCGGGATGCACGTGGCCACCGTGTGCGGCTTCCCCTCCGGGGCGCACGCCAGCGCTGTCAAGGCCGCCGAAGCCGCCGACTCCGTCGCCAAGGGCGCGGACGAGGTCGACATGGTGGTCAACCTGAAGCTCGTCAAGGAGCACGACTACGAAGGCGTCGAGGCGGACATTCGCGCCGTCAAGGAGGCCGTGGGGGACAAGCTGCTGAAGGTCATCATCGAGTCGGCCGTGCTCACCGACGACGAGATCGTCGCGGTCTGCCAGGCCGCCGAGCGGGCCGGCGCCGACTATGTGAAGACCTCCACCGGCTTCCACCCCGCCGGCGGTGCTTCGGTGCACGCCGTGGAGCTCATGCGTGCCACCGTGGGGGACCGCCTGGGCGTGAAGGCGTCCGGCGGTATCCGCACCGCTGCGGATGCGCTGGCCATGATCGAGGCGGGCGCCTCCCGGCTGGGCGTGTCCGCCACCGTCGCCATCCTCGACGGCCTGCCCGCCTGACCCGCTCACTACGTCGCCGACCTCAGTGAAAGGGGTGGGGAAGAAGAGGGGTGCGGGTGCTCAGATGCCCAGGACGCCGCGCAGGTCGGCCTTGATCGCCTCCAGGCGCTTGGCGGCGGCGCGGCGCGCCACCTCGACCGGTTCGTCGACGGCGACGGGCATGACCACCTCGCAGTAGCACTTGAGCTTCGGCTCGGTGCCGGAGGGACGCACCACCACGCGGTCGTCGTCGGCGGTCTTGAAGATCAGGCCGTCCGTGGCGGGCAGGCGCTTGCCGTTTCCGTCGGAGGCGCCGTCCATCAGGTCGAAGACGTCCACCACCGGCGAGCCCGCCAACGCCGCGGGGGCCCCGCCGGCGCGCAGCCGCTCCATGGCGTTGGTGATGAAGCTGCGGTCCTCCACCCGCACGCTCAGCGGGCTGGTGGCATACAGGCCGTGCTCACGCGCCAGCCGGTCCAACAGATCGTCGAGCGTGCGCCCCTGCTGCTTGAGCGTGGAGGCCAACACCGCCAGCCGCACGGAGGCGGAGATGCCGTCCTTGTCCCGCACGGCGGCCGGGTCCACGCAGTAGCCCAGCGCCTCCTCGTAGCCGAACACCAGGTTGGGTACGCGGCTGATCCACTTGAAGCCGGTCAGCGTGTTGCGGTGCGCGAGTCCGTGGGCCTGCGCGATCTTGCGCAGCAGACGGGAGGAGACAATGGAGTTGGCCAGCACGCCGGTGCCGTTGAAGGCCGCCAGCTCGGCGGCCTGCTCGCCCAGCAGCGAGCCGACCTCGTCGCCGGTCAGCTGCCGCCAGCCGCCGCGAACGTGCTCGTCGGGGACGGCGGCCGAGCAGCGGTCGGCATCCGGGTCGTTGGCGATGATCAGGTCCGCACCGACCTCGCGGGCGCGTGCGAAGGCCAGGTCCAGAGCGCCGGGCTCCTCCGGGTTGGGGAAGGCGACGGTCGGGAAGTCCGGGTCCGGGTCGAACTGCTCGGGCACCACCACGACGTCGTCGAAGCCCGCCCGGGCCAGCACCTCCCGGCAGATCTGGCCGCCCACGCCGTGCATGGCGGTCAGCACGATCTTCAGCGGGGCGACCGCCTGGGTGCGGGCCGCCTTGACCGCCCGCTGCACATACTCCTCGACCATGTCCGCCCCGATCGTCTCCCAACCGTCCTCGGGCATGGGCACGGAGGCGAGCGGGCCGACGGCGGCGATCTTCTCCGCGATTCCGGCGTCGTGGGGCGGGACGATCTGCGCGCCCTGACCGGAGCCGGTCACCGCGCGCCCGCCCAGGTAGACCTTGTAGCCGTTGTCCTGCGGCGGGTTGTGGGAGGCGGTGACCATGACGCCGGCGTCGGCACCCAGACGGCGCAGCGCGAAGGCGAGCACGGGCGTGGGGCAGTGGGAGTCGAACAGGATGGCGTGGCCGCCCGCACCGGTGACGACGGCGGCGGTGTCGCGGGCGAAGCGGGCCGAGCCGTGGCGGGCGTCGTAGCCGATGACCACCCGGAAGCCGTCACCCAGCATTTCGTGCAGGTAGGCGGACAGCCCCGCGGCGGCGCGAATCACGACCACGCGATTCATGCGGTTGGGGCCGCCGCCCAGGCGCCCGCGCAGCCCGGCGGTGCCGAACTGGAGGGTGCCGGAGAAGGCGTCGGCCAGTGCGGCGGTAGCCGCGGCGTCGCCATCACGGTGAGCGGAGAGCAGGTCCGTCAGTTCCCTGCGGGTGTCTGGGTCCGGATCCTCGGTGATCCAGGCGTTCACGGCGGCATCGAGTTCATTGGTGGCCGCGCGCTCGTGCGCATATGTCATGAGCCGACCGTACCGTGTCGGCGTCGGTGCACGCCCCGCCAGTGACCGCTGTCATGGGTGGTGGTGAGCACATCGGACGCACAGGAAGCAGACTCGCCCCGTGCGCTGCCGCGGGCGGCGGGGCTGCGTGCGGGATCATGCCCTGTATGGCTAAGGACACCAAGGGCGGGCGCAAGCCGCGCCCAACGAACGGTTCACGCGAGATCTACCGCAAGGGCCCGGTGATGCTCCGCGGCGCCCAGATTCCCACGCGTACCACCGACGCCCGGCTCCTCGACCGCCGCGGCGACACCGACTGGCTGCACGCCGATCCGTGGCGCGTGCTGCGCATCCAGTCGGAGTTCGTGGAGGGCTTCGGCGCGCTGGCGGAGGTCGGACCGGCGATCAGCCTGTTCGGCTCCGCCCGCACCGGCGCCGACGACCCGAACTACGCCCTGGCCGAGCAGATCGGGGCGGGACTGGCCGACTCCGGCTACGCCGTCATCACCGGCGGCGGTCCCGGCATCATGGAGGCGGCCAACAAGGGCGCCCGCGAGGCCGGCGGAATCTCGGTGGGGCTGGGCATTGAACTGCCCCACGAGCAGGGGATGAACGACTATGTGGACTTGGGTGTGAACTTCCGCTACTTCTTCGCCCGCAAGACCATGTTCCTGAAGTACTCCGACGGCTTCGTGATCATGCCCGGCGGCATGGGCACCCTCGACGAACTGTTCGAGGCGGTGACGCTGGTACAGACCCAGAAGGTGCCCTCCTTCCCGATCGCCCTGGTGGGCTCGGAGTTCTGGGGCGGCCTGGTGGACTGGCTGCGCGGCACGCTGGTGAAGGCCGCCACGATCGACGCCGACGACGTCGCCCTGCTGCGGGTGGTCGACACCGCCGAGGCCGCGGTCGACTTCGTCGTCGACGCCGCGCGCACCATGCGCGCCAACGGGCTCACCCGCACTCCCGACCGGTCCGAGTGGACCGCCGAGTAAGACCGACGGCGGGCGATAAGCGGCGGCCGCGAGGGGGCCGCGAGGGGATCGTGAAGGCTCGCTGTGGTCCTGCCGTGGACGGGTCCGCAGGCGTGGATTCAGCCACGTTTCGGCGCAAACTGGCGGCTTTATGCCGTAGAATACGACTGGGAGAAGCGGTAAAAGTCCGCGAATCATCAGTGAAAGGGGAGCATATGGCTGCCATGAAGCCCAGGACCGGAGACGGGCCGCTCGAGGTCGTCAAGGAGGGCCGCTCCATCATCATGCGGATGCCGCTCGAGGGCGGCGGTCGCCTGGTCGTAGAGATCACGCCCGACGAGATCAAGGAGCTCCAGGAGGCGCTGGCCTCCGTCAAGTACTGAACCGGATTCTGGGCGGTACGGCAACAGTCGCCGGCAGGCCACCCCGAAACCGGCGGGTCCGCCCGGCCGGGTCGTCAGGCCCGGCGGACGGCAACCAGCAGACCGTCGCCGACCGGCAGCAGTGACGCCAGCAGGCCCTCTTCATCCCGCAGCGTCTTGCCCAACTCGCGCGCCGCAACCGTAGTGGCGTCGCGACGTGCCGGGTCGGCGACGTGGTCGTTCCATAGCGCATGCGTGATCGCCAGGACCCCGCCCGTGCGCAGCATGCGGACCGCCTGCACCACCAGCTCCGCGGCCTCCTGAGGGGAAACGTCGAGTACCACCATGTCGTAGGACTGGGCCGCCATGCGGGGCATTACGTCGGAGGCACGTCCCTGAATGATGCGTGTGTGGGAACCCGGGTAGCCGGCCTCGTCGAAGGCGCGGCGGGCCTCACGCTGGAACTCCGGCTCGACATCGATGGTGGTCAGCACGCCGTCGGCACCCATGCCGGCCAGCAGCCACAGGCCGGAAACGCCGGTGCCCGTGCCTACCTCGGCGACTGACTTGGCGCCGCCGGCGGCCGCAAGCATGCGCAGTGCCGCGCCGGTGGCCGGGGAAACCGGGTCGGTGCCCAGCTCGATGCCGCGCAAACGCGCCTGCGCGGTCGGCTCGCTCTCGACCGGGAACTCCTCCGTGTAGGACCAGCTCAGTGTCTTGTCAGCAGCCACCATATGCCCCTTCCGCGGCACCGGGCCGCCTAGCCGTCGTTTCACCCCGCGGCGCCGGGATGTCGGCGCGGGGCTGCGCCCATTGTTTCAGGTCCGGGGCGGTTGCGCGTCCACGCGCTCGCCCGGTTGCGTGCATTCCTTCCTATACTGACCTTATGTTGCCGGGTATTTCGGGTGCGGAGTTCTTCGTTCTCCTACTAGTAATAGTCATCGTGGTGGGGCCGCAGCGCCTGCCCGAGTACACCCGCAAGCTGACTCAGGGTGTGCGCAAGCTGCGCGTGTTTCTGGACAATGCCAAGACCCAGATCGCCGAGGAGGTCGGCCCCGAGCTGGGAGAGCTGGACCTGTCCGATCTGGACCCGCGCAACTACGACCCCCGCAAGATCGTGCGCGACGCGCTGGGGGAGGACCTCGACGCCATCCGCAAGGATCTGACCAACCCCTTCCAGTCGGTGATGGAGACCGCCAAGGAGGCCAGCGATGAGGCCGCGGCCGCGGTGAGCGGCAAGGGGCAGAAGAAGTCCAAGTCGCTGTCGAAGATGATCGAGGACAAGGCCGAGGAGACGCGCTCCGCTCGGGCCGCGTCCACCGGTGCGGCGGCTGCCACGGTTGCGGCCGCGGCGGCAACCGGCGACCAGCAGGGCGCGGATGGTTCGGAGCAGGCGGATAAGCAGGCGGACAAGAACCCGGAGCAGGCGGCTCAGGAGGCCGCGGCGGTGACGGCCGAGCTGCCTCAGGTCGAGCCGGCAGCCGCCGTTGCCGAGGACGAGGACTCCGCCGCTGAGCAGGACGTCGTCGACGAGCCCTCAGCCACAGAGCTCACCGCCGCGCAGTCCGCCGCCGACGCGGGTGACGCCACCGCGGAGGGCATTGAGGAGGCGGGCGACGCCTCCGCCGACGCGGCCCAGATTGCGCTGGAGGCGGGGGACACGGCCACCGCCGAGATCCCCGAGGTGCAGCCGACCGCCGACGCGGAAGAGGTCGCCGCCGGCATCCCCTCCACCCTCGCGGAGGAACCACAGCAGGACGAGACCGTGCAGGCCCTGCGCCCGGTCTCTCCGCGCGACATCGTGCGCGCCGCCAACGAGGCCGCCCGCACCCGCGCCGAGGCGGCAACGGCCGCCGTCGCCTGAAACGCTTTCGCCGCGGCGGCGCGCTCAGGCTCACGCCGCTGAGGCGCGTGCGGACTAGCCGACAGCGCCGACCGGGCTGATCCCCAGCGACTTGCCGGACAGGCCGCGCGCGCGGTGCCCGAGCCGGCGGGCCACACCCGCCAATTGCAGGGCCGCGGGGGAGTCGGTGGCGGGTCCGTCACCGACGGCGATGGTCGCCGGGATGCCCACGTCCGCGCCCTCGCGCAGCTTGATGTCCAGCGGCAACTGCGCCAGCAGTGGCACCTCGTATCCCAGCGCGGTCGTCAGCGACTCGGAGACGGCCTGGCCGCCGCCGGAGCCGAAGATCTCCAGGCGCGACCCGTCGGGCTGCGGCAGGTAGGACATGTTCTCGATGACCCCGGCGACCTTCTGGTGGGTCTGCGATGCGATCAGTCCGGTGCGCTCGGCCACCTCGGCGGCCGCCGTCTGCGGGGTGGTGACCACCAGGATCTCGGCGTCCGGCAGCAGCTGCGCCACCGAGATGGTCACGTCGCCGGTCCCCGGCGGCAGGTCCAGCAACAGCACGTCCACGTCGCCCCAGAACACGTCGGACAGGAACTGCTGCACGGCTCGGTGCAGCATGGGGCCGCGCCAGACGACCGGCTGCTTCTCCTCCACGAACATGCCGATGGAGATGACCTTCACCCCGTGCGCGATAGGCGGGATAATCATGCCGTCCAACTGGGTGGGAACCTGATCCACACCCAGCATGCGGGGGATGGAGAAGCCATAGATGTCGGCGTCGACCACCCCGACATTCAGCCCCTGGGAGGCCATCGCGGCGGCCAGGTTGGCGGTGACGGAGGACTTGCCGACGCCGCCCTTGCCCGAGGTGACCGCGTAGACGCGCGTGAGGTTGTCTGGCTTGGTGAAGGGGATGACCGGCTCGGCGGCGCCGCCGCGCAGGCGGGTGCGCAGCTCGGCCCGCTGCTCGTCGTTCATCACGCCCATGTTCACGTGCACGTCGGACACGCCGTCCAGGGCGCCGACCTCCTTGCGTGCATCCGCGGTGATGGTGTCCCTCAGCGGGCAGCCGGCGACAGTCAGCAGCACCCCGACGGTGACGACGCCGTCGGCGGCGATCTCGATGGAATCGACCATCCCGAGGTCGGTGATCGGGCGGCGCAGCTCGGGGTCAATCACGCGGGCGAGTGCCTCGCGGACCGCGTCTTCAGTGGGCAGGCTCATGGCTCAATCCTATGGCCGGTTGCCCGCTCCGCCGGGGGCCGCCATGGTGGTGAGGAGCACGCCGACGGCGGGAATGCGGCGGGCCGGGCGGGCGCCGTCCACCCGGCCCGCCGGATGAATGGGGCCGCCTGGAGTGATGCCGCCGGGAGTCCTGCGCTCAGCCCGCGTCCTCCTGCTGTGGCCGCGCGGTGGCCGAACCATCGGGAGTCTCCGGGGCATCCGGGGTCTCCCCGCCCTCATCGACAATGTCGTCATGTAGTTCTTCGCGGGTGCGCCGCTCCTCCTGGAGCAGTTCCTCCAGTACGACGCGCAGCTCGGAGCGCACGAAGTCGCGGGTGGCGACGTCGTTCATGGCCAGGCGCAGCGAGGCGATCTCCCGGGTGAGGTACTCGGTGTCCTCCAGGTTGCGCTCGGCGCGCTGACGGTCCTGCTCGGCGGTCACCCGGTCGCGGTCGTCCTGCCGGTTCTGGGCCAGCAGGATCAGTGGCGCCGAGTAGGAGGCCTGCAGCGAGAGCATGAGCGTCAGGGCGGTGAAGCCCAGGCTGGCGCGGTCGAAGCGCAGGTTCTCGGGCCCCCACGAGTTCCAGATCATCCAAAGGGCCACGAAGACGGTCAGCCAGATGAGGAACGTCGGCGTGCCGGAGAAGCGTGCAATGGCCTCCGCCACCCGGCCCGAGGTATCCGAGCGGCTGCGGGAGGGATGCGTCCAACGCATCCACCGGGAGCGGTTCTTCGACAGGGGCTGGTCGAGCTGATCAGGCATTGGCGCTCCTCTCAATCATCTCGTCGGTGACGGCGTCGTCCGCCTCCCGCCAGTCGTCGGGCATGAGGTGGTCCAGGACGTCGTCGACGGACACGGCGCCGAGCAGGCGGCCGGCATCGTCGAGCACGGGTAGGGCCGTGAGATTGTAAGTCGCCAGCAGGCGGGTGACGGTGCCGATCGAGTCGTCGGCGTGCACCTCCTCCAGGTCCTTGTCCAGGATGGAGCCGAGCAGCTGCTGGGGACGCTCCCGCAGGGCGCGCTGGAGGTGCACCATGCCCAGGAACCGGCCGGTGGGCGACTCCAACGGGGGACGGCACACGAAGGCGACGGCGGCCAGCGCCGGCGGCACCTCGGCCTTGCGGGCCTGCGCCAGGAAGGTGGCCACGGTGGCCTCCGGCGGCAGGATGATCGGCTCGGTGGTCATCAGACCGCCGGCCGTGTACTCGTCATAGATCATCAGGCGGCGCACGTCCTCCGCCTCCTCCGGCTCCATCAGGTCCAGCAACTGGGCGGCGATGGAGGCGGGCAGGGCGGAAACCAGGTCCGCGGCGTCGTCGGGCTGCATGGCGTCCAGAACGTCGGCGGCACGGGCGGCGTCCAGTCCGGAGAGCAGGGCCACGGCGTCGTCGTCGGACAGCTCTTCGGCCGCATCGGCCAAACGGTCGTCGGACAGCTCGGCCGCCACCTCCAGCTGCCGCGACAGCGGCAGGTCGGACAGCACATCGGCCAGGTCGGCGGGCTTGAGCCCCTCCATGGTGGCCAGCAGCGCGGTCGCCCCCTGCTGATCGGCGGAGCCGGCCAGGCCCGTGACCTCGTCGGGGCGCACGGTGAAGGTCTCGCCGCGGCGCAGCCCCAGCGGACCCGAGGATCCGCGCTGAACGAACAGGCGGGTCACCTTCCAGTCCATGCCGCGGTCGCGCTCGATGGCGACGTCGCGGATGGTCACCTGCCCGGAGCCATCGCGCAGGGTGACGACTCGGTCCAGCAGCTCGCCGACCACCAAGGTCTCCACGCGGCGCTTCTCGAAGCGGCGGATGTTGACCAGCCCGGTGGTGATGACGGCACCCGGTTCGATCGCGGTCACCCGTGACAGTGGCAGAAACACGCGGCGGCGGCCCGCCACCTCGATCACCAGGCCGACGGCGCGCGGCTGACCACGCAGGCGGATGAGCACGACGACGTCGTGCACCTTGCCGACGGCGTCGCCTAGAGGATCGAAGACGGTCGTGCCCACGAGTCGGGCGACGAAGACTCTGAGGGTGGCGCGCGTCTTGGTGTTTTCCACAGCGGCCAGCCTATCGGCGTGGCGGGGTTGATGCCGCCTCACGGTTTCGCCGCTCGATGAAGCTGGCCCCGTGCCGGGACTACGTGGGACGATGTACCCATGAGCCAGACTGAATTCTCCACGCAGGCCGGGCCGTTCGGCATGACGCGGGGAAGCATTCCGCGCGGCGACGAGGTCGCCTCCTTCGCGACCTACGCGGAGGCGCAGCACGCGGTCGACTCCCTGTCCGACGCCGGCTTCCCCGTCCAGCACTTGGCGATCATCGGCACCGACCTGCGCCAGGTCGAGCGCATCACCGGACGCATGAGCTGGGGGCGGGCGCTGGCCAACGGCGCCATGTCCGGGCTGTGGATCGGGCTGTTCTTCGCCGCCATGATGCTGCTGCTGGGCCCCAGCGAGGGGACCAGCACCGTGCTGATCGCCGCGATCATCATGGGCGTGATCTGGGGGATGATCTTCCAGGTCGCCGCCTACGCTGTCACTCGCGGCAAGCGCGACTTCACCTCCATCAGCCAGGTGGTCGCCTCGCGCTACTCCATCATCGCCTCCGAGCTGTCCGCGGAGGCGGCCCGCGCGCTCGCGGACCTGCCGGGGAATCTCACCCGCGGTGGGCAGTCGGCGCGCCGTGCCGAGGAGCGCCGCGCTGCCCGGCAGCAGGCCCGCGGTCAGGGCCGCAGCACCTTCGGCTCTCGTCCGGACGAGCAGCCACGTTTCGGCGTGCGCCTGCCCGAGGGAGTGGACCCGCAGACCTACTCGCAAGGCGAGTCTCAGCCCGATGCCGTCCCCGCGCCGCAAACCCGCCCGGAGGCCGGATCTCAGCCGACGGGCGTGGCTAGCACCGACGCCGACGCGCCCGAAGCCCAGACGGACGACCAGGGCGCGGAACATCATGAGGATGATGACCCCTTCCTCCGCCGCCCTGACAGCTCCGCACGGTAAACGCGTATGTAACTCCAGGCTCACGCGCATACGTCCGCATACTGACGGCTGACGACGGACCCGCAATGCATACGCACTCGCCGTGTCTACTGGGCATGTTTCGCTTGAGAGCTGGCCAGGGGGCCGCGTCGATGATGGTGTGCAGCGCTTGCTCTCCGAGAATCGGGGATGCTTGGCGAATCAGGAAGTTCTTACCCTCCAAGATACTTCACGTATATCTGACACGGGTTCCATTCATCCCATAGCGTTGGGAAACACTCTAGTTCCCGGTAGCCCATGGCGATGTAGAATCGGTTTGTATCGTCGTATTCTTTGTAATGGCCCATCTGCACTGTTTTTACCTGGGAGTACGTGAATCCTCGCTCCTTCGCCATTGCCTCGTATGCATTGTTTAGCGTGGATCCGATCCCCGTTCGGTGATGCTTCTTTTTGACGGCCATCACGAAGATGTCTGCGCAGTCCTTGCTGGTGGAGTTCATTACGATAAAACCGGCAGGCTCGTCATTGATGAAGCAAGCGAGGAACGGCTTGCCCTGTGAATCGTTTATGTATTCCTCTCTACTTTCCGCCATGCCGAACCATTCCGGAAGGTCGCATAAGACGTCTCTTGCGATCTCCTCTTTTTCTTTGATGTCTACAATTTCCCTCACGACGGGTTTCATGTGGCTCCTCTCGATCTTGATTCTTGCTTACTGTTTCTTCCTTGCGACGATGTAGAACCGGTGGCTGCTCCCCTCGATCGCGCCGGTCCGCTCAATGATTTCCTGCGCCTCGTACAGTTGGTCAAGGCAATCGTCAACGGTGAATCCGGGGAAGTCCCAGTCGATGATTCTCGCGAACCAAACAAGGGTGCCAACGTCAAAGAGCCGTATTGGTCGGCGAGCCTCTCCGCTTTCCAGCACTTCAAAGCCGTGGCTGAGCAGTTCGGTCTTCTGCATCTCAAGGTATTGTTCGGGGTAGGGTAGTTCCGTGATGTGTGGAAGGAGTAGCTGAACCAGCTCGCTGTCGTTTTCGGCTCCTACCTGCTGGGTGAGGAACAGTCCGCTCGGTTTTACTGTGCGTTGCAACTCTGCGGCATCGTAGGCACCATGTCGGTTTGTTATAATATTAAAAGTCTCGCCAGGGAAAGGGATTTCATCGCTTCCATTTGCCTCCTTGAAGTCGATCCCCAGAGGTAGAAGAACTTGTTTGCGTAATTCCACGTCTGGCGGGTGGCCCTCGGTTGCTGCAGTGTTATGGTTTGGGTGGCGGAAAGAAAGTAGGAACTCTCCGTCTCCGGTGTCGATGTCCAGCAACTTCATGCTGTCTTTTTGGTATTTCTAGATGACCTCGCTAAAATTCCGCGGTAAGTCATCTTCTTCCGGGTATCTGTCGCGGATATGCGAAAAGTTCCATCCGTGAAGGTGGGTGATGCGCTCTTCTTGCGTCCAGGTTTCTTTGAGCTGGTCCGAGTTCATTTATGTGGCCCCTCAATAGATGTGGATGATTCTAGTCGCCCTTTTGGGTGATGTGGCGCTCGGCGGTCTTCCCCGTGGAGCGCTTTTATTCGAGTTGGACGACCTTCGGCCGTGGAGATGTTCCGCGAAGCTAGTTCGTCGCATCGTTGTCTGTCTCCAATGACTTGACCTGCTTCGGGTGTTAGTAGCGTAACATGGGGATGCGGGACAATCTGCTCCTGCATCAGGAAAACGGTTTGCGCTAACACGGTTGTCCCGTTTGAGAGACGGGGCGATTGTTGTCAGAACCCGCCGGTGTGGATACTAGCGGGCCGCGATGCCGGTTGCCGGTCGCATGCGCTCAACGTGCGCTTGGAACGTCCATACGCGACTTGTGTCCGATATTCGAGTTGTCGGCGTGAGCGTGGTGTGCTTCCCGGTGCTTATCGGCGTCGAACTGCCCGCTGGGTTTGGACCGCCCGCCTCTGTTTGGACCCCATAAGTCTGTCTGGACCCCATACCTCTGCTTGGACCGCCCCTGTAGCACACTACGGCGGTCCAAACAGAGCAAAGCGGTCCAGATGGAGGTTGACGGTCCAAGCAGAGAGAATCGGTCCGAACAGGGCACGCCGGCGGGGGAGCGCGGCCAGGGGCAGGCCGACCCCGAGGATGACCCCTACCGCCGTCGTCCCGACGACGCCTGAGTCCTGTCTACGCCCTACGACGTATACGGCCTACCGACGCACTACGTCCTGCCTGCGTCTACAACGAGCACAAACTCGTGTCTGAGAGTGGCACGGGAGGAGCGGCCAGGCCGACTTGGTTGCTTGCCGCCGGACTCAGACGCAGGGGACGTGCTCGTGGGCGCGGTGCGCGGCGGGCTCAAGCTGGAAGGTCGCATGCTCGATGTGCACCGGGAAATGCTCGGCGACGCACTCCTGTAGCGTGTCCAGGACCTCGCCCGTGCGCCCCTGCGCGAAGCAGGCGTCGGAGACGACGACGTGCGCGGTGAGCACCGGTAGGCCTGAGGCCACCGTCCAGGCGTGCAGGTCGTGGACCTCCTCCACGCCGTCCACCGCCAGCAGGTGACGACGCACCTCCGCCAGGTTCAGCGCCTCCGGGGTGCGCTCCATGAGCACGCCGAGTGCGGTGCGCAGTAGGGAGAAGGCCCGCGGCACGATCAGCGCGACGATCACCAGGGAGGCAACTGCATCGGCGCGCGCCCAGCCGGTTAGCGCCACCACGGCCGCCGCCACGATCACGCCCACACTGCCCAGTGCGTCGTTGGTGACCTCCAGGAATGCGGCCCGCATGTTCAGGTTGTGGTCACGTCCGCCGGACAGCACCAGCAGCCCCACCACATTTGCCACCAGGCCGACCACGCCCATGACCAGCATGCCATGTGCCTCTACCTCGGCGCCGCCCACCAGCGTGATCACCGCTCGCACGCCAACGATGACTCCCACCACGCTCAGCAGCGTCGCCTGCAGCGCGGCACCCAGGATCTCGGCACGCCGCAGCCCCCACGTGGAGCGGTCGGTTACGGGCCGGGCGGACAGGTGTGCGGCCACCAGCGCCATCACCAGGCCGACGACGTCGGTGAGCATGTGCCCGGCGTCGGCAAGCAGCGCCAAGGACCCGGTGAGCGCGGCGCTGACCACCTCGGCCACCAGCACGCCCGCCGTCAGGGCCAGGACGGCGGCGAGCCGGCCTCGGGAGGCACCCGGGCCGTGGGTGTGCGAGTGCTGATGAACCGGCGGCACGTCTCGATGATAACGATCCGTGCCCGCTCAGACTCAAGAACCGTCAGCAAACCCGCGGCCCGGGCCGACGGAGCGCGCCACCCCGTTCATCTGAGGATCAGGCGATGAGGCCGGTCACCCAGGCCTCCACCTCCGCGACGGTACGGGGAATCGCCTGCGTCAGGCGCCGCACGCTCCCGTCGGCGTCCACGACGACGTCGTCCTCGATGCGCACGCCGATGCCGCGCAGCTCCTCGGGAACCAGCAGATCGTCGGCGCGGAAGTACAGGCCCGGCTCAATGGTGAAGACCATGCCCGGGCGCAGCACCGCGTCCATGCTCATCTCGCGGCGCGCCTGGGCGCAGTCGTGCACGTCCAGTCCCAGGTGGTGGCTGGTGCCGTGCACCATCCAGCGGCGGTGGAACTGGCCGTCCGGCCCCAGGGAGCCGGCGGCGGTGACGCCGTCGGGCAGCATGCCCCACTCCTCCAGGCGGGCGGCGATCACCTCCATGGCGGCGGCGTGCACGTCCCGGAAGCGGCAGCCGGGAGTGTTGGCGCGGGCGAAGGCGGCGTCGGCGGCGTCAAGCACGGCCTGGTAGACCCGGCGCTGCGGGGCGGTGAAGCGACCGTCCACCGGGATGGTGCGGGTGACGTCGGCGGTGTAAAGGGAGTCGACCTCCACGCCGGCGTCCACCAGCACCAGTTCGCCGGGGCGCACGGCGCCGTCGTTGTTGATCCAGTGCAGCGTGTTGGCGTGGTTCCCGGCGGCGGCGATGGTCTCGTAGCCGAGCCCGTTGCCCTCCTCGCGGGCCTTGGCCCCGAAGGCGCCCTCCAGCACCCGTTCTCCGCGCCAGTGCCCGGTGGCGCGCGGAATGGAGCGGATCAGGTCGTCGAAGCCGGCGCGGGTGGCGTCCACGGCCCGCTGCAGCTGCTCGACCTCCCAGGAGTCCTTGGTCAGGCGCAGTTCGCTGGTGGCCTCCGCCAGGGCGTCGTCGACCTGCTGGGCGTCCTGCCCGGCGGCGAGTCCGGCCGCGGTGCGCACGCGGTCCACCAGGGCGGTGACCGCGGCGTCGGCCTGTGCCACCACGCGCAACTGCACGCCGTCCGGACCGGCGTCCTTGGCGAGTGCATCGGGCAGCGAGTCGATGTGGGCGCAGCGGATTCCGGTGGCCGCCTCCACCTCCTCAATCGAGGGGCGCTGGCCCACCCACAGTTCTCCGTAGCGGGGGTCGGCGTAGAACTCCTCGGACGACCGGGAGGCGCGGGGGCGGAAGTACAGCACCGCCTCGTGGGTGGGCGCGGTCGTGGCCTCGCCCGAGTTGTCGGCATCCCCGGCGACGGCGGAACCGGCGCTCCTGCCCGCGGTGCTGCTCGTCCCGGCACCCGCGCTACCGGCGGCCAGCGGCTCCAGCACGAGTACGGCGTCGGGCTCGAAGTCGGTGCCGGTGCCGGCCAGGTGGGCGAAGGCCGAGTGCGGGCGGAAGCGGTAGTCGCAGTCGTTGTTGCGGGTCACCAGCCCCCCGGCGGGGATGACCAGCCGGTCGCCGGGGAACAGGGCGCCCAGGGTCTCGCGTCGGGCGGCGGCCCAGGGGGCGGCGGCGGAGCGGTCGGGCAGCGCGTCGGGGCGCGGGCCCCAGCCGGAGCCGATGAAGTCGCGGAAGGCCTGGTTGGTGGGCCGGTGGGAGCGGTTGTTGCCGCGCTCTGCGAGCGTCTGGGGCGCCTCGGCGTCCGCTGCGGAGGGTGCGGGGGAGTCGGATACGGAATCGGTCATGGCCCCATAGTGGCACGCTCGCCGATCGGGAGGCGCACCGGCCGAAGCCGCCGTGGTGGCGTCAGTCGGGGTCGCCCGGGAACCGCACTCCCACCTGTCGGCGCGCCTCGTAGAGCACCTCGACGGCGGCCACCGAGTTGGCCAGCGGGTGCAGCTCCGACTCGCGCGCCCCGGAGCGCACCAGGCGGCAGAAGGCCTCCAGCTCATAGGCGAGTACCGGCCCGCTGCGCTGAACCGACAGGTCCTGGACGGCGTCGGCTGTGCCCACCGCGGGGCCGCGTAGGGCGATTTGCTGGGGCCACTGGCAGTCGTCCAGGGTCAGCACCGCGTGGTCGCCGGCGATCGCGGAGCCGGTGCCTGCGGGGGAGGTCTTGGAGTGCAGGCACACCACCTCGAAGCCGGCGGGCTGGACCTGGCGGGCGGTGTCGGTGCCGGCGTAGTCGAGCACGACCGTGCCCAGGGCGTCCGCGCCCGAGTCCAGCAGCACCCCGGCGGCGGTCACCCGCGTAGGTGCCCCGAACAGGTGGATCGCCAAACTGATCGGGTAGACGCCCAGGTCCATGAGAGAACCGCCCGCCATGGCCGGGTTGAAGGCCGGCGGCAAAGCCCCGCCCCGGTAGGCGTCCATGCGGGAGGAGTACTGCTCCTTGACCAGCAGCGCGCGCCGGATCGGACCCAGCCGCTGCAGGTTCTCACGCAGCACCGCCGTGCCCGGCTCGAAGGCGGGCAACCACCCCTCCATGAGCAGCCGATCATTGCGCCGGGCGGCCGCCACCATGGCCTGCGCCTGGGCGGGCGTGGGGGCGAAGGGCTTCTCCACCAGCACGTGCCGGCCGGCCTCGAGGGCGGCGAGCGCGTGCTCGGGATGCAGCAGGTTGGGGGAC
Organism: Actinomyces succiniciruminis; assembly: GCF_900002405.1. GTDB lineage: Bacteria > Actinomycetota > Actinomycetes > Actinomycetales > Actinomycetaceae > Actinomyces > Actinomyces succiniciruminis. The sequence goes on along the minus strand of NZ_LK995485.1, from coordinate 2,057 downwards.
CCGACGTAGACGACGTCCACCAGGGGGCCGCCGTCGGCGTCGCGGGCGGCGAGCATCTCCTCCAGCGATGCGAAGGCGGCGGGGATGGCGTGCTCGGCGGCGAAGGCGGCCGCCCGCTCCGGGTGCGCGGAGGTGACGGCGACGACCTCGGCGTCGGGAACCGTGCGGGCCGCCTCCACGAACCAGCGGGCAATGAAGCCGGCACCGATCATGCCGAAACGTATCGGGGCGGTCGGTGCGGAGACGGGGCCGGATTGGGCGGGCGAGTCGGATGCGGCGGCGGTGCTCATGGCTTCACGCTAGCAAGTAACCGGCGTCACAGTCAGGGGGTGGTTTCGCGCGGTGCGGCCGCGGCCACCAGCGGTACGTGGCATGGCCGCGGCCCGGCCCGCTGCGGCCGAGGATCCGAGCGGCAGGGGCCCCGCCCGTATTCGTACACTTGGCGGGTGCGCATCGACCCCCACACTCACTCCTCCTACTCGGACGGCACGGACACTCCCGCCGCGCTCATGGCCGCCGCCGCCCGTGAGGGTCTCGACGTCGTCGGCCTGACCGACCACGACACGACCGAGGGGTGGGCCGAGGCGGCCGCGGCGGTGCCGCGCACGGGCGTGAGCCTGCTGCGCGGCACGGAGATCTCCTGCTCCGTCGACGGCGTGACCCTGCACCTGCTGGCCTACCTGTTCGACCCCGACTACGGCCCACTCGCGGATGCGCTGACCGCCGCTCGCCAGTCGCGCTCCAACCGGACCCGGTACATGGTCGAGCGCCTGGCGGTGGACTACCCCATCACCTGGGAGGACGTGCTCGCCCAGTCCGCCGACGCCGTCACGATCGGCCGTCCGCACATTGCCGACGCGCTCGTGGCCGCCGGGGTCTTCCCCAACCGGTCCGCCGCCTTCGCCGGGCCCTTGGCGACCTCCAGCCCGTACTACGTGCACTACTGGTCCCTGGAACCGGTTGAGGCCTGCCGGCTCGTGCGCGCGGCCGGGGGAGTGCCGGTGGCGGCGCACCCGCGGGCCGCCAACCGCCAGCGGCGCCTGGTGCCGGATGCAACCTTTGCGCGGATGGCCGAGGCCGGCCTGGCCGCCCTTGAGGTCGACCACCGCGACCACGATCCCGCCCAGCGGGAGCAGGCCCGTGCGCTGGCACGGGAGCTTGGGGTCGGCACATCCGGCGCCTCCGACTACCACGGCGACGGCAAGCCGAACCGGCTCGGGGAGAACCTCATGCCGCCGGCGCTGTTGGAGCAGATCGTCGCCGAGGGTGCGCTCCCGCTGATCACGCCCTGACCGGGTGCCGGTCGCCGTCGCCTCGGGCGGCAGTACGCCCGGCAGGGATGCCGTCCAGCCGCAGATCCGCCGAACCGCCCGGATGTCCGGACGCCCAATCGTCAAGCCAAATCAAAACCTTCCGCTCCAACCGCCCCAGTCATGCTCGCAAACATCTTCGACCTCACGCTCTTCGCCACCGCGCTCACCACGATCCTGGTCATTCAGGACCCGTTGGGCGCCATTCCCATCTTTCTTTCGCTGACCAGCCGGCAGACCGACGCCGAGCGCACCCGCTCGGCCCGCCAGGCCACCCTGGTGTCCTTCGCGGTGATTCTCGTGTTCGCGATTTTCGGACGCTACATTCTGCGGTTCTTGGGCATCACCGTGCCGGCGCTGCAGATCTCCGGCGGGCTGTTGCTGCTGCTGGTGGCGCTCGAGCTGCTCACCGACAAAACCGATGAGCACCCCGACCCGGACTCGGTGGCCACCAACGCCGCACTCGTCCCCCTGGGCACGCCTCTGCTGGCCGGGCCGGGCGCGATCGTGGCCACCATGGTGGCGGTGGAGTCGGCGTCCGGGCCGGTGGTCGGCTGGGTGAGCGTGACCGCCGCGATCGTGGTCACGCACCTGGTCATCTGGGTGGTCCTGCGGTTCTCCGTGGGCCTGCACCGGTTGCTGGGGGAGTCCGCGATTCAGGTGCTCACCCGCATCTTCGGGTTGTTGTTGGCCGCGATCGCGGTGCAGATGATGGCCGACGGCGTGATTGCCTACATCGGCGCGGTC
>NZ_LK995484.1:47663-54577 GCF_900002405.1 Actinomyces succiniciruminis | reverse complement strand
CCTAACAACCCCCTAACCAACCAACGACTTTGCCGAGCCCCTGCACCAGGTACGACAGCGTCAACATCTTCCCCCACCGGGAAGCCGTCACCCGCCGCGTCGGCGCCGTCCTGACCGAGCAGACCGACGGATGGGCAGAAGGCCGCCGCTACCTCTCCCTGTAAGGCCTACAACGCCGCCGCCAACTCAGAGGAACCCGAGCAACTCACCACCACACAACACACCTAACCCCGACCCAAGGAAGGGCTTGAACCACTACACCACCACGCAGGACTTGACCCGAACCGGACGAGTTACGACTGTCCTTCGAAGCAAGGCCGCGCACCGACAACCCGCTGATTTCGAAACCTCATGCTCCAAATACTCACGTCGCACCTACCGACACGAGCTCTTACCCGTTGCCACCAGTGGCGAGAGGCACACCGCGGCCCTCCACAACCCTTGGGGCTGCGTCAAAGGAGTTCGTCATGGCTGCCGGTGCGCGCCAGTATGAGAGTGCCGTCGGCATCGATGGTGTACAGGAGTAGCCAGTCGGCCGCGATGTGTAGGTCACGGTAGGCCGCAAGGTTGCCCGTGAGCTGGTGGTCGCGATGCCGCTTAAGCCAGTCGGTGCGCCGTTCCGCGACTGCCTGGATCGCGATCTTGAGCGCGTCCATGTTGTAGTGCTTGCGTTTGAGCCGTTTCACGTCGCGTAGGAAGGCCGGACGATAGGCGATCTCACGTTCACGCACGGTCGATGAGGTCCATCAACTCGTCGACGTCTCGGACCCTGATAGCCGGTTCCGCCTCGGCCTCGCGGATCGCAACGGCGTAGGGGGTGAGACTCGGCTGGAAGGGCAGCCTCTGGTCGTGGACGATCTGGCTGAGGAACATGTTGATCGCAGTGGGCATGTCTATGCCCATCCGGTCAAGAGTCCTCGTGGCCTGCTCCTTGAGCTGGCTGTTGGTACGGACCTGAATACGCGTGTCGAGCTCCACCATTCCCCTCCGCTTGTGAGCCTGTTGTACTGCCATGGTACTCATCCGTGAGAAGTGTGCCAAGGGATGGCACCCCACCAACGCTGCCCACAATGCTGGCGGAAGCCAGCCAGAGCGGAGTCGTTTGTTCGCTTATTCGCGGGCCATGCCGAGCACATCGCCGATCGCCTGCCACGACCGGCCGGCCTCACGCGCCGCCATCACGGACTCATCTAGTGCGTGTTCGGCAGCGCGCGCACGCACCTGCGCGACCGCGATTCGCGCGAGAGCAGGATCGTCGACCGTCACCAAAGGATCTGGTCCCTCGCCACCATTGGCGTTCTCGGCCTCGTCCAGCATCTCTTCGACAGTCCTCATGGCTCAGTCCTCCCCTGGAAACCCCATACACACGACCATGGCATGACAGCGCGAGGCCTGGTCTCACCCGTGAGAGTAACAACGTTGACCGACGAGCCCGGCGGCAAACACCAGCCCATCAGTTGGCAAGCCAGTCTGTCAGGTCTGAAGTGCCAACCTGTCATGCGACCAGATGCAGGCCGCACGCCTCGGGGACGAGTGGCGAGGGGCTGCCGGGTGCGACGGCGGCGAGTTCGCGGATTTCGGCGTCGGTGAGCCCGGCGTCGGCAAGGGCCTTCCCGACGCTCGCTGCCAGGCGGGGCGTCTCGGGGGCAACGTGTCGCTGCCGGGTTCCTGCTTACGCCACCCGCGACGCAAGAGTCGCTTATAGAAGCCCTGACGCTCCTGTGCGCTGACGGCGCCGAGGGCGTGCGCCCGCTCCATGAGAGCCTGCATGGGCACACCCCACTCCTGCTTGAGGTCAAGAAGCCTGCCGAGGGTGAGCGCACGCAACTGGGGACGTATGACGTGCTCAGGCATCAGGAACTCGGCAGCGAAGGCACTCGCCTGTGTCTCGACGTCTTCGTCCTGGTGCTGGGAGTGCATTACGAGATGGCCGAGCTCGTAGGCGCCACAGTTCAACTCAAACCCAGACACCACTGTAGAGGCGGTCCAGGTGATGAACCGTCGCACACGCCGTCTACCGACGCCGGTCCGCGCGCCAGACGCGCCCGAGGGGCACGGTGTCAAAATCGATGACAAACACCACCGGCAGCCTTCAAGAGCCAGCACGGCACCCGCATAATTCCGGCGATTCGTCCGACGAGTCCAACGCCGCCGACCCCGTTTGTCATCAATTGTGACACCGCCTGCCGCAGGCCCCTCGCCCACCGACACACGGGGCAGCGGCAAGGCACTCAGCGCACTCTCGAGCCGTAATGGCCACGACTAGTAGTTACCTGCGCCGGTAGACCTCGCGGCGGTGCCCGACGGCGAGGACCAGAACCAGCAGCACACCGTCGTCGACCTCGTAGACGATGCGGTAGTCGCCGGTGCGCACGCGCCACTCGCCCCGCCCTCCGACGAGCTTCTTCGCGCCAGAGGGGCGGGGCTCTTGTGCCAGCAGCTCAACCACCGCCTGAACGCGGAGCCGGGCTCGGCCATTCAGCTTGCGCAGCTGGCGCGCGGCGGCAGGGCTGAACTCGATCCGGTACGTCATGCCAGCCCGAGGTCCGCCTTGACCTCATCCCAGGGAATCGTGCCGTGCTCGGCGACCTCCGCGCGAGCCGCTTCGGCCGCCTTGATGTCCTCAAGGTCCTCCGCCGCCTCGGTCAGGCGCTCAAGGTCCTCCGCATCGATGACCGCCGCAACGCGACGGCCCCTGCGGGTGAGGAAGATGGGTGCATGGTGCACGCGGGCGTCATCAATGACGTCAGCGAGCCTGCTGCGTGCGGCGGAGACACTGATCTCGATCATGATGCTCAGTATGAGCAATAACGCCCAAGATGTACATCTTGCTCATATACGCTAGTCCCCGCCCATGCGCCCCTGGTACCGCTTCTCGTAGTGCGCGTCGGCCAGGTGACTCCATGTCAACCACCCGACCCCTCCAGCACTGATGAAGGCATCCAGCGCATAGCGGCCTACCAGCTCCCGCACTCGAGCGCGCCTTCATAATCGCCTTCTGAACCGCCTCAATGTCCTACTCCAGCGTGTATCCGCCGGATGCGATGCAACCCGCCCGAGCGCCGCCAGCTCGCATCAGAACCGGACCAAGTCCGACTAGCAGTCCCCGCCCCCAGCCACACTCAGCGCCAGATCGCAAGCGGTCTCACCCGGATCATGCACAGCCCCATCTCCGCACCACAGCACCAACGCCGGATCAAGGCCCCACCCATACACCCACAGCAAGCGCCGTCTCTCCCAGCAGTACCACACCGGCCACACACACCGGCGCCACGCGCCCCACCTGCACCCCCACGTCCGGATACACGCATGCTGTAGCATTCACCTTGAAGGTGTCCCTCACCCAGAACAGCAAGATCATCAACAACCCGCAGTATTCCAGGAACCACCGGCCATCTTCACTCCTCCCGACGAAGAACCGATGCGAGAGCTACGAAGCGAGTCATGACCGCTACAGTTTCTTTGAGAACCGATGAGGTCTGGGCACAGGTGAGCACCGTCGGCAAGAACATGATCCGACAGCTGCTCGTTCCGGCACATGACGGACTTGAACTGACAAATGAAGTGCCTCCGCGCATTCGCAGCCGTTACGGCGAGTGGCCCACAACACCCGATTACGTCACTCCAGCAGACGGCGAACTCCGGGCCTTAATTCCCGCCGATGGCGTCACCGACACCACAGTCACTTGGGTCGGGCAGCGGGAGCCAACACCTACAGAAGCCGTTCGCAACTCCTTCGACGGAGCGATCGGGTTCACGCCACACAGCCGCCCACACAGTCTCCGCCGCCCGCAGATCGGTGCATTACATTCGATTATTGGCTACCAATCTTCCGGCATGACCGAACCCGGGATCGTGGTCATGCCTACAGGAACAGGTAAGACCGAAACGATGCTCGCGTGGCTGGTCGCACAGCGCCCGGAACACGTACTTGTAGTGGCCCCTTCCTCCGCCCTGCGAGACCAGATCGCATCGAAGTTCGAAACTCTAGGAATTCTCCAACGAGAGGAAATCGTCCGAGCTACCGCGCTGAGGCCGCGGGTCGGGCGTGTTGCGGGACGATTCGAAAGTGAAGAGGCGGCCACAAGTTTCGTAGCCGCCTGCAACGTCGTTGTCGCAACTCCAAGCGCCATCCGCGCATCGACACCCTCCGTTCGCGCGTCATTCTTCTCCGGCTTCACCCACCTCCTGGTCGACGAGGCACACCACGCGTGCGCGCGAACATGGGCGGAGATTATCCATACCTTCGACGAGCGTCCGGTACTGCTATTCACCGCAACTCCTTACCGGCGCGATGGCCGAACACTGCCAGGGCGCATTATCTATCGATTTCCTCTCCGGGAGGCACAGCGTGAAGGGTACTTCAGCAAAATCGATTTTACTGCAGTTCTCGATCTTGATGGCGACGACGAAGCACTCGCAAACGCCGCCTTAGCCAGGCTTCGCGACGATTTACGAGCTGGCTATGAGCACCTACTGTTGGCCAGAGTCGGAACGAAACAGCGAGCCGACGAGGTCCATGCACTGTACTCCAGCCTCGCCCCTGATCTCCATCCTAAGGTTATCTACGATTCGCTACCTGCTGCCGAACGGGACGCAGCAGTCCAAGCTATGCGGGATCGATTGAGTCGGGTTATTGTCTGTGTCGACATGCTCGGAGAAGGTTTTGACCTTCCCACGCTCAAAGTCGGAGCATTTCATGACACACACCAGTCTCTCAGCCCTATGGTCCAGCTCATCGGGCGACTCGCTCGCACTTCCGCCCCGGTCCCAATCGGCAAAGCTAGCGTCTTCATTCGGCAGGAACCAAGGCATGCACTCTCGCCGCTACGGTCCCTCCTGCGTGAGGACCCCGATTGGGACAAGGTACTCAGCGACACCACGGAGCGAGCAACAGAACGCGCCGATGAGGTCAGTAGGTTCGAGGCGTCATTCGTCGATAACCCGCCCGAGGTACCAGTTGGCCTCCTCCAGCCGAAAATGAGCGCTCGCGCCTTTGCGACGACAACAGATGACTGGGATCCATTCGCCGCACGCGACGTCTACGGCGACGCGATCTTGGACGATACGATCAGCGTCAACCGCGAGAATACTATGGCATGGTTCGTGATCGAGAACGTCTCAGACCTCCGGTGGGGGAGAATCCCGTCCTTACGGACCACTGACTATACGCTGATTGCGCTCTTTCTGGACCGAGCACTGGGGCTGCTCTATGTCCATTGCTCCGATACAAGACGTGTCCTGGACGACCTGGTCAAGGCGATACTCGGCCACGAGGCAATTCCTGTCAAAGGTTACGACGCTTTCAAGGTCTTCTCCAACCTCGACCGTCTTATACCGACGAACATAGGACTCCTTGATGTCAGAGACCGCGACAAACGATTCTCCATGCACGTGGGCAGCGACGTCGAGACCGCGCTCACCGAAGCCGAACGCTCCCACAAAGCCAACACCCATATAGCAGCTAAGGCATTTCAGGAAGGGGAACGCATCACTATTGCAGCAGCGTTGTCGGGACGTTTCTGGTCAACACGGACCGCGTCAAATCTCGCCGAATGGCGATGGTGGTGCCATGAACAAGGCAGAAAACTCCGGGACTCAACCATTGACGTCCACTCCCTGTTCCGCGACATGATCATCCCTATAGACGTCAAGGAACGCCCACCTTATCCGTGCCTTGCGATCGAATGGCCCTGGAGCCTTTACCTCGGAACTGAGACCATACCCCGAATTGTTTACAATAAGCGCGACGTCTTTTTAACCGATGCCGAACTTAAGGTCGACGATTATGGAGTGGAGGGGCCGCTTCGTTTCTCCGTAGTCACGCCATCATGGAACCTTAAGTATGAGGGGCGTTTCGGAGCTTCAGGTGTTCATTATCGTGCCATGGAAGACGAAGCTATCGTGGAAGGTGGACACAGGCAGGCTGTTACGTTGTCTAAGTGGCTGAACGACCATAAGCCCACTCTTCTACTAGCCGGCGACCGGCTAATCACCAGCGATGACCGGTTATTGGAATCACGGTCCGAGCTACCACCATATCCGCGCGATCAATTGCGACCACTCAAGTGGGCCGAGAACGGCGTGGATATTAAGGTCGAATCGCAAGGCCCAGACCGGCGTAAAGACTCGATTCAAGCATTCATGGCACGCTACCTAATGGACAACCGAACCTTCGACGTTCTCATTGACGACGATAGGTCCGGCGAAGCAGCCGACCTAGTCGGGCTCAGGGTTGAGGCCGGCGACCTGCACGTCACTCTCGTACACTGCAAGTATTCGTCACAACCTGCGCCCGGGGCCCGCCTTGCAGATCTTTATGAAGTCTGCGGTCAAGCGATGCGGGGCGCACGATGGCGAGACATGGCAGCCTCGCCGCTTCTCGATCATCTCGCCCGCCGAACTACTAATTACATAAAGACCTTCAAACATTCCCCATTTGAGATAGGCGACCGTAAGACACTGCACATGATCAGGCAGAAAGCGCCTACTCTGCTTCCTCGGTTCACAACGATCATCGCGCAACCCGGCATGAGTATTGGTTCAGCGAGTGATGAACAGCTACGTCTGATTGCAGGTGCCGCGTCCTACGTACAGACGGTGACAAAGGGCGGCTTCGAGGTCTACGGATCAGCCTGAACGAACGTCTGTGCCACCGATATCTCCCACATACTTACGCGTACCGTTCCTGTCATGAGCCCAGAGTTGGTCAGAGGCGGTTGTTCAGGTTCCTCTGGCAAAGCTCCCTCAAGACCGAGCTACCCCGTTTTCCCAAGATTGTCACCACCTCTGCGGTACCCTCGCCCCTGTGAGCCGCATCTCCCGCCGGGCCCGTCGTCCGCGTCCTAACACCCCGCCCGGGGCTCGCCGCCTCACCCCCACCGCCGGGCTGAGTCCCCTTCGTCCCCTCCCCC
>NZ_LK995484.1:26230-47584 GCF_900002405.1 Actinomyces succiniciruminis | reverse complement strand
TCGTCCCCTCCCCCGCCCCTACGGCCCGCGAGGCTGACCCATGTCCCTCCTGCTGCCCAGCCTCCAGGCCGAACGCATCCGCCGCTCCATCGTCGACTACCTCTCCACCAACTTCGCACTCACGGACGCGGAGCCGCGGCGGGCCCTCGCCGACTTCCTCCAGGACCCCGAGCAGGGCATCTTCGTAGGCCCCTACGTGCGGCTGCGCCTGCCCTACCTGCCCGCGAGCGCACGCTCCGACGCCCTCGACTGGGACCCCGGCCTTGCCCCCTACCGGCACCAGGCCGACGCCTACCGTCGCCTGACCACCAAGGGCGGCCACCGCCCCGAGCCGACCATCGTCACCACCGGCACCGGCTCCGGCAAGACCGAGGCCTTCCTCCACCCCGTCCTCGACCACGTGCTGCGCGCCCGCGCCCAGGGCATCACCGGCATCAAGGCCCTCATCCTCTACCCGATGAACGCCCTGGCCGCCGACCAGGCCGCCCGCCTCGCCCGCCTGCTCGCCACCGACCCGGCCCTGGCAGGTGTCACCGCCGGCCTCTACACCGGTGACACCGCCCAGGACCACAGCCGCGTCACCGCCGACTCCCTCATCACCGACCGCCACCAGTTGCGCAAGTCCCCGCCGGACATCCTGCTGACCAACTACAAGATGCTCGACCAGCTCCTGCTGCGCCCCGAGGACCGCGAACTGTGGCGGGCCTCCGCCGCCTCCCTCACCTACCTGGTGCTGGACGAGTTCCACACCTACGACGGCGCCCAGGGCACCGACGTGGCCATGCTGCTGCGGCGCCTCGGCCTGGCCCTGCGCGACCTCCTGCCCGACGACGACCCGCGCCGGCAGGCCTTCGACACCTCCCCGCTCGGGCCCGTCTGCCCCGTGGCCACCTCCGCCACCCTCGGCGACGGCGGCGACCCCTCCCGCATGCTCGCCTTCGCCCGCGACGTGTTCGGGGTGGACATGCCCGCCGACGCCGTCGTCCTAGAGACCCGCGCCGACCTGGAGCAGTGGGCCGCCTCCCGCCGCGCCGCCGTCCCCGCCGGCGTGCTCGGCACCCCGATCCACCTGCGCAACCTCACCGCGCCTGCCCTCCAGGCCCTCGCCGGCCTCGCCCTTGCCGGCTCCCCCGACCCCGCCGACCTGCTCGCCCGCGTCGTCACCGCCCTGTACCGGCGTCCCGACGCCGTCGGCACCCCCGACGACGCCGCCCTGGCGGCCCCCGGCTCACCCCAGACTGCCGCTGCCGATCCGGTCGACCCAACCGAGGCGCTCCCCTACGCCCCGGTCCTCGCGGCCGCCCTGCACTCCCACCCCGACGTGGTGGAACTGATCAGCGCCGCCGAGCACGCCACCGCCCTGAGCGACCTCGCCTACCGCCTGTTCGGACCCGCCCCCGATCCGGAGACCGCCCGCCTGGCCCTGGCCACCATCCTCGCGGCGCTGTCCACCATCCGCGCCGGGCTGGACGGCAACCCGGACCGCGGCGCCGTCGGCGTCGAAGTCACCATGTGGATTCGGGAGGTCACCCGCATCGACCGGGCCCTGGACGCCCGCCCCGCCTTCAGGTGGTCCGACGACGCCCCCGCCCCCACCGAGGAGGACGACCGCCCGGATGCCCGCCCCGCCGTGTACTGCCGTTCCTGCGGCCGCTCCGGATGGGGCATTGTCCTGGCCCCCACCGGGCAGGGCGAGAAGCACGACCAGTCCACCGTCCGCCGCGACCACCTGCTGGGGGACCCGCGCTTCCGCGCCCTCCTGCACGCCCCCGGGGAGGAGACCGACTACCGCGCCCGGCTCGACGCCGGCGACCCCAGCCCCGAGGCCCGCCACCCCGGGCTGCGCTGGTACTCCGTGGACGGCCGCGAGCTACTCACCCGCCCGCCGCAGGACGCCGACCTGGAAACCCGGGAGGGCCGCTTCCTGCCCGTACTCACCCTCACCGGGGACGAGCGCGCCGTCGCCGACGGCTCCATCCGCGACATGTGCCCCTCCTGCGGCGCCACCGACTCCATCCGCTTCCTCGGCTCCGCCGTCGCCACCCTCCTGTCCGTCTCCCTGACCACGCTGTTCGGCGACGACGCCCTCGACGACGCCGAGAAGCGCGCCCTGATCTTCACCGACTCCGTGCAGGACGCCGCCCACCGGGCCGGATTCGTGGACCAGCGCTCCCACACCATGAGCCTGCGCTCCGCCCTGCGCGGCGCCCTGCGGGCGGATATGCCGATCGACGCCTGGGCGGACGCCGCCCTCGACGCCGCCAGAGCCAGCGCCTTCGACCGCTACCGGCTGGTCCCCTCCGCCCTGGTCGAGCATGAGCGCTTCAAGCCCTACTGGGACCCGGAGGCCACCGCCCGCAGGCGGCGCACCGCCCAGGACTATGTGCGGCGTCGGCTTCTGTTCGACATCGCCCTGGAGGTCGGCCTCCAGTCCACCTACGGGCGCACCCTGGAGGCCACCGGCTCCGTCTCCGTGCACGTGTCCGCCGGACGCGCCGGCGCCCTGACCCGTCTGGCCCGCGCGGCCCTCGGTGAGGGTGGCGAGCAGTCGGCCCTGCCCGGATTCGACGGCGTCTCCGATAGGGACCTGCTCGCCTGGGTGCGCGGCACGCTGGAGCACATGCGCCGGGACGGCGCCATCGACCACGAATGGCTGACCCGCTACAAGCGCGACGACGGCAAGCGCCTGTGGATCTGGTACAAGCGCAACCGGCGCCAGGGGCAGCCCGCTTTCCCCGCCGGCCGCACCGCGCCCGCCTTCCCGGAGGTCGGCGGCAGCCTGGACACGCGCCGCTCCGCCTTCGTGCCGGTCGGCTCCTCACGCTCCTGGTACGCCACCTGGACCCGCAAATGCCTGCACGTCACCCCCACGCACGCCGCCCGGCTCGCCCGCGCCCTGCTGGCCGACCTGGCGAAGGCGGAGATTATTTCCGCCACCACAACCGACACCGGCGGCACCGTCTACGGCATCCCCGCCGAGCGCGTCATCGTCTCCCCGCTGCACGACGCCACCGGCGATGAACTGCTCCTGGTGTGCGACACCTGCCGCAGCCAGCTGCCGACCGCCGTCGCCACCGTGGACCAGCTCGACGGCGCCCACTGCCTGACCGCCGACTGCCCCGGCACCCTTGCGGCCCGAGCGCACCAGGCGGACAGCTTCTACCGGGACATGTACGCCGGTGCGCATGTGCGGCGCGTGGACGCCCACGAGCACACCTCCCTGCTGGACGCCGATGAGCGCGCCGCCGTGGAGGCCGGCTTCAAGCGGCCCGTGCAGCGGCCCGGCGACCCCAACGTGCTGGTGGCCACCCCCACCCTGGAGATGGGTATCGACATCGGGGACCTGTCCACCGTCATACTCGGCTCCCTGCCGGACACGGTCGCCTCCTACGTGCAGCGGGTCGGGCGTGCGGGCAGGCGCAACGGCTCCGCCCTGGCGCTGGCGTATGTGCCCGGCAGACGCGAGCAACTGCCCCTGCTCAAGGACCCCGCCAACCTGCTGGACGGCTCGGTCAGGCCGCCATCCACCTACCTGGGGGCGGAGGAGATCCTGCGCCGCCAGTTCATCGCCTACGTCATTGACGTGCTCACCCGGGAGAACCACCCCGCCGTGCCCTCCGCCGGGCACGGGAGCGGCAACGCCCGCACCGCCCTTAGCGCCAACGACGACTCCTTCATAGGCGCCGTATGCGAGCGGATCTCCCGCGATGGGGCGATCCTGGCACGCACCTTCGCCGCCACCTTCGCCGACCGCACCCCGGCACTGACCCGTCTGGAGACCTGGATCCGGCACGACGACGGCGCCGGCCCCCGGGATATGCTGCAGCGGGCCGTGGCCGAGCACCGGACCGAGGCCGAGCAGCTGCGCCGCCAGCACAAGCAGGTCAAGGACGCCCTGCCCGAGTTGCAGGCCGCCACGCTCCGGCCCAACCCCACCGAGGAGGACCGACGGGCCCTGCGCGCCGCCGAGGGCACCCGGCGCGCCGTCGAGGCCCGCCTGCTGGACCTGGAGCAGGAGCACTGGGTCTCCGCCCTGGAACGGCACGGGGTGCTGCCCAACTACGCCCTGATCGATGACATGGTGCGCCTGTCCGCCCGGGTGTCCTGGCGCAATCCGGAGACCGACGAGTTCCACTCCGAGCCCTACGACATCGACCGTCCCTCCGTCCACGCCCTGAGCGAGTTCGCGCCCGGCGCCACCTTCTACACCCACGGCATGGAGATGGGTATTCAGGGCGTTGACGGCTCCGGGCTGAGTGGGCAGGCGCAGTGGTGGCTGTGCTGCCAGGCCTGCGGTTACGTGGACGTCCGGCCCCCGCAGGAGGATCTACCCGCTGCCCCCGCGCAGTGCCCCCGCTGCCATGACACCGCCATCGCCGATGTGGGGCGCGCCCGCCGCGTGCTGCGCCTGAACCGGGTCTTTGCCGACGTCTCCAAGGACGACGCCCGCATCGGGGACGGCAGCGAGGACCGCATCCGCACCGGTTTCGAGGTGCTGCCCCTGGCCGACTTCAACCCGGAGCGGGTCGAGCGCGAGTGGAGCGTGAACGCCTCCGGCTTCGGGCTGGTCCGCTACCGCGGCCTGGCCCTGCGCTGGCTCAACACCGGGCGAGCCCTGGCGGGGCAGGCGGTGGACCAGGTCGCCTCGCTGCCGGTCTCCTCCCGTGACTTCCGCCTGTGCGAGGCCTGCGGCAAGCTCGACACGGACACCGGCGCCTCCAGCCCCTCCGAGCATCGTCCCTGGTGCGAGCACCGCACCGACCCCAAGGAGCACGTGATCCAGGTGGACCTGATGCGGGAGCTGACCACCGAGGCCATCGCCCTGGTGCTCCCCGTGGGGCTGGTCGGCTACCAGGAGGGCCTGGGCTCCCTGGCCTCCGCGATCCTGCTCGGCCTGGAGCTGCTGACCGGCGGCGCCCCCGACCACCTGGAGATCACCGCCGTCCCCTACCCGGTGGCCGACGGCGAGGCCGGGGAGACCCGGCCCGCCCTGCTCCTGCACGACGCGGTTCCCGGCGGCACCGGCTACCTGACCGACTTCGACGGCCCCGAACGACTGTGGGAGCTGATCGTCACCACCGGCCGGCACCTGGAGGACTGCCCGTGCCGCGGTGAGGAAACCGCCATGTGCCACCGCTGCCTGCAGCCCCATGCGACATCCGCCGGGGTGACTCGCGTGGCCGCGCTGCACGCGCTGCGGCAGCTGCTGGGCATGGATGAGGAGGAACTGTTCGCCGACCTCGACCCGCACGTGCCCACCTGGAAGGTCACCGATGAGGCCGTACACGCCGGCGTCGGCGAGAGCCCCCTGGAGGCCAGCTTCCGCACGGTGTTGGCCCGGCGCCTGAGCAAGACCATGAATGTGACCACCGTGCCCAGCCCCTCCGGCGCGCCCGCGCTCGACCTGGACGGCGGCAGGTGGCGCATCCGCCCGCAGCTCGACGCCCACGGCACCCGCCCCGACTTCACCTGCCAGCGGCCGCTGGGCCGCTCCCCCATCGCCGTCTACACCGACGGCCGCGGCTACCATGCCAGCCTGTCCCACAACCGGCTCGCCGACGACGCCGCCAAGCGGGCCCGTCTGCGCGCACAGGGCTACCGGGTCATCTCCCTGGGCTTTGAGGACCTGACGGGCACGTGGGAGCCCGCCTGGCTCGACGATCCCGCCGTCGCCCAGTTGCGCACCGGGATGCCGCGCCCCGCCCGCGCGGGCGCCGTCACCGAGCAGGCCCTGACCGCCTGGCGGGGCGGCCCCATGGAGCTGCTGGTGACCATGCTGCTGGACGACGCCGACGGCCAGGGTCCTACCGGCACGGCCCTCAGCGCCCTGGCCGACTCCATCTGGACTCCGCTCATCCTCGGCGCCACCCGGCGCCTGCCCCTGGCCGGGAGCGCCGCCATGCGGTATGCGCCCGCCACCAGTCCGACCAATGACCCCCTGTGGGAGGCGCTGCGGGCACTGCGCCCCGGCAGCAGGCTCCCCGAGCCGACCACCATCTCCGCCCAGACCTCCTGCTCGGTGTTCGTGGCCGATCACCTGTCCCTGGCAATACAGCTCACCGGCACCGCCACCACCGGCATGGCGCTCGTCCTCGACGACTCCGCCGACGCGCTGGCCTCCCCCGCGCACGCCGACTCCTGGCGCACCTGGCTGCGACTGAGCAACGTGCTCGCCCTGGCGCAGGCACCCGTCACCATCACCACCACCTCCCTGGCCCTGACCGAGTTGCAGGAGCGGGCCGCCGCCGAAGCCGCCGTCAGCGGCAGCGGAGTCTCCGCCGCAGCCATGCATGAGCTCGGCTGGGACGCCGTCGACACCACGCTCATGCCCGAGGAAGTCCTGGCCCTGGTACCCCACCTGGCCCGGGCCGGCATTGCCCGCGACGGCGAGGGACAGGAGGCCGCCGACGGCGTCATGACCGAGCTGTCATGGAAGGCGCAGCGGGTGGCCGTCGTCTGCCAGCCGCTCGAAGGCGACGTGGCAGTATTGCAGGCGGCCGGCTGGAGGGCCGTCGTCGCCGGGGCCGATCCCGCCTCCACCGCCGCAGAAGTCTCCGCACTCCTGAAGGAACACTGATATGCCCGCAATCGTCTGGCCCAGCAGCAAGGTCAAGGACGCGACCGCCAAGGATCCGTCCCTGCAGGCCAAGATCGGCCCGTTTCTGAACAAGCTCGCGGGCGACTCCACCAGTTCCGGGCTGCACGTGGAGCCGATCCGGAATGCCCGGGACCGGCGCGTGCGTACGGCCCGGGTGACCGGCTTCTACCGGGCGGTGCTGTTCGAGCTGAATGCGGACGCCGAGCCCGTATACGTCTTCCACGGCATCTGGCCGCACGACGACGCGATCAAGATCGCCGAGTCCGTCACCGTCCGCATCAACCCCGCCAACGGCACCACCGAGGTCACCCGGATTCAGGACGCCATTGCGCAGGGCGCCGACGCCGTCGAGCAGGCCCGGCGAGAGGCCCAGGCCAAGCTAGATGCCGCCCAGCGCGAGGCCGCCGAGATCGCGCGTGAGGCCGCCCGCCTCCAGGCCGCCAACGCGCAGGCGCGTCAGGACGCCGCTTCCGCCGCGACGTCGGGATCGCCAGTGCAGCCGACCGCGGGGGCGGTGCAGGGCGGTCCGGCAACGGGGGCCGGGGCCGCCACCGGAACGGGGGGCACCACCGCGCTCGCCCCGGATGCCGCACCGAAGCCCCTGCCGGACGCCGTCGTCGTCGCCAGCCGAGATGCCGCCCCCACCTGGCCGGACGGCCTCAGCATCGAGGTGCTGCGCGACGAGCTCGGCATCGACGTAACGCTCGCCGCCGCGGCGCTGGCCGCCACCCGCGAATCCCAGCTGCTGGACCTGGCCACCACCGCGGAGGTGCCCTGGCAGGGGGAGGCGCTGCTCGCCCTGGCCACGGGCTCCACAATCGAGGACGTCCGCGACGACTTCCAGTTGCGTCGCCCGGAGCAGGTGGCCGCCGGCTCCTCCGACTCGGAGCTCATTGAGGGGCTGCGTACGCGCGCCGCCCGCTCCTCCTTCACCTGGATCGAGAACGATGAGGACCTGCGCCGCGCCATCGACGGCCTCACCTTCGCCCAGTGGCAGGTCTTCCTCCACCCCCAGCAGCGGGCGCTGGTGGACAGTCGCCCGAACGGACCGATGCGTATCTCCGGCGGTGCCGGGACGGGCAAGACCGTCGTCGCCGTACACCGCACCGTCGAGCTGGCCAGGCGTGACGCCGCAGCCGGGCAGGAGCCGCGCATCCTGCTGACCACCTACACGCGCAACCTGGCCGACGACCTGCGCCGCCAGGTGGCGGAACTCGATCCATCACTCAACTTCACCGAACAGGTCGGGCAGCCCGGGCTGATGATCAGCGGCCTGGACAAGGTGGCCCGGGCGATTCTTCAGCGGGCCGGGGACGCCATCGCAGACACCGCCGCGCAGGTGCTCGGCAGGCGGCGCACGAACGTGCTGACCGTGACCCGGAAGAACCTCTGGGACGACGCCCTGACCCTCACCGGTGATGACCTGCCGGAGAACCTGCGCTCCACGGATTTCTTGGAGTCGGAGTACGAACTGGTGGTGCTGCCGCACCGCGTGACCACCCTCCAGCAGTACCTGCGCATCCGGCGGCCGGGCCGTGGTGTGGCGCTGGACCGGCGCAAGCGGGCGTCCGTGTGGAACGTGATCGAGAAGTACCGGGACCGCAGTGCCGAGCTCGGCGTCGCCTCCTTCGCAGAGATGCTGGCGCTGGCCGCCGCCTGGCTGGATGCGCAGGCGGCGCACGGAGTGCCCCGGCCGTACCGGCATGTGCTGGTGGATGAGGCCCAGGACCTCACGCCCGCGCACCTGCAACTGCTGCGCGCGCTGGTAGAGCCCGGTCCCGACGACCTGTTCCTGGCGGAGGACTCCCACCAGCGGATCTACGGTAAGAAGATCACGCTGAGCCACTACGGCATTCAGGTGCGGGGGCGTTCGCGGCGGCTGACGCGCAACTACCGCACCACCCGGCAGAACCTCGACCTGGCCTTCGAGATCCTGGAGCGCGGCACCTTCGAGGACCTGGAGGGGCAGGCCGAGCAGCACCACTACGTGTCTCCACGCTCCGGTCCCGAGCCGCTGCTTCTGCACGCCAAGGACCACGTCGCCGAACTCGACGACGCCGCGGCGCTGCTGAACCTGTGGCTTGAGGAGGACCATGCCGCGGGGGCGGGCGCCCCCGAGTCCATCGCCATCCTCGTGCGCGACCGCTACCAGCGGGACAACGTGGTCACCGGCCTGGCGCACCGGGGCGTGGAGGTGCGCCCGGTGGACCGTGAGGCGGTCGGCCGGGGCCGACCGGTGGTCATGACCATGCACCGCGCCAAGGGGCTGGAGTTCCGCAAGGTACTGCTCTTCGACGTGTCCGTGGAGGCGATCCCCCGGTCCCTGCGGGAGCAGGAGTACTCCGACGCCGATCACGACGACGCCCTGCTGCGCGAGCGCTCACTGCTGTACGTGGCCGCCACGCGCGCCCGCGACCAACTGGCCATCTCCTGGTCCGGCCAGGCCAGCCCCCTGCTGGAAGGTGTGCGCGGGGCGGCGTGAGCGAATCCTGGTTCCGGGTGGTTCGCGCCGCCAGCGGGAACCACCTGCTCGTCGCCGTGCGCCAGGCGAGACCGTGGGCGTGAAGGTACACAACTCACATCCGCAAACGCGTGCGCCGTCGGCACGTTGGTGCCTACGCTGGAGTCAATCGCCCCCAGCCAGGCCTATGACTCATCGCAGCCACGCCCAAATGGCTGGGGCCTTTTCTGCTCTGGACGGAGCAGGCTCAATGTCGAAGACCTGGCTCAGCTTAGAAGACCAGGTGGCACGACTTCGCCGCCGCGGCCTCATCATTGATGACGACGACGCTTGCCGCAGGTTCTTATCGCAAGTCAGCTACTACCGCTTCTCCGGCTACTTCCGCTACTAGATGCACCTCCGCCGGGAGACCTTCGGTCTGGCCGTCCGGCCCGACGAGCGCAGCCGGTTCCGCAACCTGCCCCAGAAAGCGGGACAGATCCAGCATCGCCTCAAGGTCCTCGGGCGGCAGGGTCGTCTGCACCTGCGCAGCTGTGGCAGCCATGTAGCAATCATGACAGCAGTTCGAAACAATCGAAATAACTAGGTCCTGTTGTGTGAGTGCTCGGGTGGCGGTGTGCGGTTGGGTGGTGGTGTGCAACTGTTGAGCCTGTCAGTTGGACCGCTGTCCCCCCGTTGGACCGCCGTAGACGCCGGTTACAGCGGTCCAACCGCGCGTGAGCGGTCCAACCAGGGGCGGCGCAAGACCCACCCCCCTTCAACCACCGACAACCAGGCCCCCAACACCGCGGAAACGGCCCTGGACGCCTGACTGAGCACAACGATCCTCACCGAGCACACGGGCCAGCCCGCCCGGAGGCACCCACACCGCCCGCACCGCCCCACCAGCACAAACGGGCTCTTCCGGTTTGGGGGTGTGGTGATTGACGGTGCGGTCCTCCGCGGCGCCGCGGCCTACAGGTGCCGAGACTGCGGGGCCGCAGGGCACATTGGGTACGCCTCTTCGGCGTCTGCTACGCCGGTTAGACCTGCGCTGAAGGCTCCGCAGCCCTTCAATCAACGCCTAACCGGCGTACTACAGCACGATCCTGCGTAGTAGATGACTCCGCCCCCGGGCACCAACGACCGCCTCCCCGGCTTCACAGCCCGACCCGGTCGAGCTCCTCGCGGACGGTCGGGCGGCGCCGGTACTGCTCGCGCAGATCGGTGAGCCACGCGCGGCAACCCGCCACGCGGCTGTCCTCGGGTGCGGCGTCGTAGGGCTGGGCCACCCCGTACACGCCTTCCGCGCCGTCGGCGGCCGCGGCCAGCGCCATCATGCGGGTGGCGAGCACCGCCGCCTCACGGGCCGCCTTCCGTCCGACCGGAATGAGCGTCTCCTCAATGGCCTGGCGGTACAGGGCGATGGCGTCGTCCGGGCGCGGCTGCGGGGTGATGTCGGCGAGCTGCCGCCAGGCATAGCCGACGCCCCAGCGGTCGGCGGCTGCCCAGGCCCGCTCGACGTCGCCCACGTGCAGCGCCAGCTCGATCATCGGGTCACCGCTGCGCCAGGACTGTCCCTCGACCCATGCCAGCGCCTCCTCCCGCTCCGCATCCTCCCGGCCCGTCCAGGCGCCGACGGCGGTGAGGACGTCGAGCATCTCCGGGGTGGGCGCGCGACGGAACAGGGCACGGGCCATTTCCAGCGCATCGTCGTCGCGCCCGTCCTCGCGGTACAGCTCGGCCGCACGCAGCGGATCGATCCAGTAGCCGCCGCCCCGCCTGCGCCAGTAGTCCAGGTTGCTGGTGGACACACGCCCCTCGGCTACCGCCCGGTCCAGGTAGGCCATCACCTCCCGACGGCGCTCCGCCGCGAGCAGCCGCTCAACGATTGCCCCGTACTCGGCGTGCTCACCCAGGCTCAGCAGCTGGACGGCGCGGTCGACGTCGCCGTCGTGATCGGCCAGCTCCAGCAGCATCCGCTTCAGGTCAAAGTCCGGGCTCTTCCCCGCGGCCTCGGCGGCCGCCTCCGCCTTGGCCGCCGCACGCCGGTAGACGTTCAGGCCCTTGTCCCCCAGCGCCGGCAGGAACTCCGCCAGGGTGACCGAGGGCCAGCCGGGCGAGTCCAGCCGGAACTTCGCCAGCCAGCGTCCGAGCTTGCCAGGCTCGGGCGGGCTGGCGCAGCCGGCGCGGGCGTACAGGTCAACGGCACGCTGGCAGCCCCCGCCGACTACGCCACTGGAGTCGTCGATGTTCCTCTCCATCTGCTTGCGCAGGCGGGTGGTGATGTGGAGCAGTGCGGGCGCCGCTGCCTTAGCGCCGTCGGCAGTATCGTGTAGGGGCTCTAGCTCGTTCAGGACGTCACTCACGTCCTTGCCGTAGTCCATGGCGTCCCGGTAGCCGAGGAAGCGGCGCACTCCGGTGACAGACTTAGCCTGCGCCAACAGGTCCGCGGCAACCGCTTCCACATCCCCACCGACCAGGGACGCCGTCGTGCTCAGCGAGCGGAACACCTCCGCATTGGAGTCGGAGAGATTCAGGATCAGCTCGCGCAGCTGGTCCACATCCAGGCCATTCAGGTAGGTCTCGACGGCGGTGTCCACGTCGCCCTCAGGGGCTGGTTCCTCCACCCCGTCGGCTCCGCCTCCACGAGGGCGCTGGAGCGTTTGGTCGCTTGCAGCACGGCCAGGCCGACGGCCACCAGGTGCTTACAGAAGGCTCCCGAGGCGTGGTGCGGGCAGTTGCAATCGCCCGCGACCCCGCCATCCTCATCCTGCTGCCAGGTCAGCCGAACCGAATAGGGGAAGGTGCCGGAAACCGTGGCGGTAGCCTCGCCGTCGGCGATTCGGAGTTCGCCGACCGCGTCCACCAGGCCCTGGCCGCGCCCGTATACGGCCCCGTCAGCGGCCGTGGCCAGGGCCGCCTCGATAAGCGAGCCGAGTGATTCGACGCGCATGTCCATCGTGTCAGATGCCGCCCGAGGCACCAATCGAACCGGTACTCATGCCGCCCACGGATCGATGAGCTTCAGCCCTGTTGACGGCTCTTCGTGTTTGTAGGCGTGATGGGCGGTTGCCGCTGGAAGGTGGTTTGGTATTCCGCCGGACCTTGATGGACTAGGGGCTGTTGACGCTGACGGTGCCGCTATATCAGCCACTCTCGGCTCGCCCGCGGGTTCTCTCCGGCGTGGTTGGCGGGGTGTCCTGTTCCAGCGGTGCTAGTTCGAGGACGCGAGATAGACCGCGAGCACGCTGGCCTGCCCTTGAGGACGCCGGCAACCGGCCACGACTGATGGCGCCGGATTGTCACGGACGATGGTGGAGGTCGCTCGGCGGTCTCACCGTCCCGGCTACGAGCATCCACGCCGGGGCGGTGGTGTCCGTTGTGCCCGTCACCGAGACCCGTCTGCTACGCAGAACCAGCGCGTTCAGCATCCCGCACCCGCACCTCCATACACACGGAGCCTGGTTCTCCCGGCGGGACGCGCCCGCGACCACCTAGGGAGCGCAGGTAAGTTGCACACAGGTTGACGCATCGCTCATCACAGCGATCACGCTCCTGCGTCTGCCCCGCTCTTCATGAATGCGTCCTCACGCAGGGGTATGTGTTACGCAACCAGACGCGCATCTCTTCTTCGATTCCCTCCTCGAGCGCTTCACGAAAGGGTCCGGAAAGCAGTGGCCAGATGCAGTACTTGATGACGTCCGGATGACGGTCGGGATCGGGGCACATAACCGCCGTCATCATACGCATTTGACGCATAACAGCCTCCTCGCCGACCTGCTTCATAGCAGCCAGGACGGAATCGATCGCCCGCTTGGCCAGCACACCAAGAAACTCATACTCCGCGAGTTCAAAAGCTGCAATGACACGACACCCGCGCCGGTAGGAGTAGAGATCTCTAGAACTAGTCTCTTCACCCAGGTCCCTTGAGGTCTCTCGCGACAGCTGTTTCAGCAGACCATCAACCAAGTCGTCAACAGTCTTCTTCGAGAACGCAAAGGTCTCGTCATACAGCCGACAAATAGTTGCGAGCACCACGCACCACAGGTGCCGATCGCCGCGACGAGCCGACGGCCCGCTCCTAAGGTTTTGCTCCATCTCACCCGCGATATCGTCCGAGAGTCTCTTCGCCAGGACTTCTATGACATCCGACCGCCCGTTCCCGGACGCCTCGATCGCATTGATGACGAATTCGCTCAGGATACCGCTGACAGCTTGACGCCGAACAGCAACTGTCTTTCGAACCGTCGACCCTACCTGGCCCACGCGCATTTGCACCCACCTCCGCCGATTAGCGTAGTCGATGGCTCTTGATCGACTGGACCCATCCGAATAGTAGATGGCACGCACAAACATGGCGCCGTGAAGCGCGCCGCCACAACGGCATACACACCTATGCCCTGACGCGATCTCGCAGTTCTTGTGGTGGGACATGACAGTATTCATCCTCCTAGTAGGGTTCACAGGGTTCGGTGTATAAGCGCAAGTCGAGTACCTCACCGAGGTCGTGAAAGTACGGATACCGCATCCACGCCGCGCGGTCGCCGATCACGTACAGGCGCCTTCGAGCCCGGCTCGCGGCGACGTTGATGAGGTTGACGGTCGACGACGCCCACGCCTTGGCCCCGGGCGCACCCGGATCACCGCCCAGGACCAGGAACACCACGTCCGCCTCCCGCCCCTGTGCGGTGTGGATCGTGCCGCCCGACATGATCCCGCGCTCCGCCGCCAGCCCGCTCAGCTTGTCAGCGACCTCTCGGAAGGGGGAGATCGCAATGATCCGCGCGGGGTCGACGCCCCGGCCGATGAGCCCACTCAGCTGTTTACACAAGCAGTCGATCTGCCGTTCTTGCAGGTGAGTTCCCCGCTGCGTGGCCGGCACATCGAACCAGCGGCTGGAGCTGATCCGCGGACCTTCCGGGCCGTCGAACAGGTCCGGACGCTCGGGATCATCCACACGGCGTTGCACTCCACTGATCATGATGCCGTCGTAGGCGATCTGATTGCACAGGCTGAACATCGGATCATCGCAGCGGCGGTGCACGGTGAGCGGTGCACTCACCCAGGCCCGGTCCTCGCTCCGCCCCAGCACGGTGCCATAGTGCGACACGCGATCGGCGAGAGTCTGCACGGAGGCCTCCGGCGGAATCCACGCCTCCGAGACGCCGAGGCCCTTGGCGATATCCCGCATCGCCTTGCGCGGCATCGTCACCACCGGCTGCAGCTGCAGGGGATCCCCCACCGCCACGACCCGCCGCGCACGCCAGATCGCCCCGACGGCGTGCTGTGGACAGGCCTGCCCGGCCTCGTCGATCAGCAGCCAGCCGAGCGATTCCGCGCCGAGACCGGCAAACATCCGCCCAAATGAGGCGAAGGTGGTCGACACCAGGGGCACAACCATGAAGAAGGTCTGCCACGCGGCCCGTATCTTCTCCTCCTCGAGCTGGCTGGGGCTGTCACCGCCGACGACATCCATCGCGGCGCGCAACCCATTTAGCATGTCTCCGGCCGCATTCGCCAGGAAAGCCTCGTGCAGTTGCAGGGCCGCCAGGAACAGTTCGGCGCGGGCCACGTCCAGGGCCTCATCTAGCCACGGTGCACGCATCTCACGTTCCGCCCGGTCTCTCGTCCGGAACGGATAGGCGCGGCCGTACTCTTCTTGATCGGCCGCGACACGACGGCGCAGCTCGGCTACCTCCCCAGACACTCGTTCCCAAGACTCCTCGGCCCGCGCCTGTTGATTCGACAGTTCACGAGCCCATTCCTCCAACCGCTTGGCCTGCCCACTCACCTCCTGCCAGTTACGCTCCGCTTGCCGCAGCCGGTCCTCCAGGGGATCCAGACGCGAGCGCCACTGCCTGATTGCCCGTCCGAGGGTGAAGATGGTTTCAAGCACCCCGGGGCGGGACTCAAGCTGCCGCTTACGCGCCTTTTCTGCCTCGGAGCGCTCCGAGAATGCCCGGCGCACCGCCGGCTCATAGTCGTGCACCTGAATGTTGGCCACAGCCACCTCTTCCGCCAGCCGACGCACCTGCCCGGCCAGCTCGGCCTCCTTCTGCCGCGCGGACTCCAACCGGTAATGCCGTTCCTGCGCTCTGCGCCGCCGCCCGATCAACTCCTCGACGCGCCGCTCGGATCGGCGAAAGTCCGCCCGCGCCTCCTCCCAATTGACCTGTGTCTTGTCGTCCTTCCACTGTTTCAAACGCGTCTGCATGCGCTCACCTCCCGGCACTGGCGTCCGCGTCTTCCAGTCCTGCTGGTCGAACCAGAAGGCGTTGCGGAAGGCCGCCCGGTTGCGCTTGTTCCCCAGCCGCGCGGCCACCAGTCCCCAGGCCCCCTGGCGCGGTTGGCCCGCTCCGCTCCCATTGTTGTCATCCATAACCGCTGTGGCGATGTTAGAGAAGTAATCGGCCTCGTTGCGCCATCTGGGAGCGATCGCATCGCGCGCGGGGATCTCAACGCTGATGTTCTCAACAGCGGCGTTGTTAGCGGAGACGACGACCATCTCGAAGCCGGTCAGTTCCGGCCGTAGTTGACGGACCCGGCGCGGATACCCATCTGAAGAGTTCCAGCGGTGGACGATACCGGTGAATGCGTGTTCGGGACTGTCAAGAGCGGCAAGGCGACGCGCGCGCTCAACCACGTTCCCCGCAAGGATGTCGCGCAGCATTGTCGTTTTCCCGGTGCCGGGAGGACCGTTGACACCCATGATGCCGCCTTCGACAGGCAGATTGTTCAGAGCCTGGTTGACCGCGAACTGCTGGCGCAGTGCCAGCGGATGCTCAGGCTCCGAGGGCCAACACCCCAGCGGCAGTCTGTCGACACCGACCGCCGTCTCGACCGGACCGTCCTGCCTTATGACGTCGATCCGGTCCAAGTCCGAGATCGACCGGTCCGGGGTCAGGTAGGCAGCCAGCGCCTTCGGGCAATATCCACCTTCCAGGCCCCGCTGCACTGCTGCCAGTTCGGTAAGGAAGAAGCTGTTGAGGAAGTCGGTATCCGCACTGGCGTCTTCATGGCCTTCAGCGACGAGACTCGATGAAATGACGACTCGGCCGCTGAAGAAAGGTTCCTTCCCACTTACCCCGGCGGCACCGTAGGCGATACCCAGGAGTCTTTGCAGGGAAGCGGCGTCTTGTGGAAGTGGCTCATCCGCGCCTACTGCATCACGGCGCATACCCTCGGCCACGTCCACCTGGTCGCCAAAAGCTTGATTGGCATTGGCGAAGCCGCTCGACCATTGCAGTTCCGGCGCCGCGCCCGTGCTGTTGATCTGGGCAACCGCCCACAGCGCAGAGGAGAGCACCGCCGACCCCTCCACCACTCTTCCGCGCTCGTCGACCTGCACCGCAGCACAGGCGCTGACACCCGCGCGACGCTGGTCGTAGGCGTCACGATCATCGGCGAAGACGCGATGCAGGAATCGATATACCTCTTCCAACTCGTATACGCCCAGGTACACCGTGTGCCGCCATACCGAGCGTTTGTTACCACGCGGCGCGGGTGTGGGTAGCGTCTGCCAGGGCAGCGGGTCACCGAAACGCCATTCAATGACCTGACGTCTCTGTGGGCGCCGCGAGCGCCCGGTCAGTTTGGGGACCGGCTGGGGGTCGAACAACTCCAACATCCACCAGTACCGCAGAATCTGCACACGATCATTGCGCCAGGGTCTCGCCATACCCCGAGTCTGCCCCTTATGGGAGACGTTGGCGAGCGATTCGTGCCCGTGTAGGACTGCGCCCGTGTAGGACCAATGCCCAGACGGCCCGGCCAGAACCGGCGCAGCCCACACCGACTCCACTCGGGGCCCGTGCCGCTCTCCCCACCTCGCCGCGCCTTCCCCCTCTATCGTTCCCGTCATACCCCTGCGGCACACTTGCCCCATGACCACCCAGCCGCACTCGCCCGCGCGCGACCTCACCGACCTGCTCGAAAGCATCGGCGCGCGCGACAGCCGGCTGATTCACCTACAGCGCACCCCGGCCCGCCCCGGTCGCCACGGCGAGTGGCCCGCCTGGGCGGACCCCGACCTGATCGCCGCCTACGCCCGCCTGGGCGTAGACCGCCCCTGGACGCATCAGGTTGCCGCCGCCGAGTCCGTCCACACCGGCCGCCACACCGTGCTCGCCACCGGCACCGGCTCGGGCAAGTCTCTGGCCGCCTGGCTGCCCGCCCTCTCGGCGGTCCTGGCCGCCCAACGCGCAGACACCGATGCCCGTATTTCCGCCTACGGGCGTCGCCCCACCACCCTGTACCTGTCCCCGACCAAGGCACTGGCCGCCGACCAGGCTGCCGCCCTGGACCGCCTGATCACCGAGTTGGAGTCGGTTCAGCGCGAGGCGGGCGTCCCGGGCGGCTCACTGCGCACCGTGCACGCCGCCACCTGCGACGGCGACACGCCCCTGCCCGAGCGCGACTGGGCCCGCGCCCACGCCGACGTCGTCCTCACCAACCCCGACTTCCTGCACTTCTCGCTCCTGCCCGGCCACGAGCGCTGGAACCGCCTGCTGCGCTCGCTGCGCTACGTGGTGGTCGACGAGTGCCATGCCTACCGCGGCATTCTCGGCGCCCACGTGGCCCTGGTGCTTCGTAGGCTGCTGCGGCTGGTGCGCCGCCTGCGCCCGCACGGCCCCGAGCCCGTGGTGCTGTGCGCGTCGGCGACGGCGGCCGAGCCGGCACTCACGGCCGCCCGCCTGATCGGGGCGGATCCCGAGGCCATCACCGCCATCACCGACGACGCCGCCCCCACCGGCGAGCACACCCTCGCCCTGTGGCAGCCGGCCCTGCTGGATCCCTGGGCGGCCTGGGAGAACTCGGTGGCGGCCCTGGCGCAGGCGAGTGACTTCCCCGCCGCCGACCCCTACCTGAACCGCCCGGGCGGCGTAACCGCATCTTCGGTGGAAGGCGATCCCTCCTCGGCGCAGACGCCGACCAGCCAGGCAGGCCCGCCACGCCCACCGGCGCCATCCCCCGCCTCCCGGCCCGCCGCGCCCGTCGGCCCGGACACGGACGATCCGACGGAGGATCCGGCGGCGCGGCGCAGCGCGGTGGTTGAGGCCGCCGAGCTGCTCGTGGACCTGCTCAGTGTGGGCGCCCGGGCGCTGGTGTTCGTGCGCTCGCGCCGCAGCGCGGAGATCGTGGCCGAGCGTGCCCGGCACACGTTGGGCCTGTCCCAACCGGAGCTGGCGGACACGGTCGCCGCCTACCGGGGCGGCTACCTGCCCGAGGAGCGCCGCACCCTGGAGCAGGATCTGCGCCGCGGCCGCCTGCGGGCGCTGGCCACCACCAACGCCCTCGAGCTGGGCATCGACGTCACCGGCCTGGACGCCGTCATCATCGCCGGCTGGCCGGGCACCCGGGTGAGCCTGTGGCAGCAGGCGGGTCGGGCCGGGCGTGCGGGCGGCCGGGGCGTGGCGGTGCTGATCGCCTCCGACAACCCGTTGGACGCCTACCTGGTTCACCACCCGGACGACGTGTTCGCCGCGCCGGAGGCCACCGTATTCGACCCCGCCAACCCCTACGTGCTGGCCCCGCACCTGTGCGCGGCGGCCTCGGAGTCGCCCCTGCGGGAGGAGGACCTGCCTCTGTTCGGCCTGCCCGACGACTCCCTGCTGACGGAGCTGGCCGCCCGCGGGGCGCTGCGACGCCGCCCGACCGGCTGGTTCTGGAACACCAACCTGCCGGGCCGGGCACAGGACCTGACCTCCCTGCGCGGGGACGGGCCGGCGGACGTGCCCGTGGTGGAGGAGTCGACCGGCGCCGTCGTCGGCACCGTGTCCGGGTCGTCCGCGGACTCCACCGTCCACCCCGGGGCGGTCTACATCCACCAGGGCCGCACCTACCTGGTGGAGGAGCTGACCGAGGAGGCGGCCGTCGTCAGCCGCAAGGCGGCGGTCGGGTATCGCACGCGGGCGCGCGAGCAGAGCTCGGTGCGCATAGTCGCCGAGCGGGAGCGGCAGCAGTGGGCCGACGGCGTGGTGTGGGCCTTCGGCTCGGTGGAGGTCACCAGCCAGGTGGTCGGCTACAACAAGCTGGCGCTGCCGGGCATGGAGGTGGTCTCTCAGCATCCGCTGTCCATGCCCGAGCATGTGCTGCCGACGGCGTCGGCGTGGTGGACGGTGCCGGTGGAGCTCACCGCCCGCGCGGGGCTGGAGGCGGCGCAGCTGCCGGGCGCCCTGCATGCGGCCGAGCACGCCATGATCGGCATGCTGCCGCTGCTGGCCACCTGCGACCGCTGGGACATCGGCGGGCTGTCGACGGCGCTGCACCCGCAGACGCTGACGCCCACGGTGTTCGTGCACGACGCCCAGGCCGGCGGCGCCGGCTTCGCCGAGCGCGGCTTCAGAGCGGGGCGAGCCTGGCTGGAGGCGACGCTCGCAGTGGTCTCCGAGTGCTCGTGCACCGCCGGCTGCCCGAGCTGCGTGCAGTCACCCAAGTGCGGCAACAACAACGAGCCGCTGGACAAGGCGGGCGCGATCGCACTGCTGCAACTGCTGCTGGATGCGATCCCCGACGACGTCGCGGCCGCGTAATTCCGTCGGGGTTCGTTCGCACGGTGGCGGAGACGCTTCCCCGGGTTGTGTGCCCGCAAACGCCACCGCCAAGACGGCGGCGTAGAGCGCCGGTGACATTGGCCCGGCCGCCTCGAACGGCGTCCCGTGCCCGGTTCGGCGTCAGGTCGCTGAGCTCATGGAAGTGCCCGGCGGCGTCGGGAACCCTGCGCTCGACGCGGCGTCAGGCCATGGCCAGCAGCCAGGCGAGCCAGCCGCCCGTGGCCAGATAGGGCCCGAAGGCGAGCATGTCCTTGCGCCCGGCCCGGCGGGTGATTAGAAGTCCGATGGCCACGAGTCCGGCGAGTATGAAGCCCAGTAGCAGGCCGGCGACCACCCAATCCACCGCGGTGTAGCCCAGCCACAGCCCTAGTAGGGCGCATAGTTTGACGTCCCCGAGTCCCATGCCGGAGGCGGGGATGAGCCACATCGCGAAGACGGCGGCCCCGGCACCCAGCGCACACAGCGTTGCCCGGCCCGCGGGCCACAGTGCCGCATGCACCGACTCCACCGTAACCAGGCGCACCAGGCTGCGCCCCGCGATGGCCACAACCAGCCAGAGGCCGGCGGAGCCGAGCAGGCGGTCGGGCAGGCGGTGGCAGACGGCGTCGACGCTGCCGGCCACACCCAGCAGCGCCACCACCGGCAGCGCGATCGCAGTGTCCACCGGCGCGCTCCGGCTCAGCCCCCACGCCAGCGTCGCCGCGCACAGGATCGCCGCCAACACGCCCTGGGGACTGCGTTCCAGCAGACCCCGGGAGCGGACTCGCACAGCGGTCACAGCCGTCATCCCACCCGCGCCGGTGGGCTCGGCCTCCGCATCAGCCACTTCAGCGATTCGCCCGACAACGGCCCCGCCTTCGGCGTCGCCCTCCGCGTCGGCGGTTTCATCGGCTCCGCTGCCGCCGACAGCGTCGCTCCGACCGGCGTCCTCTTCTGAGGCCTGTTCCAACCGGTCTACGTAGCCCCGAGCGAAGCCGGAGGCGGGCCAGACGGCCACGCCAACGGACGCGACGGCCATAAGACAGGCCACCACCACGGGCAAAACGACAGATGCGTTCACCATCCCACCTTCTCATGTCACGACGCCCTGGCACGGCCCCACGGCGCCCCAATCATCGGGGGCGCTCGCCCCAAAACCCGCCCGCGTCGGTGGCGGCATCCGCGGTATGCCACCACCGGCGCGACGGTTTTGCGCCGCTCGGTGCCCACTATGAGCCACCCGGCACCGGTCGGCGGGTCCTCCGGCGCCGGGCGAACCCGGCCGGGTACCAACGAGGTGCGCACAACCGTCAACCGGGCGAGGGTCGCCACCGTGACGCACCCACCCGGCCACCGGTCATAGCGGGTTGACCGGTCCGGCGCGGGCGGCGGCGTCGGCCCGGCGTGGAATTCCGAGGATCCGGGTGGGCACCCCGACCGCCACGGTGACGTCCTCGCCGTCGACGGTGCAGGCGGCGAGTTCGGCTCCGTTGGCCCGGGCCACTCGCTGGGCGGTGGCGCAGGGGTCGGCCGGTGCGACCACGGAGGTCAGCGCCGTCGCCCCGGCGAGTGCGGCCAGGTCGGCGGCAGCGCGGGCCCGACCGCCGGCGGCCTGGGCCTGGATCAGCCCGGTGGCGCCGAGCGCAAGGCACAGGGCGACGGCGATGATGCCGAGCACCATGACCGTGCCCGAGCCACGATCATGCGCCCGCGCCAAGGCGTCGCCTGCCTGCTCGGGTCCGGCCACCGAGTGGCCCAGGCAGGACCGGCGGGAGCAGGCA
>NZ_LK995484.1:4169-26134 GCF_900002405.1 Actinomyces succiniciruminis | reverse complement strand
CCGTCCCCGCCGACGCCGGTGGACGGCAGCGGTGTCTCGGCCCGACTCATGGCGCACCCGCCTCGTCCCAGGTCGGCTCGGTGTAGGCGCAGGCCCGGGAGCGGGCCGTGAGGCCCAGGCCGCCCAGCGGTCCCGGAACCCGACGGCTCGCTGTCACGCAGGTGAGGTCGCCGGTCTCGACGCTCACCGTCACCGGTCCGCCCGCGCGCTGGGCGGCGCCGGCGACGTCGCTGAACCCGATGGCGGCCTGCCGGGCGGCAACCCGGGCGGCGTCGGTGACCCGCAGCTGCGTGACACCGGCGTTGACGGTGGCGAGCACCAGCAGCAGGACGAGGACGACGGCGGGCATGGTCACGGCGAGCTCTGCCGTCACCATGCCGCACTCGCCGCCACGGGGTCCGCGTCCACGGCAGCCTCTCGGATCATGGCAGGAGTGACAGCCGCGGCGCCGGAGGCAGGTTTCGCAGCATCGTTCCGCGGGGTGTCCGCGGCCGACCGGCTCGGCCTGATCCCGTTCTGCGGCGTCGCGCAGGCGGTTCGCGGGCGCGGCTCCCTCTGGGCGTTGCGGCATCCACATGACCGCCTCAGCCCACCGACAGCGCGGACTCGATGATGCCCTGCAAGACGCCGGTCAGGCTCCCCGAGCGCATGATCGCCAACAACAAGCCCGCGAAGGCCGCCGCTGCCAAAGTACCGATCGCGTATTCGGCGGTCGCCATACCCGCTTCGCCGTCCCGGTCGAGGGCGTCGGCCTCGTTCAAGCCGGGCGGGGTGCCGTGGGCGAGGACCCAGGCATTGTGCAAGGTCAACAAGGTGTGCTTCATGATCTCCTCCTGGAGGGGTTGGGGCCGGCCGACGTTGGCCGCGCCCGCGGGCACCGTGCCCGCGTCACCAGCGTCAGGCACCCGCCGCGGCGGCGCATCTGGCCCCTTTGATCTCTGTGGATTAGGGGTGCACGAACCGCACCTGTGGACCCCGGCGAAGTCCGTGCAATCGACCGATGCCATCGCGGGTGGTACTGGCTGGGCCTCCCGGCGGCAGTGCCGTTGCTTCAGACTGGTGGGACGCGGTCACCGGACCGCGCCGATCACCGCCGACGCGACTTCCCGATTCCATCGGAAACGTCGGCGTCCACGGAGCCGAACAGCCTCAGCCCCTAACGACCGAAAGGACACCATGCCGCTACTCTCCCGGCGAGCTCCCCGCCGCGCACTGCTTCACGGCCTGCCCGTCGCCCTGACCGGCCTGGCGCTGGCGGCATGCGCGTCCGGCGAAGGCACCAACGCGTCGCCGGCGACGGTTTCCCCGACAGCCACAAACCCCGGCCCTACCACCGGCAGCCCACAACCCACCCAGGAGACCAACATGCCCGCAACACAACCCGCCTCGATCCGCATCGCCTTCGGCGGCGCCCTCGACGGCACCGTCATGGAGGCGACTCTCGACGACAATGCCGCCACCCGCTCCCTGCTCGCTCAGCTACCGCTGGAGCTCAGCTTCTCCGACTACGGCGGCCAAGAGCTGACCGCCTCCCTGCCGCAGGACCTGGACACCATGGGCATGAGCGCCGGCGCCCCGCAGCCGGGCGACATCGGCTGGTACCAGCCGAACCACGTGCTGGTGCTGTACTACACGGCCGTCGGCTCCTGGCCGGGCCTGTACGTCATCGGGCACATCGACGACGACGTCTCTGCCCTGGCCGGGCAGGACTCGGACCTGCCGGCATCGCTGAACGCGTCGGAGTGAGCCGCCCGGGTCCACCGCCAAGTTGGCCCGGGCCCGCCGCCGCCCTGACCGCGCATCCACGGTCTACCCGGACTCACTGCCGTTATCCCGACCGCGCACCCACGCCTCTCCCGAGATCGCTGCCGCACTGTGACCGCGCCGTCGATATCGGCCCGGTAGGGCAACGTCGGCGCGATACTTGAAGGCATGCTCCAGCCGTACTCCCCCTCCGCCGAGCCACTCACCCGCATGGCGGACGGGACCGTCAAGCAGATCAGTCCCTTCACCGGCACCGAGGTGTGGACCGTGCCCGGACGCGGCAACCGCCCCATCTCCCACCCCGCCACCGAGGTCCACACTCTCACGCAGGCCGAGCGCACTCGCGCCTGCAAGTTCTGCCCGGCGCACTACACCGAGACTCCGCCGGAGAAGTCCCGCGTGGTGGCCACACCCGACGGCGGATTCGAACGGATCGATGCCCTTCCCGCCGCCGAGCTGTTCGACACGGTCGCCGAGTTCCGCCGCATCCCGAACCTGTTCGAGATCCTGTCCTACGACTACTGGCATGCCAACCACGGCTATGAGGTGCCCGACGCGGCCCGGGAGCGCATGGAGGCCTATCTGGCCGATCCGGCCGGCGCCGACCACGTGGCCCGGGTGGCCCGCGCCAAGTTGCGTGCCTCCGGTCAGAACCCCGACACGTGGGAGACCATGGACGCGGATGCCCGCCGCGAGTACCTGGCCGCCTTCTTCGCCGGCGGTCACGACGTGATCGTGGCGCGGCGGCACTACACCGACGACGCCGTCGACTCCTCCTCCCTGGCCGGCTCGGGCACCCTCACCCCGGCCGAGCACCGCGCCTATATCCGCCTGGCCGTTCAGGCCACGCACGACCTGTATCAGGCCAACCGCTGGGTTCGCTATGTGGCGGTGTTTCAGAACTGGCTGCGCCCGGCCGGCGCCTCCTTCGACCACCTGCACAAGCAGCTGGTGGGAATCGACGAACGGGGAGTGTCCTCCGAATTGGAGTTGCAGCGGGTGCGCGCCAACCCGAACCTGTACAACGAGATGGGCGTGGACTACGCCGCCTACCGGGGGCTGCTGGTGGCGTCCAATGAACACGCGGTGGCCTTCGCCGGCTTCGGGCACCGCTACCCGACGCTGGAGGTGTATTCGACGTCGGCCACCTGCGAGCCGTGGCTGATGAGCCGCGACGAGGTGGACGCCGTCTCCGACCTGCTGCACGCGCTGCATGCGGCCACGGGCGCGGATGTGCCCAGCAATGAGGAGTGGCACCACAAGCCGATCGACGTCGACCAGCCGATGCCCTGGCACATCACCCTGAAGTGGCGGGTGTCCACCCTGGCGGGCTTCGAGGGCGGAACCAAGGTGTACCTCAACACGATCGACCCGTGGACGCTGCGCGACCGCGTGGTGTCCCGCCTGGAGGACCTGCGGGCCGACCGCCTGATCGCCCCGATGGCGGTGGGCGAGGAGTGCCCGACGACGCCGAACCGACTGCTGTACAACCCGGTACTGGGTCGCTGAGATGGGACAACCGGACGAAAGATCGTGGTAAACACCGCGTGATATGAAGCACTCACACCCAACATAACAACACGATGGAGTAACAATCAGCTTCGTTCCTCGGCCTCTGCTAGGAGACCCCATGTGCGACGGACAGCACTGAAGACCCGGGCCCCAGCCCAACCTCTGCCGAGACGCCCTCGGCGGTGGTCAGGTCTTTTGCTGCGGTGTCACTCTGTTGATGCGGTGATCGTCGTGGGGCGGTGGTCGGGTAGGGCGTGCCGGTCCTTGTGGAGCGTGCGGGTGAGGTGTCTGAGGGAGGTTTCCGAAAGGTTGCGGCGCGCTTTGTACTGTCATTCCTCGTGCTGCTCCCGAAGGACCGCTCCGACCGAGCGGACCACGGAGTCACCGTCGGGCAATAGTCCTGGACCACATCGGCGCGATGCCCGGTCTCACGGCCCGGTCGTTCGATGAGGTTGCCCGTCCAGATCCTTGTGCCAGTGCTCGCGGAGGAAGACGGCGAACGCGGCCTGCATCCAACTCCGCTTCGGCCAGCATGTCAGCAACCTCAGGGAAACTGCTCTTCAGGGAGGCGGTGACCTGCTTGTAGGTGTCCACCACGGCCTCGCGGATGGTCTGGGCGAAGAGCGGCGGGGGGGGATCAGAGCATTGACGGGCCTGACAATGGGGCCACCCCAGCTTAGAGGCCCGCGTTACGGGCGAAGCAGTTCCCGGCACCGCTGCCAGGACGCGCCGGCAGGGTCGCATTGACAGCGGCCTTGATGCCGGCGTGGGCGTCGCTGGTCACCAGCACCACCCCTTGCGGATCCCGATTCGTGGGAACTTTCAGGTCCAGTCCGGGTCGGCCAGGACTTCCGCAATGAATGTGGACACGGCAGGCTTACCCTCGGGCATCGTGGGGAACCTTCCTGATGAATCTTTGGACGGATGAACAGATGGGCTCCCACGATGTCCATCCCCGTATTGCAGCCTCAGTGGCAGCCGCCGGCTCGGACCTTCGCGGGAATTGCGACCACACTACGAAACCCACCCACTTGCCCCTCGCATCGTGGGAAAGGCGTAGCAACGAACGTTGCAACAAACCCGATCGACTCAGGTGTGCACACGGTCGTGGCACGCGAAGCTGTCGGCCTTTCAGATGATCTGAGGGGCAGCTTCGCCACCAACCGCACCTCGGATCGGAGGCTTGCCAACTCCACACCGAGATTGACCAATTGCGCTTATCTCACGGTGGTGACGCTAAAAGCGCCAGACTGTTGTGAGCTGCGCCCGTGGTTGAGTGGCGCACTCCGCCGGCCGTCTGAGAGCCAGCACCGCCCCGTCTCTCCCGCCTCGACTGGTACCTGCGTAGCCGTTTGAGCAGTGGAGGCTCGCAGCGTCAAGCTACCCCCGGTAGTCTGCGTGTACCTGGCCGCCGTCACGGCAGCCAGGAGCATGATCGCGTCAACCTCGACAGTAGCACTCGTGCTCATCTCAATGGAGACCGTATCCCGGGGCGCCCTGGTCGGCAGGGGCACCGGGTTGAGGAGTCCGTTCCATTCGGTCACACCCTGCTCGCCGACATCCCCAATACAGATATCACCAAGGAATGTCCGGACACCTTCTGCGTTAACAGCTGTCCACGAGGTGGTACCGGTCGCCTCCGGGAGCTGGTGAAGCACCGGGTGCACGCAGACCTCGCCCCATGCCCCCGCTTCAAGATCGTCGGCCATGACGTCAGTGGAGAACGACATATGGCCGCCAGCCGGGACATTCACAAGGCTGCCCATGATGTTTCCTTCACCTGTCCATGCACTTGAGGGTGTCGCGATGGTGACACCGTCTGGAAGATCTTGGTCCTCGGCCTGGATCCACGCAGTACCCTCCCAGGCCTCGATACCCGAGATGGTTCGTGCGATGCGGGCAATGGACGGGTGAGAATCGAGCAGCTGCATGACGAGGAGGCCGTGGATAGTTGATTCTGCACCCGAGTTCTGGTTAACCCGCCCATCCGTCTCCACGCCATCGACAGTGACACCCGTCGCGGGGTCGTATGTTGCAGCACCGGAGGGATTCGCTCCGAAGAACCAAGCAGCGGCCAGCCCGGCTAAAGCGGAGAACCCAGTGGAGCTGGTGACGTCGGCCGCGCGGACGAGGCCCTCGACGCGGCCATGCGCGCCGTAAGCGATCTGCGCCTCGCCGGGCCGCGGCGTCCATGAGTTATATGGTCCACCGCTAGTGAGCAGCTGCGGCGTAAAGACGCCGCAGTCGGCGAGCGCTGCTTGCCGCTCATCTTCCGTGGCCCAGGCGTCGCAGGCCAGCAGGGCAGCACCAGTCAGTCCTCCCCACGCATGCCACATCGTTCGAGAGGCCGTCCATGGCAGAATGGCACCGAAGGGCCATTCGCCCGAATCCCCGGAGGACATGACAGCAATCCCCTCCGTGTAATGCGCGATGGCGTCAGCAACTTGAGTGTCTTGCCGCACTGCCGCGTAGGCTGCTAGTCCGAGTACTGCTTCCGCAGTCGCGTCGGCGCCACCCTGAATGAGCCAACCCGGGACCAGCACACCGTCGGCGATCTTCCACGTCCCGTATCGGCCCAGCGACGCACGTTCCAGAGCTGAGAGGGCGAGATGGAGACGATCAGCGAGGAACTGCGCAAACTCCACATCCACATCGACAAACTGAGGGTACGCTTCGCCAAGGGCCCACACGGTGCGAGCCAGCCAGTAGGACTCGTCAGAGTCGGACGGATCCGGGGTCTCCTTGGGTACCGCACTGCGGGTGAGCGTGCCGTCCGCTTGCATCCATAGAACAACATTGCCCGCGTTCTTCCCGGAGGCGACCTGGAGGTATGTCAGCGTATACAGAAGGCTCCGAGCCGTTGCCAGGTCATCCAGGTCGCCCGAGGCCGCATACGATCGCACAAAGACCACGATGGCTCGAGCGATATCGTCGCTGTTGTACGCACCCTGGCTCCAATACCCGGTAACGGCGTCAAGAGATCCTCCGCCAACCCGCTCGTACGACCCATCGTCCCGGTGGCTCGCGTAGGTCCACGGGGCTAGGCCGTTTGACTGCTGCCGATAGGACTCGTGTCCCTCTAGGGACGGCAAGGGAACCTCATCGAGCAAAAACCTAAGGTGGGCCAGATTCGTCAGGTTCGTCTGGGGCAAGCGGGATGCCGCCGCCGACACGGGACCAACCGCTGCCGCGGAGGCAGCGGGGACTGAAGGTGCCGGACGGACGGCGAAGGCTGCGGCGCCGGTTGCCGATCCGATCAAAAGGTGACGGCGAGTGATCATGGTTTCTCTTCCTTGAGACGAGTTGACATGCTTGGTCAAACCGGTTTAACTATGAACTATCAAACCGGTTTGCGCAACCGTTCCGCCCGGAGGAGGGACCCGATGCCAACAGACAGACCGACCATTGGCGACGTTGCGCGCCTCGCTGGCGTCTCCAAAGGCACCGTCTCAAGCGCCTACTCGGGGCGCCGCCCCGTCTCTCAGGACACGCGCGCCCGGATCTTCCAGGCTGCCGAAACCCTGAGGTGGCACCCCTCCTCACCCGCTCGAGCTCTCGCGACAGCTCGCACCGAGACCATCGGTCTCGTGCTGGCCCGAAACCCGCAAGTGATCGAGGCAGACACCTTCTTTGCGCGCTTCATCGCCGGCTGCGAGACTGTCCTCGCCCCACGTCACTTCGGTCTCGCGCTTCACGTCGTCGACAACGAAGCAGCCGAGGACTGCGCCTACCAGCGCCTCGCTGCAGGCAGAGCCGACGGCGTGATTCTCCTGGACCTGTCCGCCCACGACCGCCGCCTCAAGCTCGTCCATGAGCTCGGCCTGCCCGCAGTCGCTCTCGGC
Source organism: Actinomyces succiniciruminis (assembly GCF_900002405.1). Classification (GTDB taxonomy): domain Bacteria; phylum Actinomycetota; class Actinomycetes; order Actinomycetales; family Actinomycetaceae; genus Actinomyces; species Actinomyces succiniciruminis. The sequence goes on along the minus strand of NZ_LK995484.1, from coordinate 19,016 downwards.
TCAGGCAGTCACTATGAGGGCAAGCTCCACGGAGCCTCATATGTCTACTGCGATGACAGCGAGCCGATGAAGCAACTGGTACGACTACTCGCTCGGCGCGGGCACACTCGCATCGCCCACGTCTCAGGCCCATCTCGCTATGTCCACACACGAGCCCGCAGAGCGGCCTTCACAGCAGAGATGGAAGCGCAGGGTCTAGAACCCGGCATCTTACGCGAAGGCGATTTCACCTCGGTGTCCGGGCGCGAGATCACAGCCGAGCTTCTAGCCCAGGACCAGCCTCCCACAGCAATCTGCTACTCGAACGACCTCATGGCCATCGCAGGAATGTCCTACGCCCAGCACATCGGCATGCTCCTGCCTCGAGATCTGTCCGTCACCGGATTCGACGACTCGGATCTCGCCGCTCAGCTCTCTCCACCCCTCACCAGCGTTTCCACAGGCGCTCACGAGCGAGGGCGCGTTGTCGCCGAAGTCTTGCTCGACATGCTCGCTGGCAGAGCCCCTATTTCCCGCGGCGTCGGCACAACCCGTGTCGTCGAACGCGACAGCATCTCAGCGCCTCGCCGCCCCTAATCCTAGACAGCACTCACAGCGTCTAATCCACACCACCACAAGGAGTTCGAAGATGAACATCAACCGCCGCACTTTTGTCGCCATGGCCACCTCACTATCAGCTGCAGCCGCCCTTGCTGCCTGCAAGTCAAGCGACGACAGCACCAGCCCGTCGACGTCAGGCGGCACCGGACCAATCACCGTGTGGCTGTCTAACAATGAGCAGGAGGTCGCTTGGGGTAAGCAGATGGTCGAGGCATGGAATGCAGACCATCCCGACGAGCAGGTCACCGCTCAGGAGATCCCTGCGGGTAAGTCCTCCGAGGAGACCATCACTGCCGCGATCACCGCTGGTACTACTCCCGACCTGATCTTCAACATCTCAACCGCAGCTGCCCCTGCCTGGGCGCAGCAGGGAGGTCTGGTCGACCTGACCACCTTCGACGACGGCAAGGACTACATCGAAAGCCGCTCCGGGGCCGAAGTCGCCGCCGGCTACGCCGACGCGGATGGCAAGTTCTACCTCTTGCCCTGGAAGTCCAACCCGGTTCTCATCATGTACAACAAGGATATCTTCGAGAAGGCCGGTATCGACCCCGAGAACCCGGAAATGAACACCCTGGACAGTTTCCTCGACGGCTGCAAGAAGATCATCGATTCCGGCGCGGCACAGACAGCGATCTGGCCGGCCCCGACCAGCGAGTTCTACCAGCCTTGGTTCGACTACTACCCGCTCTACATTGCCGAAACTGATGGCGCGCAACTCGTTGAGGATGACAAGGCAACCTTCAATGACGAGAGTGGCAAGACGATCGGCAACTTCTGGGCGGAAATCTACAAGAACGGCTACGCCTCCCAGGAGGCCGCAACCGACGATGCCATGACGACCGGAGCAACCGCGATGCAGCTAGCAGGACCGTGGGCTATCGCATCGTACAAAGGCCGGGTCAACGTCGGGTTCATGCCCATCCCAACCTCTGCCGGCTCAAGCATCGACAGCGTCAAGACCTTCGCTGACTCCAAGAACATCTCGATGTTCACAACATCGACCAATCGCCAGACGGCGTGGGAGTTCCTGAAGTTCGCCACCTCAGAGGAGCAGGATGGCGCGTTTCTCGAGGCCACCGGTCAGATGCCAATCCGCACCGACCTGCCGGCCGCGTACCCCGACTACTTCGAGCAGAACCCCAGCTACGAACAGTTCGCCATTGTTGCGTCGCATGTTGTGGACGTCCCCAACATCAATAACTCAACCGAGGTCTGGCAGAAGTTCCGCGACGAGTACTCCGCGGGAGTCATCTTCCAGACGGAATCGGTCGACGAGTTCCTCTCCGATGCTGAGGAACAGATCAATACGCTAGTAGCGAGATGATATTCGATGCCGTTCTCAACCTCGCCGCCCGCAACCATCAATCAACAGCGCGCGAGCAGGCGCATGCAGGTTCTCGGGCGCCAGCCCATCGGCCTACTTCTCACCGCGCCCTACGTGATCTTTCTGGTCATGGTCATGGCATGGCCGCTTATCCAAGCGGTCTGGATCTCGTTCCACGACTACTTCTTCACGGCGCCTTCGCTCGTTGTTGCCCACCCATTCGTCGGACTGGACAACTACCGCACGGCGCTGACCGATCCGAGTGTGCGTCAGGCATTTGGGAACATCATCGTCTTCCTGGTCATCAACGTCCCACTGACAGTGATCCTGTCGTTGATTCTCGCCTCAGCCCTCAACAGTATCGTCCGATGGGCGACCCTGTTCAGAATCGCGTTCTACATCCCTTATGTCACCGCTAGTGTGTCACTCATCGGAGTCTGGATGCTGCTATTCAGTCAGCACGGAGTAATCAACTCCGTGTTAGGACCATTCGCTCCCGATCCGTCATGGCTCGTCAACTCAAGACTGGCAATGCCATCAATTGCTCTCTACGTTACGTGGAAGCAGCTTGGGTTCTACATCCTGCTGTATCTTGCAGCTTTGCAGAACATCTCCCGATCTCTGTATGAGTCAGCATCAGTCGATGGCGCAGGCGCGATCCGGCAGTTCTGGCACATCACCGTACCCGGTGTACGTCAGGCGACCGTCCTTGTCCTGATCCTCGCCGTCATCACCGGCTCCAACCTCTTCACGGAGCCCTACCTGCTCACCGCGGGAGGCGGGCCTGACGGAGCATCGTTGTCACCCGTTCTCCTGATCTACCAAAAGGGTATTCAGCAGACCAATCCAGATGTCGCCTCCGCCATCGGCGTAGTGCTGGTCGTCTTCATCGGGATTCTTTCTGTCATCTCCAACCGCGTCGGAAAGGAGGACTGACATGGCTGTCAAGCAGCACAAGCCAACGACTGGAAGGCACGACACCCCCAAGAGGTGGCTCTACTTCTTCCTCGCAGCAGCAGCCGTAGCCTTCATCTTCCCCTTCTACTTCATGGTGGTCGGCGCGTTCCAGGAGAATCCGACGAATTCGCCATCTGAACTATTCCCCACCAGTGGGTGGACCATCGATAACTTCATTGCGATCAACTCCCGCATCGATCTCGGTGGTTCGCTATTGAACTCTCTGATTTTCACAGGCGGCGTGTTAATCGGGACTCTCACCTTCGGACTGTGTGCCGGTTACGCGCTCTCCCGCCTCAATTGGCGCGGCCGTGGCGCTGTATTTACGGTGATGATCGGAGTCCAGGCCATTCCGTTCCAATTGCTGATGATCCCGTTGTATGTCCAGATCGCCAGAACCTACGGACTAGGTGACACATACCTCGGAATGATTCTGCCGTTCTTCATTAACACGACAGCAGTGTTCATCTTCAGACAGTTCTTTCTATCGCTTCCAGAGTCACTGTTCGAAGCCGCGCGTATTGACGGCGCGGGCGAGTTCCGGATTCTCCTCACCATCGCACTCCCCCTCGTCAGACCCGCAATTGCCACCACTACACTGGTGACTTTCATCGGCCCCTGGAACGAATTCCTTTGGCCTTTCCTCATCACAAAAGACAGTAGCCTTCAGCCCCTAGCGGTGACACTCGCAAACTACATTTCGAATGTCTCCAAGACCGCCCCGAACCCCAACGGCGCCATCCTTGCCGGCGCCGCCGCCCTCGCGTTCCCCGTTGTGATCCTGTTCTGCCTATTCCAGCGCTGGTTCCGCCCGTCAGATATGAGCACAGGCATCAAGGGGTGACCGTACTGTGCCATTCTATCAAAGTATCACATCCGATCGCAGAAAGTGAATGAGATGACCACTGTCTCCATGTTTGGAGGAGCGACCTTCCCTCTTGGACCATTTGCACCTTACTCGAGAAATCCTATCTTGCGCCCCCGCGGCGACTCATGGGAGTCCTCCAACCTCTACAATCCCGCAGCCTTAGTGACTGACGACTCCGTCGTTCTGCTTTATCGCGCCCACGCTGAGGACCTCGTCTCTCACATCGGACTGGCCACCTCGCACGACGGCTTTCATTTCGAGCGCCGGGATACACCGATCATGTCACCGGAATACGACTATGAGTGTCACGGCTGCGAGGATCCCCGTATCGCCTATGTCGACGGCACCTACTACCTGACATACACAGGCTGGGACAGCAAGTCCGCGCAGCTGTGCCTTGCCACTTCCACCGACCTTAATACATGGGTCAAGCACGGCCCCCTGTTCACCGACTTCGACACCTTCCGCACCACGAATGACCCGCGCGGCCGCAACTGGTCGAAGGCAGGCGTGATCGTCCCGCGTCCAATGGGCGGAAAGTGGTGGATGTACTTCGGCGAGGGTTGCATCTACTCCGCCACGAGTGACGACCTGATCCATTGGACTCCGACGGGCACAGATGCCGAGCCCATGTACACACCCACGCCGGGAAGTTTCGACGCCGACCTCGTCGAGATCGGGACGCCACCTGTCCTCACCGAGACAGGCTTGCTCGTCATGCTGATCAACGGTGCGACACGGCACTTCAACCCTGATGGCTCGGTCGACGTTGCCTATTGCTGCGGCCAGATCGCTATTGACCCAGCACATCCCGACAGGGTCCTCGCGCGAATGCAGGAGCCCTGGCTTGCGCCTCAGACATTCGAGGACCTTCACGGGCTCGTTTCAAACGTCACCTTCGTCGAGGGACTGGTGAAGTTCCACGGCAAGTGGTTCGCGTACTATGGGCAGTCAGACACGACTCTTGCTGTTGCCGTCTACGACCCGAGCACAGATAGCTACGGTATCCAGTTGCAGGCCGATGCCTAGGGGTTGCGTCATTAGATCATGTTTTGAAGACGATACGTCGGCCCCAGCCGCGGGCATTCCACATTCGGCCGATGAGGCCCACTGATGGTGATGATGGTGTTCGCCAGCGCGATGAACGCACCAATGATCTTGGCGTGCACTTCGGCGCAGACCTGAAGCTTGCGGAACCACTGGGTATGCGAGGAGTTAGTCCCCTCCGCCATCCACCGGCTATGGCCTATACCGGCTCTTCGCATCGGAAGGATACAAACGACTGAGTGACGAAGACGAGAAGACCGCCAACACAGAAGTAGAGGTTCTGACCACCGGGCGAAGGTGCCAGGGAACCGCAACCAGCGGTTGTTCCGAGCACTTCGACCTGCGGCTTTTGGCGCTCCTGTCCGACGGCGCTCGCCGTCGGACAGACGGACACGCTGGGAATCGGCACCCGCCAAACCAGGGTGTCCTGAATTGGGTGACGCGGATGCGACGACGAAGCTCACCCGGCCCCGCTGTCGGAGCGGCCGCAGCCGCGCTAGAGCCCGAGCGCGCTGCGCTCCTCGGTGCCGACCCAGCCGACGCGTCCCTCCAGCGCCCGGAACCAGCGGGCCAGCGCCGGCCAGAAGGCGATCGACGGCGCCTCACCGCCGGGATAGTAGGCGCGGCCGCCGTACTCGTAGGCCTGCACGGTGGTGAACAGGCGGATATCGCTGCCGGTGGGCGCGGCGCCGCACAGGAACTGCTCCACGGACACCACGGCGGACAGTGGCGGTACGTCCTGCACGGTCAGGGCCGCCTCGCGGGAGGCCTCCATCTTGGTGGCGCGGGCCAGCAGAGTGTCGACGACGTCGAAGGCCAGCAGCACGCTGTTGGCGGCCGTCGTCGCCTCCTCGGTGTCCTTGGAGTGGGTGGCGGTGGCGTGCGGCCGGTTGATGTGCTCGCCGATCCACTTGTCCCAGGCATCGGTGGAGTTGCGCCGGTCCAGGGGGTACAGGTCGGGGGCGCCGGCGCGGTGCAGCGGCTTCCAGGCGGTGGCGAGGTCAAAGAGCAGATCCCCGGAGTCGTCGACGACGACGTGGCCGGTGGTGGTGTCCACCAGCGCCGGGACCGTGGGCGGCGGGGTATAGCCGGGGGTGCCGGCGTAGACCTCGGCGATCGAGGTGGCACCGTTCAGAGCCGGGTCGGGGCCGGGTTCGCCGTCGGGACCGGTCAGTTCCCAAAAGCCATCGGCGCCGCGGCCGTAGCTCCAGGAGACGGGAAGCGCCTCCGTGAGGCCCAGCAGCCGCCGGGCGATGAGGACGCGACGACACCAGGGGCAGGAGGCGGAGGCGACCAGGCGGTAGCGGCCGGCCTCTACTGGCAGATCACCTTCAGTGAAGCGGTGCGAGTGGGCAAGGGCCATGGGTGCCTCCCGGAGCATGAAAACGAACGTCATATGGGCTCAACCCAATGGTGGCCCCTGTGCCCGCCTGCCGTCAGCCCCTTCACCGGAGGCGAACCCACATTGTGAGATTACCGCACTGTTCGGCCCGAGGTGAGCCGTTTCGAACGACCGGGATATCTGACTTCGACCGATCTCGGTGAGGGGCCGGATCGGGTGGCCCAGCCCGCACCCCGCCCCAGCGGCGCCGCCCGGCGGCCGTCCGCTCAAGCGGCCTGTCGGCGGGCGGCGCGGCGGCGGGCCTGCGCGTCCGGGTCGGGCACGGGCACCGCCGCCACCAAACGACGCGTGTACTCCTGGCGCGGGCGGGCGAGCACCTGCGCCGTCTCGCCCTGCTCGACGACCCGCCCCTGCGACAGCACCACGGTCCGTGTGGCCAGGGAGTCGACCACGGCCAGGTCGTGGGAGACGAACAGGCAGGCGAAGCCCAGCTCCGACTGCAGCTCGCGCAGCAGCTCCAGCACCACCGCCTGCACCGACACGTCCAGGGCGCTGGTCGGCTCGTCGGCGATCACCAGGCGCGGTTCCAGCGCCAGCGCCCGGGCGATGGCGACGCGCTGGCGTTGCCCGCCACTCATCTCGTGCGGGTAGCGGTCGGCCAGATCGGCCGGCAGGCGCACGGCCTCCAGCAGTTCACGCACCCGCGCCCGCCGGGCACCGGAGTCGTACCCGCCGTGCACCACCATCGGCTCGGCGATGGCCGAGCCCGCCGTGCGCCGCGGGTTCAGGGAGGAGGCGGGATTCTGGTAGACGACGCCGGTGGCGCGGCGGGCCGGCAGCAGGGCACGTCGGCCGGCTCCGGCCACCTCCACGCCGCACACCCGCACCGACCCGGCCGCGATCGGCACCAGCCCGGTCAGGGTGCCGGCGATGGTGGACTTGCCGGAACCGGACTCGCCCACCAGCCCGAGCACCTCGCCGGCGCCGATGCGCAGGGAGACGTCACGGACGGCGTGCACCCGGTGCCGGTGGCTGCGGTAGACCACGTTCAGGCCATCAATCTCGACGACGGGCTCGGCCTGCGACGCGTGGTCGGCGGCCGCACCGGTGATGGGCGTCGGAATGTCAGCTCCGGCGTCCGGCGAGGCCGTGGCGGGCGACGCCGCGGTCGCCTCGTCCTGCGACGCCCCGTCGGCCGGGGCCACCCGGCGCAGGGACTCCAGCCGCGGCACCGCGTCGAGCAGGGCGCGGGTGTAGGGGTGATGCGGGTGGGCGAAGAGCTCACGGGTGCCGCCGCGCTCCACGATCCGCCCCTGCCGCATGACGGCGACGTCGTCGGCCACATCCGCCACCACGCCCATGTCGTGGGTGATCAGCAGGACGGCGACGCCGGAGTCCGTCAGTTCTCGCAGCAGGTCGAGGATGCCGGCCTGCACGGTCACGTCCAGGGCCGTGGTCGGCTCGTCGGCGATGAGCACCGGCGGGTCGGCGGCCATGGCCAGGGCGATGCAGGCGCGCTGGAGCTGCCCGCCGGACAGCTGGTGGGGGTAGGAGCGGGCGACCCGCTCGACCTGCTCGCCCTCGCCCAGACCCACGCGCCCCAGCAGCTCCAGCACCCGGGTGTAAACCCGGCGACGGCGGGGGCGGTCGGTGGCGTGCGCGCGGATCGCCTCGCCGATCTGGGAGGCGATGGTCTCCAGCGGGTCCAGCGCCGTCGTCGGCTCCTGGAAGATGGTGGCCACCAGGCGCCCGCGCACGTCGTCGAGCACCTGCCGGGGTGCCCCGACCAATTGCGTGCCCGGAGCGTCGGGGGCGCCCGGGCGCGGGTCGGTGAGGACGGCGGAGCCGGTGACGACAGCGGTGTCCGGCAGCAGGCCGAGCGCCCCCATGGCCGTCACGGACTTGCCCGAGCCGGACTCGCCGACCAGGGCGAGCACTCGGCCGGGCACCAGATCCAGGTCGATGTCGGCGCTGGCGTGCTCAACGGTACCGGCGAAGGAGACGCCCAGGCCGCGCAGCGACAGCGCGGGGGTCGGCGCCGTCCGGCCGGACTCGGTCTGCTGCTCCCCGCCGCGCACTACTCGCTCACCCCGAGCACCAGGTAGTTGGGGTAGGCCGGGAAGGGCGCGACGAAGAACCCCGTCACCTTCGATCCGGGCAGGAAGGAGTTGCGGCGGTTGACCAGCGGCACGGCGGGAACGTCCTCGGCGATGCGCCGGTCCAGGGCCGCCCACTTGGTGGCCGCCGCCTCCGGGTCGCTCTCCTGGGAGGCTTCGGTGATCAGCTGGTCCACCTCGGGGTCGGAGTAGCGGGAGATGTTGTAGCCGCCCTGGCCGATCTCGGAGGAGGCGTACAGGGGCTGGATGTTGGCGTTGGCCGAGGGGTAGTCGGGGTTCCAGGAGACGACGGTCAGGTCGTAGGTGGATCCGTCGCCCTGAGTGGCCCGCTCGGTGTAGGCGTCGGAGGACTGCGGATCGATGGTGACCTTCAGCCCCAGTTCGGTCAGCGACTGCTGCACGGCCTCGGAGATCGCCAGGCGGGCCTCGTTGTTCTGGGACAGCAGGACCAGCTCGGGCACGTCCTTGCCCTCCAGCAGGGACTTGGCCTGCTCCAGGTCCGTGGGGTAGAGGTCGTAGTCCTCCTGGCCGGGGATGCCTGGCGTGATGTAGGTGGTGGCGATGCCGGCGCCGAGCTCCCCGCCCAGGGCGCGCTGCACCGCGGTCTTGTCGACGGCGTAGGCGATGGCCTTGCGGACATCCGGGTCGGTGATGCGCTCGGTGTTGATCGCCAGGTACAGCAGCGGGCCGGGGTCGGAGGTGGCCAGGCGGGCGGAGGCATTGGGGTCCGCACTGACCTGGGCGAGCTTGGATGCGGTCAGCAGCTGGGCGGAGAAGGCGTACTGGTCGTCGCCGGAGTCGGCGATCAGCCGCTGGCTGACGGTGTCCTCATCCTGCCCCAGGGAGAAGACGATCTGCTCCGGCAGGGCGGTGCGCACCTCGTCGGTGGCGGCCGACCAGTTCTCGTTGCGGGCCAGGGTCACGGAGTTGCCCTGCTGGTAGGCCTCCACCCGGTAGGGGCCGGAGGCGACGGGGGCCTGGGCGTAGGTGGCCGGGTCGTCGCTGTCCTCGGGGACGGGTGCGAAGGCCGGCAGGGAGACGATCCAGGGCCAGTCGCCGTAGGGGTGGTCGAGGTGGAAGATGATGGTGCGCTCGTCGGGGGTCTCGATGGAGTCCAGGTGCTCGCCGTCGTAGGGGCCGGTGTAGCCCTCGGCGTCGGCCAGCAGGGTCTTGTGGTAGCCGAGTCCGCCGGACAGGGCGGAGGCGAAAGACCGTTCGAGACCGTACTTGATGTGGGCGGAGGTGATCGGAGTGCCGTCCTCGAGGGTGATGCCCTCCTTGAGGGTGTAGGTCCAGGTCAGGCCGTCCTCGGAGATCGTGCCGGTGTCGGTGGCCAGGTCCGGGACGACGGCGGGGACGCCGTCGGCGGTGATGTCCCAGGTGGTCAGGCGGCGGTGCACCAGACCCAGGGAGGTGATGGCCAGGGACTGGCTCTTGGCGGGGTCCCAGTTGATGTCGGTGTCGGTGCTGAGCACGTACAGGGTGCCGCCGGCGGAGGCCGTGGCAGCGGTGGCGGTGGCCGCGGAGCGGGAGTTGGCGCCGCAGGCGGCCAGCGCCAGGGCGAGGCCGGAGATGCCGGCGCCGGCCAGCAGGCCGCGGCGGGACACGGCGAAGCGTCCATGGCCGGCGGGCCGAGTCTCGGGGCGCCGCGAGGAGGCGGGGTGCGTCGTCGTCGGGCGGGTGGAGGACATGGGGGTTCCTTTCGGGTAGAAATCGAGCGCAGAGCGAGTAAGGGTGTGGGAATGGGCGGGTTCAGACCCGCGGGTCGATGACGGCCGCGAAGGCGTCAACCAGGAGGTTCGCGACGATCACGAAGGCGGCGGCCACGAGCGTGACCCCCATGATCACGGGCAGGTCGGTGGTACTGACCGCGTCCATGAGCAGGGCGCCGAGCCCCTGCATGGAGAAGACGCGCTCGGTGATGACGGCGCCGCCGAGCATGCCGCCCAGGTCGAGGGCGAAATAGGTGACCACCGGCAGGGACACGTTGTGCATGACGTGGCGGCCGATGACGCGCCGCTCGGGCAGGCCCACGGCACGGGCCGTGCGCACGTAGTCCTCACCGAGGTTCTCCAGCATCTCTCCGCGCACCATGCGCGCGTAGACGGCGGCGGAGATCAGGGCCAGCACGCACCAGGGCAGGATCAGGTGCCAGGCCCAGTCGAGGGGGCTTTCACTCAGGGGCACGTAGCCGGATACGGGCACCATGTCCAGGGTGAAGCCGAACAGGAGGATGCCCAGCAGGCCGAGCAGGTAGGAGGGCGCCGAGACACCCAGGACGGTTCCGGCCATGATGGTGCGGTCCAGTCGAGTGCCGCGCCGCAGCGCGGACACGACGCCCGCGGCCACGCCGATGAGCAGCCAGAGCACCGCCGCACCGATCGCGATGGAGGCGGTGACCGGCAGCCGTGAGGCGATCAGCTCCGTGACCGGCGTCGACAGGCGGAAGGAGTAGCCCAGGCAGGGGGCGGCGCAGGTGATGGCGGCGGCGCCGGAACCGAAGGTGCGGCCGGTGACGATGCCGGTCAGGTAGTTCCAGAACTGGGTGTACCAGGGCTGGTCATATCCCATGAACTCGCGGGCACGCGCCAAGTTCTCCGGTGTGCAGGGCTTGCCGCAGGCCAGGGCGGCGGGGTCGGAGGGCCACAGGGAGAAGATCGCGAAGGTGATGAAGGCGATCACCACCAGCACCAGCAGCGTCTGGCCGGTGCGGGAGACGAGGAAGCGCAGGCGGTTCATCGGGCCTCACCGGTCCTGGGGTCGAGGGCGTCGCGCAGGCCGTCGCCGAAGAGGTTGAAGGCGAGGGTGACGAGGAACAGGGCCGCCCCGGGGAACAGCAGGTACCAGGGGTCGGTGCTCACCCAGGTGACGGCGCTGCCGATGGCCCGTCCCCAGGACGGGGTCGGTGGGCTCACGCCGACGCCGAGGAAGGACAGGGCCGCCTCGGCGGTGATCTTCCCGGGGATGGACAGGGTGGTGAACACGATGATGGTGGCCACCAGGCCGGGCAGGATCTGCCGGGTCACCACGTGCCATTGGGAGGCGCCCATGGCGCGGGAGGCTCCGACGTAGGTGCGTGAGCGCAGGGACAGGGCGCGGCTGCGCAGCACGCGGGCGGTCGACGGCCAGCCGAGGATCCCGATGATGAGGATCATGATGGGCACGCGCGGAGCGGTGGCCGGGACGATCGCGGAGACGGCGATCATGAACACCAGGTGCGGGAAACCGAGCGTGATGTCGGTCAGGCGCGAGACCAGGGCATCCCACCAGCCGCCGAAGTAGCCGGCGGACACGCCCAGTGCGATGGCCACGACCATGGACAGGACGGTGGCGCCCATGCCGATGGAGAAGGAGGTGCGGGTGCCCTCGACGACGATGGCGAACAAATCCCGGCCGGTCTGCGGCTCCACGCCGAAGGGGTGGGCGGCGCTGATGCCGCCGAAGCGGCCGAGCGGCAGGCCGGAGGCGTCCAGCGCGTCGAGGTCGTAGGTGTAGGGGTCCACGCCGAAGGCACGCGTGATCCACGGCGCGAACAAGGCGACCAGGGTGGTCAGGGCGACGATGATCGCGCCGAGTGTGGCGGCCCGGTCGACGCACAGGCGGTTCAACAGCTGCCGGGAGGTGGAGGGGGCCGCCGGGCCGAGCGGCGTCGGGGGCGTGAGGGGCGCGCCCTCTGCGGGCGTGGCGGCGGAGAGAGTACGGGCGTCCCGGGTGGACGTGTGCACGGGGTACCTCACATATGGGCTGGGGAACGCGTCAGCGCTCGGGGTGGACGGCGAATGGGCGTAGAGCTGTCGTCAGCGACAGCAACAACACATTCGCGTGGCCAGCATGTGAGGTGGTTCCTCCGGGGATCGGGTTGCGTTCGACGTGCTCCGGGAGCCGGTTCGACGCCGGCGCCGGGTGTCGGCGCCGGGGCGTGACGCTAGCAGCGTGCAGAGCGATCACGCGAGTCGCCACGGCATTGTGAGACCAGCCTCTCACCCGCCCCCGCCCGCCCCTCTCACCGAAATCGGTGGAACTTCCATGCCGAGATCGGTGGACGTTACGTACTGAGATCGGTTGATCTTACGTGCCGAGATCGGTGGTTATGACGAGGTCTCGTGCTCAGGCCCGCACCACCGCGATGCGACGCCGGTCCAGGCGAACGGTTATCTCCTGCCCCGCCCGCACCGGCTCCGCATTACCATCGGCGAGCACGGCCATGGCGGGCTCGCCGGCGATTTCGACCTCGACTACGCGCCGCCCGCCGCGCATGCGCACCGCAGCCACCCGCGCCCGCGCGCTGAGTCCGTAGTCGGCCGGTCCCGAGGTGGCGGGCCCACCACCTGGAGTCCCACCATCGTCCGCGTTCCCGGCGTCGGCCTGCGCAACCGCTAGCGCACCGGGCGCCAGCGCCAGAAACTCCCCCGACCGCCCCGCCAGGAGGTCGGCCCAGCCGAGGTGGGCGGCGGCGTCGGCGTCGAGCAGCGGCCCGAAGCCGAGGAACCGGGCGACACGCGCGCTGCCGGGGTTGGCCCACAGCCGCTCCGGGGTGTCCAGACGCAGCAGCCGGCCGGAGGCCATGACACCGACCCGGTCGGCGACGGTCATGGCCTCGTCCTGGTCGTGGGTGACATACAGGGCGGTGGTGCCCTGGGCCTTCAGGATGGTACGCAGGTCGGTGGCGAGCTGCTCGCGCAGGGCGCGATCGAGGGCGGACAGCGGCTCATCCAGGAGCAGTAGCCGCGGGCGCGGCGCGAGGGCGCGGGCGAGCACGACCCGCTGCGCCTGCCCGCCCGACAGGGTGGTCACCGCCCGGTCCCCGTATCCGGGCAGGCCGACGACGTCGAGCACCTCCTCCACCCGGCGCGCCCGCTCGGGACGCGGCAGACCGGCCAGCCCGTAGGCGATGTTGCCGGCGACGTCGCGGAAGGGGAACAGCTGTCCGTCCTGGAACATGAGCCCGAAGCCGCGCCGGTGCACGGGCACCGGGACGACGTCGTCGCCGTCCCAGGTGATGGTGCCGGCGGCGATGTCCTCCAGGCCGGCGACGGCGCGCAGCAGCGAGGACTTCCCACTGCCGGAGGCGCCCAGCAGAGCGAGGATCTGTCCGCGGGGCACGTCGAGGTCGACGGCGTCGACGGCGGTCAGGGGTGCCGCGCCGCGGGTGGCCGGGTAGACGACGCTCAGGCCGCGCACACGCAGGCCCGAGGTGGCGGGCGCGGGTTCGGTGTCAGTCATGCTGGTCTCCTGGGATGCGGGCGAGTGGCGGGTGGCGGGGAAACATGATTTGTGTCAGTTCCAATGACCATATCGACCGACCTCGGCACGTAACTTCAACCGACCTCGGCACGTAAGATCAACCGACCTCGGCGTTGATGACGGGTTTGGAGGCGCTCGCAGGCGAGCATGAGGGCGGCGGCGCCGACCGCCAGCACCACCCCGGCGGCCAGCCCCATGCCCTGATTCTGCGCGCCCGGGGAGCCGACCAGCCGGTAGACGACCACCGGGAGGGTGGGTCCCTGCGGGCGGGCCAGGAACGACGTCGCCCCGAACTCCCCCAGACTGGTGGCCAGGGCGAACCCGGCGGCCAACCCCCCGGCGCGCAGCAGGTGCGGCCCGTCCACGCCGGCCAGCACCCGGCCCGGGCCGGCGCCGAGCGTGGCCGCGACCTCCCGCTGGCGCGGGTCGATCGCCCGCATGCCGGGCAGCAGGGTGCGCACCACCAGTGGCACGGCGACCACGGCCTGTGCCAGAGGCAGAATCCACCAGCTGCGGGTCAACCCGGTCGGGGCCAGGGTGATCAGGAAGCCGAAGCCCACCGTCACCGCGGACACCCCCAGCGGCAGCATGAACACGGCCTCGAACAGCGCGACGCCGCGAACCAGCAGCCGCGAGCGTGGGTTGCGGGACAGCACCAGGCACACGGCCACCCCCACCGCCAGGGCGATCACCGTGGCGGCCACGGCCACCCGCAGGGAGTTGCCGGCCGCCTCCCACACCGACACCAGCAGGGCGTTGTCGCCGCCGGTGGTGGACAGGTCGGTGTAGTTGGCGAGCGTCCAGTGCCCGGCCCGGCGCAGCGAGCGGATCACCAGCACCGCCATGGGCATCACCAGGAGACCACAGATGGTTAGGGCGGTCACGGCCAGGGCCGGGGCGTCGGCGGCGCGCAGCGGCGTCGCGGGCACATCGGTGCGCAGCGCCAGGTGGGCCTGGCGGGCGCGGCGGGCCCGCTCCCCCACCCACAGGGCGGCGGCGATCACCACCAGCTGCACCACCGACAGCACGGCCGCGGCCCGCAGGTCCAGGTAGCGGGCGGTGAGCTGATAGATCTCGGTCTCGATGGTGCCCGCGCCGGTGCCGCCCAGCACCAGCACCACCCCGTAGGCGGTGGCGCACAGCAGGAAGACGGTGGCGGCGGCGGAGGCGACGGCGGGCAGCAGGCTCGGCAGGGTGACGGTGCGCCACGCCCGCCACGCCGACGCGCCCAGGGTGCGGGCCGCCTCCACGGCGCGCGGGTCGAGCCGGCACCACATGGTGCCGACGTTGCGCACCACGTATCCGTAGTTGAAGAACACCAGGGCGGCGATCACGGCGGTGCGGG
>NZ_LK995484.1:0-4053 GCF_900002405.1 Actinomyces succiniciruminis | reverse complement strand
CGCCGAGCGGCCCGCCGGTGGTCACCAGGGCGTGGAAGGCGGTGCCGACGACGACGCTGGGCAGCACGAAGGGCACCGTGACCACGCCGCGCAGCAGGCCCTGGCCGGGGAAGCGGCGCCGGTAGAGCACCAGCGCCCCCGGGATGCCGAGCGCCACGCAGATGACGGTGGCGGCGGTGGCCTGGATGAGGGTCTGGCCGATGATCCGCCAGGTGCGCGGCCGGGACAGCACTTCGCCGAAGCCGCCCAGGTCGAGGGTGCCGTCGGGCGCCAGGCCGCGGGCCAACAGCGTCAGCACGGGCCAGGCGAAGAACACACCGAGGAAGGCCAGCGGGGCGGCGACGGCGAGCGTCCAGCCGATCCGCTCCCCCGCCGTCGCCCGCGGACCCCGGGCACTCGGGCCGGCCACCGCCGTTGTCACTGGCAGCCCTCCGTTCCCACCGTCACTGGCCGACGGCCTCCGCCCAGGCGGTCAGCCACTCCTGCTGGTGGTCGGCGATGTCCGCCGGGTCGACGACGATCGGATCCTCAGCAGTGGCACCGAAATCGGCCAGGTCGTCCGCGAGGGCGGCATCGGGGTCCACCGGGTACATGTACATGGCGTCGGGGATGGCCTCCTGCACCTGGCGCGACAGCATCCAGGCGACGAAGGCGGCGGCGCCGTCGGGGTTGGCGGCCCCGGCCAGCACGCCCGCGTACTCGACCTGGCGGGTGGCGGTGCGCGACATTGCGGCGGTGGTGGGGATGCCGTCGTCGTTGAGGGTGGCGGCGGGCGAGGAGGAGTAGGAGACGACGATCGGGTAGGCGCCATCGCCGCCGCCGGCGGTGAAGTCGGTGTAGTAGGCGTCCGACCAGCCCTCGTCGATCTTGGTGCCGTTGGCGACCAGGTCCTTCCAGTACTGGGCGAAGCCGTCCTCGCCGAAGTGGCCGATGGTGGCCAGCAGGAAGGCCATGCCGGTGGAGGAGGTGGTGGGGTTGATGGCGACGAACATGTCCTTGTAGACCGGGTCGGTCAGGTCCTCGAAGACGGTGGGTATCTCCAGGCCGCGGTCGGAGAGCCAGAAGGTGTCGACGTTGACGCACACCTCCCCGAAGTCGATGGGCACGAGCGCGGGGGTGTCGTCGACGATGTAGGGGGCGAGGTAGTCCGCGGCGCCGTCGGGCAGGTTTAGGGCGGTGGTGGTGTCGATGACGCCCTCGGCGAGGATGCGGGAGGCCATGGTGTTGTTGATGCCGAAGACGGCGTCGCCGAGCGGGGCATCCTTGGTGAGGATCAGCTTGTTGGCGACCTCGCCGCCGTCGCCGGAGCGGGCGATCTCCAGGGTGTAGCCGGTGTCGTCCTTGAAGGCGGTGATGAGCTCGTCGGGCAGGTCGAAGGAGTCGTAGGTGACGACGGTGACGGTGTCACCGCCCGCCGCGGTGTCGCCCGCGCCGTTGTTCCCGGAGCCGCAGGCCGCGAGCGCCAGGCCGACGGCGGTGGCGGCGCCCCCGGCGAGCAGGGCGCGGCGGCTGGGGCGGATGGTGGCGAGCGAGCGGGCGCTGCGCGTCGAGGCGGCGCCGTCGATCTGGTTGGTGTTCACGATGGTCCTCCTGGATGGGCTCTCCGGAGGGCCCGGGCGCAGCCGGTGCGCCCGGGGAGATTCTCGACTTCCTTCGCCGGTGCGAACCGGGGCAGGTTCGAGGGTCTGCGGCTTCCCGCACTCTCAGCGCCGTGGCCGCAGGCGGGGCAGGCCCGCCGACGACGGGCGCTCCCCTGTCGTTGCGGGAACAGCCTACCGCGACGACGATGCTCGCCCGACATCCCGCACCGGCCCGGGCGGCACCAGGCGCGTCTGCCCGCGTGGCACTCATGCGGGCGGCGCAGCGGTGGCCACGTCCCGTTGCGCCGCCGACGGGCAACTGTGAAAACGCTGCCGACTGCCCGTGTAATGCACTGGTCCGGGTGCGTCCACGCACCGCCCGCCCGATGCATGTGACAGGATCAGGGCAGGGTCGGCGACCAGCGACAGCGCCGTCGTCGCCGACAGGTGTCCAGTCATCAAGCAGATTTCAGGGAGTCACCACCATGAAGAACAGTCTCGGTTGGACGGTTGCCTCCGCCCTGTCACTCCTGGTCTCCGGCACTGTTGCCGAGAAGGCCGTGGCCGCCGGTTGGAAGGCCGTAACCGGCAAGCCCGCACCGCGGGAGGAGGACCAGGTGCTCAGCTACCGGCTTGGCGAAGTGGTCGCATTCGCGGTGATCTCCGGCGCGGTCATGACGCTGACCCGGCAACTGACGCTGCGACAGGCCGCCAAGATCCACGCCCGCCGCAGCGGGGACGTGCCCGGCGCGAACGGGGCGACCGCACTGGAGGCCTGAGGGCGGGTGGTGGTACCCATCGCCGCCCCTGCGGGTGCGCGACTCCACCATCGACTACGGCGGCGACGCCGTCAGTGACTGCGGCGCAGCGGGGTGACGGTGGCGTCGCCCCGGTCGGTCGCCGTCGTCGACCCGGTGCCCTCTGATGGGCTGTCCCAGTCGGGGATGAAGGGGGCCGGCAGCGGCGCGAACCAGTTGTCGAAGTGATCGGGCGCGTCGGCGGGCGGGACCAGGCCCATGGCGATCAGCGCGTGAGCGGGCTGGTCGGGGCCGGACAGGGCGTCCACCCAGCCCTCCCAACGGTCCTCGTCGATGTCGGCGCCGCGCGAGTCGGCGATGACGCCGCCGAGGTTGAAGATGTCGTGGAGCACGAGGGCGTCGGCCAGGTTGCGCACCAGCGGCTCACCGTCCGCAGGGCCGGCGTCGGTCAGACGCAGGGTCATGTCCCGGGCGGTGCCGCGCAACTGGAAGACGAACTCGTAGTCGTAGCGGGTCAGCCACAACTGCGGCAGGGTGGAGCCGATGTGGGTCTCGTCGAGCTGGCCCAGGTGGGCGCCGCGGGGAAGCGATGCCAGGCCCTCGAGGTCCTCGGCGACGGACATGTCGAACAGGAAGGTCCCCAGGGCGAAGCAGCGGGCGGCGTCCTCCCCGAGCATGCGGGCCAACCGCGGGGAGTAGACCTCGGAAAACACCGTAGGGATGTCATCCCAGTCGGGGATGGGGAGCTCGGCGGCGGCCTGGGCGGCCAGGTCCTCGGCGTCTAGGCCTTCGAAGGCGTCGTAGGCTTCGTCAGGGATGTCGTATCCAGGGACGCCGAAGGCGGTGCCGAGGTCGCCGGGGCCACCAGCCATGCCCATTGGCGTTGCGCCGCTTTGCAGGTAGGCGCGAAGGCCGTCCAGTGCGGCCACGTGGGCGGGCGGCTCCCATTCGAGGGCTTCCCACACGCCCGCCTGCTTGTCGCCGCGCACCTGGGTGCGACCGGCCTCGTAGTTGCGCCAGGTCTGCTCGGAAACGCCGGCGCGTGCTGCCATCGCCGGCACGCTCAGGCCCAGTTCCTGTCGGCGCTCCCGCATTGCCTGGGCGATGTCGGGGTCGTCGGGCTCGTGACGGTCGTCGTTTTTGCGGCTCGGGCTCATGGATGCGCTCCCTGGGGTCCGGTATTGACTGAGGTTGCTGAGTCTCTTGACACCAGCGGTCCGCTATCGCGCCGACAAGCTGCCGAGCGGCACGGTCACGGTGCTCCCAGACGACCGTGCACCGCCTGTCTCACACAGCGTATCGGGAACGGGCGAGCGAGGCCAGCGGCGGGCCTGTCGGCCGCGGCGGGCACCAAGCGCGTACCGGCACCCGGCTACCCGGCGAGCACCGGGTGTGGAGACTCATTTCGGCCCCGTGAGCCGAAGTGGATCGGCGCGAGCACTCCTCACGTGAATCCCTGTCAGCGCAAACTCGTTGCAGGCAGGTACAACGGCGTGCTCCGAGGTCACATGGGCCACCGGACCAGGCCGACCGTCAGCCTGGTCCCGAGAACGTCATCGTCGGCGTAGGTAACGTGGACAATGGACCAGGTTGACCTTCAACCCTGCCTTCTGGCAGGGGCGCGAAGAAGAACTCATCGGGAACCTTGAGATCGGGGCGTACCCCGAAGGTACGACGCTCTTCCGGAGCCACGACCCTCAGCGTGGCGACGGGCC
>NZ_LK995483.1 GCF_900002405.1 Actinomyces succiniciruminis | reverse complement strand
CAGACGGTTAACTGGCGTTGTTAACCCCGAACCGGCGTAGTAGACGGCCGGTGCCCGCCGCGGCGGGGTCGCCCGGGCACCCCTGCTGCCGCCCGCCGCACACTCCGCCCGCCCCCCGTCCCATGAGACGCTTTACGGCCCCGCCGCGCACCCCGGCTATCGTGGAGCCATGCGCGTCTACAACTTCTCCGCAGGCCCCGCACAGCTGCCCCTGCCCGTGCTCGAGCAGGCCGCCGCCGAGCTCACCGACTGGCAGGGCTCCGGCATGAGTGTGCTGGAGGTCTCCCACCGCGGGAAGGACTTCGTCGCCTGCGCCGCCGACGCCGAGGCCGCCTTCCGCCGCGTCGCCGGCGTCCCGGACAATTACCGCGTCCTCTTCCTTGCCGGCGGCGCCACCGGCCAGTTCTCCGCCATCCCCATGAACCTGGCCGCCCGCGGCGCCACCGCCGCCTACCTCAACACCGGCCAGTGGTCCAAGAAGGCCATCAAGGAGGCCGGCCGTCAGGGAGTGGACGTGCGCGTCGTCGCCGACGAGTCCGCCTCCGCCTACACCACCACCCCCGAGCCCGGCTCCTTCACCGTCCCCGCCGACGCCGCCTACCTGCACTACACGCCCAACGAGACCATCGGCGGCGTCGAGTTCCCCTACATTCCCGACGCCGGCGACGTCCCCCTGGTGGCCGACTTCTCCTCCACCTACCTCTCCCGCCCCCTCGACGTCGAGCGCTTCGGCGTCATCTACGGCGGCGCCCAGAAGAACCTCGGGCCCGCCGGCCTGGCGATCGTCGTCGTCCGCGAGGACCTGCTGGATCGCGCCCGCGAGGACGTGCCCGCCATCTGGGACTGGAAGGTCATGGCCGGCGCCGACTCCATGCTCAACACCCCGCCCACCTTCTCC
Organism: Actinomyces succiniciruminis; assembly: GCF_900002405.1. GTDB lineage: Bacteria > Actinomycetota > Actinomycetes > Actinomycetales > Actinomycetaceae > Actinomyces > Actinomyces succiniciruminis. The sequence continues at coordinate 9,776 of NZ_LK995483.1, read as the reverse complement.
ATCTACCTGCTCGGGCTGATCCTGCACTGGATCGAGTCCACCGGTGGCCTGGAGGCCATGGGCGAGCGCAACCGCGCCAAGGCGGAGCGCCTGTACGCCGCCATCGACGCATCGGACTTCTACGACAACCCCGTTCAGGCGCGCTCCCGCTCCTGGATGAACATCCCCTTCACCCTGGCCGACCCCGCCCTCGACGCCGACTTCCTCGCCGGCGCCGACGCCGCCGGCCTGACCAACCTCAAGGGTCACCGCAGCGTCGGCGGCATGCGCGCCTCCATCTACAACGCCATGCCCGCCGACGGCGTCACCGCCCTGATCGACTACATGACCGAGTTCGAGCGCACCCGCGCCTGACGGTCCGCCCGGAAGCCCAGTAGCACCGCAGGAGAAGCCACAGCCATGACGAAGCAGTTCCGCATCCAGACCCTCAACGCCATCTCCGGCGCCGGCCTGTCCCGCTTCCCGGACGACCGCTACGACGTCGGCGGCAACGTCACCGAGCCCCACGCGCTGCTGGTGCGCTCGGCCAAGCTGCACGACGTCCCGATTCCGGACTCGGTGCTGGCGATCGCCCGCGCCGGCGCCGGTACCAACAACATCCCCGTCGACGCCATGACCCAGCGCGGCATCCCGGTGTTCAACACCCCCGGCGCCAACGCCAACGCCGTCAAGGAGCTGGTGCTGGCGGGCCTGTTCATCGCCTCCCGCAACCTCATCCCCGCCGCTCGCTTCGCCCACGAGCTCACCGGCGACGACGCCGAGATCGCTCGCGCCGTCGAGGCCGGCAAGAAGCAGTTCGTCGGCTTCGAGTTGCCCGGCCGCACCCTGGGCGTGATCGGTCTGGGCGCGATCGGCGTGCAGGTGGCCAACGCCGCGCTCGGGCTGGGCCTGAACGTGGTGGGCTTCGACCCCGGCATCAGCGTGGAGCACGCCTGGCACCTGAGTGCCGAGGTGGAGCGCGCCGAGTCCATGGAGGAGGTGTTCCGCCGCGCCGACATCCTCACCGTGCACGTGCCGCTGATCGAGTCCACCCGCGGCCTGGTCTCCACCCAGCGCATCGCGTTGATGAAGGAGACGGCGGTGCTGTTGAACTTCGCGCGCGCCGAGATCGTGGACGAGGCCGCCGTCGTCGCCGCCCTGGACGAGGGCACCCTGGGCGGCTACGTGTGCGACTTCCCCTCCACCGCCGTGCACAAGCACCCCAAGTGCATCTCGCTGCCCCACCTGGGCGCCTCCACCAAGGAGGCCGAGCGCAACTGCGCGGTGATGGCCGTGGACGAGCTGCGCGGCTTCCTCGAGGACGGCCAGGTCCACAACGCGGTCAACTTTCCCGAGGCGGTGCTGCCGCGCGAGCCCGGCACCCGCCGCCTGGTGATCGTCAACCAGAACGTGCCCAACATGGTCGGCCAGGTCTCCACCCTGGTGGCCGAGCGGGGCCAGAACATCGCCAACCTGCTCAACCGCTCCCGCGGCGACCTCGCCGTCACGCTCGTCGACGTCGAGGGCGAGCTCGGCGAGGACGTGCTCGAGCAGCTGCGTGCCATCGACGGCGTCCTGTCCGCCCGCGCTCTCGAGCCCGCCGCCTGAACCTGGGCGCTGACGCACGATCCTGCCCGCGCCAGCGCGCAGTCCACGACCTTCGGGCTAATCCACGACCCCGGGGAGGTCGTGGAACGTACCCCAAGGTCGTGTTTTGCGTGCGAGGCGGGTGGCGTGTGGGTCGTCGCTGCCTGCGGCGTGAGCGTCGAGGTCGCCTCGGCGGACCTATTGCCTTCTATTGCCTCTTCCCTTCCGCGCCCAACTGATCTACTATCTAGTAACTACTAGATAAGCGGCGAGGGCGCCGCACAGGAGGGCACAATGACGCAGCACCCGGACCGGCTCATCTTCGGAGCCGCCTACTACGACGAGTACACCCCCGCCGCCGCAGGCCCCGACCGGCTTGAGCGCGACATGCAGATGATGGTGGACGCCGGCTTCACCACCATCCGCATCGCCGAGTTCACCTGGGGCACCTGGAACCCCGCCCCCGGCGTCTTCGACTTCACCCACATCGACCGTGCCCTCGACGCCGCCGCCGCGCACGGCCTGGACGTCATCATCGGCACCCCCACCGCCGCCATCCCCACCTGGCTGGCCTCCCGCCACCCCGAGGTCCTCGGCGTCACCGCCGCCGGCCCCAACAAGTACGGGCCGCGCCAGAACATGAACATCCTCGCCCCCGCCTACCGCCACTACGCCGAGGCCGCCATCCGCGCCCTGGCGGAGCACACGGCGCCGCGCACGCACGTCGTCGGCTTCCAGCTGGACAACGAGACCAAGTACTACGACGCCGCCAACACCGACATCCAGCGCGCCTTCGTCGACCACCTCAAGGCCCGCTTCGGCGACGGGCAGGAGGGCCTCAACGCTCTGAACTCGGCGTTCGGCCTGAACTACTGGTCCAACCGGGTGGGCGCCTGGGAGGACTTCCCCGACGTCACCGGCACCATCAACGGCTCCCTTGCCGCCGCCTTCGACGCCTTCCGCCGCCGCCTGGTCACCGACTTCCTCGCCTGGCAGCGCGCCATCGTCGACGAGTACCGGCGCGAGGACCAGTTCGTCACCCAGAACTTCGACTACGAGTGGCGCGGCTACTCCTTCGGCATCCAGCCCGCCGTCGACCACTTCCAGGCCGCCGACGCCGTCACCCTGGCCGGCGTGGACATCTACCACCCCGGCGAGGACCACCTCACCGGCCGCGAGATCGGCTTCGGCGGCGACATCTCCCGTTCCCTGAAGGACGGCGACCCCTACCTGGTCATCGAGACGCAGGCGCAGGGGCAGATGGGCTGGCTGCCCTACCCCGGCCAGCTGCGCCTGCAGGCCTACTCCCACCTGGCCTCCGGCGCCTGCGGCGTCATGTACTGGCACTGGGGCTCCCTGCACAACTCCTTCGAGACCTACTGGAAGGGCCTGCTCAGCCAGGACTACACGCCCAACCCCACCTACCGGGAGGCCGTCACGATCGGCCGCGAACTGGGCACCCACGCCGACTCGCTCGCCGGCCTGCGCAAGCACAACCGGATCGCCATCATGGTCTCCAACGAGGCCTACACGGCCCTGGAGTGGTTCAGCCTAGAGGCCGGCTTCCCGCGCCAGTACGCCGGCGGCGGCGCCAACTACAACGACGTCTTCCGCTGGGTCTACGACGCCCTGTTCGACCTCAACCTGGAGGCCGACATCGTTCCCGCCGACGCCCCCGTCGAGCGCCTGGGCCGCTACGCCGTGCTGATCACCCCCGCCCTTTACGTCACCCCGCAGGCCACCACCGACGCCCTGCGCGCCTACGTGGCCGGTGGCGGCCACCTGGTCACCACCTTCCGCACCGGCGTCGCCGACGAGAACGTGCAGGTCTTCACCGACCGCCAGCCCCACGGCCTGTCCGCCCTGCTCGGCTTGGGCACCGACCAGTTCACCCGCCCCGACGGCGTCGCCCTGCGCCCGGTGGGCGCGCTCGCCGCGGCCCTGGGCGACGACGGCATAGCAGCCGACCCGGCAGTGGCGGCAGAACTGGCCGCCTCCACCTTCATGGAGCTGCTCACCCCCGTCGACGCCGCCGCTCGTGAGGGCGACGCCGAGGTGGAGGTGCTCGCCGAGTACGACCACCACGCCTGGTCCGGACCGGCGGTGGCCACCCGCGCCGTCGGCGCCGGCTCGATCACCCACCTGGCCACCATGACCGCCCCGGCGCTGGCCCGCGCCGTGCTGCGGCTGGTGGCCGAGCGGGCGGGCGTGACCGACTGGGCCCAGGACCTGGCCGGCACCGTCACCGTGCGCCGCGGCACCAACGGCCGCGGCCGGGAGCTGAGCTACTTCCTGAACTACTCCCACGACGCCGTCGCCATCGCCCTGCCGGTGAGCGGGGACGACGTGCTCGGCACCGCCGCCGCCCCGGGCGCCCGCCTGGAGGCCGGCACCACCGTCACCCTCCCCGCCTGGGGCGTCCTCGCCGTCGAGGCCTGAGTCGCCTTGGGCAACCGCAACGAAGCACAAAACCCGCATCATTAGGAGAACCCATGACCGACACCAGCCCAGCTGGCACCCCCGCCGCCAAAGCCGCCGGCTTTCAGTTCTACGCCACCACCGAGGCCGACCCCTGGTTCACCCCGGACACCCCCGTCACCATCGAGCCGATGCGGACCTTCCCGGGTGCCTTCCTGCGTCTGGACGCACCCGCCCAGGAGATCGACGGCTTCGGCGTCTGCTTCAACGAGCTCGGCTGGGTGGCGCTGTCCCGCCTATCCGAGGCCGAGCGCACCGAGGTGCTGCGGCAGATCTTCGCGCCCGGCGTCGGCACCAACCTGTCCACCTGTCGCATGCCGGTGGGCGCCAACGACTTCGCCACCGACTGGTACTCCTACGACGAGGTCGACGGCGACTTCGCCCTGGAGCACTTCAGCGTCGAGCACGACGACGCCACCCTGGTGCCCTACATTCAGGCCGCCAAGGCCCAGCGGCCCGACCTGACCCTGTGGGCCTCCCCGTGGGGCCCGCCGTCGTGGTTCAAGCGCAACAAGCACTACGCCTGCGCCGCTCCCAACCCCATGAGCGAGCAGACCAACTTCGACAACGGCCTGTCCCCGGACAACCAGATCGAGGAGGGCACCGACGGGCTGATCCTGAGTGAGGAGGTGCTGGACGCCTATGCGCGCTACTTCGGCAAGTTCATCGACGCCTACGCCGAGCGCGGCATCGACATCTCCATGGTCATGCCGCAGAACGAGTTCAACTCCGCCCAGATCTACCCCGCCTGCACCTGGACGCCGGAGGGCCTGATCGCCTTCCTGAAGCACCTGATCCCGCAGATGGAACGGCGCGGCGTGAAGGTCTTCTTCGGCACCATGGAGCGCCCGGACGACACGATGGTGGAGAAGGTGCTGGCCGACCCGGAGGTGGGCCCGCACATCGCCGGCGTCGGCTTCCAGTGGGACGGCAAGCGGGCCGTGCCCTTCGTCCACCACAACCACCCGGAGCTGAAGATCTACCAGTCCGAGCAGGAGTGCGGCGACGGCAAGAACGACTGGCGCTACGCCCGCTACGCCTGGACCATGATGCGTCACTACTTCAACAACGGCGCCAGCGTCTACGACTACTGGAACCTGGCCCTGGACGAGGGCGGGGTCTCCCGCTGGGGGTGGAGCCAGAACTCCCTGGTGACCGTGGACCCCGAAACCGGCAGGAGCCGCTTCACCTACGAGTACTACGTGCTGCGACACCTGTCCGGCTTCGTGCAGCCGGGCGCCCGGTTCGTGCCGGCGCTGTCCTACACGGGGTATGAGAACCTGCTGGCCTTCCACAACCCGGACGGCTCGGTGGTGGTGGCCGCACAGAACGACATGACCACCCCGCAGGAGTTCGTGGTGGGCGTGGGCAGCAAGAACGTGTCCTTCACCGCCCCCGCCGACTCCCTGGTGACCGTGGTGGTGCCCGCCGAGTACGTGGAGGTGGCCCCCAAGCCGCTGGCCTGAGCGGCGCGCGGAGCGCAGGCGAAGTTAGGAAGGCGGAGTCGGGAGCGGTCGGCGGTAGCGACGCGCGGGAGCAGCAGGCCAGGGCTTGTCAGCCGCAGCCCTCGTGCCTCGGGCCGCTCCCGCCAGCCCCGGCCACGCCTGCGGCCCGCTGCTCCCGCCCCGCCGTCGTCGGCCTGCTGCCTTTCCCGCGCATGCTCGTGCGCATTCCACGACCTTGGTGACACTGCACGACCTTGGGGTACGTTCCACGACCACCCCGGGGTCGTGGAACGTACCCCAAGGTCGTGATTTGCATGAGCGTCAGCGGTAGTCGTCCCAGACCGGGGAGGGGAACAGCACCGCCTCCCAGCGCGCCCACTCCTCGACCAGGGAGATGGGCGGGCGGCGGAAGAAGCGGAGTTGTGCGCCGTCCATCGCCTCGATCGCCATCTCCACCAGCGGCCGCATCGACTCCCAGCCGCCCGCCGCCATGACCTCGGGGGGCAGCCGCCACGTGAAGGAGGAGTAGTAGTCCCACACCTGGTCGGGGCGGTCGATGAAGCGTTCGTAGGCGGGATGACGCGGGTCGGTCGCCTCCACGCCCAGCGTCATGTACAGCTCCATCAGTTCCGGGCGAGCCTCATTGAAGGCCACCAGGTAGCGGAAGTAGGCCGGCAGGCTGATGCCCTCGGGGTGGGTGGCGGCCGGGTCGCCGGAGTCGATGAAGTCCTGCGGGGTGCCCTGGCGGTCGTAGCGATCGTTCAGCAGCAGCTCCAGCAGGCCGTCCTTGGTGCCGATGTAGTGCAGCAGCCCGGCCTGGGTGATGCCGACGGCGTCCGCCACCTCCTGCAGCGACAGCCCGTTGAATCCGTGCTTGGCCACCAACTCGGTGGCGACATCAACGATCTGCTCGCGCCGCTGGGCGGCGGTCATGCGGTGGCGTTTGGGGGAGGACGGCGGCATGCGCCGATCCTATGGCCCGGGCTCGTTAACTGCCCGAATCCGGGACAAACGCGCCCGCAGCGGCGACGGCGCGATTACGGATCGTTGAGATCGCGCGGTTGTACGAGTGGTTGCGAGGCGGTCGGCCGCCGTTTGTCCCGGATGGCGACAATGAGGCGCGCCCGGCCGGGGCATGGTGTCTCGGCCGGGCGCGTGGGCACATCCGTTCAGCGCACCTTGCGGATCGCCAGGATGGAGAAGCAGCCGACGACGGCGCAGACGATCGAGATTGGGAACACCAGGGAGTAGCTCCCGGTGCGGGTGACCACGAAGGAAGTGATGATCGGGCCGCACATCTGACCGAAGGTGGTGGACATGTTCAGGATGCCCAGGTCCTTGCCGGCCGTCTCGGGGTCGGGCAGCACATCCACGTTCAGCGCCTGGTCTACGGAGCCGTAGACCGCGTAGCCGAATCCGGCGATGGCGGCGAACAGGTACATACCCGTTGTCGTCGGCATGATCCAGGGCATTGCGACTCCCAGGGCGAAGCACAGGGAGGCCATCACCACCGGCACCTTGCGGCGGTGCAACAGGTCGGACAGTGGGCCGCCGATGAAGCCGCCGGCGAGACTGACCACCAGGATGATGGTGTTGGTAAGTGCGACGGTGGAGGCCACCTGTCCGGCGGACAGATCCAGATAGTCCTGAATGATGTAGAGCTGGTAGGCGTTGATCATCTGGTAGGAGATGAGCATCGTGAAGCGGCCGAAGAACGCCTTGTAGAAGTCGCTGGCGCCGTGGGTGGGGGGAATGAATGAGCGGGCGAGATCAGCCAGGGACTGGCCCGCCGGAGGCAGGTCGGCGGAGGAGCGCTCGCGCGGCCACAGCGCCACGGCAACGATGCCGGAGATACCCATGAGGATGCCGCCGACCACGAAGCCCGAGGTTGCGGCAGAGCCTCCGGTGATGAAGGAGGCGCCGATGATTGCGCCGAGCGGGTAGCCCATCGCCGCGCCCACGCCCCAGAAGGTGGACATGGTGCCGCGAATGGACTCGGGTACGCGGTCGGACAGCACGGCGATCGCCGGGGCGAGCATCATGTTCAGGCCGACCATGCACAGGCAGTAGTCGAGCGTGAGCAGCTTGGTGTTGCCGATGACGCCAACGGCGAAGAGCGTGACTCCGCCGATGATTCCTCCCCAGACGACCCAGGGGGTGCGGCGCCCAAGACGTGAGCGAGTGCGATCGGAGAAGTTGCCGAAGATCAGGTTGGAGACCAGCGAGACGATGGCGGTGATTGCGTTGATGGTGCCGAGAAGCGCATCGGGGTTGGCAACTCCCAAGTCCTTCAGGCGTTGAGGTAGGAGCACCGAGGCGATGATGCTCAGGCCGACTGCCCAAAGTACGGATATCAGGAGAAAACCTGCGCCGAAGCGCACCATGGCGCCTCGGTCGAGCGGTAGGCCGGTGTCGGGGGCGAGGTTGGAGGGAGCCGAGGCGTCTTCCTCGGCGGGGGTCGCGGGCTGCTGTGCCATGTGCGTGGACCCTTTCATTGAACGGCGATGTTCACCAACGGCAGTTACTTACTACTTAGTAAGTACGTCGGGAAGACTAATCGCCGTTCGCGGTTGTTGTCAAGGGTTGCCAAAGCGTTTGCTAGCTCGATTCGGGCGTTCGTGCCTCGCACCCACCCTTGCCGAGGCGATTGCGGTATCAGCGCTTCGCGCCGACGTCGGCCTGGGCGACCCGCGCGGCCGAAGCCCCCCGCGGCCGCGGCTCCCCGAGTGGACTCACGCCGTCGTAACGCGCCTTCCCAGCCGGATCTCACAGCGGACGCTGACCGCCGTCGGCGCGCCCATGCGGAAGGCTATGCCCATGCGTCTGACCGACGACCTCAAGGACCTCGCCTCCGTCCCGGCCTTCCGGAGCCTGCTGGGCGTCCGCCTGGTGTCCCAGACCGGCGACGGCATGGTGCAGGCGGGCCTGGCCACCCTGTTCTTCTTCCAGCCGCAAAACATGACCACCGCCTCCGGCGTGGCCGCGGCCCTGGTGGTTATGCTGCTGCCCTTCAGCGTCGTCGGCCCCTTCACCGGGCCGTTCATCGACCGCTGGCGCCGTCGGCAGACCCTCCTGTACGGCAACCTGGCGCGCGCCGGCGTCATCGCGCTGACCGCGCTCGCGCTGCGCGCCACCGGCATCGGCCCGGCCGTGTACGTGCTCGTCCTGGTGGCGCTGGGCATCAACCGCTTCCTGCTGTCCGTGCTGTCCGCCGGGCTGCCGCAGATCATCGACCACCGACGCCTGCTGACCGCCAACTCGATCGTGCCCACCCTGGGCGGTGCCGCCACCGCGATCGGCGCCGTCATCGGCTTCGTGCTGCGCCTGGCGCTGCCGGCCGGGACCGCCCAGGACACCGCCAGCCTGCTGACCGCCATGGTGCTGTATGTGCTGGCCGCCGGGGTGGTCACCCGGCTCGGCGCCAACCAGCTCGGCCCGGACAAGCCCGCCGACGACGGCCTGGGCGCTGCGCTCGCGGCCACCGCCGGCGACCTTGCCGACGCCGTGCGCTACCTGGTGCGCCGGGGCACCCCCGGTCTGGCGCTGACCACCATGGCGCTGCACCGCTTCGTGTACGGCATGCAGGTGATCACCATGATCCTGACCGCCCGCAACCTGCTCGCCGCCCCCGAGGACGCCGACACGGGGCTCGCCATCTTCGCCACCCTGATGGGCGCCATGGTCGCCGGCCACGGCCTGGCGGTGGTGCTCACCCCGCTGGCCCACGAGCGCGTGGCGCCGTCGACCTGGATCGTCATGTGCCTGCTCGGCGGATCGGTTGGCCAGTTGATCCTCGTGGGCACCCACCAGCAGGCGCTCATGACCGCGGGGATCTTCATCTTCGGCGTGGGCGTGCAGGGTGCCAAGATCGCCGTCGACACCATCGTCCAGGCCGACACCGCCGACGCCTACCGCGGCCGCGCCTTCTCCATCTACGACGTCCTTTTCAACACCGCCGAGTGCGTGGCGGCCGGCGTGGCCGTGCTGGTCATGCCCGACGTCGGCTGGTCGCGCCCGGTGCAGGTGGCGCTGGTGGGCTTCGTGTGGTGCGTGGCCCTCATCTACCGGGCGTGCGTGCGCGCCCTGCACGACCGACCGCGGGAGGTTGCCGGCCTGCCCGGGCTGGGCTGAGGGGCCCTCGCGCCGCAATGAGACTGCGCGCGACGGGGGTGCAGATGTTGCTTCTGCGTAATAATTGGGGGATGAAGCGCGTCCTCGTGACCGGTGGCGGCGGGTACCTCGGGTCGAATCTGCTGCCGCGGCTCGCGGCGGCGGACTGGAAGGTGC
>NZ_LK995482.1 GCF_900002405.1 Actinomyces succiniciruminis | reverse complement strand
GCGGTGTGCTGACGCTGCGCAACCGTACCGTGACCCTTGTTGTTGTTGCTACCTGGCCTGTGGTGCCTGTGGAAAACCCGGGGCGGTGTGGTCGGCGGAATCCGCGGCCGGGCTGAGTGGCCGACTGTAGACCCCGGGGCGTACCTCCCGCCGGTCGGGGAACGTCACCAGCGCCGGTCTCGGCGAAGCGGAGGAATGGGGAGAGAGTTAGAAAGGCGCGGGAGCCGGGCGCTAGACGATTCTTAGGCCCGCATGTACGGCGAGTGCGGGCGCTAGCTCCACGAGTTGATCGGCGCCCGCCCACGCTCCTCGCAGGCCCGCGGCGTCGTCGATCTGCTCGAGTTGAAGTCCCCGCAGGTCCACGTCTTTGAGTCGGCACTCCCGGATCCGCAATTCACCGACGCGGCAGTCGTCAAAAGCCACTCGGTTGAGCGTGGCGGCGGTCAGGTCGAGCGTGTCCACCGTGCAACCGCGTAGGCGCACATCCAGCAGATTGGCCCGCCCCAGCCCCAGGAAGCCGATGTGGCAGTCCTCGACCAGCACGCTGCGCCACTGCGCATCGTGGCATTCGCAGGCTCCGACCCGTGACGACTCCCAGGAGACCTCTCTCCACACCGACCGCTGCGCGTGCAGCTCGGAGGCCGTCAGCCTGTCCACGCGCGACTCCGCCAGGCGGAACTCCTCAAGATGGGCACGATCCGCCCGCACATCCTCCAGGACGCACTCAACCAGTTCCAACCCGCGCAGATCCACCCCGGAGATGTCGACGCCGCTTATCCGGGCTAGGTCAACGTACCCTCCCGCACGCAGGACGACGGCGCCGGCGGACTCAAGGTCCCGCGGTCGGATCGGTTTCGCGCGGGGCGGCCGGGGGAGATGCCTGTCGGACACGGGGCTCAGGCGGCGTCGTCGGCCCGGGACTGCTGGACGTCGGCGCTGAGGTATTCAGTGATGATGGCCTCGCATTCGGCGCGATCGACCGGACGGCACCCCTTCGCCACCCAGCCGGCGATCTTGGCGGGTTCCTCCCGCGCCAGTCGCAGTCCGCGGCGCAGCAGCACATGAATGGGCTTGCGATGCTCGGCCAGGTCCCGGCGCAGCCGGAACCACCAGGTCTGCAGGCGCGGGCGCCGCAGCACGAGCGCGTCGGCGAGCACGCCGGCCTCCCGGCAACGGTCCACGAGCTCCGCGGCGAACACGCCCTCCGCGACGTATGCCGGCAGGGCGTCCACGTCGAGGGTGGTGTAGTCGACGGTGGCGTTGTCCCGGATCGAGTACACGGGCACAGTCGTCGAGCCCGTGGCGCACAGTTCCAGAATCGCCGTCATGGCCCGGTCGGCGTCCCAGGAGGCCGGGTTGTCCCAGTCTATGGCGCTCATGGCCTCGGCCCGACTGACGCCGTCGGCGCCCGAGAACGTGCCGTCCAGCAGGGGCATGCCTGGCTCATCGCCGTCGCGATAGAAGTCGTCCAGTTTGAGGCGGTGTGCGCCGCACCGACGTAGCAGGGAGGTCTTACCGGAGCCGGACGGACCGGCAAGCAGGATCACGCGGGTGCTCACGGAACCCAAGGCTATCCTGCCGGGCCGTCTGGATGGGCATACTGAAGGACAAGGCGAAGGCGACGGCCGCCTGACCGAGGGCGGCTGCCTGAATTCGACACACCCGACGGGCCCGGCGACGGAAGTCGTCGGGCCCGTCATTACTACTGGTCTCGGTGTGTGGCTTGTACCGGCCTCGCTAGCCGGCTCGACCGACCTCGGCACGTAACTTCAACCGATCTCGGTGAAGGGGGTTGGTGAGGGGAGGGGGCCGGTGAGGGCTCAGACGAGCAGGGCGCGCATGCGGGCGCGGGCACCCTCGTGCTTGAGCGCCGCCAGCTCCTCGATGTAGGCGGTGCGGAAGCGCTCGTCGTCGGCCAGGTCGCCGAAGATCTCCCGGTTGCCGATGAAGCCGAGCTCGTCGCCCGCCTCCTGCCTCTCGGCGAAGGGCCGCAGGTCGTCGGCCACCGGGATCGCCTCACCGTTCTCGTCGGTGCCGAGCACCCCCAGCGACCAGGCGGCGCACATGGCCGCGCCCAGGCGGATCGGCCCGCCCGCGGCGAGGTTGTCGCGCACGGTCGGCAGCACGAACTTCGGCATGCCGGAGGGGCCGAACTGCGCCAGCCGCAGCAGCGTGTCCGCGATCGCCTCATTGGTGAAGCGCTCGAAGAGCGTGTCGATGTACTCGTCCAAGTCGATGCCCGGCACCGGCAGCAGCCGCGGCCGCGCCTCGCGCTCCAGGAAGGCACGCACCCAGGCGGCGATGTCGGGGTCGGCGGCGGCCGTGTGCGCGTACTCCATGCCCAGCAGCCGGCCCCAGTGCGCCAGGCCCTGGTGGGAGGCGTTCAGCAGCCGCAGCTTCATCAGCTCATAGGGGACGACGTCGTCGACCATCTGCACCCCGACCTCCTCATAGGGCGGGCGTCCGGCCGGGAAGTCGTCCTCCAGCACCCACTGGGTGAAGGGCTCGGCCACCACCGGCCACGCGTCCTCCACATCCAGTTCGGCGCGCACCTCCTCAATGTCGGCGGGGGTGGTCTGCGGGGTGATGCGGTCGACCATGCAGTTGGGGAAGGCGACGTTGGTGTCGATCCAGTCGGCCAGTTCCGGGTCGGACAGACGCGCCTGAGAGACGACGGCCGTGCGAGCGATCTTCCCGTTGCCGGGCAGGTTGTCACAGCTCATCACGGTGAAGGGGGCGGTGCCGGCCTCGCGGCGCAGCCGCAGGGCCTCCACGATGTAGCCGAAGGAGGTCTCCGGCTCGTGGGGGTTGGTGGCATCGTGGGCGGCGCCGGGCGTGTCGGCCCGGAAGGCGCCGGTGGCGTCGTCGATGTTGTAGCCGCCCTCGGTGACGGTCAGGGAGACGATGCGCGTGGTGGGGGCCGTCATCACCTCCAGCACACCGGCGCGGTCCTCGGGGGCGAAGCGGTAGTCGCAGATGGAGCCGATGATCGCGGGCTCGTGGTGACCGTCGGGGTGCTTGAGAGTCAGGCTGTACAGGAAGTCCTGCCTCGTCAGGGCGTCGCGCATGCGGGCGTCCTGGGGCAGCAGGCCCACTCCGCAGATGCCCCAGTCCCGGGCCTTGCCCTCGCGCATGAGCCGGTCGAGGTACATGGCCTGGTGGGCGCGGTGGAAGCCGCCCACACCCATGTGGACGATGCCGGTGGTAATGGCGGAGCGGTCGTAGCTGGGGGCGAGCGGAGAGGCGGCGAGCGTGGTGGTCATGGTGTTGACATCCTTGTCTTGAGTCGGGTTCAGCGGTGTGGAAGTGGGTGGGGTTTGCGGGCGGCGTCGGGCCGGGGTGCCGTGTGCGCCCCGCGTGGGTGACGCCGGCCTCGCTGGTGTGGGATCAGGCGGTGACCGCCTCCTTTTGCTCGTCTTGCTCGTCGGCGTCCTCATCACTGAAGGTTTCGAGGATGCGAGCGTTGCCGGGCAGCTTCAGGGCGAAGCACAGGAAGAAGGAGATGACGTAGATGCCGGCCAGCGCCATGGCCACCCACAGGTAGCCGGAGGCGGTGGTCTCGTCGCCCATCAGCAGGGTGACGATGGCCGGGCCCACGAAGGCGCCCAGGCCTGCGCCCAGGTTCAGGATCGCCAGCGCGTTGCCGGTCTCGCCGTGGGCGTGGGCGGTGATCAGCGGCGTGGTGGGCACGTGTGCGCTGAGCCCGATGCCGACGGCGGAGGTGCCCAGGGCGATGAGGAAGAAGTTCGGTCCGGCGACAATCGGGATCAGGTAGATGTACGCCAGCGCCGCGGCCGTAATCGGGGTGGCGAACCACTGCAGGGTGTTGCGCCAGCCGAGCTTGTCGCCGATCACGCCCCAGAAGACGTCGCCGAGGATGGCCACGAAGCCGAAGATGGAGAACTCCAGGATCGCCTGGGACTCGGGCATGCCGTAGACCTTGTGCAGATAGACCACGTAGTAGGCCTGCATGCCGTACTGGCCGGACAGGTTGATGACCTTCACGATGCCACCTATGGAGACCTTCGGGTAGCGCCACAGCACGGAGACGGCGGAGCCGACGGACTCGGCCACCGACTTGCCGCGGGTCTGCGCCGAGGAGGGGTGCAGCCGCAGGAACAGCATGCCGATAGTGCCGCCGACCGCCGCCAGCACCCAGCCGAGCCACAGGGTGGCGATGTGGCCGATGTGCGGCAGCAGCAGGCTGGACAGGTAGGAGCCGAGCAGCTGCATGCCCAGGCTGAAGGCGAACCAGAACCAGCCCGAGACCGAAGACTGGCGCGCGGGTGGGGTCACCATCATGGTCCAGGTGAGGAACCCGTAGGCGAACATGGGGTAGCCGAAGCCGCGGAACCCATAGAACAGCAGCAGCAGCGGTAGGTTGTGGCTGGGAAGCCCGACGGCGATGAACAGTGCGTCGAACACCAGGAATGACACCAGGCCGATCAGCATCACCCGGCGGCAGCCGATCGCGTCGCACAGGGCGCCGGAGAGGAAGGCCGCGATGGCCACGACCACCCCATAGGAGGTGACGATCATCGACGCCTGGGAGACGGTGAAACCCACGGCCTCACTGGACAGGTAGTTGGTGATCCAGACGGCCTCAATGCCGTCGCCGATCACGAAGATGATGACCGCCAAGAACCCCGTGGCGAGGTTGGTGGGGAATCCGGTTTTCTGTATGGCTGCTATGAACCTGTTGGAGCTGGGCATCGTTGCTCGATCACCTTTGGTCGCTGGTCAGGGCCGGCGTCCTTCGCCGGTGAACCCAGTCTGCGGTCCCCGAGTGACCGTCTTGCTGACCGGTTGACCGCCCGCGGGCGACCGATATCGACCGCCATCGGCCTTGGAATGGTGCGGTCGCAGGTGACCGGTTGGGGTGGTTGGTGACCGGTTAGGGCCGGAGGCGTGACCGCTTCGGCACCCGGTCCGCCGGCTGCGCGCTTGGGTACGGCCGGGCCCGGCCGGCGGGCCCGCCCGCGTCGCGCACTCAGACCCGCTCGACCTGTGGGCCCAGGCCGCCGAGCCTGCGCGCCGTCGTGGAGCGCAGCTCCCGGCCGGTGATGATGCGCTCCAGGGACCGCACATGGCCGAAGCGCACGAAGGTGGAATGCCCGAACTTGGTGTGGTTGCCGACGAATATCGCGCGGCGGGCAACGGCGAGCGCCGTCTCCTTGACCGCGGCGACCGCCGGGTCCGGGGTGGTCAGCCAGCCGTCGTCGGTCACCCCGTTGGCGCCGATGAAAGCGAGGTCCGGCTCCATACGCTCCAGCATGGTGGTGGCCCAGTGATCGACGGCGCCCAGGGTTTTCGGCCGCACCCGGCCGCCGACGGCGATCACGGTGTAGCGCGGCCGCTCGGCCAACTCGATCGCCGTTGGCAGGGAGGTGGTCACCACGGTGAGCGGACGGTCGGCGGGCAGGACGCGCCCCACCAGTAGCGGCTGGTTGCCCTCGTCGAGGAAGACCGTCTCCGCGTCGCCCAGGCACGCGGCGGCAGCCCGGGCGATGCGGTCCTTCTCGGCGACGTTGTGGCTGGAGCGGAACGCCTGCGTGGTCTCGTAGGCGGCGGACTCGGCGGCCGTGACCCGGCCGTAGGAGCGGATGATGCGACCGCTCTCCTCCAGCTGACGCAGGTCGCGGCGGATGGTCTCCACGGACACGCCGAACCGCTCCGGCAGGGCGGCCACCTCCGTTTCCCCGCGCTCACGCAGGTAGCGGATGAGCGCCTCCCGGCGCGACCGGGCCGAGCCGGGAGGTCGGGACTCCGGAGAAATGGGGGATGCCATGACTCGACCGTAGCCCGCACGGTGCGCGTCGGACCTCAGTGGGCGATGACCACGCCCAGGTTGCGCGGGCCGTGCACGCCGTTGACGCGCACCAGCTCAATGTCGGAGGTCGCCGAGGGGCCGGCGATCCAGGTCATCGGGCGGGTGGGGTGCCGGCCGAGCACGTCGACGGCCTGCGGCACGGTCGGCATGATCATCTCGCGCTCCAGCACGATCACGTGCTTGTCCGGCACGAGGGTGATGGCGCGCCGGCCCTGATCGGGTTCTCCGTCCAGGCAGATCGTCCCGGACAGAGACACGCCCACCCGGGAGCAAGTGACGACGGCGTCGATCTCGTTGAGTTCGAGCGTGGGGATCTGCTGCTCGCGGGAGTCCTCCACCACTTTGCGTCCGTTGCGGGCGGCCGCCTCCTTGTACGCGGCGGGCAGCCCGGCGGGGACGACGACGGTCCTCGCCTCTCCGAGCAGCTCGTCAATGCCGTCCAGGATGGCGGCATCCTTCGGGGCCCGTACCACCGTCGCGGAGTAGTCCTCGAGCTTCTCGACCATGTCCGCCACCACCGGCTCCGAGCCGGGGGCGTCGGCGCCGACACGAATGTAATCACGCGGGATCTCACGCACCGGGCGGCCCTGCTGAGAGCGGGAGATGGCCTCACGGGCGCGGGCGAGAATGGCGGTCTTGGCATCCATCAGCGGTTCTCCTCGGTGGCGGCGGGCTGGGCGGCGTCAACGGCGTCGGTGGCCGGGCGGGCCGGGGTGACGCCGTCGGGGTGGGTGCGCTTCCACCAGTGCCGCAACGACTCCTTGGGGGCGATCGGCAGGTCGCGCGAGCGCGTCCACAGGGAGGCGGGGAAGGGCAGGGCACCGATGCGCCCGTCGTGCCCGATCAACCGGGTGGCCTTGACCCCCTCGGTGGCCGCCAGCCAGGCCTTGCCGTTGGACATGATCGGGGCGGTGGCGTTCATGGCCACGTCCCACATATCCGGTACCAGGCGGCGCTTGACGTCCACGCTGCGGGCCCGCAGGTGAATCAGGATGGTGGGGATGTCGATCTTGACCGGGCACACCTCCCCGCAGGCCCCGCACAGGGAGGAGGCGAAGGGCAGGGTGTGGACCGGATCGTCGTCGTCGAGCCCCTGCGTGAGCTGGGGGGTGAGGATCGAGCCGATCGGACCGGGGTAGACCGATCCGTAGGCGTGCCCGCCGGTGTGCTGGTAGACGGGGCAGATGTTCATGCACGAGCCGCAGCGGATGCAGGCCAGGGCCTGCCGACCGATCGGGTCGGTGAGCACCTTGGTACGGCCGTTGTCCATGAGGATCAGGTGGAACTCTTGCGGGCCGTCGCCGGGAGTGACGCCCGTCCACATGGAGGTGTAGGGGTTCATGCGCTCGCCGGTCGCGGAGCGGGGCAGCAGCTGGGTGAAGATCTCCACGTCCTGGAAGCGGGGGACCAGTTTCTCAATGCCCATCAGCGTGATCAGCGTGTCCGGCAGGGTCAGGCACATGCGGCCGTTGCCCTCGGACTCGAAGATGGAGACGGTGCCGGTCTCGGCCACGCCCATGTTGGTGCCGGAGACGGCCACCTTGGCGTGCAGGAACTTGCGGCGCAGGTGTGCACGGGCGGCCGCGGTCAGCTCCTGCGGGTTGTCCGAGAGGTTCTCGGGGGCGTCGCCCATGCGGTCCAGGAAGATGCCGCGCACCTCGGAGCGGTTGCGGTGGATGGCCGGAACCACGATGTGGGAGGGCATGTCGTCGGCGAGCTGGACGATCATCTCGGCCAGGTCGGTCTCGTGCGCGGTGATGCCCTCGTCCGCCAGGTACTCGTTGAGGTTGGTCTCCTGGGTGGCCATCGACTTGATCTTGACGACGTCGTCCACGCCCTTGGACTTGATGATGTCGGCGACGATCCGGTTGGCCTCGGCGGCGTCGCGGGCCCAGTGGACGATGCCGCCGTTGGCGGTCACATTGGCCTCGAACTGCTCCAACAGTTCCGGTAGGCGGGAGGCGACCTCGAACTTGACGGCCTCCGCCGCGTTGCGCAGGTCCTCCCAGTCGGGCATCTCGTCCACGCGCATTTGCCGCTTGTTGCGGATAGTGCGGGTGGCGTGGCCCAGGTTGCGGCGCATCTGGGTGTTGGCGAGGGTCTTGTGGGCGCCCTCGGGGAAGGTGTGGCCCCAGCGCAGCGTGTCCTGCGGGACCGCGACATTGGTGCGCCAGCCACCGGTGTGGGGCTGCTCGTCGGGGGCGGAGGCGGGCATGCCTAGAAATGTCTGGGTCATTACAGTCGCACCTGATCCTTGCTGGGCTGGAAGGAGACGTGGCCCTCGAACGGGGCTTCCTTGGTGGAGGCGAGAATCTCCGCCAGGTGCATTACGCGCACGCCGGAGTTGACGCGGGACAGGGCCCCGCCGATGTTCATGAGGCAGGAGTAGTCGCCGGTGCACAGCACCTCGGCGCCGGTGGACATGACGTTGGCGGCCTTGTCCGCGACCATGGCGGTGGAGGTGTCGGAGTTCTTGATGGAGAAGGTGCCGCCGAAGCCGCAGCACACCTTCTCATCGGGAAGCTCGATGAGGGTCAGGCCCTCGACGGCCCGCAGCAGCCGGTAGGGGCGGTCGCCGACGTGCGCCACCCGCATGGAGTGGCAGGTGGGGTGGTAGGTGACCGTGTGCGGGAAGTAGGCGCCCACGTCCTCCAGGCCGAGTACGTCGACGAGGAACTCGGAGATGTCGTAGGTGTACTTGCTCAGCGCATCCACGCGCTTGACCAGGGCGGCGTCGCCCACGTGCTCGGCCACGAGCCGCTGTTCGTGCCGGGCGGCGCCCGCGCAGGACCCGGAGGGCACGACGACGGCGTCCCACTCCCCGTCCAGGACCGGCTCGAAGGTCTTGACGTGGTTCTCCACGATGGAGGCGGCCTGCTTGAAGTAACCGGTGTTGGCATGCATCTGGCCGCAGCAGGCCTGCCCCTGGGGGAAGACCACCTCGTGGCCGAGGCGCTCGAGAATACTGACGGTGGCCTGTGCGGCCTGAGGGAACATCGTGTCTGCCAGACACGTGGCGAATAGTGCGACGCGCACGGTGTGAGGTCCTTTCCTCCACGAAATGCATTGGCGTAACCGTGACCAGGTTAGGACGGCGTCGGGGCCGTCTCCACCGGTCGGCGCGAGCACCTTCAAGCTCCCTGGGCGAGGCCTGAAATCTCGCGGAAAAGTGGGCGCGGTTCGGACTGGCGAGTGGCCGCGCGGGTGCCGCAGCGGACACGTTTTGGATCACATTCCGCAAGTCCGGTCTTCGGTTTTCCTCACCTGTTGCCGTGTGCGGCCGACGATGTCGTTGGCTGACTCTTCCGGTTCGAGGGTGCGGGTGTGGGGTCTGGGTGGTGCCCGGGGTGTGCGGCTGTTTGCGGTTGGCCGCCTGGCGCCGACGCTTCGGCATTTCCGACGACGCTTCGGCACTTGGCGTCAGCGCTTCGTACCCTTCGGTGACGGTTCGTACCCTGGAGTGCCGAACCGTCACCGGAGGGTACGAACCGTCCACCGGAAGGTACGAACCGTCGCCCCGCCGCTTAAGGGACCCCTACGGGAATTGCCACCCTACGAGCCTTGCCCCCTTGAACCTGGTGTTACGCCGTCAGGAGTAGTGCCCGGTGCCGACCATGACGACGAGGTTGCACTCGGTGGACAGTGCTAGCTCATCCACGGTGAACCGCTCCGACCCTCCCTCGAGGTCGGCGTTCTCGGTGTCGAGAATCTGGTTCGCGTCGGACTCCGGGACGGTGACGAAGGTGCAGTCCTGGGGAACGTATTGGTGCAGGTCGGGGTAGATCGGCGACAGCAAGTCGGGCGTGGTAGTCGCGGCATCACCCAGTGCCCGCGGTGATCGTCACGCAGGCATGTAGGCGCCCAGCCAGCCCTGGGAGGCGGCCAGTACCAGGCAGCACAACACCAGCAGCAGCCCGATGGAGTAGGGGGCGGCCTTCTTGAGGATCTCCGCGTCGGTGCCGGGGGCGTCCACGGCCGTGGTGACCACCGCCAGGTTCTGCGGGGAGACGATCTTGCCCAGGCCGCCGCCAATGGTGTTGGCGGCCAGCAGAATGCGCGGGTCCAGGTGGGCCTGTGCGGCGGCGGTGGCCTGCAGGTTGGCGAACAGCGCGCCGGCGCTGGTGGCCGAGCCCGCCACCGCCGTGCCGACCCAGCCCAGCACGGGGGACAGGAAGGCGAAGGCCGCGCCGGTGGTGGCCAGGGCGGCGCCCACGGCCGTGGTCTGGCCGGAGAAGTTCATGACGTAGGCCAGGGCCATCACGGAGGCGATGGTCAGGATGGACATGCGCAGCGTGTAGATCGTGCGCGGCAGCACCGCGAACATGGCGCCGATGGAGGTCTGGAAGCGTCCGCCCGAGGAACGGGTGCCGTAGACGATGCACACGATCACCGCAGTGAGCAGGATCCAGGTGCCCGGGTTGGACAGCGTCTGCAGGTTGTAGACCGCGGAACTGGAGGCCTCGCCGTCGGCGGTGAGCAGGTTGCCGTACACGCCCGGCCAGGGGATCTTGATATCGGTGCCGGACAGGACGGCGGACAGATCCACGCCGAGCTTCCACAGCTTGGTGATGGCGATGATGACCACCACGAGCACGTAGGGCAGCAGCGCCAGGATGACGCGCTCGCGGTCGGGCTTGTCGGCGCCGTCGATCTCCGAGTGGTACTCATCGGGTGTACGCGGCGTCCAGGCCAGCAGGAACAGGTAGCAGGCGGCGAAGGCGAGCAGTGCGCCCACCACCGAGGTCAGTTCGTAGGAGAGGCTGGGGGTGACGAAATGGCCGATGCCGGCCGCGATGCCGGCCACCAGCGCCAGCGGCCACAACTGCCGCACCCCGCGGGCGCCGTCGAGGATGAACAGCAGCAGGAAGGGCACCAGCACGCAGATGAGCGAGGTCAGGTGACCCATGTTCTGGGCGACGGACACCGGGTCCTCGCCGCCCAGGTTCCCGGCGGTGGTTGCCGGGATGGACATGGCACCGAAGCCGACGTAGATGCCGTTGCCCACGATGGTGGTGATCGCGGCCTTGAGCTTGGGCACCCCCAGGGTCACCAGCATGGCGGCGGTGATCGCCACGGGCGCGCCGAAACCGGCCAGCCCCTCCAGCAGGCCGCAGAAGCAGAAGGCCACGATCAGGGCCTGGGCGCGCTGGTCGCCCTTGCCGATGGCGTTGAACACGGCCTTCAGGTCCTGGCTGCGGCCGGAGGTCTCGGTGAGGTTGTACAGCCAGACGGCGGCGATGATGATGTAGATGATCGGCACGAAGCCCATGGCCAGGCCCTGCGTGGCCGACAGCGCCGTCATCCCCACCGGCATGTGGAAGGCGGCGACGGCGATCACGGCGGAAAGCGCCAGGGAGATGATCGCGCACCAGTGGGTGGCGACCTTGAAGGCGCCCATGAGCACGAAGAACGCGATCAGTGGCAGGAGGCCGATGATCGCGGTGAGGAAGACATTGCCGCCGACGGCGGTCGTCGAGGGCGTGAAGGCCGTGGCGAGCAGGGATGCTGTAAGTGTCATGAGCTGTTCCGGGCGGGGTGGGCGACGACGGTGTCGAAGTCGGTTGGGATCGTGACGAGGCCGTGCGACGACGGCCACTATTGAATTATCACATCAATTCGCTCTCGTCACATGAGGCTTGGGAAACCTGATTGGGGAACCTGATGCGGCACCGCCCGCAAGGGGCCGGGTTTGCCGGGTAGGCACTGGGGCCCGGCACCATCACGGTGCCGGGCCCCAGCAGATTTCGGTGTGCGGGCGCTCGGGTTGAGGTCGCGTCAGCCGGCTTGGGACTCACGCGGCCCCGACGCCGGCGCTCACTTCACGTCGTCGTCAACCCAGTCGAAGGTGCGGGTGACGGCCTTCTTCCACAGCCGGTAGGTGCGGTCGCGCTCGGCGGCGTCCATGGACGGCGTCCAGCGCTTGCCCTCCTGCCAGTTGGCCACGACGTCCTCGGTGCCGTTCCAGAAGCCCACCGCGATGCCGGCGGCGTAGGCCGCGCCCAGCGCGGTGGTCTCGGCCACCACGGGCTGGATGACGTCGACGCCGCACAGGTCGGCCTGGAACTGCATGACCAGGTCGTCGTTGGTCATGCCGCCGTCGACCTTGAGCTCCTTGAGCGGAACCCCGGCGTCGGCGTTGATCGCGTCGAGCAGCTCGGCGGACTGGAAGGCGGTGGACTCCTCCACGGCGCGGGCGATGTGTCCCTTGGTGGCGTAGCGGGTCAGACCCACGATCACGCCGCGGGCGTCGTCGCGCCAGTAGGGAGCGAACAGGCCGGAGAAGGCGGGCACGAAGTACACCCCGCCGTTGTCCTCCACGGTCTGCGCCAGCGCCTGGATGTCGCTCGACTTCTCGATCATGCCGAGGTTGTCGCGCAGCCACTGCACCAGCGAGCCCGCCACCGCGATGGACCCCTCCAGCGCGTACACCGGCTTGGCGTCGCCGAGCTGATACAGCACCGTGGTCAGCAGGCCGTTCTTCGAGAAGACGGGCTCCTCACCGGTGTTCATCAGCATGAAGCAGCCGGTGCCGTAGGTGTTCTTCGCGGTGCCGACCTCGAAGCAGGCCTGCCCGAAGGTGGCCGCCTGCTGGTCGCCGAGAATGCCGGAGATCGGGGTGTCGATCAGCAGGCCGTTCTTGCGGCCGTAGCCGTAGATCTCGGAGGAGGAGCGGATCTCGGGCAGCATGGACATCGGGATGCCGAAGTCGGCGCAGATGTCCTCGCGCCACTTCAGCGTGCGCACGTCCATCAGCAGCGTGCGGGAGGCGTTGGTGACGTCGGTGACGTGGACGCCGCCGTTGACGCCGCCGGTCAGGTTCCACACGACCCAGGTGTCGGGGGTGCCGAACAGCAGGTCGCCGGCCTCGGCCTTCTCTCGGGCCCCGGGCACGTTGTCCAGGATCCACTTCACCTTGGTGGCCGAGGGGTAGGTGGAGATGTTCTCGCCGGTGATCTGCCGGTAGCGCTCGGTGCCGAGCGGGTCGCCGGCGGCGATCTCGCGGGCGATCGACGCGGTGCGGGTGTCCTGCCAGACGATGGCGTTGTAGATCGGCTCACCGGTGTTCTTGTCCCACACGATGGTGGTCTCGCGCTGGTTGGTGATGCCGACGGCGGCCAGCGAGTGGCGGTTGATCTCCGCCTTCTGCAGGGCCTCGGCGACGACGGCGCGCACCGACTCCCAGATCTCCACCGGGTCGTGCTCGACCCAGCCGGGGTTGGGGAAGATCTGGGTGAATTCCTGCTGGCCGATGGAGACGACCTGGCCGGAGTGATTGAAGACGATCGCGCGGGAGGAGGTGGTGCCCTGGTCGATCGCCAGGACGTACTTCTCGGCCTCGGTTGCTTCGGTCATGAACGAGTCCTTTCAGTTCACTTCATTGTGATTGCGGGCGAGTGTCAGAACAGCCCGGCCATGTTCGGGATCAGCAGACCGGCGACGACGCCGCCGATGAGCGGGCCGACCACCGGCACCCAGGAGTAGGCCCAGTCCGCGGAGCCCTTGCCCGGGATCGGCAGGAACGCGTAGGCGATGCGCGGACCCAGGTCACGGGCGGGGTTGATGGCGTAGCCGGTGGGGCCACCCAGCGACAGGCCGATGGCGACGATCACGAAAGCCACCGCCAGCGGGCCGAGCTCGGAGGGGGACTTGCCGTTGTAGATCACCCAGGAGACCAGGGCGAAGGTGCCGATGGCCTCGGTGACGACGTTCCAGCCGTAGGAGCGGATGCCGGGGCCGGTGGAGAAGCAGCTGAGCTTGACCTCGCCGGGGGCCTGCTCGTCGAAGTGCTTCTTGTAGGCCAGCCAGGCGGCGACAGCGCCGACGATGGCGCCCAGCATCTGGGCGAGGATGTAGATGCAGATGTTGGCGGCGGTGGCAGGGACACCCGCCGCCAGGTCCTTGCCGGCTACGGCCAGGCCGATGGTGACCGCCGGGTTCAGGTGACCGCCGGTGGCGTAGGCGGCGTAGACGCCCATGAAGACCGCCAGGCCCCATCCGAAGGCGATGACGATCCAGCCGGATCCCTGCGCCTTGGACTTGGGGAGATTGACGGCGGCGCAGACGCCGGCACCAAAGAGGATGAGGATGAACGTCCCGAAGAACTCCGATAGGAAGATCTGGGCGAGACTCATGGCCTGCTCACTTTCTGCACGACAGCGTGCTCGATGTGTAGGGCGAGCGGCCTGCCGCCGCCCGCGTTCCACGAAGGATCGGGCGGAGTCGTTGCTGTGCCCGAACACCCTAGAAAGTACTCGACGGCGGACCCCGATTCGGAGCTTCGCACCGCCGGAACGGAAGGTTGGTGAGGTGAAACTCAGTTGCGAAGTCGGCGGATTTGCAAAGAAAAAAGCGGGTTTGTCTGATTGTTACGGGAAATAGGTGCGCGCCGCCGTGTCGCGCGGTGAACGTTTGCGCATTCGGCGTGCACGAGCTCCCGACGCCGTGTAGTCATGAAAACGACAAACAGTTCGGGTGGCCCGGCGTGGCCGCCCCGCCGAGCTGGACGAGGAGGTCCTAAAAAGTGAGAGCCATGACTGCCGACGTGGTCGTCGTCGGCGGCGGCGCCACCGGCGTCGGGGTCGCCCGCGACGCCGCCATGCGTGGCCTGAGCGTCGTGCTGCTGGAGCGCGCCGACCTGGCACAGGGCACCTCCGGCCGCTTCCATGGGCTGCTGCACTCCGGCGGCCGCTACGTCGTATCCGACCCCGGCTCCGCCCGCGAGTGCGCCGAGGAGAACGCCATCGTCTCCCGCATCCACGCCGACGCCGTCGAGCGCACCGGCGGCATGTTCGTCGTCACCCCCGAGGACGACCTGGAATTCTCCGACCGCTTCCTCATCGGCGCGCAGGAGACCGGCGTCGCCTGCGAGGAGTTGAGCCTGTCCGAGGCGCTGCGGCTGGAGCCGCGCCTGAACCCCGGCATCAAGCGAGCCTTCGCCGTCAACGACGCCGCCGTGGACGGCTGGCAGATGGTGTGGGGCGCCGCCCGCTCGGCCCGAGCTCACGGTGCCGAGATCCTCACCTACCACGAGGTCACCGACCTGGTGGTCGAGGGCGAGGGGGAAGACCGCCGCGTCGTCGCCGTACGGGCCCATGGGCTCAAGACCGGCGAGGACCTGACCATCTCCTGTGCCATGGTCGTCAACGCCGCCGGCCCCTGGGGCGGGCGCTTGGCCGCCATGGCCGGCTCCGAGGCGGTGGAGATCGTGGCCGGCGCGGGCATCATGATCGCCGTCAACCACCGGCTGGTCAACCACGTCATCAATCGCTGCGTCTACCCCGCCGACGGCGACATCCTCGTCCCCGACCACACGGTGTCCATCATCGGCACCACCGACAGTCGCATCCCCGACCCCGATCACATCCCGATTCCCCGTGAAGAGGTCGCCCAGATGCTCGACGCCGGCGAGGTCCTCATCCCCGGGTTCCGGCAGACACGGTTGGTGCACGCCTGGGCCGGCGCCCGGCCACTGGTGCGCGACAAGCGCGTATCCGGCACCGATACCCGCCACATGAGCCGCGGCATGACCGTGCTGCGGCACAGCGAGGCCGAGGGCCTGGCCGGGCTGATCACCGTGGCCGGCGGCAAGCTGACCACCTACCGGCTGATGGCCAAGAACACGGTCGACGCAGTCTGCGCCGAGTTGGGCGTGGAGCGGCCGTGCACCACGGACACCGAGTCCGTCCCCGGCTCCGAGTCCGGCCACAACTACCGCATCACCCACCGGCTGGCGGCCCGGGAGCAGGATCGGCTGGAGGGCCAGATCATCTGCGAGTGCGAACTGGTCACCCGCAAGATGCTCACCGACCTGATGGACGAGCAGCCCGACGCCTCCTTCGACGACCTGCGCCGCCAGTTGCGCATCGGCATGGGCCCGTGCCAGGGCGGCTTCTGCGCCGCCCGCGTGGCCGGCGTACACGTGTGCCAGGGGCGTACCGATGCCGCCGAGGCGACCGAACTGCTGCGCACCTTCCTACGTCACCGCTGGATCGGGCTGTGGTCCATCCTGCACGGCGAGCAGGTCCGCGAGGCGGCCCTGGACTTCTGGATGCTGCAGGGCACGCTCGACGTCGAGGACCTGCCCACCGCCGCGGCCCCCGCCGCCGCGGCCACCCCGATTGAGAACGCCGAGGACGGCGAGCAGCGGCCCGACGAACTGGCGGAGGCCCTGGCCGCCCTGGCCGCAGCTCCCCGGCTCGACGCCGAGGCCGCGGCCCTCGCCGGCGCGACCCGCGCCACCGCCGCAGCCAAGCAGGAGGTACGTGCATGAACAGCGACGTCGTCGTCATCGGCGCCGGGATTGCCGGCTACGCGGCCGCCCTGCGGCTGCGCCGGGCCGGAGCCGGCGTCACCCTGGTCACCAAGGGTATGGGCGGGCTGGCCCTGTCGCCCGGAACCATCGACGTGCTCGGACGGCTCGGCGGCGCGGCCGGACCGGCCGGTCCGGGAGCCGGAGGCGAGTCGGAGCGAGCCGCACGCCGCGCCATCACCCACCCCTACGCCGCCATTGCCGCAGCCGACCTGCTGCCGGAGGGGCACCCCTATCGGGTGATCGGCCGGGACGCCACTGCTGCCGGCGTGGATCGCTTCGCGGACCTGGTCGGCCCCGACCTGCTGACTGCGCGCCCGGACGGCGCCGCGGAGGGCGCCGGCACGGGGCCGGGCGGCTCCGCCGCGAACAGCGGCGAGGGACCCGCGAACCTGTGGCTGCCCACGGCGCTGGGGGCCGTGCGCCCCACCCTGCTGGTGCAGCCCTCCATGCAGGCGTCCGTGCTGCACGACGGCGGCCGCTACTTGGTGGTCGGTCTGGCCCGGCTCAAGGACTTCACCGCCGACATGGTGGCCGGGAACCTGGGCCGCGCCGAACTGCCCGGCGGCGGACGCGTGCAGGCGCGCGCCATCACCGTCGACTTCGAGGCCCGCGCGGGCGAGAGTGACACCAACGCGGTCGGGCATGCCCGTGCCCTGGACCACCCGGACGGGATCGACCGGCTCGCCCGCCTGCTGGACGGCAAGGTGCGCGACGGCGAGACCGTGCTGCTGCCCGCCGTGCTCGGGCTGAACCGCCCCGGCGTCTTCCGGGAACTCGCCGACCGCCTCGGTGCGCCCGTCGGCGAGATTCCCCTGGTTCCGCCGTCGGTACCCGGGCTGCGGCTGGAGCACTGGCTGGACCGGCTCGCCTCCGCCGAGCGCGTGCGCGTGGTCATGGGGGCACGCGTCGTCGACAGCCGCATCGAGGGCGGCCGACTGGTATCCGTCACCAGTGCGGCCGCGGGCCGACCCCGCGAGCACCGTGCCGACGCCTTCATCCTGGCCGCCGGCGGCTTCGAGTCCGGGGCCCTGACCATGGACTCCCACGGGCAGGTCACCGACACGGTGTTGGGCCTGCCGCTGGCCGGGGTCAGCGCGGATGGGCAGGAGAACCTGCGCCGCCTGATCCACCACGACTACTGGGGCGCGCCCCAGGGACTGTTCCGCGTGGGCGTGGCGGTCGATGCGCAGATGCGGCCGCTCGGCCCCGATGGCACCCCCGTACTGGCCGGTGTCCATGCCGCCGGCGGGGTGCTGGCCGGCGCGGTGCGCTGGAGTGAGAAGTCCGGGGAGGGCATTGCGCTCGGCTCGGCCGAGGCGGCGGCCGCCGCGGTGATGGCCGAGCTCGGCCACGACGCGGCCCCGGACGCAAACAACGACAGCTTGAACGTAACGAAGGAGCAGGACTGATGTTCGACGTCGACACCCTGGCTCAGCGCTGGGACCTGCCGCTGCCCGGCAAGGGCGGGGCGCGGGTCAAGAGCGGCGCCGCCGCCGTCGAAACCGCCGCCCACTCGCTGGCTCGAGCCAGCCTTGACTGCTGCGTCAAGTGCACCATCTGCGAGACGATGTGCCCGGTCATGGAGGTCACCGACCTGTTCCCCGGCCCGAAGTTCGTCGGCCCGCAGGCGGAGCGCTACCGCAACGGGGAGAGCGTGGACCACTCCATCGACTACTGCTCCTCCTGCGGCACCTGCACGCGGGTGTGCCCGCAGGGCGTGAAGATCGCCGAGCTGAACAACCAGGCCCGCGCCGTCATGCGCGCGCAGAACAACGCTGTGCCCGTGCGCGACCGGCTGATCACCCAGACCACCCTGATGGGCAAGGTGATGACCCCGATCGCGCCGCTGGCCAACGCCGCACTGGCCAACAAGCCCATCCGCGTGGTCATGGAGAAGACGGTCGGGGTGCACCGCGACGCGCCCATGCCGCACGCACAGCCGCAGTCGCTGGCCGGCTGGCTGCGCCGTCGCACCAAGCGGGCCCGCACGCTGGTGCCCGCCGGCTCGCGCGGGCCGATCGTGTTCTTCCACGGCTGCGCCGGTGGCTACTTCGAGGTGGAGACCTCCAAGCGCGCCATCGAGGTGCTTGAGCACATCGGCTATGAGGTGATCGTGCCCAAGCAGGGCTGCTGCGGCCTGGCCGCCCAGTCCAACGGCCTGTACGGGCAGGCGTCGGCCAACGTGGTCAAGTTGTGCGAGCAGCTGGCGGCGGCCGGCAAGGACCTGACGATCGTTTCCTCCTCCGGCTCCTGCGCCGGCATGCTCAAGCACGAGGCCCACGAGATCATGGGCGTGGACGCCGAGGTACTCGCCGACGTGTCCCCGCGGACCGTGGAGCTGTCGGAGTTCCTGCGCGACCTGGACGACGCCGGTGAGTTGCCGCACCACTTCCGCCGCATCGACGCCACGGTCGCCTATCACGCCCCCTGCCAGCTCAAGGGACAGAACATGGGGATGCCCGCGATCGAGCTCATGGAACTGGTGCCGGGCTTCCACGTGGTCGAGTCCGGTCGGGCCTGCTGCGGCATCGCAGGCACCTACGGGTTGAAGAAGGAGAAGTACGACGTCGCCCAGGCGGTCGGCGGACCCCTGTTCGACATCGTGCGTGAGGTGAACCCGAACCTGGCGGTGTGCGACACCGAGACCTGCCGTTGGCAGATCGAGCAGTCCAGCGGCGTCAAGACGGTCCACCCGATCTGGGTGCTGCACGCCGCCTACGGCCTGTCCCGGCTGGCCGGCATCGAGCCCAAGCCGGAGCGCGCCGACCGGGCGCGCTGACCCCGCGGATACCGCGTCCAACCCGTTTGGACCGCCATCCTCTGTTCGGACCCCTGCCTTCGGTTTGGAGCGCCGCAGTGTGCTACCGGGGCGATCCAAACCGACTTACGGGGGCCAAACCGGTGCCAGGTGCCAAGGGCAGCCGCCGGTGCATGCGATAATGGTCGCTCATGGCGCACGAACGTGCAGGCCAGTGGGTGACAGGGGGATGCATGACGGAGGGGGCCGGCAGCACGGTCTCACTCGAGCGCTGCTATGAGGCCGCCTCGATGTACTACGTCCAAGGGGAGACCATGGACGTGATCGCCCGCCACCTGGGCGTGTCACGCTCCACCGTGTCCCGCCTGCTGACGCGGGCACGCGCCGACGGCATTGTCCGCATCACCCTGACCGCGCCCGGCGGTGCCGGCACCCTGGAGGCGGCACTGCGGGACACCTTCAACGTCTCCGCCCGGATCGTGCCCGTGCGCGAGGGCACCACCGAGATTCACCGGCTGGAGCAGGTCGCCGCCGTGGCCGCCGAGGAGCTGGCGGCCCTCGCCCCCGAGAACGGGGTGATGGGTGCGGCCTGGGGCACCACCATGTCGGAGGTCTCCGCCGCCCTGCCGCGACGCCGCGTGCCGGGACTGACCGTGGTTCAGCTCAACGGGGCCACCGCACCCGAGGGCGACGGCCCGAATGTGGGGGAGGTACTGGCCGACTTCGCCGAGCGACTCGGCGCGCGCACCGTCGCCTTCCCGGTTCCCGCGTTCTTCGACCACGCCGCCACCCGGGAGGCCATGTGGTCGGAGCGCTCCGTGCGGCGCGTGCTGGCGCTCGCGGACCGGGCGAGCCTGGCGGTTTTCGGCGTCGGCTCACTGGATCCGAGTGCGGCGCTGCCCAGCCAGGTCTACAGCGGCGGGCACCTGAGCGAGCAGGACCGCGCCCTGCTGCTGCGCGACGGCGTCGTCGGTGACGTGTGTACCGTCATGCTGCGTCAGGACGGCACCTGGCGTGACGTCGCCCTCAATGTGCGCGCCACCGGTCCTACGCCCGCGCAGCTGTCGCGGATTCCTCGCAGACTGTGTGTGGTGGCGGGGGTCGGCAAGACGCGCGCCCTGCTGGCGGCGCTGCGGGCCCGCGTGGCCACCGACCTGGTGGTCGACGACGCGACCGCCCGCGCGGTGCTGGCACTGGCCGCACGGAAGGAGAAGCGCGAACATGGGCCGCATGCGCAATACGCCCAGCACCGACAGCGCTGATTCGGGCGCCGTGGCGCCCGCAACCAGCGCGGGAGCCGAAACGAGTGCACCCACCGCGGCGGATGCGGCGGCCTCTGCCGCCCCGACGGCATCGTCGGCGGTACCCGTGGCCGCGTCCGACGCTGCCGCCCGGCTGCCCGACCGCTTCCGGGACGCGGCCTGGCGCACTGTGCTGCGCCCCGCCCGCCCCGCCGACGCGCGCGCCATCGCCGAGCTGGTGCGCCCCTATGCGGAGCGGCGCATCCTGATCGGCAAGGACCTGATCAACTACTTCGAGGACATCCAGGAGTTCACCGTCGCGGAGGGCACCGGCCGACTCGACGGCGCTACCGAGTCGGGGCTGATCGGCTGCGGTGCCCTTCATGTCATGTGGGATGACATCGCGGAGGTGCGCACGCTGGCGGTACGCCGCGACCACCTGCACCACGGCGTCGGCCACGCCATCTTGAATAACCTGCTGGACCGCGCCCGCACCCTGGGGCTGCGGCGAGTGTTCTGCCTGACCTTCGAGGTCGACTTCTTCGCCGCCCACGGGTTCAAGGAGATTCAGGGCACCCCCGTGGGCACCGACATCTTCGTGGAGATGCTGCGCAGCCACGACGACGGCGTCGCCGAGTTCCTCGACCTGGCCCGCGCCAAGCCCAACACCCTGGGCAACACCCGCATGCTCCTGGAGCTGGACGACTGAACCGCCTGGTGCAGTCTGCCGGGCGGGGCGCTGACCGGGGCGGGGCCGCGGCGCCGGTACAGTCGGCCCCATGGCGCAGAGACGGAACTCGGGGGACGGCTCCCGCGGCGGCGGGCGTGGTCGCAACGTGGGAGGCCGGGCGTCGTCGGCGCGCTCCGGTGGCCCCCGTTCCGCCTCCGCGCGTGGCGGTGCCTCTCGCTCCGGCGCTTCAGACGGCGGCGCATCCCGCTCGACGTCGTCGGCGCACTCCAGAGCTCGGCAGGCCCCTCGCGGCCAGGCGCGTGCGCAGCGCACCGTCACCACTCAGGATGGCCGCCCGGGACGGCGGCCGGCCCGCACCGCGCGTACCGGCCGCGGCCAGACCGCTCGCTCGGCGGCACGGTCGACCG
The DNA here is from genome assembly GCF_900002405.1 of Actinomyces succiniciruminis. Lineage (GTDB taxonomy): Bacteria > Actinomycetota > Actinomycetes > Actinomycetales > Actinomycetaceae > Actinomyces > Actinomyces succiniciruminis. The sequence goes on along the minus strand of NZ_LK995482.1, from coordinate 31,322 downwards.
CCGGCAACCGGCGTACGCAAGATCGGCGTCCGCAGAACCGGCGGCCGGCCCCCCAACGTCATCCGGTGCGGCCCCAGCGGCCGCGTTACTGGCTGCGTCGACTCGTGGTGCTGCTGCTCGCCGTGGCTCTGCTGGCGGGGATTTCTGGCGGTGTCTTGTCGGCAGCCGTCTGGGCGCGCAACACCGTCCGCGCGCAAGACGACCAGGCCGCCGCGCACACCGCCACCACCTACGCCAACCCGGTGGACTGCACCGCCGCGGACCTGGACGTCACCTTCACCTCACCCGACACGGTCGCCGCAGGCGCCGGCTTGAGGCTGAACGTGACCGTGAACAACATCGGCACCGAGGCCTGCCTGATCGACGTTGGCGCGCAGTCGCTCGGCGCCGTCATCACCTCCGGCGAGCAGACGATCTGGACCTCCACCGCCTGCCCGGCCAACCCGACCAGCCGGCGCCTGCTGGTCGCCGCCGGCACCGCGGCGTCCGCCACCATCACCTGGGACGGCAACGTGGCCTCGTCGGCGTGCGCGGCCGGAGCCGCCTCGGCGTCTGCAACGGCAGATGGCCCCGAGACCGGTGAGGTGGAGGAGAGCGCCTCCCCGGAGCCCAGCGCATCCGCACAGAGCGCCAACGCGGGGGACGTGGCCACCGCTGGCACCTATCGGGTTCGCGTTCAGTTGAATGGCACCGACCTGACCGAGGACCGCGTCTTCGTGGTCGAATGACTTCGCCTTGCCGGACAGCCGGCGTCAAGCCGGCCTCCGGCACAGGCCGTCAGATCGGCCACCGGGCACCAGCCATGCCGCCGGGCGCGGGCCGGTGACAATACTCCGGCGCCCTCACGCGTAGCGGTCGGCGATGGACACCTCCGCCAGGCGCGACAGACCGTCGCGCAGGGTACGGGCCTGGCGCGCGCCGACGCCGTCGACGGCCTCCAGCTCCTCCACCGTTGCCGCGAGCACCGCCTGCAAGGAGCCCCAGTTGTCCACCACCGCGCGCGCCGTCACCAGCGGCAGCCGCGGGATCTTCGACAGGATCCGCAACCCACGCGGTGAGACCGACGCGTCCAGGTCTTGGCCGTCTGCGCCGCCGAGGCCCATTGCGCGGGCCACCATGGCCAGGTCCAGCAGGGCGGGGGAGCCCACCCACTTCAGGCGCGCGTCCACCGTGGCCGTGTCCAGTCCCTGCGGCAGGTAGTCGGTCAGCAGGAAGTCGCGCTCGGCCATGAGCCCGCGGGTCAGCTCCTCCACCTGCAGGGCGAGCAGCCGCCCATCGGTGCCCAGCTCGACCACGTAGCCGTCGATGTCGGAGGCGATGCGACTGACCATCTCCAACAGCTGCAGCACGGCGGTGACGTCGCGTACCGTCACCAGGTCCTCGATCTCCAGGGCGTCCAGGCCACCGGAGATCTTGTCCAGGCGCGCCTTGTAGCGCTCCAGCGTGGCCAGCGCCTGGTTGGCGCGCGCCAGAATCGCCTCGCTCGGCTCGATCACGTGTCGGCGCCCGTCCACGTACAGGGAGATGATCCGCATGGACTGGCTCACCGAGATCACCGGGTGCCCGGTCTGCCGCGCCACGCGCTCGGCGGTGCGGTGACGCATGCCGGCCTCGGCGGTTTCGATGGAGGCGTTGGGCAACAGCTGCACGTTGGCGCGCCGGATGCGGTTGTTGGCCCGATCCACGATCACGGCCCCGTCCATTTTGGCCAGCTCCCGCAGTCGCGCCGCGGTCAACTCGACGTCGAGCCGAAAGCCGCCCGAGGAGATCGCCTCCACCGTCTCGTCGAAGCCGAGCACGATGATCGCCCCGGTGCGCCCGCGCAGAATGCGCTCCAGACCGTCGCGCAGAACGGTGCCGGGGGCGACGAGTGCGAGGGTCTCGCGCAGCAGGTTGACGGGGGTTTCGGTCATGGGTCTCTCCTGGGGGTGGTCCGAGCGCGCCGACTGGCGTGGGCCTCGGACCGATGCCGCATCATGCTAACCGCCCGGGGCGGCCGGCCGCCGTGAAACAGGTCGCGCCTTACTCGCCCGCCCGCGTTTGGCGGGTGGTCTGTACGTGCCGGAGTTGCCGGGGCTCAGCCGCGGGGCAGGGCGGCGCCGATGGCTTCGCTCAGGTGCGTAACCGGCAGCACGCGCATGCCGTCGACGCCGCGCAGCTCCTTAGAGCCGGCCAACGGCACGATGGCCCGGTCGAAGCCGAGGCGCGCAGCCTCCGCCAGGCGTCGCTGCACACCCACCGTCGCCCGCACCTCCCCGGTCAGGCCGACCTCCCCGAAGGCCACCAGGCCGGGGGGAGTGGGCAGGTTCTGTGCGGCGGAGACGACGGCGATCGCCACCGCCAGGTCCGTGGCCGGCTCCACCGCCCGCGCCCCGCCCACCGTGGATACATACACGTCGGTGGTGGAGGTGTCCACTCGCAGCCGGGCAGCCAGCACCGCCAGTGCCATCGCCACCCGGGAGTGGTCCACCCCGGAGGTGGTGCGCCGCGGTGAGCCGGCGGCGGTCCCGGCCACCAGCGCCTGAATCTCCACCGGCATGGGGCGGCGCCCCTCCAGCGTCACCGTGGCGCAGGTGCCGGGCACCTCGCTGCGCGCCGCCGACAGGAACAGACCCGAGGGGTCGGCCAGGCCGACAATGCCGCGCTCGCCCAGGTCGAAACAGCCGACCTCATCGGTGGGGCCATAGCGGTTCTTCACCGCCCGCAGCAGCCGCAGCCGCGCATGCCGGTCTCCCTCGAACTGGCAGACGACGTCCACCAGGTGCTCCAGCACACGCGGCCCCGCAATACCGCCGTCCTTGGTCACGTGCCCCACCAGCAGCACCGGGATGGCCCGCTCCTTGGCCACCTGGATGAGGGCACTCGTCACCGCCCGCACCTGGGTGATGCCGCCCGCGCCGCCCTCGACCTGAGCGGAGGCGATGGTCTGGATCGAGTCCACAATCAGCAGCGACGGCGCGGTGGCCTGCACGTGCCCGAGGAGCGCGCCCAGCTCGGTCTCGGCGGCGAGCAGCAGCGCCGGGTCGATGGCGTCGATGCGCTCTGCGCGCAGCCGCACCTGGCTGGCCGACTCCTCCCCGGTCACATACAGCACCGGCCCCTGCCCGCGCTCACGGGAGGCCGCGGCCGCCTTCGCGGCGACATCCAGCAGCAGCGTGGACTTGCCGACGCCGGGCTCTCCTGCCAGCAGCACCACGGCCCCTGGCACGACGCCGCCGCCCAGAACCCGGTCCAGCTCGCCCACCCCGGTGGGGCGGGCGCGGGCCTCCTCCGCGCTGACTTCCGCGATGGGGCGCGCGGCGACGGCGGGGCGAATCGGCGCGGCCGCCATGGGGACGCGCCCGGGGGAGCCGATTCCGCCCGCGGCCGACTCTACGAACTCCTCCAACGTGCCCCAGGCGCGGCACTCGCGACACTGACCGAGCCACTTGGGGCTGGACCAGCCGCACTCGGTGCACACGTAGGCGGTGTGTGCCTTCGCTGTCTTCATGGTGGCCATGGCGGCAGGCTACCGGGAGCCCCCGACATGAATTCGGGCCGCTTCAGGACGCCGTCGGTCGTACCCGCCGACGCCGTATCCGTGCGCGGAGGGCTGCGCCTGCGCGGACGCCGTGGGTTGGGCGGGCGGCATGGGCGGGCCGGCTGCCAGCACCTGGTTGTAGCTCGGGACCTGGCCGTAGGTCGGCACGGCCCCGTGCCCCGGGACCTGCCCGTAACCCGAGGTCGGCCCGCTGCGGTGCGCGCGGGCCCACTTGCGCGGAGTAGTCCCCGATCTCGGCGCGCCGAGGGCAATGGCGGTCGCCTCGGTGCCTTGCCGGGTAGGTGGGCGGCATAGGAAAATGCCCTAGACCGAGCCCCGGACGCCCGGCGCCGGGGCCGCGACCGAAGGGATGACCGTCTTTGGCCGACTCCACCCACGCCCGCCGACTGAGCCGTCGCACCCTCCTGGCCGGGGCCGCCGCCACGGGCGCCGCCGTACTGCTGGCGGCCTGTGCGTCCGACGGCAGCAGCACGGCGGGCCCTTCTGCCGCCGCGGGCAACGCCTCACAGGGCGCCACCGAATCCTTCCCCATAACCATCGCCCACACCTACGGCTCCACCACGATCGCGGCCGAGCCGACTCGCATCGTGGCCATCTCCACCGTCGACGCCGATGTGGTCATCTCCCTCGGCGTGGTCCCCCTGGGTATGCCCGCCGTCACTGCGGGTGCCGACGGCGAGGAGGCCTACCCCTGGACCACCGCAGGTCTCGAAGCGCTGGGGGCCGGCTGGGACACCGCCGCCGCGCCCACCCTGTACGCCGCGGCGCACGACGTCGACGTCGACGCGGTCGGCGCGCTTGAGCCCGACCTGATCCTCGGCGTGCACTCGGGCATGAGTGAGGACGAATACGCGCGCCTGTCCGCCGTCGCCCCGACCCTGGCCTACCCGGCCGACGCCTCCGCCTACGAGGCCTCCTGGGAGGCGGTGACCGTCGCCGTCGGCAGGGCGCTGGGGCGTTCCGCCGCGGCCGAGGCCCTGGTCAACACCACCACCGATGTGCTGACCACCGCCCGTACCCTGAATCCGGCCCTGTCCGGCGCCACCTACGCGGCGGTCGCGCTAGATGCGAGCGGTCCCTCCATCACCGTGTACACCGAGGTCGATACGCGGTCCCAGGTGCTGCGGCAACTGGGATTGACCCTCGCCCCCGCAGCCCAGGCGGCGGAGGGAGCCGCGGGAGCGGTCGCCGCGAACTACCCGCTTAGCGAGGCCGGGGAGTTGGAAGCCGATCTGTTGTGGGCTCAGGTGGATGGCGACGACGCCGTGGACGCCGTCAAGGCGGACCCCCAGTTGGCCGAAATTCCGGCCGTCGCCAACGGCACCGCCCTGTTCGTCAGCGATGAGGTCGCCGCCATGAGCCTGGCGGCGGCCTCCCCACTGTCACTGCCGTGGTGCTGCGAGAACCACGTGCCCGACATCGTCGCCGCCGTCGAGGCGAGCCGGAGCGTCGCAACGGCGTCGGCGAACGCGACCGCGAGTGCCGGCGCCTCGGCCACGGCATCATGAACCGGCGCGCCGCCATATCAACCGACCTCGGCGTGTAACTTCTACCGATTTCGGTATGTAACTTCTACCGACCTCGGCGGTTGCTTCGAGCGGCCTCGGGGCGAGATAGGGCTTGCCGTTCGCCTCCACGGCGACATAGGTTAGCCATACATAGGTGAACCTGACCTAAGTTTAGTGGTCGGCGGAAGCCTGTGCCTCTCGCGTGGACCGTGCCGCGCGAGCCCTACCATCCCGAAGGAAGACATGTCTCGTAAGCTCCCTGCGCTCCTGGCCCTGTCGGCGACCGTGAGCCTCGCCCTCGCCGGCTGCTCCGGCAGCACCGATTCCGCGTCCACCTCCGCGGCCTCAGACACCGCCTCTGCCTCCGTGTCCCAGGCATCCTCGGTCACCATCGAGGACAACCACGGCAGCGTCGAGGTGTCCCTGCCCGTCCAGCGGGCGGCCTCCACCGACAACCGCACCTTCGAGGTGCTGGCCGACTGGGGCGTGCCGCTGGTCGCCGCCCCCAAACAGCTCGTCCCGTCGTCCATCACCGCCTATGACGGCGACGACGTCGCCGACATCGGCAACCACCGTGAGCCCGACCTGGAGGCCCTGGCGGCGGCCGAACCCGACCTGGTGATCGTCGGCCAGCGCTTCTCCGACCAGTACGACTCGATCGCCGAGCTGACCCCCGATGCCGCCCTGCTAGACCTCGAGCCCCGCGACGGCGAGTCCTTCGACGCCGAACTCGAGCGCCAGGTGACCGCCCTGGGGCAGGTGTTCGGCAAGGAGGCCGAGGCCGATCAGCTCATCGCCGACTTCGAGGACGCCCTGGAGCGCGCCAAGAATGCCTACGACGGCTCCTCCACGGTCATGGCCGTGATCGTCTCCGGCGGAGAGATCGGCTACTCCGGGCCCACCACCGGACGCACCTGGGGGCCGCTGTTCGACCTGCTCGGCCTGGAGCCCGCCCTCGAGGTAGAGGGATCCACCGATGACCACCAGGGCGACGACGTCTCTGTGGAGCAGATCGCCGAGTCCAACCCGGACTGGATCCTCGTCATGGACCGCGACGCCGCCATCACCGCGGACGAGCCGGACTACACGCCCGCCGCGGATGTGATCGCGGGCAACGCCGCGCTGCAGAACGTCACGGCGGTGACCTCCGAGCAGATCGTCTACGCCCCGGATGACACCTACACCAACGAGTCGATCATCACCTACACCGAGATCCTCAACTCGATCGCTGACGCCTTCGAAGGTGCACAGAACTGAGCACCCGGCAGCTCTCTAGGTCAGAAGCACCAGCTGGTCGCGCTGCTGACGCTGCTGCCCGCACCCGCGAGCCCCTGGTCAGCCGGGGGCTCGCGGTCGGGCTGCTGGCGGTGCTGGCCCTGCTGGCGCTGAGCCTGGCCACCGGCCAGTACTCGATTCTGTCCCACGCGGACGGCTGGGAGATGTTCCGCAACGTCCGCGTCCCCCGCACGCTCGCGCTGGTTTTGGCCGGGGCCGCCATGAGCATGTCCGGCCTGGTCATGCAGCTGATCACCCAGAACCGCTTCGTGGAGCCGACCACCACCGGCACCACCGAATGGGCCGGCCTGGGCCTGTTGACGGTGATGGTGGTCTTCCCCCGAGCCAGCGTGTTGGGGCGAATGGCCGGCGCCGTCACCGCCTCATTCATCGGCACCATGGTGTTCTTTCTGCTGTTGCGCCGGGTCTCCCTCCGTTCCTCCCTGCTGGTGCCGATCATCGGCATGATGCTGGGGGCGGTGGTCAGCGCGGTGTCCACCTTCTTCGCGCTGCGCACCGACATGCTGCAATCCCTGGGCGTGTGGTTCCAGGGCAGCTTCACGTCGGTGTACCGGGGCCAGTACGAGGTGTTGTGGATCGTGGTAGCGGTCGTGGCCGCGATCTTCTACTACGCCGACCACCTGACCGCCGTCGGCCTGGGGGAGGACGTCGCCACGAACATCGGCGTCGACTACCGGCGCACGGTGCTGATCGGCACCGCTCTGGTGGCCGTGGCCACCGGCACCGTCACCGTGGTGGTCGGCTCGCTGCCCTTCCTGGGGTTGATCGTCCCAAACCTGGTGTCCATGCGCCGTGGGGACGACCTGCGCTCCAACCTGCCCTGGGTGTGCCTGGTGGGGATCGGCTTGATCACCGCCTGCGACCTGCTCGCTCGTACCATCATCGCCCCCTTCGAGATCCCGGTGGCCGTGATACTCGGCCTGGTGGGGGCCGCGGTGTTCATCGCCCTGATCATCCGCCAGACCGGGAAGGGATGAGCATGAGCCACAATGCCTCGGCCGCACCCCCAACTGGCCGTCTCGATACCGACGCAACGACGCCCAGCGCCGACACGGGTACGACGCCGGGTGCCCCCACGGACGCCGACGTGGCCACGCGCAGCCCCGCCGTCGTCCGCCGCTCCGGCGCCTTCCCGAACTCCTCCGCCCGCCGTCGCTGGTGGCTGACCTACCTGGCGGTCACGGGCCTGGCGGTCTGCTTCGCCGTCGGCCTGCTGGTGTGGAAGAACCCGATGGAACCGGGCAGCCGCGGCTTCTGGCTCATCGCCCAGCGGCGCCTGGACGCCGTAGTCGCCATGATCGTGGTGGCCGTATGCCAGGCCATGGCCACCGTCGCCTTCCAGACCGCAACCGGCAACCGCATCATCACGCCGTCGCTCATGGGATTCGAGTCCCTGTACCGGGCCATCCAGACCGCCACCATCTTCTTCTTCGGGGCCACCGGCCTGACCGCCACCCGCACCGCGCCCATGTTCGCCCTGCGGCTGGCGCTCATGGTGGGGCTGTCCCTACTGCTGTACTCCTGGCTGCTGACCGGCGGCGCGCGCAACCTGTACTCGATGCTGCTGATCGGCGTCGTGATCGGCTCGGCCCTGGGGAGCCTGACCACCTTCATGCAGCGCCTGCTCACGCCCAGCGAGTTCGACCTGCTCTCCGCCCGACTGTTCGGCTCCATCGCCAATGCCGACCCCGACTACTACCCGATCGCCATCCCCCTGGCGGTGGTGACGAGTGCCGCCCTGCTGGCGTACTCGCGCCGGCTCGATGTGCTCGCCCTGGGGCGGGACGCCGCCACCACTCTGGGGCTGCACCACACCCGCGCCACAATCGGCGTGCTGGTGCTGGTCTCGGTGCTCATGGCCACCTCGACGGCGCTGGTCGGCCCCATGACCTTCCTCGGCTTCCTGGTGGCGACCCTGTCCTACCAGCTGTCGGGCACCTACGACCACCGCTACCTGTTCCCCATGGCCGCCAGCCTGGGACTGCTCGTGCTCACGGGCGCCTACTTCGTCATGCGGCACGTGTTCTACGCCCAGGGCGTCGTCTCCATCATCATCGAGCTGGTGGGCGGCTCGGTGTTCCTCGTCGTCGTGCTCAGAAAGGGGCGCCTGTGATTGAGCTGGACCGGGTGCGGAAGGTCTACAACTCCGAGGTTTCCATCGGGCCGGTCAGCCTGGAGCTGCCCGCCGGCGGGATCACCGCCTTCATCGGTCCTAACGGCGCCGGCAAGTCCACGCTGTTGACCATGGTGGGGCGGCTGCTGGGGATTGACGAGGGTGCCGTGCGTGTGGCCGGGCTGGATGTGTCCTCCACCAAGTCGGCGGACCTGGCCCGGGTGCTGTCCATCCTGCGGCAGGAGAACCACTTCATCACCCGGCTCACCGTGCGTCAGCTGGTGGGCTTCGGGCGCTTCCCCTACTCCCACGGGCGGCTCACTGCCGACGACGAGCGCATCATCTCCCGCTACATCGACTTCTTCGGTCTGGGCGACTTGGAGCGCCGCCATCTGGACGAACTCTCCGGCGGGCAGCGGCAGCGCGCCTATGTGGCCATGGTGCTGTGTCAGGAGACCGACTATGTGCTGCTGGACGAGCCCCTGAACAACCTCGACATCGCCCACAGCGTGGAGATGATGAACCACCTGGAGCGCGCCGCGAAGGAGTTCGGCCGCACCGTGCTGATCGTGCTGCATGACATCAACTTCGCGGCCCGCTACGCCGACCGCATCTGCGCCCTGAAGGACGGCGGCGTATTCCGCTTCGGCCCGCCGGCGGACATCATGCGTGACGACGTGCTCACCGCCGTCTTCGGCACCCCCATCCGGGTGATCGAGGGCCCGTCGGGGCCGCTCGCCTGCTACTAGGTCCTGTTGTGTAAGTGCTTGGGTGGCGGTGCGCGGTTGGGTGGCGGTGTGTGGCTGTTGAGCCTGTCAGTTGGACCCCTGTTCCCCCGTTGGACCGCCGTAGCCGCCGGTTACAGCGGTCCAACGGGGCGTTGGCGGTCCAACCGGGGCGTTGGCGGTCCAACCGGGGCGGTGGCGGTCCAACCGGGGCGTTGGCGGTCCAACCGGGGCGGTGCAAGACCCACTCGCCCCCTCGACGAGCGCACACAGCCCGCTCAAACTGGAGCCCCGTAGCCACCAGATACGACGAACTCGCCATCCGCTATCAGACCACCATCCACATCGCCAGCACCGCCCCGCCGGCACAAACGACTTACACAACACGACCTAGGTGCGGGCACACCGGCGGTGCCCGGCGCGTTCCGCGGTCGGGGGTCGCATTTCACGACCTCGGGCCGCACTGCACGACCTCGGTGTGCTTTCCACGACCACCCCGGGGTCGTGCAACGTACACCAAGGTCGTGGAACATCGCCGGGGGTCGTGGAATGCGGCCCGGTGCGTCTTGAGCGGGAGCGTCGAGACCGGGTGGGTAGACATGCCGAACGGGCGTGGGCGAGCGCACCGGCTGAGGCAGGTGGCTCACCCACGCCATGGCGGACGTTCGTCAGGCGCGGGCGAACCGCCGGCAAAGGTGGTCCGCCCGCGCCTCAGCGAAGTGAGGGAGTGGTTCGTCAGGCGCGAGCGAGGGCGTCGCGTACCCGCGCCGCCACCGCCTCGCCGGTGAAGCCGTATTCCTCGAACAGCTGCGCGCCGGGCGCAGAGGCGCCGAAGTGGTCCAGGGAGACGATCTCACCGTCTGCGCCGACCACCTCACGCCAACCCATGGCAATGCCCGCCTCCACCGAGACCCGCACGCCCGCCTCGGGCAGCACCGAGGCCCGGTAGGCCTCGTCCTGCTGGGCGAACCACTCCAGGCAGGGTGCCGAGACCACGCGGGTGGGCGTGCCCTCGGCCTGCAGCACCTCGCGGGCGTCCATGGCCACGCCCACCTCGGAGCCGGTGGCGATCAGGATCGCCGCGGGGGCGACCTCGGCGCCGGCGGCGTCGGTGGCCTCGGCCAGCACGTAGGCGCCACGGCCGACGCCGGCGCGGGCGGTCTCGGCGTCGGCGTGCACGGTCAGGTTCTGCCGAGACAGCACGATTCCGGCCGGGCCCTCCGGGCGGCGCAGGATCTCCGCCCAGGCGGCTGCCGTCTCATTGGCGTCGGCGGGACGGACGACGGCGAGTCCGGGGATGGCGCGCAGCGCGGCCAGGTGCTCGATCGGCTGGTGGGTGGGGCCGTCCTCGCCCACGCCGATGGAGTCGTGCGTCCAGACGAAGATGGAGCCCAGGCCCATCAGCGCCGCCAGGCGCACGGCGGGACGCATGTAGTCGGAGAACACCATGAAGGTGCCGCCGTACGGGCGGGTCAGGCGGTCCAGGGCGATGCCGTTGAGGATCCCGCCCATGGCGTGCTCGCGGATGCCGAAGTGCAGCGTGCGCCCGTAGGGTCCGTCGCCGTCGGCCTGGGCCAGGTCGGTGGGCAGGAAGGAGGGCTCACCGGCCATGGTGGTGTTGTTCGAGCCGGCCAGGTCGGCCGAGCCGCCCCACAGCTCCGGGGCGACCGGCGCCAGGGCCGTCAGCGTCTTGCCGGAAGCGGCGCGGGTGGCCAGGGCGTCCCCGACCTCCCACACCGGCAGTGCGGCCTCCAGGCCCTCATCCAGCTTGCCGGCGCGCAGGCGCTCCAACAGGGCGGCCTGCTCGGGGGAGTTCTGCTGCCAGGTGTTCAGGCGGGCGTCCCAGTCGGCGCGGGCGGCCGCGGCGCGCTCGGCGGCGTGCGAGCGGGTGAAGGCGATGACGTCGTCGGGCAGCTGGAAGGTCGCCTGCGGGTCCAGGGCCAGGGCGGTCTTCAGCCCGGCCAGCTCCTCGGCGCCGAGCTTGGCGCCGTGGGAGGACTCCGACCCCTGCTTGGTGGGGGAGGGCCAGGCGATGATCGTGTGCAGGCGGATCATGGTGGGCCGCTTGGTCTCGGCGCGGGCGGTCACCAGCGCCTCGTGCAGGGCCTGCAGGTCCTCGTGGTAGGTGCCGCCGGCCTTCCAGTCGACGTCGAGCACCTGCCAGCCGTAGGCCTCGAAACGGGCAGAGGGGTCCTCGGTGAAGGAGATGTCGGTGTCGCCCTCGATGGAGATGTCGTTGTCGTCGTAGATGGCGATCAGGTTGCCCAGCTGCAGGGTGCCGGCCAGGGAGGCGGCCTCGGAGGCGACGCCCTCCTGCATGCACCCGTCGCCCATGATCGTGTAGACGAAGTGGTCGAACAGGGAGGCGCCGTCGGCGGCATCGGGCTCGAACAGGCCGTGCTCGCGGCGGGCTGCCATGGCCAGGCCGACGGCGTTGGAGAAGCCCGCGCCCAGCGGACCGGTGGTGGTCTCGATGCCGGGGGTGTGCCCGTACTCGGGGTGTCCGGGCAGGCCGGCGGAGGAGCGGAAGTGGGTGAAGCCCTCCACCGGGATGTCGTAGCCGGTCAGGAACAGCTGGCAGTACTGCAGCAGGGAGGCATGCCCGGCAGACAGGACGAAGCGGTCGCGGCCGAGCCAGTTCGGGTCGGCGGGGTCGTGGCGCAGCTCGTGCTGGTAGAGCAGGTGAGCCACGGGCGCCAACGAGATCGCAGTGCCGGGGTGACCGGATCCCGCCGCCTCCACGGCGTCGGCGGCCAGCGCCTTGGCGACGTTGATGGCCTTGAGGTCGAGGTCGGTGAGCGCGAGGGGCTCGGTGGTCATTGACTAACTCCTTTGTCGGTTGTCTGTGCGACGGGCGCTGTGCTTGGTGTTCGTCCGGCCAGTGGTGTGTCCGCCGGAGTCGCTGAACGCATCATCCCCGCTGGCGGGGCGGGCTATCAAGACGTGCTGCTGCACATCGGTGCGTGTGTGTCCGGGGCGGGTGCCCTTCGGGCGGCACGCACATGAGGTCCTGCATCGGGGTAAATGTATCGCGACTAGACAAACGATGGAAGGGAGGTTGTGATTTCTCTTCCGCCCCCGCGGATGAGGTGTGCCGTATATGTCATGTAATACAGGCAGTGGGACAGAGTGGCCTGCGGGTCTCGACGATTACCCCGGGCACCATGGGCTTCGGCAGAACCGGGTTCGCCCGCAACGTCGGCAGGGTCCGCCTCGACGGGGCTCGTCGGCAAATCGATATCGCACGGGGTGCCGGAGTGAACCTCTTCGATGCCGCTGACATGTACTCCGCTGGACTGTCCGGGGAGATCCTCGGCAAGACGCTCCAGGGCGTCGGAATCCTGGTGTGGAGTCCTTTGATCACTGTGCTCGCCCTGCGCCTGCAAGCCCGCTGCTTGACACACTGCGCCTACGCTGAGGCACTATGCCCTTCGCTTTCACAGGCCTGCTTAGCGTCCTGCCGCTTAACGCCACCGCCCTCCCGCCGGCACCGCGCAGCCCGGTGCTACTGTTCGCCGTCCTCATTCAGCCGGTGGCGCTGCTGGTCGCCTATCTGGCCGGTCGCTTCGCCTCTCACCTGGTACGGCGTCGAGCCCAGATCTCTAACTCCACGGCCACCCTCACTGCCCTGATCGGCCTGTGGGCAGGGTTCGCCGGTGGTGCCTGGCTGTTCAACGAGGACTATCTGTGGGCGCCGCGGATGCTGGCCTCGGCCGTCGTAGTCGCGGTAATCGTCGTGGGAATAACCGCGCTGGTAATAACCCGCATCCAGCATGAGCCGCCGCTGGACCCGATCGCCGAGGTGGCCCGGCGGGGTGAGTCGGAACGGCTGGAGCTGAAGTCCTCCGCCCGCGTGAACATGCACACCGGCAAGCGCGACGATGCCATGGAAACGGTGGTGGCCAAGACCGTGGCCGCCTTCCTCAACTCCCGGGGAGGCACCCTGCTGCTGGGCGGCGACGACGACGGGCGCCTGATCGGCCTGGCCCCGGACTACGCCACTCTGCGCCAGCCCGACGCCGACCGCTTCGAGCTGTTCCTACGCAGCCTGTGGCGAGTGCGGCTGGGTACAAACGCCGCGGCGCTGCCGCGCCTGGACTTCGCCCCGGCCACCGACGGGGCCGGCGAGGTGTGCCGGGTGACGGTGCCGCCCTCGCCCGTCCCCGTGTACCTCAAGGGCCCGAAGGGCAATGGTGGCACCGAACTATGGGTACGCGTCGGCAATTCCACGCAGCGGCTCGAAGTGGACGACGCCATCTCCTACGTCGCCCGTCGCTGGCCGCACGAGGTGCGCCCGAGCCTGCGCGCCCGCGTAGGTGCCTACCTGCTCTACCACCGTAAGCGCGCAGCGGTTCCACAGGTGGATACGGATTAGTGCGGTGATCGGTGAACATGCGCTGGCACCGATGGCTTGCGATGTGAGATGACTCAGTCCCGGCAACGCCCAACCGCATACTTGCTCTGATCCCTCCCGGCCCGGTACGCGGGTGGCCTCCGGTTCAGAGCATGTCGAGGATTGACAGGGCGGTCTGGTAGTCGGTGGCCAGCGCGCTCAGGATGCCGCCGCGCACTGCTCCGACAATCGCCTCCACCTTGTCCTCACCGCCGGCCGCCCCGATGACCAGTGGGATGCGCCGCAACTCATCCAGGGGCAGCGCCAGTGTGCGCGGGGTCAGCGGCGTGGGAACGGGATTGCCATAGGCGTCGTAATGGTGATCGAGGATGTGTCCCACTGCGCCACCCGCACGAATGGCCTCACGTACGTTCGGCGTGAGGTACTCGGCCAGGATGTTACCCGCGCCCTTCGCCTCCACCCCGGCCACGCCGACGAGCGCCACGTCGGCGCGCGCAGCCAAAGCCAGCGTGGTGGCTACCTTCTCCTCGCGCATGAGCGGCAGCAACAGCGAGGGATCGTCCACGATCAATGGAACCGGCATGCGGGACACCTTGGCGCCAAGCTGGCTGGCAATGCGGGTGCAGATGGTCGGCGCGTCGCGGCCCCAGGAGGGCAGGCCGCCTGGAATCGAACCGAGTAGCTGAACGATTGTGCAGTCCACTCGCGGTATTTGCGGGATGCGCTGGGCGGCGGCCTGTATGGAGCGTCCGTTGCCGACGGCGACAACCTGCCCGTTCGCGACCGAGTCGACCAGCAGCTCGGCGGCGGCTTGTCCGACGGCGCCGATCACATCGGTTCCGTTGACTTCGGCGACCCGGACCGCCTTGAGTGGCAGTCTCTCGCGCAGGCGCTTCTCCACCGACAAGATGTGTTCGAGCGGGTGGGAGATGGTGACTTGCACGATCCCCTGTTCACGGGCGCGATTGAGTAGCCGCGAGACGCTGGGGCGTGAATAGCCGATCTCGCGGGCGAGGTGGTGTTCCCGGGACCGCCGCAGGGGTGAAGTGCCAGACATCGAAATTTCGATCTTTTCGCCGTCGCGTTGACCCCGGCCGAGGGGACGTTGCACACTATTCGAAGCGCTTCGACGAAACGCTTCGAACGTTGGAATGTCAACGAGATCCGACGCGCGTAGTGGTTCGCGAGCGTAGGTCGGGCAGTGGCCGGGTGCTTCCGGTGCTGCCTGTGCGTGGCAAGGACAGCGCCGGGACGCGGATACGCCGATCGGATCGAGGAGACAGACATGGCGACCATGCAGGATGTTGCCCGACGGGCCAACGTTGCCGTGTCAACCGTCTCCTACACCCTTTCAGGTGCGCGTCCGGTGGCTCCGGAGACCGCCCGGCGCGTCCGTGCTGCAATGGAGGAACTCAACTACCAGCCGAACGCCATGGCGCGCGGGCTCGCCAGCCACCGTTCCCACACCTTGGCCATGACCTTTCCGCGCTTCGACACCGCGATGGGTGAGACGGTCTTCGAGATCGTCCGTGGCGCTCAGCACGAGGCCGCCCGCCACGGCTACAGCCTTGCCGTCTGGCCGTTGGAGGAGGCTGAGGCGGGCGCGGAGTTGGTGGCGCTGGTGCGGCAGGGCAAGGCCGACGGCGTGCTGCTCGTCGAAGTGGAGGTGGACGATCCGCGAGTCGCCGCACTCAAACGTGCCCGGCTGCCATTCGTCATGGTTGGACGCACCGCCGATCCTACGGGCCTGGCATACGTAGATATCGACTTCGAGCGCACCGTCGACGACGCCGTCGGCGAGCTGTATCGCCTCGGTCACCGCCGCATCGCCTTCATTGGACGTCCTGCATCCCAGGCGGAGACGGGCTATGGGCCGGCGGTAAGGGGAAGACAGGGATACCTGCGGGCGATGAATAACCGTGCGTTGGAGCCGCTCGCCTTCCACTGCGACGCCAGTCCCCAGGCGGGTCAGGCGCTTGCCCGCGAACTGGCCGCACTGGAGGAACCTCCCACCGGGGTGGTGGTCATGAATGACATGGCCTCCCTCGGACTGCTCGCCGGACTGCAGGCGCAAGGACTAAGGGTTCCCCGGGATATCTCCGTGGTCGGCGCGGTCTCCTCCCCGACGCTCGGTGCCATGACAACTCCCGTCCTGACGACGACGCATGCGCCCGGCGAGCGCATGGGCGCCTTCGCCGCCCGCGCCCTGCTGGCCATCCTCGACGAGCGCCTCGACCCGGCCGACTGCCACCAGCTGGTGACCTGCTCGGTGGTCGAGGGCGAGAGCCTCGGCCCCGCCCCGGGAGCCGACCTGGAAGGCAGCCATCCGCGCGAGAAGAGCAGCAGCTGAATACAGCCCGCTGAAACCCACAATCTCCCGGCGCCCACCGGCGTCGGGCCCCATCGCCACTCCCCAGCGGAGTGCCCGCACTCAATGAAGAGGAAACATCATGATGAAGCGCAGGAACTTCAACGCCCTCCTGGCCGCCGCGGCCGCCACCGGCCTGCTCGGCCCGACACTGTCCGCTTGCGGCTCCTCCGGGTCATCCGGAGGGGGATCGGACACCTTCACCATCTGGGACTACGAGTCCGACGACTCCGCCATGGGACAGGCCTGGGCCCGTGCGATCGAGATCTTCAAGGAGCAGCACCCCGAGGTCACCGTCAAGATCGAGGACCAGACCTTCGAGCAGCTGCAGAAGAACGCCAAGATCGTGCTGACCGGAGACGACGTCCCGGACATCATGGAGTACAACAAGGGCAACTCAACCTCCGGACAGCTCGCCTCCCAGGGACTCATTGAGCCGCTGACCGAGCAGGCGACCGAACGTGGCTGGGACGCCAAGCTCGCGGCCTCGTTGCAGACCACGGCCCGCTACACCGAGGACGGGCTCATGGGAGACGGCGACTGGTACGGGGTCCCCAACTACGGCGAGTACGTGTTCGTCTACTACAACCAGGACATG
Source organism: Actinomyces succiniciruminis (assembly GCF_900002405.1). Classification (GTDB taxonomy): domain Bacteria; phylum Actinomycetota; class Actinomycetes; order Actinomycetales; family Actinomycetaceae; genus Actinomyces; species Actinomyces succiniciruminis. Next base: position 14,819 of record NZ_LK995482.1, on the reverse strand, counting down.
TTCGACGCCCAGGGGCTCAGTGTGCCGACCACCCTGGAGGAGTTCGAGGCCGTATGTGACGCCTTCGTCGCCGCCGGGCAGATCCCGCTGGCCGAGGCCGGCTCGGAGTACCCCATGGGGCAGCTCTGGTACCAGCTGGTTCTCGCCCACGCCGACCGCTCCTTCGTCAACGCCTACCAGCTCTTCGAAGGCGACGTCGACTGGACCGCCGACCCGATCAAGGCCGGAACCGACAAGCTCGTGGAATGGATCGACAAGGGGTACGTCGCCGCCGACTCCGCCGGCCTGACCGCCGAGGACGCCGGCACCGCATTCATCAACGGCAGCTATCCCATGTTCGTCTCCGGCTCCTGGTGGTTCGGGCGGATCGTCGGGGACATGGCCGACAAGAACTGGGACCAGTTCCTCTTCCCGGGCACGGAACTGTTCCCGGGCTCCTCCGGGAACCTGTGGGTGGTGCCGACCAACGCCAAGAACAAGGAACTCGCCTACGACTTCATCGACATCACCCTGTCCGATGAGGTCCAGGCGATCCTCGGCGAGAAGGGCGGGCTGCCGGTGAGTGGCGACCCCTCCGCCATTGAGGACGAGAAGACCCGCACCATGACCGAGAACTTCGCTCAGGTCAACGAGCAGGACGGCCTGGCCTTCTACCCGGACTGGCCGGTGGCGGGCTTCTACGACCAGATCGTCTCCGCCATGCAGTCCCTCATCAACGGTTCCAAGACCGGTGACGAGGTCCTTGCCGACCTGCGCTCCGCATATGACGAGGGCAAGGCCGATATGGGCATTGAGGGCTGACCGTGCGCGTCCGAACCGAACGGCCCTCGCGCCGCAGATCGCGGAGTCTGGCCTACCTGCCCTACCTCATTCCGGGAGCGGTCTGCTTCACCATCATCATTCTGGTGCCGCTGGCTCTCAACGTCTGGTACTCGCTCAACAGCTGGAAGGGCGGCATGTCGCCGATGCGGTTCATCGGGCTGGACAATTATGCCCAGCTGCTGGATGACGCGAAGTTCTGGGCGTCCTTCCGCAACTCGTTGTCGATGATCGTGGCCATGGTCATCATCCCGACGCTCATCGGGCTGGTGCTGGCTGCCGTCCTGTTCGACTACATAGGCAAGCACTTCGGCTCTCGTACCGCCGCGACGCTGCGCGCCATGTACTACCTGCCGCAGATCCTGCCGATCTCCGTGGCCGGCATCGTGTGGAACTGGATCCTCAACTCCCAGACGGGGGCGGTCAACACGATTCTGCGCGGCCTGGGTGTCACCGACCCGCCCAACTGGCTGGGTTCCACCTCGACGGCGTTGGGCTCGGTCATGTTCGTGCTCATCTGGATCCAGATCGGCTACCCGACCGTCATCTTCATGTCCGCCCTGCAGCGGGTGGACCCGGAGTTGTACGAGGCGGCCGAGCTCGACGGCGCGGGCTGGTTCGCGCGCTTCCGCGCCATCACCGTGCCGCAGATCCGGCCGGAGACCTTCGTGATCGTGCTCACCTGCACCATCGCGGCGCTGAAGGTGTTCGCGCCCATATACGTGCTCACCCGTGGCGGTCCGGAGAGCTCCACCCTGGTGCCGAGCTACTACTCCTACCTGAACTTCTTCGACAAGTCGAAGGTCGGCTACGGCGCCGCCATCTCAACCGTGCTCACAATCGTCATCATCGTCATCGCCGGCGTCATCCAGGTCTTCCAGAACCGCAGTGCTCGCCGCGAGGAGGAGGGACGCTGACATGTCCGACACCGTCCTCAGCTCAGCATCTGTGGCCACTCGTGCGGCGGGCGCAACCAAACGCGCCCCGGCGCCGAAACCGGGCACGGCCACTCGCAGGAAGGACCGCTTCCATCGGGGCGCCGGGCGCTGGATCGTGCTCGCCGTCGTCGGCCTGTTCGCGCTGCTCATGGTGGCCCCGTTCCTGCTGATGGTCATCAACGCCTTCAAATCTCCGGCCGACTACTCCGGCGGCAGTCCGCTGTCCCTGCCGAAGCAGATCTACACCGACGGTCTGGCCTACTTCTGGCAACGGGTCAACTTCCCCGTCAAGCTGTGGAACTCCATCTGGACCTCGGCGCTGGTAGCCGTGGCCGGTACGCTGCTTTCCCTGCTGAACGCCTACGCCATCGGCGTGGGCCGGGTACGGGGACGCGCCTGGATCGTGGCCGTGTTCATGATCGCCAACATGCTGCCGCAGGAGGGGCTGATCTACCCCCTGTTCACCATGGCGCAGAAGACCGGGCTCACGGACAACCCGTGGTCGATCGTCATCATCTTCACCGTCATCCAGTCGGCCTTCGGCACCTACCTGCTCTCCTCCGTGCTGGGCACCTTCCCACGCGCTCTGCTGGAGGCGGCCGAGCTCGACGGCGCCAGCCGCTGGCAGATCCTGTGGCGGGTGGTCTACCCGATCGTCCGCCCCACCATGAGCGTGCTCGCGATCTTCTTCTTCATTTGGACCTGGAACGAGTTCTTCATTCCCCTGGTGATGCTCACCAGCAATGACAACCAGACCGTGCCGATCGCCCTGTCCAGCCTGCAGGGGGACCGCATGCTCGATGTGCCCACACTCAACGCCGGCGCCCTCGTCTCGCTTGTTCCGACCTTCCTGTTCTTCCTCTTCTTCCAGCGCACCCTGACCCGCGGCGTCACCGCCGGCGCGGTCAAGTAAAGGAACCCGCCATGAAGTTCTCCAACGGCTATTGGCTCGACCGTTCCGGTTACACAGTGGAAAAGGCCCGCGGGCTGCTGGATCTGTCCGTGGACGTCGATAGCGTCGACGGCACCGGCAGTGCCACCAGCACTGTTCATGCCTACGCGCCCGTTCGGCCCGTCTCCTCCCGCGGCGATACGCTCAATGTGGGCCTGCTCTCGGTTACCTTCACCGCCGTCGCCGACGGCGTCATCAAGGTGGAGCTGGTCAACCACCGGGGCGTGCGTGACCGCGGGCCGCATTTCGCGGTAGCTACGACGGAGGACTATCGGGGCGAGGTCGAGCAGGCGGCGGGCGGCGTCACCCTGCGGGCCGGCGCGCTGGCCGTGACCCTGCGGGAGGGGGAGGACTGGACGGCTGCCTTCAGCTCCGCCGGACGCCCGCTCACGGCGAGCCTGCCGCGCGCCGTCGCCCACGTCGTCGGGCCGGACGGGACCGCCTACATGCGCGAACAGCTCTCCCTGCGCCCGGGGGAGCGGGTCTACGGGCTGGGGGAGCGCTTCGGCGCCTTCACCAAAAACGGCCAGAGCGTGGACATCTGGAACGAGGACGGCGGCACCGCCTCCGAGCAGGCCTACAAGAACATCCCCTTCTACCTCACCAGCGCCGGCTACGGGGTATTCGTCGCCGAGGCCGGCGGGGTGTCATTCGAGGTTGGCAGCGAGATCACCACCCGCGTCCAGTTCTCGGTGGAGGGCGAGCGCCTGACCTACTACGTGATCGATGGGCCCACCCCGAAGGACGTGCTGCGGCGGTACACGGCGCTGACCGGCCGTGCCCCGATGGTGCCCACCTGGTCCTTCGGACTGTGGCTGACCACCTCTTTCACCACCGACTACGACGAACAGACCGTCATGTCATTCATTGACGGCATGGAGCAGCGGGGCCTGCCGCTGAGCGTGTTCCACTTCGACACCTTCTGGATGCGTGGCTTTCACTGGTGCGACTTCGTGTGGGACCCCGCGACCTTCCCCGACCCGGCCGGCATGCTGGAGCGCATCAAGGCCCGCGGCCTGCGCGTATGCGTGTGGATCAACCCTTATATCGCCCAGCGCTCGGCATTGTTCGATGAGGGTGCCGCGCGCGGCTACCTGGTGCGCACCACCGACGGTGATGTGTGGCAGACCGATCTGTGGCAGGCGGGCATGGCCCTGGTCGACTTCACCAACCCGGAGGCCGTCGCCTGGTACCGGGAGAAACTCCAGGTGCTGCTGGACATGGGTGTGGACTGCTTCAAAACCGACTTCGGGGAGCGGATCCCGGTACGGGGCATCGCCTGGCATGACGGCTCCGACCCGGAGAAGATGCACAACTACTACACACAGTTGTACAACCGCACCGTCTTCGAGCTGCTGCGCGAGCAGCGCGGCCAGGGGGATCCGGTCCTGTTCGCCCGCTCGGCCACGGCGGGTGGACAGCAGTTCCCCGTGCACTGGGGCGGCGACAACGAGTCCACCTACGCCTCCATGGGGGAGACGCTGCGCGGCGGTCTGTCCCTGTGCGCCTCCGGCTTCGCCTATTGGAGCCACGACATCGGCGGTTTCGAGGGCACCCCGGACCCGGGCGTGTTCAAGCGCTGGCTGGCCTTCGGACTGCTGTCCTCCCATGCCCGGCTGCACGGCTCGAACTCGGTGCGCGTGCCCTGGGCCTTCGACGACGAGGCGGTCGAGGTGGCCCGCCGGTTCATCCGCCTGCGGCTGTCGCTCATGCCCTACCTGTACCGGTTGGCGGCGCAGGCGCACGCCACGGGGGTGCCGATGATGCGGCCCATGTTCCTGGAATTCCCCGACGACCCCGGGGCCCGGGACGTCGACACCCAGTACATGCTCGGGGAGGCCCTACTGGTGGCGCCCGTGATGGACGCCGACGGCGAGGTGGAGGTCTACCTGCCCGAAGGCACCTGGACCTCCTGGTGGGATGGGACGACGGTGGCTGGGCCGCGGTGGGTGCGCGAGCGCTACGGCCTGGACACCCTGCCGCTGTACGTGCGGCAGGGGAGCGTACTGCCCGTGACGGGACGGGTGGAACGGCCGGAGGACGACTGGGCCGCCGACCTCACCCTGCGCTGCTTCGGCCTGACCGACGGCGACGAGCGCGAGGTGGTGGTGCCTGCGCACGACGGGTATGCGGCGGTCGCCTTCCGAGTCGCCTGCCGGGACGGCGTGATCACCGCGCGGGCCGACGGTGCTCGCGGGCCGTGGCGGCTGGAGGCCGGCGGGACGTGCGTGCGGGCCGACGGCGAGGAGACGGTGAGGCTGGAGCTGCCGGGAGGTGTGGCGGCCGGATGATCGCGTCGGGTTGCTCCCCCGCAGCGGTAGCGCGCCGCCGATTCGGCACCGGCACGCCTCAGTCCAGTTTGAAGGCGCGGCGGGGGATCGCGTCCACCAGATCGCGGGCCACGGCCACCGCCTCATCCATACCCAGCCGGTGCTCGACCACCAGTCGCGCGAGGAAGCCCGCGTCGCAGCGGCGGGCAATGCCGTGGCGCGCCGGAATCGAGCAGAAGGCCCGGGTGTCGTCGATGAAGCCGGAGGTCTTGTAGAAGGTCGCCGAACCCGTCGTCGTCTCCCGGAAGCGCGTGATCGCATCCGGCTCGTCGATGAACCACCACGGCACCCCCACGTACACGGCTCGGTACCAGCCTGCCAGCGGCGCCAGTTCGCGGGAGTAGACCGTCTCGTCCATGGTGAAGGGGATCAGGTGGAAGCCGTCGGCGTTGCCGTAGGCGTCCAACAGCGGCTGTAGGGCACGCGTGAACTCCACCGAGGTGGGAATGTCCCCGCCCACGTCCGCACCGTACCGGGACAGTGCCCCGGAGTCGTGATTGCGGTACACGGCCGGGTGCAGCGTCATCACCAACCCGTCGTCCACCGCCAGCCGCGCCTGGTCGTTCACCATGTGGCGACGCAGCCGGGCGGCGTCGGCGGAGTCGATCCGTCCCGCCAGGGCGCGCGCGTACAGCACCTCCGCCTCCGCGTCCTCCAGCCGCTGTGTGCCCGCATCCGCATGCGAGTGATCCGAGGAGACCGCGCCACAGGCCTTGAAGAAGACCCGTCGGCGCCGCATCGCCTCGACGTGCCCGGCATAGGTGGAAACCTCCTGGTCGGCCGCCTGTCCCAGCGCCTCGGTCAACTCCCGCCAGCCGGGCCGGGCCGGCTCCAGATAGGCGTCGGGGCGGAACGTCGGGATCACCCGGCCGTTCCAATCCGGGTCGGCGGCCAGGGCGCGGTGGGCGGCCAAGTCCGAGCACGGATCGTCCGTCGTCGCCAGCACCGCGATGTTGAAACGCTCGTACAGTGCCCGCGCCGTGAACGGCTCCGTGCGCAGGGCGGCGTCGATCTGGTCGTAGATCGCGTCCGCGGTGGCGGCCGACGGTCGAACCCGCACTCCGAACACGTCGTGAAAGACCTCGGTGAACCAGGTCTGTACCGGGGTACCGGCCAGCAGGTGCCAGTGCTCGCACAGCAGCCGGAATGCCGCCCGTGACCTCTTCGGGCTCAATTCGCTGCCCACCGGGACACCCAGTTGCTCCAGTTCCACCCCGCCCAAGGAGTGCAGTAAACGGTTGGTGTAGTGGTCCGGAGTGAGCAACAGGCTGGTGGGGTCGGCGAAGGAGACGTCCTGGGCCAGCCACTCGGGTGGGACGTGCCCGTGCGGGGAGATGATCGGCGCGTCGGCCACCTCCGCCAGGAGTTCGCGGGCCACCGCGCGGGTGGCCGGGTCGACGGGCAGCAGCCGGTCGGGGCTAAGGGTCAGTGGCTGGACTGGGGCGGACACGACGGGCTCCTTGGTAACTGGTGCTGATACTGGGGCATGGCGGCCGACGACGATGCCGATTGCGGACTGCCCCGCGCGGGGCGCCGTCATCGGGTGGGGGAGGCCGGGCTCAGGTGACGGGCGGCAGGACGGGTGGCGCCACGGGCGCCGGTCCGACGCTCTCCCTCTCCTGCAGGGACATCTCCAGCATGGTGACCGCCGGCTGCGGCTGGGACCGGTGGCGCAGGTGCCCGACGATCGCCGTCGCCGCCCGCATGCCCAGCCGCCGCGACCCGGCCGCCAAGGAGGTGAGCCCCGGGTTGGTCAGGGCGGACAGGTCCACGTTGTCCACGCCGATGATCGATACATCCTCGGGCACACGCAGGCCGCGAGCGACCGCCGCCTTCATGAAGCCGATCGCCAGGAGGTCGTTGTAGCCGACAACGGCACTGGTCGGGTGGCGGCCCCACGTCTCCAAGGCGTGCAGTCCACCGCCGATGGTGGGGGAGAAGGGCCCGATCCGGCGCGGGCGCAGGCCGAGGGCATGACAGGCGCGGGTCAGCCCCTCCCAGCGAGTGCCGTTGGACCATGAGTCCGGCGGCCCCGCCAGGTAGGTCAGCTCGCTATGCCCGTGGGCGGCCAGGTGCTCGACGACGGCGCGCATCCCCTGTACGGAGTCCGACAGGATCGAGGTGACGCCGGGAACCTGCCGGTTCAGCGACACCACGGGCACGGCCCGGTTGAACTGTTGGATCGCCGAGTTGCTCATGCGGGAGGAGGCCAGGACGATCCCGTCGATCAGGTGCAGTACCTTCCCGATGGCGGCCCTCTCCTCGGCGGCGTTCTCCCGGGAATCGACCAGCAGCACCGTGTACCCGTTGGCGCGTGCCGACTCCTGCAGGCCGATCATGACCCGGCTGAAGAAGGGGTTGCCGACGTCGGCGATCGCCAGCGCGATCACATAGGTTTCCTCCGCGGAGTCGGCGGGACGGCGGGGCCGAGTGCGCTTGTAGCCCAACTGTTCGGCGACGGCGTGGATGCGGTCGGCGGTCTCGGCGGACACCCGGCCGGGGCGGGTCAGCGCGCGGGACACGGTCGATGGCGCCACCCCGGCCGCGGCGGCGATGTCGTAGATCGTGATGGGCTTGTCGCGCCCGCGCTCCTCTGCGCCCTGTGGACGCGTCGAGGCATTGTCGACGTCGGCTAAGGCGGTGGTGTCGTCGTCCGAGACTGTGGTTGGCAAGCGTGCTCCTTTCCGAGTGGCGGGCGGTGCTGCATTGTCGCGGCCGGGCGTCCGAAGCGAGTGAGCGGGTCAACACTCGTGGCTGCGCCGCTTGCCCAGCCAACGGTCTCGCACCACGAAGGCATTCTGCTTGGGTTCGCGCGACCGGGTGAACATGCCCTTCTTGTTGCCGCCGACTCGGGTGGTGCCGGTCCCGGTCTGGAAGTCGGCGAAATTCCACATCTGCTCACCCACGATCTGCGGGTAGGCGTCGAAGACGCGGTGGTACATGGCCAGCAGGTCCACCTGAAACTCCTCGGACCACGGGCGGCGCAGCAGATCCCGCATACCGGACAGCGTGTCGGCCCCATACTCGGTGAACAGGATCGGCTTGCCCGGTGCCCGCTCGATCCAGGCGTCGATCTCCGCTCGCAGTCCCGCCTCGGCGGCCGGCAGGTCGCCGTTGTTCACGTACCAGCCGTAGTAACGGTTGAGCATGACCACGTCGAACAGGTCAACCACCCGCTCCTGGGCGGGCTGTCCCATCATCACATTGACATAGCCGACCGGTCGGGTCGGGTCCGCTTCCCGGGCCGCGGCGGCAAGAGGCTCGAAGTATCGCAATGAGGCCTCGGTGTTGCTCTCCGGCTCGTTGGCCAGCGACCACAGCACTACGCACGGGTGATTCTTGTCTCGGGCGATCAACTCGCGGATGTGGTCGGCGTGAGCCGCCTGCGTATGTGCGTTCACGTGGTCCTCGCTGAACAAGGGAATCGGATCGCCCCCGAAGAAGCCGCCGATGATGGCCGTGTTAAGTCCGACCGCCGCCGTTTCGTCGATCACCACGAAGCCGCGTTCATCGGCGTAGTCCATGACCTCCTCGGCGTAGGGGTAGTGGGAGGTGCGGAAGGAGTTCGCGCCCTGCCACTCCATCAGCTCGAAGTCATGGACCATGAGCGCAGGATCGTGTCCCTTGCCTCGGACCAGGTTGTCCTCGTGACGGCCGTAGCCGCGGAAGTAGAACGGCTCCCCGTTGATGAGGAACTGCGAGTCGCGCACCGTCACGGTGCGCACGCCGAAGCGCTGCGGGTAGACGTCCTCACCCGCGCCGCCGTCCGCGGAGCCGCGGGCGTGCACCTCCAGCGTGTACAGGTAGCCGGAACCGGGCTGCCATAGGTTTACGTTGTCGATGGTGAGCGTCCCGGCGGCGCCTTCGGCATGGGCGACCTCCGCACCGGCGGCATCCTTGACGACGACGTGGACGTGCTCGGCGCCCTCCGCCTCAACGGTGTAGGTGACGCGTCCGGCGGTGCCCTCGGGGCCGGTGGCGTAGTCGGTGACGATGGTGACGTCGGTGACGGCGATCCGCGGCCGGGTATAGAGCACGACCGAGCGGTGGATGCCCGCGTAGTTGAAGAAGTCGTGGAAGTAACGCTGCACGGTGCGTCCCTGGGCGTCCTCCGCGAGGAAGCCCACGGGGATGGACTGCCAGGACAGTCGATTGTCCACGCGCACGGTGATGCGGAAGTCGCGCCCAGCCGTCACATGGTCGGTGATGTCGGCCTCGAAAGGAAGGTAACCGCCCGTGTGCTGGGCAACCTCGACGCCGTCGACCCACACACGCGCCTCATGGGTCACGGAGCCGAAACGTAGAACCAGTCGGTCCTCGCCCAGATTGTGCGGGGCGACGGCCTCGCGCTCGTACCATGCAGGACCCACGTGGTCGTGGACCTCGGGGGCGATGGTGATGTCGTTGTAGGAGGCGGGCACCGGCATGGGGCGCGGTGCGGGCAGGGGTGTGGCGAACCAACGCTCGGCCTGACCGCGGTCCTCCGGGTCGAGCTGGAAGCGCCACACCCCGTCGAGGGACACGACTGTGCGCGAGGCGGAATTGCGTACGGACAGCATGCGGGCTCCCTTGTCTGTCGCCCGCAGAGGCCTGCTCCACCGCGCCGTCGTGGAGCGTGGATTCTGCGGGGGCGTGTGTGGTGAACTACATTGCCATCCCACAACTTAGTCCCTGATCCGCCTACGAGTTGCCGTTTGTTGCCACTTGAAGCAGAGGGTGAAGGTGCGGCCGACGGCGTCCGTGCCTGAAGGCACTTCCTGCTCCAGCGCCTACTGCGAGCTTTTGTCATCTGTTTCGAGCTTTTGCACCCTGGTGTGTGGCAAATAGGTGCACAGCAGAGCACAAAAGCTCGTAGCAGAGGGGCGGTAGCACGCCTCCCAGGCTCCGGAGGGCTCCACGGCGGTCGGGTGGTCTTTGGCAACTCGTGGCAACTGGGGATGTCGCTGCCGTCCGGGAGAGAATCTGCATTCAGCAGCGTCCGCAGCAAAGGAGCCGATCCGCCCATGAAACTGACCATAGAGGGTCTGCAGGATCGGGACGCGTTCCGGGACGCGGGTGTCGTCACGCCCGGCTTCGACGTCGCCGCCATGCAGGCCGCGGGGAGACGCCATCCGCGCTGGCTCCACCTGGGTGCCGGCAATATCTTCCGCGTCTTCCTGGCACGCATCGCCGACGACCTCATCGCCGCCGGACACCACTGGCCCATTACCGCCGTCGTCACCACCGACCCGGCCGGCTTCAACGCCCGGCTCGGTACCCACGACCTACTCACCCTCTCGGTCATCCTCAATCCCGACGGCGGCCGCGATCTGCGCGCCATCGCCGGGGTGTGCGAGGCCCTGGTCACCCGCCGCGAGGGCGACCTCGCCCGTCTGTTCGCACTCGCCGCCGATCCAGAGGTCACGCTTGTCTCCCTGACCATCACCGAGAAGGGCTACGCCGTTCACGACGGCGCCGGCCGACTCCTGCCGGAGCTCGCCGACGCCGTCGCCACCGATCCCCACGGTTACCAGCCCCACGCCATGGCGGTGCTCGCGGCCCTTCTGCTGACCCGCTACGAGGCGGGCGGCGCCCCCATCACCCTGATGAGCTGCGACAACTTCAGCCACAACGGCGACCGGCTGCGAGAGGCGATCACCGTCATCGCCCGCGGCTGGGTGCAGGCCGGCTCCGCGGCGGAGAGTTTCCTCGCCTGGCTGGCCGACCCGACCCGCGTCGCCTTCCCCATCACCGTCATCGACAAGATCACCCCGCGACCCAGCCCGGCCGTCAGTGACGACCTGGCCCGGCTCGGCTTCACCGACATGGCGCTGGCCACCCGTGGACGCACCGCGATGGCCGGCTTCGTCAACGCCGAACCCACCGAGTACCTGATCATTGAGGACGCCTTCGCCGCCGCCCGCCCGCCCTTCGAACAGGCCGGCGCCCACGTGGTCGCACGCGAGGTGTGCGACAAGTTCGAGAACATGAAGGTCACCACCTGCCTCAACCCGCTGCACACGGCTCTCGCCGTCGCCGGCTGCCTACTGCGGATGCCCACGATTGATGCGGAGATGCGCGACCCGGCCCTGGAAGCGCTGGTCAGCCGCCTGGGCTGGGACGAGGGCCTGCCGGTGGTCTCCGATCCCGGCGTCGTAGCCCCCGCGGATTTCCTCACCGAGGTCCTGGGAACCCGCTTCACCAACCCCTACCTGCCCGACGACCCGGCCCGCATCGCCATGGACACCTCGCAGAAGCTGCCGATCCGCTTCGGACAGACCCTGCTGCGCTACCGCGAACGCGGCCTGGACCTGGGCGGCCTGACGGCCATCCCGCTGGTGATCGCCCTGTGGTGCCGCTATCTGACGGGCATTGCCGACGACGGTGCGCCCTTCACGCCGTCCTCCGATCCGCGCTATGAGGAGCTGCACGCCCACGTGGCCGGTCTGTCCCTGGGCGGGAGCTCCGACGCCGCGGCCATCCACGCCGCACTGCGACCCATCCTGTCCGACCCGACCCTGTTCGCCCTGGACCTGTACACCACCCCGCTGGCCGTCAAGATCGAGACACTGCTGGCGCGACTACTCGCCGGCCCCGGCGCCGTGCGCACCACCATCGAGGAGGAGATGCTGCCATGAAGATGACCTTCCGCTGGTATGGGGAGGCCTACGACCCGATCCCCCTGGAGCATGTGCGCCAGATACCCGGCATGACCGGCATCATGGGGGTGTTGGACCAGTACGCCGCGGGCGAGGTCTGGAGCCGGGAGGACATCGGCGCCCTGGTGGATCGGGTACATGCCCAGGGCCTCGAGTGTGAGGTGATCGAGTCCGTCAATGTCCACGAGGACATCAAGCTGGGACTGCCCAGCCGTGACGCCTACATCGCCAACTACTGCCAGACCTTGGAGAACCTGGCGGCGTTCGGCATCAAGGTGGTCATTTACAACTTCATGCCGGTGTTCGACTGGTTGCGCACCGAGTTGTACCACCGCAACGAGGACGGCTCCACCTGCCTGTACTACAACCACGCCGACGTCGAGGGCATGGGACCGCGCGAGATCGTCGCCATGACCGAGCGCGCCTCCGGCGGGCTGACCCTGCCCGGCTGGGAGCCCGAGCGGCTGGGCCGGCTGGAGGAGGTGCTCGCCCTGTACGAGGGCATCGACCACGCCCGAATGCGCGAGCACTACCGCTACTTCCTTCAGGGCGTCATCCCCACCTGTGAAAGGGTCGGCATCCGCCTGGCGGTCCACCCCGATGACCCCGCCTGGGACCTGTTCGGCCTGCCGCGCGTGTGCAAGAACCGGGACGATCTGGACGCCATCGTGGGCCTGGTCGACTCCCCGGCCAACTCCCTGTGCGTGTGCTCCGGGTCCCTCGGCTCCAACCCGGACAACGACGTGCCCGCGATCTTCCGCGAATTCGGTGGGCGCGGCAGCATCGCCGCCGCCCACGTGCGCAATGTCAAGCACCTGGGCCCCAAGCACTTCCAAGAGGCGCAGCACCTGTCCGCCGACGGCAGCCTGGACATGGCCGCCATCGTCGAGGCCATCTACGACACCTGCCCCGACGTCTACGTGCGCCCCGACCACGGCCGCATGATCTGGGGCGAGACCGGCCGCCCCGGCTACCCGCTGTACGACCGCGCCCTGGGAGCCACCTACATCAACGGCCTGTATGAGGCCACCGCCAAACTCAAGTCCCGCCCCGCCTCCAACCCTCGAGGTCGGTCGGAATAACTTCCGAGGTCGGTCGAAGTTACATGCCGAGGTCGGTCGATCTGGTGGCATGAGTAGCATTCTGAAACCGGCATAAGTTCCGTGCCGGAACCAATCGCAACCACGCGCCTACGGATCAGCGGGTGCAGAGAGGTAAATGTAATGACAGGAACGATTGAAACACCCGCCCGAGACGATACCGCCGCACAGTCGTCGCTCGCCGCGCTGCTGGCCGCCAACCCGGTAGTGCCGGTCGTCGTCGTCGATTCCGCCGAGGACGGCGTGAACGTCGGCAAGGCGCTGGTCGCCGGTGGCATCACCACGGCGGAGGTAACCTTCCGCACCGCCGCGGGTGCCGACGCCATCCGCGCCATGCAGGAGGTCGAGGGCCTCACTGTCGGTGCCGGAACCGTCATCAACACCGCGCAGGTCGAAGCCGCCGTCGCCGCCGGCGCGAAGTACATCGTGTCGCCAGGATTCAGCGCCGACGTCGTGCGCGCCACCCAGGACGCCGGTGTCCTCTCGCTGCCCGCCTGCTCGGACGCCTCCTGGATCATGGCCGCCCTCGAGCTCGGCATCGACACCGTCAAGTTCTTCCCGGCCTCGGTCAACGGCGGCGTGCCCGCAATCAAGGCGCTTTCCGCCGCGTTCCCCGGCTTGGGCTTCGTGCCCACCGGCGGCGTCAACGCCGACAACCTGGCCGACTACCTGTCTGTCGACGTGATCCGCGCCTGCGGCGGCTCCTGGATGGTGAAGAAGGACCTGGTCGCCGCGGGCGACTGGAAGCAGATCACCCGCCTGTCCGCCCAGGCCATTGCCATCGCGAAGGAGTGCGGCCGATGAGCACCGTCAGCGAAACCACTGCCACCGGGCCGGTGACCCTGCGCCCCGCCGAGGAGTGCCGCTACGACGTCGTCTCCCTGGGTGAGGTGATGCTGCGCCTGGACCCGGGCGAGGGGCGAGTACGCACCGCCAGACGCTTCGAGGCGTGGGAGGGCGGCGGCGAATACAACGTCGCCCGCGGTCTGTCCCGCTGCTTCGGCCTGCGTGCCGGCGTGGTCACCGCGCTCGCGGACAACGAGGTCGGCCACCTGATCGAGGGCATGATTCTGGCCGGCGGCGTCGACCCCATGATCACCTGGGCGCCGTACGACGGCATCGGCCGTACCGTCCGCAACGGGTTGAACTTCACCGAGCGCGGCTTCGGGGTGCGGGGCGCCGTCGGCGTGTCCGACCGCGGGAACACCGCCATCGCCCAACTGCGGGCCGACGACGTCGACTTCGAGTATCTGTTCGGCACCCTCGGGGTGCGCTGGCTGCACACCGGCGGCATTTTCGCCGCTCTGTCCGAGTCAGCGGCCGAGGTCGCCCAGGCCGCCATGAGTGCCGCCCGCCGCCACGGCACGATCGTCTCCTACGACCTGAACTACCGGCCCTCCCTGTGGAAGGGGATCGGTGGCATTGAGCGGGCCCAGGAGGTTAATCGGCGCCTGGCGCGCCTGGTGGACGTCATGATCGGTAACGAGGAGGACTTCACCGCCTCCCTCGGTTACGAGGTGGAGGGCGTGGACGCCAACCTGTCCAAGCTGGACACCACCGCCTTCGAGCGCATGATCGAGCGGGTCACTGCCGACTTCGACAACTTCAAGGTCGCCGCCACTACCCTGCGCCAGGTGCGTACCGCCACGGTCAACGACTGGTCGGCGATCGCCTGGTCGCGGCAGGACGGTTTCGTGCGCTCCACCCAGCGGCCGGGGCTGGAGATCCTCGACCGCGTTGGCGGCGGCGACTCCTTCGCCTCCGGGCTGATCTACGGGCTCATCGACACCGGCGACCTGGCCACCGCCGTCGAGTACGGCGCGGCTCACGGCGCCCTGGCGATGACCACGCCCGGCGATACGAGCATGGCCACCAAGGCCGAGGTTCTGCGCCTCGCCGCCGGGGGCGGCGCCCGTGTGCAGCGCTGACGGACGGCCGTCTGAAACACGCTTTCGCCTCAAGTACACGAGTTTTGGAGGTTTGCGGGTGCTGGGCGCATTGTGATGTCTCAGGACATCGGTGACAGTTCTGCCTCAGGACAT
>NZ_LK995481.1:20904-50552 GCF_900002405.1 Actinomyces succiniciruminis | reverse complement strand
AAGGCGGCATCAGCGACACGGAGGTGGAGGCGCTGGAGGACGCCGGGGCACGCGCCGTGCGCCTGGGGCCGCATGTGCTGCGCACGGCATCGGCCGGACCGGTCGCGCTCGCGGTCCTCGCCCAGCGCGCCGGCCTGTGGGGCTGAGACTGGTCTCTAGCAGGGGGACGAGTGGCCGAAGCGCTTGTGCGCGGCCTGCTTCGAGACGCCTAGGGCGGCGCCTATCACTGTCCATGACTCACCGGCCGCACGAGCGTCGGCGACGGCGCGAGCCAGGTCTTGTTCCGCATCGATCACGTGTTTTTTCGCGGCGATGATGCGCCGGAAGTGCGTGGCGTCGCGTGATGGCGTGCGCGCCGGGTCGAGAGACTGCAGGCCGGTATCCGGAGAACTGGTCGTAGTCGTAGTTGTTCGCTGCATGGGAATCACTTCAGAAAGACGTAGAACTTCGGCCGTAGACGGTCTGCATGGATTATGCGAGCAGGTGCGGCTGAGGGAACAGCGACCAACTCGAGCAGACTCGAATCCATTGCGGGACCAATCACGAGTAATCGTTCCTCCCCGTCGTACTCGTACTCCACCAATCGCAACGCGTTCTCCCAGGCGTGGACGACGTCATCGGCTGAGACACCGTGTTTGAGGGCCGACCGAGTAACCCTCGTCCGTCAACCTTACGTTGACGAGTTTGGTTGGTCAAGAGTGCACCATGCGGCGTGTTCCGCCATACCGTTGCGGTACTGATTCGTTGAGGCATCATGCCATGACCGCCCTACTGCTCGACCGGCCGACCGGGCCCGCGGATCTGGCCTCCGCAATGCGAATCGGGGCGACGCCCGTCCCCGAACCCGGCAAGGGACAGCTCCGACTGCGCGTGGAGACCTGCTCGCTTAACCCGGTCGACTGGAAGGTCGCCCGGGGCGGCAACCCCGCCTGGACCTGGCCGCACGTGCTTGGACTCGACGTTGCCGGCACCATCGACGCCCTCGGCCCCGGCGTCACCACCCCAGCCGAGGACGGCGCGTCCGCGCTGCGTCCCGACCTCGCCGTCGGCGACCGTGTGGCCGCGCACCACGACCTACGGCGCCCGGGTGGACTGGCGCAATACGTCGTCGTCGACGCCCGCGCCCTGGCGCCACAGGGGCGGGGTGTCGACGCCGTGCTAGACGCCGTCGATGCCGCCTACGCCCGGCTCGCCCGGGGCCACCAGACCGGCAAGCTCGTCTGCGACGTGGCCGGATCGGCCGGTGCGTGAGTCCGGACGAGTTCGGAACGTATCCTTGGCGTCAGTAACCACTGGCCCAGAGGGGAGAGCGAATGGCGTCACGAGGGCGCAGGCGGGCCGGGAGCCCGGATGCCCGGCGGGCGATTCTGGAGGCGGCCCGCGCAGCCTTCGCCCGTGATGGCTACAACACCTCTCTGCGCGGCATTGCGCGCGAGGCGGGCGTGGATCCGGCGCTGGTGCACCACTACTTCCCGGCGCGCTCCGCCCTATTCGTGGAGGCGGTCTATGACGGGCCGGACGGGCCGCCAATGGACCCGAGCGTGCTTGATGAAGTCCGCAGCCAGCCCTCATCCCGGCAGGGGGCGGCACTAGTGCGCGTATTCATCACTCAGTGGGATCGCATGGGCCGGGAACGCTTCTCCGCGCTGCTGCGTGCGGCACTGACCAACGAGGGCATGGTGGCGCGCGTGCGCGACCTTGTGGTCGCCGCCCTGGTGACTCCGCTGGTTGCGAAGGTGGCGCCCGACCGGGTGCGGCTGCGCTCCCAACTCATCGCCGGACATCTGGTCGGACTGGGCATGACGCGTTGGGTTGCCCGGCTCGACGCCGTATCCGCCGCGAGCCCGGAGGAACTCGCGGCCGCCGTGGGTCCGGTGATCCAGCACTACCTGACCGGTGACCTCGGTGATGCGCACGATGGCCCGGTCGAGGATGCCGGGGCCTTCAAGACCATGGAAGAACCCGAGGAGTAGTCCGCAGTCCTTGCCGGACCGCTGCCGTGCCCCCTATATTCATCGCATGATGAAAAATGGCTTGGGCGCCGTCGTCGGTCATGCCGATCCGGCCGTCGCGGCGGCTGTCGGCAGTGCGGTACACGCGCGCGGACTGCGGGTGCGTCGCGGCGGCACCGAGATCCTCCACGGCCTGGACCTGGACCTGCGACCCGGCTCCATCACCGGCCTGCTGGGGCCGTCCGGCTGCGGCAAGACCACCCTGATGCGGGTACTCGTAGGCGTGCAGCGCTACGACGGCGAGGTGAGAGTCCTGGGGGAGCGGCCGGGCGCACCCGCCGTGCGCGGCCGGGTCGGATACGTCACCCAGGCTGCGGCCGTGTACAAGGACCTGACCGCCCGCCAGAACCTGCGCTACTTCGCCACACTCGCCGGGGCCAGTGCCCGCGACATCGACGAGGTGCTGGACACGGTGGGGCTGACCGAACTCGCCGACCGGCGCGTGAGTACCTTCTCCGGCGGTGAGACCGGACGGGTTTCGCTCGCCTGCGCCCTGGTGGCCGGCCCGGAACTGCTGGTACTGGATGAGCCGACGGTCGGCCTGGACCCGCTGACCCGGGAGGGGCTGTGGGCCACCTTCCGGGAACTGGCCGATGCGGGCGCCACCCTGCTGATCTCCAGCCACGTCATGGATGAGGCCTTCCACTGCGATCGTGTGCTGCTCATGCGCTCCGGCCGCTTCCTTGCCTACACGACTGCGAGCGAGCTGCTGGAGCGCACGGGAGCCGACACGCTCGACGCGGCCTTCCTCGACGTCGTCCGGCGGGCGGGGAGAACGGAGCAGGGGGAGGGACAGTGATGAACGCGCGCACCTTCGCCGCTACCGTGCGCCGGGTGCTGGCGCAGCTGGCCGCCGACCGGCGCACCCTTGGACTGATCATGGTGGTGCCCGCCGCGCTGCTGACCCTGCTGTACTTCGTCTACTACGACTATCCCCACGGCGAGCAGCTGTTCAACCGGATCGCCGTGGCCATGATGGCGATCCTGCCGTTGGTCGTCATGTTTCTGGTCACCAGCGTCACCATGTTGCGCGAGCGCGGCTCCGGCACTCTGGAGCGGCTGTGGACCACGCCGCTGCACCGCGCCGACCTGCTGCTCGGGTACGCCGCCGCCTTCACCGCCACGGCAGTGGGGCAGTCGCTGCTGCTGTGCGCGGTGGCCGCCTGGTGCCTGGGGGTACAGATCGCCGCCCCCTGGGTGTGGGTGATCCTCACCGCGCTGGTTGACGGCTTCCTGGGCGTGGCGCTGGGGCTGTTCGTATCCGCCTTCGCCCGCACCGAGTTCCAGGCCGTCCAGTTCTTCCCCGTGATCATCGGCCCGCAGATCTTCTTGTGCGGGCTGCTGGTGGCCCGCGACCAGCTGCCGCGCGTGCTGGAGCTGTGCAGCAACGTGCTGCCCATGAGCTGGGCCGTCGACGCCGTCGGCGAGCTGAGCGCGAACACCGCGCCGACCACCGCCTTCGCCGCCGACCTGGGGCTGGTGGCCGGGGTGGGGGTGGCGATCCTCGCGGTGGCCGCCCTGACCGTGCCGCGGCGGGTGCGGTGAGGGCGACGTGGAGGAAGGCAGGCGCGGGCGGCCGGCTATTGCTTGCGCATGTAGGCGATCGTGAACTCCCTGACCTGCCGGAAGTACTGCTGGCGCAGGTCGAGTCCGAAGTGCTCGCGGCGTCGGACGGCCGACATGGCATTCATTCGGCATCTCCCGTAAGGGTGCGCAGGTAGGCGCGGCCCTTATCCGTCAGAACGTATCTCTGCGCTTTGCTGCGGGGCTTGTCCGGCAGGGTCATGGCGATCAGCCCACGATTCAGCAGTGGAACGACGTGCCGCGCGTAGTTCTGTGACAGGGGCCTAAGGCCAGCGGCTTCCAGGAGCGTGTTCCGGTGAACCGGTCCGTTCGCTGCCGCGCGCATCATTGCCACATCATGCCTACCGTCATATCTATCGTCATTGCTATGTGTGTAGGCATGTTCTGGGCTGATCTGGTCCTCAGCCTCCGGCTCGTGGACACTGCGTGCTTCGTGCGATCCGGGGTGTGTGGCGGCCGCATGCCACGGGTCATGGCTGGGGATCTGGATGATGACCCGTACGCGGTCCTGGATTTCCTCAATAACGGGCTCGGGCAGGCCGGCTTCGGCCACTTGCTCGAAGACGCGCTGGACGCCGGTGCCCCACTGCTCCATGATCCCGGCCTCGCGGAAGATGCGCGCGAGGGCGGAGTTGCGCAGGCGGGACACGCGCCGCATGGAGTCGATGGTCATGCCCGGCAGCAGCAGGCCGGGGCTGTCCACCTGGATGCGGTCGTCGTAGAAGCCGATGCGGATGGGGGTTCCGCGTTCTGCGTAGGAGGCGTGGACGAGGGCGTTGACGATTACTTCGCGGATCGGCTCGATGGGGATCGAGTAGACATCCCGGCGCCGGACCTCGCCGAAGACCGCGGTCTTGTAGGCGTGCTTGAGCAGGAACTCCACGGCGGGGTCGACGGCCAGCGGCATGGGGCCGTGGAGCTCGGTCTGGTCGAAGATGTCGGTGCCGTGCGGGCCGCGCAGGCGCCCGCATTGGACCCAGGCGGAGGGCAGGAAGCGCGTTGGGTCGGGGCAGGCGGCGAGGATGCCTGCATTGGTGGGGATGATCTGGTCACCCTGTTTGACAGCGAGACCGAGTGCCAGGAGGTCGTCGACGGACGTGTCGCGTCCGCGCAGTTCGGAAAGGACCTGCAAATCCAGGTCTTCCAGTGTGGCGCGCGGTTCGGGAAGGTCTTCGAAGGCGATGCCGCGGGCGTTACGTTCAAGCTCGGCCACCAACGCCGGGTCCGCCTGCCGCGTGGTGGAGCCGAGGCGCACGTAGACGCCGGCCTCGGCGCCCTGGCGGGTGATGTAGTGAGGTCGGCGAGTACTGAGTGGCACGTCAACAACGAGCACCGTCTTGCCTGCCAGCGTCACCAGATCGATCGCCGGGACCAACTGGGGTGAGATCCGGTCATCGATGAGGCTGGCGATGCGCTCCTCCTCGGCTAGCGGGTCTTCGACGCCAACCACCATGCCATCGTCTGCGACTCCGATGACGAGCCGTCCGCCCGCCGAGTTCGCGAAGGCAACAATCGTCCGCAGTGGCCCGTCGGGTGAAGACAGATCGCGCTTGAGCTCAAGCTTCTTTCCTTCATTAATGACGACTCGGCCTTCGGGTCCGAGAGTTAGAAGTTCGGTCATCGCTTACATCCTGCCCCTCACATACTCGTGCGCGCGGAGATCGCTACTCACCAAATCACCACTCGCTTCGCACCTCCCGACCGTGGGCATCACTGCCGCTGAGCGACGGAGCAACCCTAGCGGATCCGGGCCGAGCCGTTGGGTGCGCCACATCGACCGACTTCGACACGTAACGTCTACCGACCTCGGTACGTAAGATCAACCGACCTCGGTGGTGGGGATGACACCGTTCAGCGCGAACGCGGCCTGTACCGTCCGGGTCCGGCCGGTAGCATGGGCTTCAAGATGACGAATTCGCCCATCACACCAGTAGCCGCGACCGCGGCGACCACCTCCGCCTCAGCTGGTACAACCAGCCCACCCGCCAATGCGGCCGGTGCCGCCCCGGCCGACGTCACGCGCACCCTGACCCTGCCCGATGACCTCGCCCCCGTCGCCCTGCTCGGCGCCCGCGACGAGGTGCTGCGCGCCGTCGAACGTGGCTTCCCCGACGTGTCCGTGTACGTGCGCGGCACCACCGTCACCGTCACCGGACCCGCCGCCCGCGTCGACGTCGTGATCGTCCTGCTGTCCGAACTGATCGACATCGCCCGCGCCGGCACGCCCCTGACCGCCGACGCCGTCGACCGCGCCATCGGACTGCTGGACGCCTCCGCCCGCCCCGCCGAGGTCCTCACCGACGAGGTACTGACCACCCACGGCCGCTCCATCCGCCCCAAGTCACTCGGTCAGAAGGCCTACACCGACGCCATCGAGAACTCCACCATCACCTTCGGCATCGGCCCGGCCGGCACCGGCAAGACCTACCTGGCCATGGCCAAGGCCGTCGACGCCCTCGCCCGCAAGCAGGTCTCCCGCATCATCCTCACCCGCCCGGCCGTGGAGGCGGGGGAGAACCTCGGCTTCCTGCCCGGCACCCTCACCGACAAGATCGACCCCTACCTGCGGCCCCTGTACGACGCCCTGCATGACATGCTCGACGCCGAGGCCCTGCCGCAGCTGATCGCCGCCGGCACCATCGAGGTGGCCCCGCTGGCCTACATGCGCGGGCGCACCCTGAATGACGCCTTCATCATCCTGGACGAGGCCCAGAACACCAGCCCCGAGCAGATGAAGATGTTCCTCACCCGCCTCGGCTTCGGCTCCAAGATGGTGATCACCGGAGACATCTCCCAGATCGACCTGCCCGGTGGGCGCCCCTCCGGGCTGCGCGTGGTGCGCCGCATCCTCGACGGCCTGGAGGACATCAGCTTCTGCGAGCTGACCGCCGCCGACGTGGTGCGGCACCGGCTGGTCGGCCAGATCGTCGACGCCTACGCCCGCTATGACGCCGAGCGCGCCGAACCGGCCGGTCGCCCCGGCCGCGGCGGCGAGCCGGCCCCCCAACGTGGCGGCGCCCGCCGCCGAACCCCCTCCGAATTCCGAGACAGGAACCGCCCATGACCACCGAGGTCATCAACGAGACCACCACCCCCATCGACGCCACCGAGTTCACCGCCCTGGCCGACTACGTGCTGGCCGCCATGCACGTGAGCCCCATGGCCGAACTGAACATCCTGTTCATCGAGCCCGAGCCCATGGCCGAGCTGCACGAGCGCTGGCTCGACCTGGAGGGCCCCACGGACGTGATGAGCTTCCCCATGGATGAGCTGCGCCCCGGCACCGCGGAGAATGAGACGCCGCCCGGCACCCTGGGCGACGTGGTGCTGTGCCCGCAGGTGGCCGCGAAGCAGGCGCTCGAGGCGGGCCACAGCGCCGTGGAGGAGATGCTGCTGCTGACCGTGCACGGCATCTTGCACCTACTCGGCTACGACCACGCCGAGCCGGAGGAGAAGGAGGAGATGTTCGCCCTCCAGCGCACCCTCCTGCTGACCTTCTTGGCGGAGCGCGGCAAGTGACCGCCGCCCCCACCGCCCCGCTGCTGTTCGTGGCGGTGGTCGTGCTCGGCTTCGGAATGGTGCTCTCGGCGGGGGAGGGGGCGCTGAGCCGCATGACCCGGGCCGCCGCCGAGGACCTGGTCGAGGACGGCCGCCGCGGGGCCGGCCGCGTGGCCGCCCTGACCGCTAAGCGCGAGCAGGTGCTGGGAACCCTCGCCGTCCTGCGCGCCGGCGTCGACATGCTGGTGGCGGTCCTGGTCACCCTGGGCGTGGCCGGGCGCTTCGAGCAGTGGTGGCAGGCGCTCCTCGTGGCCGTGGCCGTCAGCCTGGTGCTGCTGGGTTTGCTCGTGGGCGTGTCCCCGCGCTCGGCCGGCCGCCGCAACCCCGCCGGCACGCTCCTGGCACTGGCCGGCATCCTGGAGCGGGTCGACGCTCTGGGGGCGCCCTGGCGCTGGTTCCAGTCCCGCTTCGGCCGCGCCTCCACCCGCACCGACGCCGAGGCGCGCGCCGAGGTGACCGAGGACCTGCGCGAGATGATCGACGAGATCGGCGACTCGGAGACCATCGAGGATGAGGACCGCGAGATGCTGCGTAGCGTGGTCGAGCTCGGCCAGACGCTCGTTCGCGAGGTCATGGTCCCCCGTACCGACATGGTCACCATTGACGAGGACAAGCCCGCCTCCGCCGCCATGCGCCTGTTCGTCCGCTCCGGCTACTCGCGCGTGCCCGTGATCGGGGAGGACGCCGACGACGTGCGCGGCATCCTCTACCTCAAGGATGTGCTGCGGCGCCTGTCCGACCACCCCGAGCACGGGGAGCGGCCGGTGGTGTCCTTCGTGCGTGAGGCCGTGTACGTGCCCGAGACCAAGCTCGCCGACGACCTGCTGCGTGAGATGCAGCTGGGTCACTTCCACATCGCCCTGGCGGTGGACGAGTACGGCGGCATCGCCGGCCTGGTCACCATGGAGGATCTGCTGGAGGAGGTCGTGGGGGAACTCACCGACGAGCACGACCACGCCGAGCCCGTGGCCGAGGACCTCGGCGATGGCACCTTCCGCGTGCCCGTGCGCCTGGGCCTGGACGCCCTCGGTGAGCTCTTCGACCTGGAGATCGAGGACGACGACGTCGACACCGCCGGCGGCCTGCTTACCAAGGCCATCGGCCGGGTACCACTGCCCGGGGCCAGCGGCGACGTGCAGGGCATCCGCCTGGTGGCCGAGGAGGCCACCGGTAGGCGCCGCCAGGTCGCCACCCTGCTAGCCTCCCGCATCGACGCCGTCGGGCCGCCCGCGCCGCCCGCGCCGCCCGACGGCCCCGCGGCCGCTGCTTCCCCCAACGATCACGCCGACGACGGCGACAACCCCAACGACGACTGAGGACCTAGGACCCCCGATGACCAGTGCCACCGACGCCGACGGCTTCCCCATCCTGCCCGACGAACCGGACGCGGACGACCCCACCCGCGCCCCCATCGCGGTCCCCGACTACCCGGAGGACTTCCGCGCCGGCTTCGTCTGCCTGCTCGGCCGCCCCAACACCGGCAAGTCCACCCTGACCAACGCGCTGGTGGGCCAAAAGATCGCCATCACCTCAGGCCGCCCCGAAACCACCCGCCACAACGTGCGCGGCGTCATCAGCCGGCCCGACTCCCAGCTGGTGCTGGTGGACACCCCCGGCTTCCACCGCCCCCGCACCCTGCTCGGCCAACGCCTGAACGACCTCGTGCGCGAAACGCTCACGGGCGTGGACGTGATCGCCTTCTGCATACCCGCCGGCGACAAGATCGGCCCCGGCGACCGGCTCATCGCCCGGGAACTGGCCGACCTGGGCAAGCCCGTCGTCGCCGTAGTCACCAAGACCGACACCGTCTCCCGCGCCAAGCTGGCCGAGCAGCTGCTCGCCGTCGACCAGCTCGGACAGTGGGCGGACATCGTGCCCGTCTCCGCACTCAAGGGGGACCAGGTCGACGTCCTGGAGGAAGTCCTCACCTCCCACCTGCCGGCATCCCCGCCGCTGTACCCCACCGACTCCGTCACCGACGAGCCCCAGGCCGTGATGGTCGGCGAGCTCGTCCGCGAGGCCGCCCTGGAGCGTCTGCGGGACGAGCTGCCGCACTCCCTGGCCGTCGTCGTCGATGAGATCGTTGACCCCAATACCCAGGACGCGGGCCGCGTCAAGGGCACCGGCAATCGGCTGCAGGTGCGCGTCAGTCTGCTGGTGGAGCGCGACTCCCAGAAGGCCATTGTGATCGGTCGGGGCGGCGCCAACCTCAAGGCCATCGGCTCCGAGGCCCGCCGCGGCATCCAGGAGCTGCTGGGCCGCAAGGTCTACCTCGACCTGCACGTGCGCACCGTCAAGGACTGGCAGTCCGATCCGAAGGCTCTCGCCAGGCTCGGATTCTGAAGGCCCACCCGCACATGTCCCCGGTTTCCCAACCACCCGACGACCGATCCGGCGGGGGCGCGGAGCCGCGCCCCAAAACCGCGTCGCCGCGCCGGAGACGCACCCGGCCGGTCTCGCCGCGTCGGGCCCGGCCCAAAGCCCAGCCCGCACGCATCACCGCCGCCGAACTGCGCTCCGGCTGGGCATGGCTGCGTGAATTTCCCCGCCGCGCCTGGGCGCTGCTGTCCCGGCTGTGGCGCACCGAGCGGCGCCGCACTCTGATCGTGCTGGCGGCCGCCGTCGGTGTAGCAGTGCTCCTCGGGTGGCTCGGCACCGGCGGCCGGGAGATCTGGGAAATCATGCTGACCGTCGGCCTGGGCGCCCTCGTGCTCGCGGTCTCCACCGACCACCGCACCATCGGCGGCGTGGTGGTCGCCGTCCTCGGCCTCAGCCTGATCGGCACCTTCGCCGGCCCCCGCTGGAACCCCCAGCCGCTGACCGACTCTCTGGCCCCATCCACCACCGACACCAGCATCGGCGGGGCCGTTGCCACCGCCGCCGTCGGCACCTACGAGGTGGAGACCACCACCATCACCATCACCCAGGCCGACGGCGAGGAGGTGCCCGCACTGCTACGCCGTCCCGTCGGCGTTGAGGAGGACACGCCCGGCGTCGTCTTCATGCACGGCGCGGGCACCCACTCCATCTGGGGTTTCACCGAACAGGCCGAGGCCCTCACCTCCACCGGCGTCACCACGCTCGTGCCCTCCAAACCCATGGAGAACTACTCCGCAACCGACCGGGACTACCTGTCCATGGCCGCCGATTATCAGCGCAGTCTCGACTACCTGGTCGCCCTGGACGGCGTGGACAGCGACGACGTCGGCATCTACGGAGAGTCCGAGGGCGCCATCCCCGGGGTGGTGCTGACTGCGGAGGACGACCGCGTCGCCTTCCTCATTCTGGCCAGCGCCCCCGTGGTGCGGCTGCGCGAGCAGGCCGCGCTGGCCGTGGACAGCTATATGCGCAACGTCGGCGTGCCGCAGGCCATGCTCGACCTGATTCCGCGCGTGCTCGGCAGCGCGGAGATCCCCGGCGGCGGCTTCGAGTACGCCGACTTCGACTCCGTGTCCTACCTGGAGACCATCACCGTTCCCATCCTCATGATGTACGGCACCGCCGACGCCTCCATGCCCCTGGTGCAGGGCCCCAGCACCGTGTGGGAGGCACTGCAGGCCGCCGACAACGACCAGCTCACCGTCCGCTACTACGACGGCGCCAACCACGGTCTTAAGCTCGGCATCACCACCGACGGTTCTCTTGCCCCGGGGGTCACCCGTGACCTGTCGCGCTGGGTCAATGGCCTGCCCGACACGGCCGCCGCCGTCCCGCACGTCGCCGGCGCCACCCCCACCCAGGCCTATTGGGCGCAGCGGCCCGCCTCCACCCGCTGGTACGCCTCCGGAGACCTCATGCTGGCCACATTCGTCATCGGCTTCGGACTGATGGCGGCGGCGGGGCTGGGCTGGCTGCTCGGACAGGGGCCGCGGCTGCGGGGCCGGCGCGGCCTGCACCTGCCGGACCCGATCGGCCGTTGGGCCGTGTCCCTGAGCGTGAGTGTCAGCCTCGCCTGGGCTCTGTACATCGTCTACATCCTCGGCGTGGCGTCCCTGGCCACCAGCTACCACACCAACTACCTGTTCTCCTACGGCGGCTGGGTGGTGGTCCAACTGGTTGCGGTGGTAGCCGTGGTTATCCTGGTCAAACTGACCTACCGCGCCCGGCTCATGCGCGCCGCCGCCCACGCGGCCAACCAGGAGCGCGGTGAGAAGGGCCGCTGGCTCACCGTCCCCGCGGCGGCGGTGCTCTCGGCGGTCGTGATCGGTGCGGCCACGTTGCTGGTTGCGATCGCCTACTGGGGCCTGTTCCCCATGCTGGTGTGAGTCATCGGGAGGGTGAAGGCAGGCCGTGAGAGCCCTGAACTTGATCGCCGTCGCGTGTCGGCTGCACCGCCCGGGGCTGGTATTGACCCCGTCGGTGCGCTCGTTCGCGCTCGCACTGGTGTTCGTGCTCGTCTGGACCGCCACCCGGGGCGCGGTAACCGTTGCCGACTCCCTCGCCCGGTCGCTGACGGTGGCGGGCCTCGGGGTCCTGGTCGCGGCGGCGAACGCCTCGGCGCTGCTGCGGGATCTCGACGTCGTCCGACGCGGGGCGCTGCGCTACTACGGATTCGGGCCGACGGATTTCCTCGCGCTGTATGCGGTCGCGTCCCTGCCGCTGACGGCGTTGGAAGCCGCCTGCGGAATGCTCGCGCTGGACTTCCCGGGCTGGCCCGACGTGAGCCGCTTCGGGCTGCTGTTGGCGGCGTGGACGGCGGCGACGGCGTTGGTGACGGTGGCAGCGGAGCGGTTCCGGGGCGTCGATACCGTGGGGGGATGGTCTGTGCCGGGAGCCGGCGCAGGACGAGGCGCCGACACAACAGACCTCGGAAACATGGGAGTGTGTCGTGGCAGTGCGGTGCGAGGCGCTCCAATGGCGCCGAGTGCTCGGCTGCGGCGTCGTCTCCCGTTGGGCGCCCGGCTGGGCCGTCGGCTTCCGGCGCTGGGCTTCGCCTACCTCCGCTCCGCCTCACGGTGGCCGGTGCTCGCCGCGGCCGCCGAGGGCGTGCTGATCGCATACGTGCTGGGACGCCTGGGCCAACCCCTTTCCGCGGGGGTGTATGTGGCGGGCGCCTATCTGGCGGCGACCGTCATCTGTGTTCTGGCGGAGGTGGACGATACAGCTGCCGCCCGGTTCGCCAGGAGTCGCTACGGTGTTGCCGACGCGGAGTTGCGGCGAGTCAAGTTCACGTTGGCGCTGCCGCTGCTGGTTGCCGAATGCCTGACGGCGATACTGTGCGGCGCCTTGGCCGGGGCTCGTATCGACGGTGCCGCCGTGCTGGCCTGCCTGGCCTATCTGCCCCTGCTGGCCACTGTGCTGGCGGACGTCGCCACCGCCTACACTCGGCGGCATCGGATGCTGCCCGCCGCGGAGCTGGGCGGGGCGCTGCTCACACTGGTTCCGGGGCTGCCCCTGGCGGTGCTCCCGGCTGCCGCCCACCTGTTGCGTAGGAGCGAACGTGCTTGAAATCGTTGACGCGCAGCGCCGTTACCGAGGCGGTCGCGGCACCGGGCCCGTGAGCCTGACAGTCAGCGCGGGGGAGGTGCTCGGCGTCGTCGGACCCAATGGGGCCGGCAAGACCACCCTCTTCGACGCACTTTGCGGGGTGGGCGACCTCCAGGCCGGCATCGTCCGGTTGGATGGCCGCGAGCTGGGTCGGCGCCTGCCCGCTGAACTGTGTGGCTTCCTGCCCGAGCAGAGCAGGTTGTACCCACAGCTCACCGCCCGGCAAGCCTGCCATTTCGAGGCCGCGATGCGCCGCCTGGACCTGGACGAGGACGCGCTGGGGGAGCACCTGACCCGCTTCGGCTGCGCTGGCTTCCACGACACCGAAGTGCGTCGCCTGTCCCAGGGGATGACGCGGCGCCTGGGGATCGCCTGCGCCTTCCTCGGCGCCCCACGAGTGGTGGTGCTGGACGAGCCGCTCAACGGGCTCGATGTGGAGGGCGTGCTGCTGTTCAGACGCGCCCTGGCCGACTACCTGGACGGAGGCGGCATGGCCCTGATGTCCAGCCACATCCTCAGCGTGCTCGACGAGGTCTGCGAGCGGGTAATCCTGCTCAAGGACGGGCTGGTAGCCGCCACCGTGGACGTGCGCGCCGGCGGCGCCGAACGGGCCTACCTCGAGGTGTTTGGACACTGAGTGGGCGCCCTCAGGTCAGGGGCGGGAACTCCTCCAGGGAGAACACCGACTCCACGGGGACGTCGAAGTAGCGGGCGATGCGCAGCGCCAGGTACAGCGACGGGGCGTACTCGCCGCGCTCCAGATAGCCGACCGTCTGGTAGTGGACGCCGAGCGCCTCCGCCAGCTGCCGGCGGCTGACCCTGCGGTCCGCGCGCAGTACGGCGATCCGGTTGTGAACGACCTCTCCGGACATCTCACAGTCCAGTCTGCGAACGGATCGTTGACTGGGTGCGGTTCAGACCGCCGATCGTCTCCTTGCGGAAGCTGCGGCGAATGACCGGCGGTACCAGTCCGAAGCCGATGATGATCCAGGCCAGCAGCACCCCGAAGCCTAACGCCGGGTGGAAACTGCCGCCGATCTCCCAATACGGATCGCCCACGAGCGCCCAGCGGGTCAGGTGCCCGGACCAGTAGGTGGGAAGCACCGTCTGAATGCCCTGCACCCAGCCCGGCAGTGCGGAGGTCGGGTAGCAACAACCGGCCACGAACAGCGCGAGGCAGATCACCGTGTTCACCATGTAACTGTAAACGCCGCGGATGAACACGCTGAGGAAGAACCCGAGCGGCGCGCACGCCAGCGAGGCCAGCGCGGCAAGAAGTAGGCAGAGCAGCGCCGTCCCGGTGGCAGGCGTGGCGATAGGGATGAAGAGAACGGCGCCCAGGAGGATCATTGCCTGCATGACGGCAACGAGTGCCACAGTGGAGAGTGTCTTGCCGATCGCCCAGGTGAGCGGCCCGTGCGGGAGGATGCGTACCCGCAGCAGTGCGCCGCCGATGCGGTCGGTATAGGTCTCCGCGCCTATCTGCATCATGACGAGACTGGCGAAGCCGCCGACGCAGCTGGCCGCGAGCATGGTGCCGAAGGCGCTGGAAGACCCGAAACCTTGGAGCGGGCCGTCGCTTATCCGGGAGACGACCAATATGGCGGCCACTGCAAACAGGATGGACGTCGCTCCGGCTCCCATGAGGTTGGGGCGCAGGTCGCCATAGGCCTGACGCGCCGCCGCGCGCAGTACGGACAGGGGCAGAGATCGATTGGGGTTCATGGCCTGGGCTCCTTGGCGGTGGGGGTGATTGCCGGATCGCTCTGGACGGCCAGGTGATCTGTGCCGCTTCGTTCGGCCTCCGCGGGCTGGGCGACCAGGGCGAGGTAGGCCTCCTCCAGGGTGGGGCGGGTGACCATCAATCCGCTGATCGCATCCAGGTCGAGACGCTGCAGGAAGCGCTCGGGGCTTGAGGTGGCATGCACATGGCGTACGCCGTCCTGCATCCAGGTCACCTCCGCCTCGCTGCTGAACCGCTCGCGCAGCTCGACCACGGTGCCATCGGCGATGATCCGCCCCGCCGCCATAATGACCACGCGCGAGGCCAGGCGCTCGGCCTCGGAGAGGTCATGTGTGGTCATCAGGACCGTGGCGTCGTCGTCGACGCGCTCCATGATCAGATCGTGCAGGCGCGCCTTGGAGGCGGGGTCGAGCCCCGTCGTCGGCTCATCAAGAATCAGTAGCTCCGGGCGCCCCAGCAGCGCCGCCGCGAAGTCAAGCGTGCGGCGCTGCCCTCCCGAGAGCCGGGACAGACGCGAGTCGGACTTGTCGGCCAGGCCCACGGCTTCGAGCACCTCGGCCACCGTGGCCACCCGCGCCGATGCGGTCAGCTGCATGGAGCGAATCCACTCCAGCTGATCCTTAACCCGCCACTTGGAGTGATCGGTCCAGTTCTGCTGCACCAGCCCGATCCGCGCCCAGAATGCGGCGCTTGCGCGGCGCGGATCGGTGCCGAATACGCGGACGCTGCCCGCGTGCGGGCGCAGTGAGCCGAGCAGGTTCTCCACCAACGTGGTCTTGCCGACGCCGTTGGGGCCGAGCAGGCAGACCACCTCGCCCGGCTGGACCGTGAGGCTGACGTCGTGCAGCACGGGGTTCTTGCCGTAGGCGAAGTCGACGCCGCGGGTCGTAATCGCGGGCAGTTCAGGGGACATGACCGCTCCTTCCTGGTAGGTACGCTATCGAATATAGCAGACCTACTACATAATGCGTGTGGTGATGACGATTGCTGTGGCTGCAAGTCGTGAAATCCGTCCGTCGTCGCGCCGTCCACACTGTGGCCTGGCGTGGCGGAGCAGCGGATTCGCGGTACGGTGTCCCCGTGCGCGCGACCTCCGTCCGGGAGCGGAACCTCCTGCTTAGTCGCCGCGGCGGGGCCTGACCAGGCCGGCACCCCGACCGCGGCTTACTTCGCGTAGCCAGCCACCCCGGCGCGCCGGGCACCGGCGCCGGGAACCAAGCACACCTGCTCAGGAGAACCAGACCCATGCGTACTGCCCGCCCCGCCCCGCAACAGCCCTCCGGCATGCCCTTCACCAAGTACCGGCCGTTCCTCGACACCGTCGACGCCTCCCTGCCGGACCGCACCTGGCCGAACAACCGCATCACCCACGCCCCCCGCTGGCTGAGCACCGATCTGCGCGACGGCAACCAGTCCCTCATCGAGCCCATGGGCCCCGCCGCCAAGCGCGCCATCTTCGACCTGCTGGTGCGCATGGGGTTCAAGGAGATCGAGGTCGGCTTCCCCGCCGCCTCCCAGACCGACTACGACTTCGTGCGCTCCCTGGTGGAGGACGACGCCATCCCCGAGGACGTCACCATCTCGGTGCTGACCCAGTCCCGCGAGGACCTGATCGACCGCACCCTGGACGCCTGCGTCGGCGCCCCGCGCGCCACCGTCCACCTGTACAACGCCCTGTCTCCACTGTTCCGCGAGGTCGTCTTTCGCATGGGCAAGGACGACATACGCGAACTCGCCGTCGAGGGCACGCGCCAGGTGATGGCCCGGGCGGAGAAGGTGCTCACCGACGACACCATCTTCGGCTACGAGTACTCCCCGGAGATCTTCGTGGACACCGAGCGCGAGTACTCCCTGGAGGTCTGTGAGGCCGTCATGGGCGTGTGGCAGCCCGAGGACGACCGCGAAATCATCCTCAACCTGCCCGCCACCGTCGAACGCGCCACCCCCAACGTCTACGCCGACCAGATCGAGTGGATGAGTCGCAACCTCTCCCACCGCGACGCTGTGTGCCTGTCCATCCACAACCACAACGACCGCGGCTCCGGCATCGCCGCCGCCGAACTGGGCATGCTCGCCGGAGCCGACCGTGTGGAGGGCTGCCTGTTCGGCCACGGCGAGCGCACCGGCAACGTCGACCTGGTCACCCTGGCCCTGAACCTGTTCAGCCAGGGCATCGACCCCATGCTCGACCTGTCCGACATCGACGAGGTACGGCGCGTCGTCGAGCACTCCACTCAGATGGACGTGCCCCCGCGTACCCCCTACGCCGGCGAGCTCGTCTACACCTCCTTCTCCGGCTCCCACCAGGACGCCATCAAGAAGGGCTTCGCGGCCCGCGCCGAGAAGGTCACCGCCAAGGCCGCCGAGGGCATGAGCCAGGCCGAGGCCGAGGTGGCCGTGCCCTGGTCCATGCCCTACCTGCCCATCGACCCGCACGACGTCGGCCGCTCCTACGAGGCCGTGGTGCGGGTGAACTCCCAGTCTGGCAAGGGCGGGGTGTCCTACCTGCTGCGCACTACCCACAACCTCGACCTGCCGCGTCGCCTGCAGATTGAGTTCTCCAACATCGTCCAGCACCACACCGACACCTTCGGCGGCGAGGTCGACGCCGACGAGCTGTGGTCGATCTTCGCCGACGAGTACCTGCCGGCCGCGGCCGCCCCCGGCGCCGACCTGCCCGCCTGGGGCCGCTACAGCCTCAAGGGGGCGACCCTTACGGCAGTCGGCGACGACGAGTCCATCCTCACCGTCACCATCTCCGACGGCGACGAGCGCAAGCTGCTCACGGCCTCTGGCTCCGGTCCGCTGGACGCCTTCGTCACCGCCCTGGAGCAGACCGGCATCCAGGTGCGCATCCTCGACTACGCCGAGCACGCTCTGAGCGAGGGGCGTGACGCCCGCGCCGCCTGCTACGTCGAGTGCGAGGTCGGCGGCCAGGTGCTGTGGGGCGTCGGCATCGACCCCTCCATCACCACCGCCTCCTTCAAGGCCGTGATCTCCGCCGTCAACCGCGCCATGCGCTGACGGAGGCGCCGTTTGGGGGAGAGGCTCTACCGGGACGAGGCCATCGTCCTGCGCACCTACAAACTGGGCGAGGCCGACCGCATCATCGTCATGCTCACCCGCGCCCACGGGCAGGTGCGCGCCGTCGCCAAGGGGGTACGCCGCACCACCTCCCGCTTTGGCGCGCGTCTGGAGCCCTTCTCCATGATCGACGTGCAGCTGCACGCCGGCCGCAGCCTGGACGTGGTCACCCAGGTGGAGACCATCGCCCCCTTCGGCCGCAGCATCGCCGCCGACTACGCGATGTTCACCTGCGCCGAGACCATGGCGGAGACCGCCGAGCGCCTCACGCAGGACGACGGCGACCTGGGCACCAGCGACTCCCCCCAGCAGTTCCTGCTGCTGTACGGCGCGCTGTCCGCGCTGGCGCGACGCCGTCACGCCCCCGGTCTGGTACTCGACTCCTATCTGCTGCGGGCCCTGGCCCTGGCCGGCTGGGCGCCCTCCTGCTACGACTGCGCCCGCTGCGGCGCCCCCGGCCCGCATACCGCCTTCCACGTGCAGGCCGGCGGCGCCGTCTGCTCCGGCTGCCGACCCGCCGGCGCCGTCGACGTCGAACCGGGCGCCATGGCGCTGCTCGGTGCCCTGCTCTCGGGAAACTGGGAGCTGGCCGACGCCTCGAGCCCGCGCGAGCGTGCCCAGGCGTCCGGGTGCGTGTCCGCCTACCTGACCTGGCACCTGGAACGGCGCCTACGCTCCCTCTCCCTAGTAGAAAGGGCCTGACATGCCCGACGCCACAGGCTCAGCATCCGCCGACGGGACCGGCACGGATCCGCGCCCGCTCGACGTCGTCCCCCTCCACCGCGAGGGGCTCACCCCGCCGGCGCTCGACCCGGCGGCCGTGCCCGCACACGTCGCCTGCGTCATGGACGGCAACGGCCGCTGGGCCAACGCGCGCGGCCTGCCCCGCACCGAGGGCCACCGGGTGGGGGAGTCGACCATGATGGACGTGATCGCCGGCGCCGTCGAACTGGGGGTCAAGGAGCTGAGCGTGTACGCCTTCTCCACCGAGAACTGGAAGCGCTCACCCGCGGAGGTGCGCTTCCTCATGGGCTTTACCCGCTCGGTGCTGCGCGCCCAGACCGACGACCTGCTGGCCTGGGGCGTGCGGGTGAACTGGGTGGGGCGCGAGCCGCGGCTGTGGAAATCGGTGCTCAAGGAGGTGCGCCGCTCCGAGCGCATCACCGCCGACAACGACACCATGGTGCTGAACATGTGCCTGAACTACGGCGGCCGGGCCGAAATCGCCGACGCCGCGCGCGCCATGGCCCAGGACGTGGAGGCCGGGCGGCTGCGGGCGGCGTCGATCAACGAGAAGACCGTGCAGCGCTACCTGTACTCGCCGCACATGCGGGATGTGGACCTGCTGATCCGCACCGGCGGGGAGCAGCGCACCAGCAACTTCCTGATGTGGTCCTCGGCCTACGCGGAGCTGTACTTCTCCGACCTGCCCTGGCCCGAGTTCGACCGCACCGAGCTGTGGCGCGCCTGCGAGGCCTACGCGCACCGGGAGCGGCGCTTCGGCGGCGCCGTTGACCGGGTGACGTCCCGGTCCTGAACCCGGCGACGCCACTTCAACCGACCTCGGCACGTAAGATCTACCGATCTCGGTGCGTAAGATCTACCGACCTCGCGAGCAGACGGGGCACAGGCCGAAGAACTCCACGGTGTGCTCCATGTCCGTGTAGCCCTGCTCGGCGGAGACCCGGCGGATCCACTCCTCCAGCTCGCCGCCGGCCACCTCCACGGTGCGCCCGCACGAGCGGCACACGATGTGGTGGTGGTGCTCGGGCCGCTCGCACTCCCGGTACAGGACCTCGCCGTCGGCGCTGCGGATCTGGTCGACCTCGCCGGCCTCGGCCATGGCGGTCAGGTTGCGGTAGACGGTCGCCAACCCCACCTTCGTGCCCTCCGCCTGCAGGGCCGCGTGAATCTGCTGGGCGGAGCGGAACTCGTCGGTGCGCGCCAGGATGTCGGCCACCGCGGCCCGCTGCCAGGTGGCGCGGTGGCGTGGGGAACTGCCGTTACCGGCGGACGCGTTCTGGCTCATGCGGGCACCTCCTGCTCGCTGCGGTTGCTGTGGGCCATGCTGCCGCGGTTGTCACCGGCCTCCGGACGGCGCCCGCGCCTGGCGCGGATGGTGCGCACCAGACCGCTGACCAGGGCGACGACGGCGTAGGTGCACACCAGCAGCACCACGATCATGGCGCCCGGCGAGGCCGCCAGGAAGTAGGTGATGGTCAGCCCGATCACGCAGGCGGCCACGCCGATCGCCATGGCCAGGTGCATGGTGCGGCCGAACGAGTAGGAGACCAGCTGGGCGATGGCCACCGGCACGATCATGACCGCCGACACCAGCAGTGCTCCGACCACGCGCATGGACACCGATACGGTCAGCGCCGCCACCACCGCGACCGTCACGTTCAGCACCCCGGTGGGCAGGCCGATCGAGCGGGCGAACTCCTCATCGTGGCAAAGCGCGAACAGCGGCCCGCGCAGGCCGATACCGACGGCCAGCACGACGGCGGCGAGCACCACCGTGAAGCGAGTGTCCGAGGCCGACACGGTGGCGATCGAGCCGAACAGGTAGCTGGTCAGATTCGTCGTCGTGCCCCCGGCCAGCTTGATGAGGATCACGCCGCCGGCGATGCCGCCGTAGAACAGGATCGCCAGGGCCACGTCCCCGCGGGTGCGTCCCCGGGCACGAATCACCTCGATCAGCACCGCGCCGAGCACGGAGGCGACGATCGCCCCGGGGATCGCCCAGGCGTCGTGCGGGGTGACGTTGGCGGCCGCCCCGGCGATCCAGCCCAGCGCCACGCCGGTCAGGGCGATGTGGCCGATGCCGTCGCCCAGCAGCGCCAGCCCCCGCTGCACCAGGTAGGTGCCCACCACCGGGGCCGACAGGCCGACCAGCACCGCGACGATATAGGCCCGCTGCATGAGCGGGCTGGCGAGCATGTCGCCCAGTGCTGCTGCGAGTGCGCTCATTTGACGCCTCCCGCCTGACGCACGGAGGTGGTCAGCACCGGGGCGTGGTGAATGGCCGGCTCGGTGCTGCCGTGGGCATGCTCGTGCTCACAGTCATCCAGGCGGTCGTGCCCGAGCTCGTCGTGACGGGCGTGATCGTGGGCCAGTGCCTGCTTCGGCCCGTCGAAGGCCACCCGCCCCTCGTCCAGGACCACGGTCCGCTCGACGACGTCGGCCAGTTCACCCATCTCGTGCAGGACGGTCAACAGTGTCAGTCCTTGCGCGCGCAAACCGGCCAGAGTGGTGGCCAGTGCCTCACGGGAGGCCCGGTCGATGCCCGCCAGCGGCTCATCCAGTAGCAGCAGTTCGGGGGAGCGCACCAGGGCCCGCGCGATCAGCACGCGCTGGGACTGGCCCCCGGAGAAGATCTGCACGTGGTCCTGGGCCCGGTCCGCCAGGTCGACGGCGTCCAACGCCTCCAGGGCACGCTGTCGGGCGGTGCGACCGCGGTCGGCGAAGGGATGCCCGGGGGAGAGTAGCCCGGAGCGGACCACCTCCAGCGCCGTGGCCGGCACACCGGAGGCCGCCCCGACCCGCTGCGGTACGTATCCGACCCGTTCCCAGGGCACCGTGCGGCGGTCGGTGACGTCGTGGCCGAACAGGTGTACCGCTCCCGAGCGGATCGGCAGCAGGCCGAGAATCGTCTTGACCAGCGTGGACTTGCCCGAGCCATTGGCGCCCAGCAGGGCGACGGATTCGCCGCCGCGCACGGTCAGGTCGACGGCGTCCAGGATCAGGCTGGAGCCGAGCACCACGGAGACGTCGGCCACTTCGATCGGCGGGCTGCTCGCCCGCGCAGGCGCTGAGGTTGGGGTCATGGGGTCCTTTTGAGGCAAGTCGAGTCAAGAATGTCGATGATGGGAATCGTGCTCACTCGCAGGCCAGCGCGGTGCGCAGCGCCTGCAGGTTCGCGGACATGGCGTCAGCGTAGTCCCCGGACTCGGGTGCGGACTCGAGCGGGTTGAGCACGGCGGTAGTGGCGCCGGTCTCCGCCGCCAGTGCCTCGGCGGTCTTGGGGGAGACCAGTTCTTCGGTGAAGATCGTCGTGGTCCCGGTCTCCTGCACGACCTGCTTGACGGTGGCGAGTTCGGCGGGGCTGGGCTCGGACTCTGGGTCGATGCCGGACACGGAGGCCTGTGTGAGTCCGTAGCGTTCGGCCAGATAGCCGAAGGCGGCGTGGGCAGTGACGAAGGTGGTGCGTTCGCACTGGGCCAGACCCGTGGAGAAGTCCCCATCCAAGCCGCCGAGCGCCTCGGTGAGTTCGGCCAGGTTGGCCTGGTAGTCGGCCGCGTGGTCCGGGTCGGCCTGCGCCAGGGCGGTCTCAATGGCCTGCGCCGCTGACTGCATGCGCACGGGGTCGAGCCAGAAGTGCGGGTCGGTGGTTGCCGCGTCCGCGCCGTCGTCGGCTTGCGTGGACTCGTGGGCGTCGTCGGCCTCGTCGTCGTGCTCCACGCCGTCGTGGGGGACCAGGTCGACCGCCTCGGACAGATCCACGACGGTGGGGCCGGCGACCTCTGCCAGGGCGTCGTCCAGTGAGGGCTGGAATCCGGGAACGTAGGCGACCAGGTCCGTGCTCGACAGGGCGGTGACATCCTTGGGGGCGAGCTCGTAGTCGTGGGGCTCCACGTTGGTGGGCGTGATGGAGGTGACGGTCACGTTGTCTCCGCCGATCGCCTCGGCCAGGTACTGGATCGGGTAGAAGGAGGCCGCCACGGACAGCGTGTCCCCGGCCGCGTCGTCGTCGGTGGAATCGGCGGAGCAGGCGGTCAGTGACAGGCCCGTGAGCCCGAGCGCGACCGCGGAGAGAGCGGCCAGGGTGCGGCGGGCGCGCGGGCGGCGGCGCGGGCGCAAAGAAACGTTCATGGGAACCATTCTCAGTTACTTGTGGGGCGGGCGTCAAATCCGACCCGTGACGCCCCTTAGACTGAGCCCGTTCGTCCGGGCGACCGCGTGCGGAGCGCGGACGGCAGCTGACGAGAGCACATAACAGGACCTACGGAGAAACACAGTGGCAGCAACTCCCTCGACGCTCGACCGCGTTATCAACCTCGCCAAGCGGCGTGGCTTCGTCTTCCCCTGCGGCGAGATCTACGGCGGCACTCGTTCGGCCTGGGACTACGGGCCGCTGGGCGTGGAGCTGAAGGAGAACATCAAGCGCCAGTGGTGGCAGTACATGGTGCGGTCCCGCGACGACGTCGTCGGCCTGGACTCCTCGGTCATCCTGCCGCGCGAGGTGTGGGTCGCCTCGGGCCACGTGGCCGCCTTCACCGACCCGTTGATCGAGTGCACCTCCTGCCACAAGCGGTTGCGCGAGGACGAACTGCAGGAGGCCTACGCGGCCAAACACGGCGTCGACAATCCCGACACCGTCACCCTGGACCAGCTCGTGTGCCCCAACTGCGGTACCCGCGGCGCCTTCACCGAGCCTAAGGCCTTCTCCGGCCTGCTCAAGACCTACCTCGGCCCGGTCGATGACGAGGCCGGCCTGCACTACCTGCGCCCCGAGACCGCCCAGGGCATCTTCATCAACTTCACCAACGTGATGACCGCCGCCCGCAAGAAGCCTCCCTTCGGCATCGGGCAGGTCGGCAAGTCCTTCCGCAACGAGATCACGCCCGGCAACTTCATCTTCCGCACCCGCGAGTTCGAGCAGATGGAGCTGGAGTTCTTCGTCGAGCCCGGCACGGACGAGGAGTGGCACCAGTACTGGATCGACTACCGCAAGGCCTGGTACACGGACCTGGGCATCAGCGAGGACAACCTGCGCCTGTACGAGCACCCCAAGGATAAGCTCTCCCACTACTCCAAGCGCACCGTCGACCTGGAGTACCGCTTCGGCTTCGCCGGCGGGGAGTGGGGCGAGCTGGAGGGCATTGCCAACCGCACCGACTTCGACCTGTCCACTCACGCCGATCACTCCGGCAAGGACCTGTCCTACTTCGACCAGGGGAAGAACGAGCGCTGGACCCCCTACGTGATCGAGCCGTCGGCGGGCCTGACCCGCTCGCTGATGGCCTTCCTGGTGGAGGCCTACACCGAGGACGAGGCGCCCAACACCAAGGGCGGCGTCGATAAGCGCGTGCTGCTGCGCCTGGACCCGCGCCTGGCCCCGGTTAAGGCCGCCGTGCTGCCGCTGAGCCGCAAGGAGGAACTGACCGGCCCGGCCCGCGAGCTCGCCGCCCGGCTGCGCCGCAACTGGAACGTCGAGTACGACGAGGCCGGCGCCGTCGGTCGCCGCTACCGCCGCCAGGACGAGGTCGGCACCCCCTTCTGCATCACCTACGACTTCGAGTCGCCCGAGGACGGTGCGGTGACGGTGCGCGAGCGCGACACCATGGCCCAGGAGCGCATCCCGCTCGAGGGCGTGGAGCGCTACCTCGCCGAGCGCCTGGTCGGGTGCTGAACAGTCCGCTGTTGGCCAACTAGATGCTGGCTGCCCGGCCGGCGCCTGAGTGGCGTCTGGCCGGGCAGCGCGGCCGTTCCACGACCTTTGTGACATTGCACGACCCTGGTGTGTGTTCCACGACCCCCGGGTGTTCGTGCAACAGGCACCGAGGTCGTGCAACGCAGCCGGGGGTCGTGCAACGCAGCCGGGGGTCGTGCTGTGCATGAGATGTGCTCGGCGTCGGCTCGGTTCGGGGAGGACGCGTGGGGCGACTGCGTTTAGCGTCGGCGCATTCCCAGCAGGGAGCCTTCGTGCAGCCCCGCTTCCAGCCTCGTACCCGGCCACAGCAGATCACGGTTGGGTCTGAGCGAGGCGACAACCCCGGGCGGAAAGGCCGCGAGGATCTTGTCCGCCAGCGCGCGCAGATCGCGGAACTCTCCGTAAGTCACGCGTATGAATCGCCAGCCCATGGCCTGGATGGCGTCCTGGCGCAGTTTCTCCTGCCAGGCGTCCTCCCGGGTGTTGTACTTCATCCGGCCGTCAACCTCGATGACGATCCCGTGCTCGGGCCAGCACAGGTCGAGCCACCACATGTTCGCGCGGTCGCTCACCCGGTACTGCACTTGTGGCGGCGCAAGTCCGAGTACGAGAGTCAGCCAGCGCATGACGCTTTCGCCAGGAGAGTCGGCCAGCGGCGTCGCCGCCCCCAGTACTGCCCGTGCTTGTGCGACTCCGTGTCTGCGTGCGGACTGCTGAAGCCATTCTTGCCAAATGTCGCGGGCGCGTGCTTCGGCCTGCGCATCCAGGCTGCGGTTGTCGTGCTGTGTGCGACAGTACAGGCGCAGGGCCGCGTCGGCAATCGCCAGGGCATTGTGCGCGGGTTCGTCGAACGCACAGTCGAAGGCGGTACGTAAGACGGTGGTGACCGGCATCCCGCCGACCACGGTGATGTCTTTCTCCGGGAGGTCCAAGTGTCGGCGCCAAAGCATGATCTGTCGGCAGTAGAAGTCCTCGTTTGCGTTCGACCGCGGCGGTCCCGTGGGAGGCACGCTGATCAAGGGCAGCGGCGTGCCAACTCGCTTGGGCGTGCTGGGAACCGCCAGGTATACGTCCGGTTCCTGGGTCATCATTGGCAGGCCAAGTACAAGTGCGGCGGACGCGTGGGTGAGGCAGCGTGCGGAGCGGTGCGTTGTTTGCGCGGTTATGGCGCGTGCCAAGGCCAAGGTATAGCGGTGCTGCCAGCGCTTCGCCTCGGGGGCTGGAACCCAGTGAATGCCGGGAGCAAGCCGCAGCGCGGAGCGGGGGACCGCGACGCCGGCGCGGTCATGCCGACCGGTGTGAATCAGCACGGGAAACAGATCACGGTCGCGAGCTTGGTCAGGCGAGGCGGGCATGTCTCCAGCATTCGCCGAAGTCGGGTGCGATGACCACTACTCGCGTCGTCGACTGTGGACAAGCGGTTGTCTGGGATGCCGCTAATGGCACCTGTGGGTTTTGGTGCCTTGGTTGGCCAGCCTCCGCGGGAGTATTTCGGTGGTCCACACTGTCCATTGTCCTCGACTGCTGGTTGGTCTCGTTTTGCGGTGCCGCGGGCCTCTCACTGCACGACCTCGGTGACATTGCACGACCTCGGTGCCTGTTGCACGACCTCGGTGCCTGTTGCACGACCACCCGGGGGTCGTGCAACGCACCCGAAGGTCGTGCTACATGCCCCGGGGTCGTGCAACGCGCCGGGGTGTATTTGGCCGGGGGATGAGCGGCTGGTCGGCGCACGCCTGCCGGCTCGTGCCGCCCGAGGTACCTCAAGCCGGCTCAAGCCGGGGCCGGTCGCCTCAGGGCGACGTGCCTGCGCGGTGCCTGCGGTTCGACACCGCCGGCAGGCATGATGGCTGCGTGAACGA
Source organism: Actinomyces succiniciruminis (assembly GCF_900002405.1). Taxonomy (GTDB): domain Bacteria; phylum Actinomycetota; class Actinomycetes; order Actinomycetales; family Actinomycetaceae; genus Actinomyces; species Actinomyces succiniciruminis. The sequence continues at coordinate 24,788 of NZ_LK995481.1, read as the reverse complement.
CGAGACGACGCCGACCGCCGCAGCGCCCGCCGGCCCGCCCATCGACGGGCCGAGCAAAGCGGACGCCGGGGAATCACCGACCGGGCGCGCCGATGGCGCCTCGAGCCCGCACGTCTCGAGCCCGCACGTCTCGAGCCCGCACGCCTCGGGCCCGCACACCTCGATCCCGCACGTATCCTCCGCGGCGCACAGCCACTCCGGCCCCCTCAACCTGGGGGCGGCCGAGGCCCGGCGGGTGCGCCTGATGCTGGCCGCCATCGTCGTGCCCCTGGTGGTGGCCACGCTTATCGGTCTGATCGTGCTGTGGCCGAGCGGGAACTCCCTGGTCGGCTCCCAGCCCTTCACCGCGGACGGTGCCACCCTCGAATCGGCCACCATCACCTCCCTGAACACCACCGCCTGCGCCGACACCACCGGCGCGCTGGAGGGAGTGAGCAACGACTCGCTGCTCGCCGACGCGGTGTGCGCGCGCATCACCTCAGGCGACGGTGCGGGCCTGGTCATGCCGGTGCACATCCCCGCCGAGTCCCTGGCCGCGGCCGACGTCGGCGACCGCCTGCAGGTGATGTACGCCCCCGCCGCGCTGGCCTCCGGCACCCCGTACGTGTTCGTCGACTACGCCCGCCAGGTGCCGGTGACCGCGCTGGCGGTGGTGTACCTGGTGCTCGTCATCGCGGTCGCCGGCCGCAAGGGTGCCCTCAGCGTGCTGGGACTGCTGCTGGCTACGGGCGTCCTGCTCGGCTTCATGATCCCGGCGCTGCTGGACCTGGCCTCACCCATGTGGGTGACGCTGGTGGGCGCCTCGGCCATGATGCTGCTGGCCGTCTACGTCGCCCACGGCATCTCCGTGCGCACCACCACCGCCCTGCTGGGCACCTTCGCCGGCGTGGTCATCACCGTCCTGCTGTCCCTGTGGGGCGTGGACGCCGCCAACCTGACCGGCGCCACCGACGATGCCGCCCAGACCCTGACGGCCATGGTGGGCGGCATCAACCTGCAGGCGCTGCTCACCTGCGGCATGGTGGTGGCGGCCCTGGGCGTCCTCAACGACGTCACCATCACCCAGGCCTCCGCCGTGTGGGAGCTGCACGCCGCCAACCCCGCGCTGGGCCATGCACGGCTGTTCACCGGCGGTATGCGGATCGGCCGTGACCACATCGCCTCCACCGTCTACACCCTCGCCTTCGCCTACGCCGGCACGGCCCTGCCGCTCATCCTGGCGGCCTCACTGATCGACCGGCCCCTGGCCGCCACGCTGCTTTCGGGCGAGATCGCCGAGGAGGTCGTGCGCACCCTGGTGTCCTCCATCGGCCTGGTGCTGGCCATCCCGGCGACGACGGCGATCGCCGCCGCCCTGTGCCGCACCGGCGAGCCGACCGTGACCGCCGAGGCCTGATCGGCACGACGCGGGCACCGGCCATGAGCCGCATGCCGGAAGGGGACCGGCCGTGCCGCCTGGACTCTGCGAGGGGACGGGCGCGCCGCCTCGGCTCAACCGCCCGAGACGTCCAGTTCGGCCTCGGCCAGCAGCGCCCGATCCGCAGGCCCGAGGTAGGGGGAGCCCAGCCAGCCGTCGGGCAGGTGGGGGCGGCGCGGGCTGCCGGCCCGCCCCCGCGGCCCCTCGGCCGCCGCCCCCGGGAAGGGCACCTGCGCGGGCAGGCGCTCCCGCATCCGCGCCAGGGCCGCATCGAGGTCGGCGAGCGAGGACACGCGCATCAGCTCGGCGCGCGCCGCCCCGCCCACCGGGTAGCCCTTGAGGTACCAGCCGATGTGCTTGCGCAGATCGCGCACACCCCGGTCCTCGCCCAGCTCGGCCGCCAGCAGCCGCCCGTGCTCCTTGATCACGGCGATCACCGCGTCCAGGTCGGGTCGGGTGCGCTCCGCGCGACCATGCATGGCCGCCACGATGTCGGCAAACAACCACGGCCGCCCCTGGCAGCCGCGCCCCACGACGACGCCGTCGCAGCCGGTCGTCTCAAGCATGGCCACGGCGTCGTCCCCGCTCCAGATGTCGCCGTTGCCGAGCACCGGCAGGCTGGTGGCCTCCTTCAACCGGGCGATCTGCTCCCAGCGGGCCTTGCCCGCATAGTGCTGCCGGGCGGTGCGCGCGTGCAACGTCAGGGCGGCGATCCCGGCGTCCGCGGCCAGACGTGCCGCGTCCAGGAAGGTCTCGTGGTCGTCGTCAATCCCCAGGCGCATCTTCACCGTCACCGGCACCGCGCGCTGCCTGCCGGCGACGGCAACCGCACTCTCGCTGGCCTGCACCGCCGCGCGCATGATCGCCTCCAGCAGGTCCCGCTTCCACGGCAGGGCGGCACCCCCACCCTTGCGAGTCACCTTCGGCACGGGACAGCCGAAGTTCAGATCGATGTGGTCGGCCAGGTCCTCGGTCACCAGGATCCGCACCGCGGCCGCAACCGTGGCCGGGTCCACCCCGTACAGCTGAATCGAACGCACCCGCTCGGTGGGGTCCGTGCGCACCATCGCCAGGGTCTTGGCGTTGCGCTCCACCAGTGCGCGGGTGGTCACCATCTCGGTGACGTACAGGCCCGCCGGTGCAGCCAGGCCGCCGGCGACGGTGGTCACCGGGCCCTCCTGTTGCGGACACAGCGCCTCGGGCAGCGCCCACTCCCCGTAGAGGCGGCACAGGCGCCTGAACGACGCGTTCGTCACTCCCGCCATGGGGGCGAGCACCACCGGCGTGGCGATCTCCAGCGGGCCGATATGCAGCGGCGCGGCCACGGCCGGCCCGGGCCGGGTGGCGTCGGGGGAGGAGCCAGGAGTGGGCGGACGGGTGGAGTCGGGTGAGGCGGTCACCGGCACATGCTGGCATATCCACGCCGTCGTCGCCGCCACGTGCAAGGCTGACGCCATGACCGAGCAACCGGCCCCGCCCGTGGGCCTGCTGGGCGGGCACACCGTCCTCGTCACCGGCGTGCTGCGACCCGCCTCCATCGCCACCGCCATCGCCACCGCCGCCCGCGAACAGGGCGCACGCGTCGTGCTCACCGGCCACCCCCGCACGCTGTCGCTCACCCGGGCGGTCGCCCGCCGGCACGGCATCGACCTCGTGCTGCCGCTGGATGTCACCGACCCCGCCGACCTGGCCGAACTGGCGCCGCGGCTGCGGGCCGCCGGAGTGGGGCGGCTGGACGGCGTCGTACACGCCATAGCCCACGCCGATGCCGAGCTGCTCGGAACCCTGCTGCCCGCCCACCCCGGCCCCGACGCCGCCCCCACTATGGCCGGAGCCGGGCGCCAGCAGAGGCTGGCGGAGGCCTTCACCACCACGGCCGCCTCCCTGCCGGCCCTGGTTGACGCGGTACGCCCCCTACTCGCCCCACGCGCGGCGGTGGTGACTCTCACCTTCGACACCTCCCACGTGCACTCCGGCTACGGCTGGATGGGGCCGCTCAAGGCCGCGCTGGAGGCGTGCGTGCGCAGCCTCGCCGTCGAACTCGGCCAGGCGGGCGTGCGCGTCAATGCCATCAGCGCCGGTCCCCTGTCCACTCCCGCTGCCGGTGCCATCCCCGGCCTGGACGCGTTGGCCCGGCATTGGGAGACCACGGCACCGCTGGGCTGGGACCACCGCGATGCGCGCCCCGTCGCCCGCACTGCCGTCGCGCTGCTGTCCGACTGGCTGCCGGCCACCACCGGCCAGGTCATCCGGGCCGACGGCGGCGCCACCCTGCCACTGACGGTAGGGTAGCCGCGTGACGACTGACTCCTCCGGCAAGATCCTCGTGCTGGTTCGGCATTCGAAGGCGTCCCACAACGCCCCCACCGACCTGGAGCGCCCGCTCACCTCACGGGGGCGGCTGCTCGCCGACGAACTCGCCCACGCCCTGGAACGGCGGGTGCCGAGCCTCGACCTGCTGCTGGTA
>NZ_LK995481.1:0-20790 GCF_900002405.1 Actinomyces succiniciruminis | reverse complement strand
CCCCGGCCGCCCGCGCCCGCCAGACCGCCGGTCCCATGCGCGAGCGCATGAGCCCCGCACTCACCCGCGTGGAGCCCGAGATCTACCACGAGGGCCCCGGCGGCATCCTGCGACTGCTGCAGCCGCTGCCGGAGACGACCCGGCACGTGCTCGTCGTCGGCCACGAGCCGACCGTTTCGGTGCTGGCGCACATGCTGCACGACACCGTCGACGACCTGGCCAACCAGGTCTCCTTCGGCATCCCCACCGCCACGGCGCTCCTGCTGCAGGTGCCGGTCAACTGGGCGGGGCTCGGCCCGCAGACCGCACACCTGAACGAAATCGTCACCGCCCCGCGCTGAGCCCGCCACTGCGCAGACCGGGGAGCGCGGCCGCCCGACCGAACTCGGCGGCCGCGGCATCGCGACGGCTTCAGAGCAGGTCCAGCACCGCGGTCAGGTCACGCACGTGCACGGCCGCGGGCGCGGACTCGGCAACCACCGGCTTGGCGCAGAACGCCACCCCCAGCCCCGCCTCGGCGATCATGCCCAGGTCGTTGGCGCCGTCGCCCATCGCCACGGTACGGGTCATGGGCACGCCGTCGGCCTGCGCCCAGGCGTGCAGGCAGCGAATCTTCTCCTGGCGGTCCACGATGCGCCCCAGCACCCGACCGGTGAGCACCCCGTCCGCCACCTCCAGCCGGTTGGCGGCCACATGGTCTATCCCGAGGCTGCTCGCCAGCGGGCACACCACCTCCTCGAAGCCGCCGGAGACGACCCCGACCCGGCAGCCGCGCGCATGCAGCGCCGCGATGAGCTCGCGCGCGCCCGGGGTCAGCCGCACCTCGCCGAGCACCTCGGCGAACACCGTCTCCGGAACCCCGGCCAGCGTCGCCACGCGCTCACGCAGGGAGGCGGCGAAGTCCAGCTCGCCGCGCATGGCCCGCGCGGTCACCTCGGCGACGCGCTCGCGGGTGCCCGCCCGCTCGGCGATCAGCTCGATCACCTCCTGCTCGATCAGGGTGGAGTCCACATCCATGACCAGCAGGCCGGGCCCCAGGGCGGCCAGCTCCCCGCTCGCGTGCGCCCCGGACACGCGCGGCAGGCCGGTCGACTGGGAGGACGGGGGCGTGGAGGCGTGCATGGCCAGGATGGTAGCCAACGCCGCCCCGCCGCATACGACGCCGCCCCGGGACCGTGAGGATCCCGGGGCGGCGGTCCGCATCAGGCCGCTGGGCGGCCAGGCCGATCAGCGTACGACGCGCTGGCCCTTGGCGACGACGGTGATACCGGACTCGGTGACCGTGAAGCCGCGCTCGCGGTCGTGCTCGGGGTCGATGCCGACCATGGCGCCCTCCTCGACGACGACGTTCTTGTCCAGGATGGCGCGGTTGACGACCGTGTTGCGCCCGACGTTCACCCCGTCCATCAGCACGGACTCGCGCACCGAGGACCAGGAGTTCACCCGCACCTCCGGCGAGAGCACGGAGGAGATGACCTCACCACCGGAGACGATCACGCCGGGGGAGACGATGGAGTCGACGGCGTGGCCCAGACGCTCGTGGTGCCCGTAGACGAACTTGGCCGGCGGCATGGCGTTGGTGTAGCCGGCGTACAGCGGCCAGCGGCTGTTGTACAGGTTGAACACGGGGGTGACGCTGATCAGGTCCTGGTGGGCCTCGTAGAAGGCGTCGACCGTACCGACGTCGCGCCAGTAGTCGCGGTCGCGCTCGGTGGCCCCGGGGACCTCGTTGTCCTTGAAGTCGTAGACGCCGGCCGCGCCCTGGTTGACGAACCAGGGGACGATGTTGCCCCCCATGTCGTGCTTGGAGGAGTCGTCGGCCGCGTCGATCGTGACCGCCTCGGTCAGGGCGTCGGCGTTCATGATGTAGTTGCCCATGGAGGCCAGCACCTCGTCGGGGGAGTCCGGCAGGCCCGGCGTCTCCTTGGGCTTCTCAACAAAGGCCTTGATCTTGCCGGGGGACTCCGGGGCGGACTCGATGATGCCGAACTGGTCGGCCAGTGAACGCGGCTGGCGGATGCCGGCGACGGTGCACGGCAGGCCGGAGGCGATGTGGTGGTCCAGCATCTGGGAGAAGTCCATGCGGTAGATGTTGTCCGCGCCGGTGATGACCACGTAGTCCGGCCGCTCGTCCTCAACCAGGTTCAGCGACTGGTAGATGGCGTCCGCCGAGCCGAGGAACCAGTGCTTGCCCACGCGCTGCTGTGCGGGCACCGGGGCGATGTAGTTGCCCAGCATGTCCGACATGCGCCAGGTCTTGGAGATGTGCCGGTCCAGTGAGTGCGACTTGTACTGGGTGAGTACAACCACCTTCAGGAATCCGGAGTTGATCATGTTGGACAGTGAGAAGTCGATCAGCCGGTAGATCCCGCCGAAGGGCACGGCGGGCTTGGCCCGATCGACCGTCAGCGGCATCAGGCGCTTGCCTTCACCGCCGGCGAGGATGATTGCGAGGACGCGAGGAGAAGCCATGGGGCCACCTTACGGTGATTTTCGTCATCTTGGGAGGGGATTCGAGCGACTGAATCGGACGATCTCCCCGTGGCGGAAAAGCCGCGCGGCGAACCCCGGTCGGCGATACTGTGTGACGTGCGACAATGCCCGCCGGATGTGCACGGGTGCACGACCAAGAAGGAGAGCGCTGTGACCGAAGACACCAACACCAGTGACGGACTGAGAGTCGACCTGCTGACCAAGGAGTATCCGCCCTTCATCTACGGCGGTGCCGGCGTGCACGTCAACGAGCTCGCCAAGGTGCTGCGTCCGCTCGCGGACGTGCGCGTGCACGCCTTCGGCGGCCCCCGTGAGCCCGGCACCGAGGGCGCCGGCGCGGGCGTGACCGGCTACCCGGAGGTGGCCGAACTCGAGGGCGCCAACGCCGCCCTGCGCACCTTCGGCGTGGACCTGGAAATGGTCCCCGGAGTGGAGGGCGCCGACATCGTCCACTCCCACACCTGGTACGCCAACCTCGCCGGCCACCTGGCCGGCCTGCTCTACGGCATCCCGCACGTGCTGTCCGCGCACTCCCTGGAGCCCATGCGCCCCTGGAAGGCCGAGCAGCTCGGCGGCGGCTACGCCCTGTCCTCCTGGGCGGAGCGTCAGGCCTACGAGGGTGCATCCGCGATCATCGCCGTTTCCAACGGCATGCGCGCCGACATCCTGAAGTCCTACCCGAACGTCGACCCCGAACGCGTCAAGGTGGTCCACAACGGCATCGACCTGGCCGGCTGGGCCCGCCCCGACGACGCCGAGTTTGAAGCGCTGGCGGCGGACGTCCGCGCCCGCTATGGCATCGACACCTCCCGCCCCACCGTCGTCTTCGTCGGCCGCATCACCCGGCAGAAGGGGCTGCCGCACCTGCTGCGCGCCGTGGAGAAGCTGCCCGAGCAGGTTCAGGTGATCCTGTGCGCCGGCGCTCCCGACACGCCCGAGATCAAGGCCGAGGTGGACGCCGCCGTCGCCGCCCTGCAGGGGCAGCGCACCGGCGTGATCATGATCGAGGAGATGCTCCCGCACCGCGAACTGCAGGCCGTGCTGGCCGCCTCCGACGTGTTCGTCTGCCCCTCGGTGTACGAGCCCCTCGGCATCGTGAACCTCGAGGCCATGGCCATGGGGCTGCCCGTGGTCGGCTCGGCCACCGGCGGCATCCCGGACGTGATCGTCGACGGCGAGACCGGCTACCTGGTTCCGATCGAGCAGCTGCAGGACGGCACCGGTACCCCCATCCACCCCGAGCAGTTCGCCACCGACCTGGCCGACCGGCTGACCGAGCTGGTCATGGACGCCGACAAGGCGCAGCAGATGGGTGCGGCCGCCCGCAAGCGGGTGGAGGAGCACTTCTCCTGGACCGCGATCGCCGACCGCACCATGGAGGTCTACCGCTGGGCGCTGGCAAACCCGCGCTGACGCCACAGGCCTGACCACCGCCGGACGCCGTCGCCCACCCGGGCGGCGGCGTCCCGTCGTCGGTGCCGGGGCCGGTTCAGTGCGCCCACCACTCGGTGGCGGCGGCAACCCCCTGGCGGGCGGTGGCCAGCAGCGGCCGCAGGATGGCGGCGCGCCGCTCCGCCTGCAGCGCCGTCGTCGCCGCGCCGTCGTCCTGCAGGGCCAGGGTGCAGATCGCCCGCAGCCGCAGAGAACGCTCCAGCAGGGTGCGGCGGCGGGCGTCCAGGCCGGGCGGCAGCAACCGCGGGTCGAGCACGGCGGTGACGACGTCGTTGAGCGTGTCGGCCAGTTCGGGGCGCTCGCGGGCCAGGTCCAACTCGATCAGCGCGTCGATCGCCGCCTCCGTGGCCCGGTGTACGTCGCGCCGCGCCTGGGAGGCGTCCAGCGGCGGCAGCGGCGCCGTCATCTCCTCCACCTGCCAGGCCACCGATGCGCCCGCGGCCCACGGCACCAGCAGCACGTGCCTACCCGTGACCGCCTCGAGGACCACGCCCTCGCCGACCTCGACGGCGGCCGCCAGACCCGGCAGCGGGTCCGCGGGGGAGGGCAGCACCGCGCTCGCCCGCGCGAGCGGGCCGAAGTCGGCCACCCACTGCTCCAGGGGCAGGCGCCCCAGCCCCCACGGGGAGGCGTCGTCGAGGGCCTCATGCACGCCGTCGGGGCCTTGCACCACCGCCCGCCCCTGGGAGGAGGGCAGCGGCGCCCACAGGGCCAGCAGGACGGAGACGGGCAGTGCAAGCGGATCCACGTCGCCGCACCTTAGCGCCAAATGGTGGGCGGCCGCAGTGGCGCGCAGGATAGGCTGAGCCCATGACCAGCGTGCTCCGTTTCGACGACGTCTCGCTCCACCGCGGCACCACCCAGATCCTCTCCCACGTGAACTGGCACGTGGAGGAGGGGCAGCACTGGGTGTTGGTGGGCCCGAACGGAGCCGGGAAGACCACCATCTCCCGCATCGCCTCGGCCAGGCTGTTCCCCTCCGCGGGCGCGGTGGACATCCTCGGGGAGCGGCTGGGGCGCGTCGACGTGTCCGAGCTGCGGCCCCGCATCGGCCTGGCCTCCTCGGCCCTGGCCGGCCGGGTCCTGGGCAGTGAGACGGCGCTGTCGGTGGTGCTGTCCGCCTCCTATGGCTCCATCGGCGTGTGGCGCGAGGAGTACGACGACTTCGACGTCGAACGCGCCCGCGCGCTGCTGGCCGCCCTCGACGCCGGTCACCTCGCGGAACGGACCTGGGCGAATCTGTCCTCCGGCGAGCGCAAGCGCATTGAGCTCGCCCGCGCCCTCATGCCGGACCCGGAGTTGCTGATCCTGGACGAGCCCGCCTCCGGCCTGGACCTGGCCGGACGCGAGCAGCTGCTGGCGGCGCTGACCGAGATCCTGGCCGCCCCGGGCGCCCCGTCGATGCTGCTGGTCACCCACCACCTGGAGGAGATACCCGTAGGCTTCACCCACGGCCTCGCACTGCGCGGTGGCCGGGCCGTGGCCGCCGGGCCGCTGGACACGGTGCTGACCGGTGAGGTCGTCACCACCACCTTCGGTCTCCCGCTGGAGATCACCAAGGACCGCGGTCGCTACACCGCCCGCGGCGCCTGAACCCTTTACGTCAGTCCCGCCCCGATTCGCCGGGGCACACATAACCAGAGGAGGACCCGATGATTTGGCTTTGGTGGATCGGAGCCGCCCTCGTGCTCGGCGTCATCGAGACGGCGACGGCGGACCTGACCTTCCTCATGCTCGCCGGCGGCGCGCTCGGCGGCGCCCTGGCGGCCGCCCTGGGCGCCCAGGTGTGGGTACAGGCGATCGTCTTCGCAGTGGTGGCGGCGCTGCTGCTGCTCGCGGTGCGGCCCTGGGCCAAGCGGCACCTGGCGGCGACCACCCCGCAGATGCGCACCAACGCCGAGGCGCGCATCGGCCGCAGCGCGACCGCCCTGACGGTGATCGATGCGCGCGACGGGCGCATCAACCTGGACGGCGAGGAGTGGAGCGCCCGCCTGGCCGACACCCCGGACGCCTACGGCTCCAACACCGCCGCGCACGTCGACCCCGGGGCGGGCGTGCGCGTAGTCGCCATTGACGGCGCCGTCGCCGTCGTCGTCCCCCAGTAGCAAGCCACCGAACCCGGCGCAGCCGGTAACGATTTGCCGCATAGTCGCGTAAGCTGCCGCTCACAACCGACCGAAAGGGCCAACAGTGCTAGAGACCGCGATCCTCGTCATCCTTGTACTGATACTGCTGCTGGTGATCGTCGCCCTGTTCCGGGCGGTGCAGATCGTCCCGCAGTCCTACGCGATCATCGTCGAGCGGCTGGGCAAGTTCCAGGCCGAATACGGCGCCGGCATGCACCTGCTGGTGCCCTTCATCGACCGGGTGCGCACCACCGTGGACCTGCGCGAGCAGGTGGTCTCCTTCCCACCGCAGCCGGTGATCACCTCCGACAACCTGGTGGTGTCCATCGACTCGGTCATCTACTACCAGGTCACCGACCCCAAGCGCGCCACCTACGAGATCGCCAACTACCTGCAGGCCATCGAGCAGCTGACCGTCACCACCCTGCGTAACGTCATCGGCGCCATGGACCTGGAGCAGACCCTGACCAGCCGCGACCAGATCAACGGCCAGCTGCGCGGCGTCCTGGACCAGGCCACCGGCCGCTGGGGCATCCGCGTGTCCAACGTGGAGCTGAAGTCCATCGACCCGCCCGCCTCCATCCAGGGCGCCATGGAGCAGCAGATGCGCGCCGAGCGCGACCGCCGCGCCGCCATCCTGACCGCGGAGGGCGTCAAGCAGTCCCAGATCCTCACCGCCGAGGGTGACAAGCAGTCCGCGATTCTGCGGGCCGAGGGCCAGGCCCAGTCCGCCATCCTCAAGGCGCAGGGTGAGTCCCGCGCCATCCTGCAGGTCTTCGACGCCATCCACCGCGGCAACGCCGACCCCAAGCTGCTGGCCTACCAGTACCTGCAGACCCTCCCGAAGATCGCCAACGGCTCCTCCTCCAAGATGTGGATCGTGCCCACCGAGTTCACCGCCGCGCTGGACGGCATCGCCGGCGCCCTGGGCGGCAAGTCCGCCGCCGGCGGCCCCGGCTCGGCCGCCTTCACCACCGGCACCGACGACGACGTGAAGGTGGACGTCTCCGGCATGGAGTCCAGCCTGGACATCGCCGGCGACCTCGCCGAAACCAGCCTGCAGGCCCCCGAGGAGGCACTCGCCCAGGCCCGCGGTGAGGCCGCCTCCGCCTCCCAGGAGGCCGAGGCCGCAGACACGTCCGCGCCCGCACAGCAGCCCCCTGCCACCGCCGCCCCCGAGGCCGGAGCGGACCCCGCCACGGCGACACTGCCCGCCTCGGGCCGCCACGCCGAGGCGCCGGCCTCCGACGACGACGTGCCGCCGTCGATTCCGCCGTCGGGCCGGGGCGCGTGAGACGCGCCCCAACCCTGTGCCGACAGTGAAATAGACACATGCCCATTGGGCGGCTAGCGGTAGCCTCTCCGGGTGCTGCTTAAGACACTTCGTCATTACCTCAAGCCCTATGCGGGCTCCTTGGCGATCGTCTTCCTGCTGAAGATCATCGAGACGATCGCCGTTTTATCGCTGCCCACCCTCAACGCCGACATCATCAACGACGGCGTGGTCACGGGGGACACGGACAAGATCTGGTCCCTGGGCGGGCAGATGCTCGCCATCACCGTGGTCCAGGGAGTCGTCGCCGTCATCGGCACCTACCTGTCCTCCAGGGCGGCCATGGGACTCGGACGCGCCATGCGCAAGGACATCTTCAACCACGTCCAGCGCTTCAACCTGGAGGAGGTGTCCCGCTTCGGCGCGCCCTCCCTGATCACCCGCTCCACCAATGACATTCAGCAGGTGCAGATGGTGGTGTTCATGGCCAGCACCATGATGCTCATGGCGCCGATCATGCTGGTCGGTGGCACCGTCATGGCGCTGCGCGTGGACGTGCCCCTGTCCGCCCTGCTGCTGGTGCTGATCCCGCTGCTACTGGTGGTGGTGGGCGTGCTCATGAGCCGCCTGCTGCCGCACTTCCAAGTCATGCAGTCCCGGATCGACCGGGTGAACCTGGTGATGCGCGAGCAGATCCAGGGCGTGCGCGTCATCCGGGCCTTCGTGCGGCAGAAGGAACGCGGCCAGGTGTTCACCGAGGCCAACGACTCCTTGACGCGTACCTCGATGAGTATCGGACGCCTGTTCGCCATCCTGATGCCGTCGGTGACCGTCATCATGAACCTCGCCTCCATCGGCGTGATGTGGTTCGGCGGACTGCGCATCAACGACGGGCAGATGGAGGTCGGCGACCTGACTGCCTTCCTGAACTACATCATGCAGATCCTCTTCTCCGTCATGATCGCCGTCATGCTGGTGACGATCCTGCCGCGTGCCCAGGTGGCCGCGGGCCGCTTCCAGGAGGTCATGGCCGTGGATCCCGCCATCAAGGCGCCCGCCGAACCGACACACCTGCCCGCCCCCGGCGGCGCCGCAGGCACCCGGGGCCGCCGCGTGAAGCTGGACAACGTCACCTTCCGCTACCCGGGTGCGGACTCCCGCGTGCTGGCCGACATCAACATCGACATGGCCCCGGGCACCACCACCGCCTTCATCGGCTCCACCGGATCCGGCAAGACCACCCTGGCCAACCTGCTGCCGCGCCTGCTGGACGTGACCGAGGGGTCGGTGAGTGTCGACGGCGTCGATGTGCGCGACCTGGACCCGCACGAGCTGCGTGAGAACGTCGCCACCGTCCCCCAGAAGGCATACCTGTTCTCCGGCACCATCCGCTCCACGCTGCAGCACGGCCGGCAGGACGCCACCGACGCCGAGCTGTGGCAGGCCCTCGAGGCCGCCCAGGCGGCCGGCTTCGTGCAGGCCCTCGACGACGGGCTCGACCACGAGGTCGACCAGGGTGGCGTCAACTTCTCCGGCGGCCAGCGTCAACGGCTCGCCATCGCCCGCGCCCTGGTGCGTCGGGCCGGCGTGTACGTCTTCGACGACTCCTTCTCCGCCCTCGACTACGCCACCGACGCCCGCCTGCGCGCCGGCCTGCCGCAGGCCACCGGCGGGGCGACCATCGTGGTCGTCGCCCAGCGCGTCGCCTCCGTGCGCAACGCGGACCAGATCGTCGTCCTGGATGAAGGACACGTCGTCGGCGTCGGCACCCACAACGAACTCATGGAGACCTGCCCCACCTACGCAGAGATCGTCCTGTCCCAGATCAGCGCCGAGGAGGCCGCATGAGCCACGGACCCGGGCCCCGGCGGGCCCCCAACCAGAAGGCGAAGAACTTCCGCGGCACCTGGCGGCGCCTGCTGCACGAGCTGCGGCCCGAGCGGTTGCGCATCGGCGCCGTCATAGTGCTGACCGCGGCGGCCGTCGTCCTCAACGTCGCCGCCCCCAAGGTGATCGCCCGCGCCACCAACGTCATCTTCGAAGGCGTGCTGGGCAAGCTGCTGGCCAACTTCGGGCTGCCCGACGGGCTGTCCGGAGATGAGCTGGCGCAGGTGCTGCGCAGCGCCGGCCAGGACACCTACGCGGACATGCTCTCCGCCTACGACGTGGTCGTCGGCCAGGGCCTGGACACCCACGCCCTGATGGTGATCCTGCTGCAGACCCTCTCCCTGTACGTGCTCTCGGCCCTGTTCCTGTGGCTGCAGGGCCATATCCTGGCCGGCGTCATCCAGCGCACCGGCCAGCGCATGCGCGCCGAGGTGGCCGCCAAGCTGGACCGGGTGCCGCTGTCCTACATCGACCACGGTTCCCGCGGCGACATGCTCTCCCGCGTCACCAACGACGTCGACAACATCACCCAGACCCTGCAGCAGACGCTCTCGCAGGCGCTGAACTCGATCATCACCGTCATCGGCGTGTTCGCCATGATGCTGACGGTCTCCGTGCAGCTGTCCCTGATCTCCCTGGCCACGCTGCCGGTGGCGCTGATCATCACGCTGCTGATCGCCTCCCGCGCCCAGCCGCATTTCACCGAGCAGTGGGACGCCACCGGTGACGTGTCCGGCGTCGTCGAGGAGGCCTTCACCGGCCACGAGGCGGTCGCCCTGTTCAACTCCGAGGAGACCTTCAACGCCCTGTTCGAGAAGGAGAACAACCGCCTGTACAACGGCTCCTACAAGGCGCAGTGGATCTCCGGCACCATTCAGCCGGCTATGCGCGTGGTCTCCAACCTGAACTTCGTGATCATCGCGGTGATCGGCGGTGTCAAGATCACCAACGGCCAGATGACCCTGGGCGACGTGCAGGCCTTCATCCAGTACTCCCAGCAGTTCACCCAGCCCATCACCCAGCTGGCCTCCATGGCCAACCTGCTGCAGTCCGGTGCTGCCAGTGCCGAGCGGCTGTTCGAGATCATGGACGCCCCCGAGGAGGACGACACCGCCACCCGCGCCCTGCCGGAGCGAGTGGCCGGCCGCGTCGTCTTCGACCACGTGAAGTTCTCCTACAGCCCGGATACGGAACTGATCACCGACCTGAACCTGACGGTGGAGCCCGGACAGACCGTCGCCATCGTCGGCCCCACCGGTGCCGGTAAGACCACCCTGGTGAACCTGCTGCTGCGCTTCTACGACCCGCAGGGCGGTGCGATCACGCTCGACGGCGTGGACACCCGCGACCTCGCTCGCAACGAGCTGCGCGAGCAGATCGGCATGGTGCTGCAGGACACCTGGCTGTTCGAGGGCACCATCGGGGAGAACATCGCCTTCGGCGCCGCTCACGCCACCCCCGAGCAGGTGCGAGCGGCCGCCCGGGCCGCCAGCGTCGACCACATCGTGCGCTCCCTGCCCGACGGCTACGACACGATCATCGACGACTCCGGGGCGGGCGTGTCCGCCGGTGAGAAGCAGCTGATCACCATCGCCCGCGCCTTCCTCGCCGACCGGCAGATCCTGGTGCTGGACGAGGCCACCTCCTCGGTGGACACCCGCACCGAGCTGCTGGTGCAGAAGGCCATGGTCGGACTGCGGCAGGGACGCACCAGCTTCGTAATCGCCCACCGCCTGTCCACCATCCGCGACGCGGACACCATCCTGGTCATGCAGCACGGCGACATCGTCGAGCAGGGCAACCACGAGACCCTCATGGCCGCCCAGGGCGCCTATTACGAGCTCTACCAGAGCCAGTTCGCCGGTCCGGAGGGGGAGGACGAGCCCGCGGTTCAGGTCGACCCGCTGCTGGCCGCAGTGGGCCGGGACGCCCGGGGCAACCGCCTGTGATCATCCCGCTTGAGACCCTCGACGACGCCGCCGACCCCCGTCTGGCCGACTACACGCGCCTGACCGACGTGGCGCTGCGGCGTCGCCTGGAGACCGAGCGCGGCCTGTACATGGCCGAGTCCACCAAGGTCATCTCTCGGGCCGTGGCCGCCGGGCACGCGCCCCGCTCCTTCCTGATGGCGCCGCGCCACTGGGAGCAGATGCGCCCGGTGATCGCCGCCGCCAGCGGCTGCGGTGGACGCGACGACGGCGGCCGGGTCCCCGTGTTCATCGCCCCGGAGGAGCTGCTGGAGACGCTGACCGGATTCCATCTGCACCGGGGTGCGCTGGCGGCCATGAACCGCCCCGCACTGGCCGGCGTCACCGAGCTGATGGCCCGGGCGCGCGGCGGGGCCGGGGCGCGGCGCATCGCCATCCTGGAGGACCTGGTCGACCACACCAATGTGGGGGCCGTCTTCCGCAGCGGCGCCGCGCTCGGTATCGATGCCGTGCTGGTCACCCCGCACTGCGCCGACCCGCTGTACCGGCGCAGTGTGCGCGTGTCCATGGGAACCGTCTTCCAGGTGCCCTGGACGCGCATCGACCGCTGGCCCGCCCTGGACGAACTCCACGCGGGCGGCTGGACGGTGGCGGCCCTGGCCCTGACCGACGACTCGGTCGGCCTGGACGCCTTCGCCGCCTCGCCGGCCTGCACCGACCCGGAGGGGAGGGTGGCCGTGGTGCTGGGCACCGAAGGCGACGGGTTGGGGCGGCGCACCATCACCGCCGCCGACGCGGTGGTGCGCATCCCCATGGCCGGGGGAGTGGACTCCCTGAACGTGGCCGCGGCCGCCGCGGTCGCCTTCTGGGCGCTGCGGGCATAGTTCGTTCCGACCAGGCGACGGGCCGGTTGTCCGGTCCCGGAAGCCGCATGACGCGATAAAGGCGCCGGTGGCCGGCACCCCGCAGCGGGGTGCCGGCCACCGGCGCCTTGTCTCACCGGCCGACGCGTCGTCGACCGGTGAGGTGCGGATCAGGCGGTGAGCCGCAGCAGCGGGTCGCCCGGGGCGACCTCGCCGGAGGCGATCGCCTCCACGGAGGTGAAGGCCGCCGTGTTGGTGATCAGGATCGGGGTGGTCAGCGGGTGCCCGGCCTGCTCAACGGCGGCCCGGTCCACGCGCACCAGCTCCTGGCCCGCCTCGACGCGGTCGCCCTGCTTGACCAGGACCTCGAAGCCCTTGCCCTCCATCTCGACCGTGTCCAGACCGACGTGGATGAGCAGCTCCACGCCCGAGTCCAGGTTGATGCCGTAGGCGTGCCCGGACTCCGGCGCCACCACCACGGTGCCGGCCGCCGGGGCGGTCACCACGATCTGCTGCTCGGAGGGCTCAATGCCGACGCCCTGGCCGACGGCGCCACCGGCGAACACCGGGTCGGCGACCTCGGCGAGCGGCACCACGGTGCCGCGCACGGGGGAGACGAGCTCGGTGACCGCGCCCTCAGCCAGCGCCGGCTTGGGCTGCGCGGCCTGGGCCTTGGCGGCCTCCTCCAGCGCCAGGTCGGCGGCGGTCTCCTCCGGGGAGGCCTCGACGTACCCGTCCGCGGCGGCGGCCGCGCGGGCCTCCGCCTTCTCCTCAGCCGTGCGGTAGTCGGAGATGAACAGGATGATGAAGGAGGTGAAGAAGGCAGCTGCGATACCGATTGCGTACAGGCCCATGGGGGAGAAGACCGGGATGGTCAGCAGCGAGGTGAAGGCAAAGGTGCTGGCGTCCACGCCACCGCCCAGGCCGATGACCAGACCGCCCACGGCGCAGCCGACCAGCATGCGCGGGTAGATGCGCTTGAAGCGCAGGTGGATACCGTAAAGGCTCGGCTCGGAGATGCCGCCGAACAGACCCGCGATCAGCGCACCAAAGGCCGTCTGTCGCATCTCGTTGTCCCGCTCGCGGATGGAGATGGCCAGCACGGCGGCGGTGGCGCCGAAGCAGGCGAAGTTCCAGGCGCCCATGGGGCCCTGAATGAAGTCGTACCCGAGGTTATTGATGTTGGCCAGCATGAGGGCGTTCAGTGGCCAGTGCAGGCCCAGAGGCACCAGGAACGGATACAACAGCGGAATGATGATCGCGAAGACGATCGGGGCGGTGTTGTTCAGCCAGGCCAGGGCCGAGCCCAGTGCGGAGCCGAGCCAGATACCGATGGGGCCTAGGATGAACGCCGTGATCGGCATCATGATCACGAAGGACAGGAAGGGCACGAACACCATCTGCAGGTTCGGGGAGATGATCCGGGTCAGGCCCTTGTACAGCGGAGCCAGGAGCGCCACCATGATCAATGGCGTGAACACCTGGCCGCCGTAGTCGTTCAGCTGCATGGGCAGTCCGAACACGGTGGCGGTGCACAGATCGGTGCCGAGCGTCTCATTGACGGTGCAGGTGACGCCGGTCGTCTTGTCGGCATTACTCAGGTCGATGAAGTTCGGCGTGATGAGGGCAGCCATAATGGCGGTGCCCACCCACGGATCGATCCGGAGCTTCTTGGAGGCGTTGTAGGCCACCATGATCGGCAGGAAGTAGAACACCGACCGGTACATGGCGTCCACGAAGGTCAGGGACGCGGGCTTGACGTCGGCGTGTGTATCGATGAGCCCGAAGGCCTCGCATACGGCCTCGCCGGCGATGATCAGCGAGGTGCCCAGCAACACCGGCAGCAGTGGCCGGAAGGAGTCGGACAGGTACTCGAAGAACGCGTCCACGAAGGCGTTCTTGCCGCGCGCCTTTGCGCGGGCGGCAGCCTTGACGTCGGCGTTCGACTGTGCCGCCTTGCCGCCGCTCTTCATGGCGGGCAGGTTCATGATGTCGTCGTACACGCTCTGGACAGCGCCGCCGATGACGATCTGGTAGCGGTCGCCTGCCTGCGGGACCGCACCCATCACGCCGGGGATCTTCTCCACCGTGGCCTTGTCGACCACGGAGGCGTCCTGGAGCTCAAAGCGCAATCGCGTTGCGCAGTGGGTGAGGTTGACGATGTTCTCGGGGCCACCCACGGCCTCGAGAATCGCTTCTGGAGCGGATGTGGTTGTTGCCATGTTCACCTTAACCGTCGGCCGTCGGCCGCACCCCAAGGGGGCCGACGGGCTGGGTGGAGGGGCCCGGATGCATAGGACCCTGCACGTCAGAGTAACGCCCTTGAAGGTGATCCGGGGCATATTTCCTTGGCCGACCGCGCGTCGCTGGGCGACACGCCGCATGCCGCTGGTGAGCGGCTTGCGAGCTCCTGACCGCCTGCTGGTGACCGTCCGAGAACTCACCGATATCCACCGGTGCGCTTCGCGACAGCCTGCGCGAATCGCATTCACAGGTGCTCGGCGTCGGACCCCTTGGCTGGCACAGGCTGGGACTCGACGGCGACGACGCCGTCGCAGCATCCCCAAGCCGAGGAGACTCATCATGGCCCCGCTCTCATCCACCCCGATCAACGCTCCCATTACGGACGAGGCGCCGCCGTCGCCGCGTCGCACGGCGCCGCCCACATGTGAGAGGGACCAGAACCCTGGTCTGTACGGGCCGCGCGGTTGGACGGTACGCGCCGGCGTGTGGCACGCCCTGGCGGACTGCCGCGACGAGTTGCGCTCCACCGTGATCCCCGCCCAGTTCGGCTTCGCACCCGCCGGGCTCATCGGTGCCGACGGCGCCCCGGAGGACGACTACACACCCTTCCACGATCTGGGGCCGCGCACCGCCCGGCGGCTACTGGACATACTGCCCGCCGAGCAGCTCGGCGACCGGCAGAACCTCGGCCCCACCCTGGGCTCTCTGCTGCGCGCCTGTGTGCGCGCCGACGGGCGGGTACGCCTGTCCGGCTACGGCATCGGCCCCCAGCGTAAGGACGAGCGCGTCAGCGTGGAGGGGCTGTGGATCGCCGACCCCGACCTGCTCGACGCCCTCTACGAGGTGATCGCGGGTATCGAGGATGACGGAGACGAGTATGACGATGACGAGTACTGGGCCTGCGAGGACCGTGACCCCGACGACGTCGAAGAGCTCGAGGCGCTGGTCGCCCTGGGGCTGCGGGAGGTGTGGCGCTGCGTGGCCGAGCGCTACCAGCTGGACGCTCACGCCGGCCCCGATGAGCTCAAGCCCCTGCGCCGCCACTGGACCCATGGGCCGGTCGGCACCTGGCTGTGGTGGGACTGACCCGCCCGGTGCGCCGGGTATCCGCCTCCCGGCGATGTGATGGACAACCGGGTCGACCGCCGCGTTCCCAGGGGCGGGCGGCCGCCCGGATACCCGTAGCATGCGCATCGTGATCAACGTCCAGAACCTCACCATGCGTATCGGCGCCCGGCAGCTAGTGGCCGACGCCTCCTTCCGGGTGGACAAGGGCATGCGCATCGGGCTGGTCGGACGCAACGGAGCCGGCAAGACCACCATGACCAAGCTCCTGGCCGCCGCCTCGGTGGCGCAGGGCACCAGCCAGGCGGTCGCCGACGCCGATGAGCGCCACGGCCTGGAGGCCGTCGAGCACGAGGGCCTGATCACCTGCAACGGCTCGGTCGGCTACCTGCCCCAAGACACCCGGGTCGGGGACCTGAACGAGATCACCCGTGATCGGGTCCTATCCGCCCGCGGCATCGACGCGCTGCTGGCACGCATCCGCCGCGCCGAGGAGAAGATCGCCACCACCAGCGGCAACGCGCAGGCCAAGGCCCTGGACCGCTACACCCGCCTGGACCACGAGTTCACCATGGCGGGCGGCTACGCCGCCGCCAGTGAGGCCGCCCGCATCTGCGCCTCCCTGGGCCTGCCCGACCGGGTACTCGACCAGCCGATCGGCACCCTGTCCGGTGGTCAGCGCCGTCGCGTGGAGCTGGCCCGCGTCCTGTTTCAGCAGCCCGACACGCTGCTGCTGGACGAGCCCACCAACCACCTGGACCACGACTCGATCCTGTGGCTGCGCGACCACCTGCGCACCTATGCGGGCGGCTTCATCGTCATCAGCCACGATGTGGAGCTGCTGCGCGACACCGTCAACCAGATCATGTACCTGGACGCCGGCCGCGGCGTCCTGGACGTCTACCACCTGGGCTGGGACGCCTACCTCAAGCAGCGTGCCGATGACGAGAACCGGCGCCGTCGTGAGCGTGCGAATGCCGAGAAGAAGGCGGCGGCGCTGCGCGCCCAGGGGGAGAAGATGCGCGCCAAGGCCACCAAGGCCGTGGCCGCCCAGCAGATGCTCAAGCGCGCCGACCGGCTCATGGAGGGCCTGGAGGCCGAGCGCGCCCAGGAGAAGGTCGCCCACCTGCGCTTCCCCGACCCCGCCCCCTGCGGCAAGGTGCCGCTGCGCGCTGCCGGACTGTCCAAGGCCTACGGCTCCCTGGAGGTGTTCGCCGGCGTCGACCTGGCCATAGACCGCGGCAGTCGCGTGGTGGTGCTGGGCCTGAACGGAGCCGGTAAGACCACGCTGCTGCGGCTGCTGGCCGGCATCGAGCAACCCGACTCCGGGCGGGTGCAGGCCGGCACCGGCCTGAAACTCGGCTACTACGCGCAGGAGCACGAGACCATCGACGACTCGCGCACTGTGGTGGAGAACCTGCGCAGCGCCGCGCCCGGCATGGATGACACCGAGGTGCGCAGCGTGCTGGGCTCGTTCCTGTTCTCCGGGGCCGACGCCGACAAGCCCGCCCGCGTCCTGTCCGGCGGGGAGAAGACCCGCCTGGCCCTGGCGCTGCTGGTGGTCTCCAGCGCCAACGTGCTGCTGCTGGATGAGCCGACCAATAACCTCGATCCGGCCAGCCGGGAGGAGATCCTGCACGCCCTGGGCACCTTCGCCGGCGCCGTCGTGCTGGTCACCCACGATGAGGGTGCCGTCAAGGCCCTGAACCCCGATCGGGTGCTGCTGCTGCCCGACGGCGACGAGGACCTGTGGAGCGAGGACTACCTGGAGCTCGTCACGCTCGCCTGACCCGGCTGGAACGGTGAGTGCCATCACTCCCGCCGGTGTTCCCGTCCACTATGCGGCCCGACGTAGGGTGAGGGGAACATCTCGGACCGCCGGCGTGTTCGCCCCGGTGCAAGGCACCCCTTAGTAGGAGTTAGTAGGAGACAGACATGGCTGAGACCACCCTGACCGACGCTTCCACCGACACGATCGCTCCCACCCACGAGGTCATGCTCACCGAGGCCGCCGCCGCCAAGGTGGCCGGTCTGCTCGTGCAGGAGGGCCGCGATGACCTGCGTCTGCGCGTGGCCGTGCAGCCGGGCGGTTGCTCCGGGCTCGTCTACCAGCTCTACTTCGACGAGCGTCTCCTGGACGGCGATGCCATCCGCTCCTTCACGACCGGCGACGCCGAGCTCGCCTCCGTGGAGGTGGTCGTTGACCGCATGAGTGTGCCTTATCTGAACGGCGCCACCATCGACTTCTCCGACACGATCGAGAAGCAGGGCTTCACCATCGACAACCCCAACGCCGTCGGCACCTGCGCGTGCGGCGAGTCCTTCCACTGAGCGCGCCGGGCGTCGACCGTCCTGCTCCACGTGCAGCCGGCCCTTCGCTGGTGTCGGTGCCGTTCAGCGCCGGGGTGGCGCAGCGGACGCACGTCTCCCGCCTCACCCCGTCGCTTTTCGCACGCATTCGAGGAGTATTCAATTGCGCCGTGCCACGACTGTCCTGCCCGCCCTGGCCCTGACCTCCTGTCTGGCCCTGGCGGGCTGCTCCGACTCGTCTGGAGGAGCCAGCGCGTCCGCCGAGGCCACCGCTACGCCACTGAGCAATGTCGACTGCTCGACGCTCACCATTGACGACGACGCCGACTCCCTGCCCACGCTCGAGGGGGAGGCCGGATCCGAGCCCACCGTCACCTGGGGCGACGGCGACGCGCCGGCCAACCTGACCGTCAAGACCCTTGACGCGGGAGACGGCGCCGAGGTTACCGAGGACTCCCTGGTAGTCACCGATTACGCGCTTTGGCAGTGGGGCGCTTCCGAGGTCTTCGATTCGTCATACGCGCGTGGAGAGGCGACTCCCTTCAGCGTGAGCGGACTTATATCCGGTTGGCGTTGCGGGCTGGCCGGGCACCACGTGGGGGATCGGCTGGAGATCGCGGTCCCCGCGGAACTGGCCTACGGCGATGCCGCTCCGGAGGGCTACCCTTCGGGCGACCTGGTGTTCGTGGTCGAGGTCGAGCAAGCCGTCACTGCCGCTGAGGTGACCGCAGCCACTAAGGACGCGGAGGTTGACACCGAGGCGCAGCAGACCCTGGCGGATCTGGGCGTCACCGTCTCCGGTGACCTGGGTGCGGCGGCCACCATCTCCGTGGCCGACGGAGCCGGGGCGCCCACCGAGCAGCAGAACATCATCCTGGCGCGCGGTGCCGGTGATGAGATCGCCGAGGGCGACCAGGTGGCGCTGGAGCTGGCCTTCGTCAACTGGGGCGACAACGACTCCCTGCAGTCCTCCTGGGAGGCGGGCGGCCCGCAGGTCATGACCGTTGCGGCCGGGGCACCAATCGCTGGCCTGGTGGGGGTCCCGGTCGGCTCCCGCGTCGTCATCCTTATGCCTGGTGACGAGTCGGCGGGTACCGTCGGGTCCGCCTACGTCGTCGACGTGGCGAAAGTCTTGTAACGGGCCGAGCTCCTGTTCTTAAGCCGTCTTAGATATCAAGCGCCCGCGGGTTCTTAGATGGTGCTCTAGCCTGGCTGTTCGGTCATGCGCGGGAGATTCGTGCGTTGGGCCGCCTGCCCTCGCCCCACGCCGGCCACGCCCGCAAGCCGGAAGAGCCCAGATGGAAGAGGGCCTTCCCAGCCGTGTGTCGGCGCAGGAAGGCCCTCTTGGAGTCGAAGCGGCTGCCGGTCAGCGCACGATCAGGCCCTCGGCGTGGGCGACGGCGTTCGCCAGGCGCGCGGACACGTCCTCCCAGTTGACGATCTGCCAGATGGCCGCCAGGTAGTCGGCCTTGACGTTCAGGTAGTCCAGGTAGAAGGCGTGCTCCCACATGTCGATCTGGAACAGCGGGATGGTCCCCACGGGCACGTTGCCCTGCTGGTCGAACAGCTGGAAGGTGACCAGCTTGCCGGACAGCGAGTCGTAGGCGAGCACCGCCCAGCCGGAGCCCTGGATGCCCAGTGCGGTGGCGTTCAGCTGCTGCTTGAGAGCGGCGAAGGAGCCGAAGGAGTCCTTGATGGCCTCGGCCAGTTCGCCCTCGGGCTCGCCGCCGCCGTTGGGGGACAGGTTCTTCCAGAAGATTGAGTGGTTGAGGTGCCCGCCCAGATTGAAGGCCAGGTTCTTCTCCCACAGGTTGATGGCGGCGAAGTCGCCGGTAGAGCGGGCCGCGGCCAGCTGCTCCAGGGCCGCATTGGCGCCGGTGACGTAGGCGGCGTGGTGGCGGTCGTGGTGGAGCTCCATGATGCGCCCGGAGATGTGCGGCTCCAGGGCGGCATAGTCGTAGGGGAGCTCGGGCAGCGTGTACCTCGGAGTGTTGATGTCGGTCGGTGCGCTCATAGCGGTCCTGCCTCGCGGTGTGCGGTTGTCGGTACTGACGTCGCGGTACGCAGCCTCACTCATGGGTGCGACTGAAGTCCTAGACGAGATTAATCGTAGACGGTGATCGGTGAGCTTAGAAGGGCCCTACGCATGTCGGTCACGCGATTACACTGACCGCGGAAGCCCCCGTCGTCCACTGGAGGACCGCATGACCGACCAGGCAGCACCCGCCACCCTCGACCTTCTTGTCTTCTCCGATGACGCCACCGTGCGCCAACAGGTGAAGAATGGCGTCGGACGCCGCCCCGCCAAGGGAATGCCACTGGTGTCCTGGACCGAGGCCGCCACCGCCGAGGGTGTCCGCCTGGCCATCAAGGACCGGCAGAAGGCCGGACAGGCCCCCTTCGCCGCCCTGGTGCTGGATGCCGAGACCAAGAAGCTGGGCGGCATGGGATTGGCGCACGAGCTGTTCACCGAGCTTGAGCAGCGGCCCCCGGTGGTGCTGCTGACCGCCCGCCCCCAGGATGACTGGTTGGCCGCCTGGGCCAAGGCGGAAGTCGTGGTGCCGCGGCCCCTGGACCCGCTCAGCCTGCAGGAGGGCGTCGCCAAGGCGCTGCGGGCACGGCGCGGCTCGGTCACCCCGGCCGGCTGACCGCCGCCTCGGGCGCGGACGTCGGCCCGGGGAGATGCCGAATCCGGTTCCCCGTCTCAGGGCTCGGCGTCGATGACGCGCCGGTGCCGGGCGGCGGCCCCCACCGGCCAGGACAGCGCTGTGGCCGCTCCGCCTTCGAGGCTCTGGCCTGCCGCATCGTCGTCGAGTCCCTCGACCTCCACCAGGCGTGCCCCGGCATCCAGCACCCAGTCGGCCAACAGCGCCGTCTCCTCCACGCTGGTCTCCGCCCCCACCCGCGCGGGCCGGTCCACCACCTGCGCGGTGGCGCGCAATGTGGCGATGGTGGGGCGCGGGTCCACGCCCGGCGCCGTGACCGCCGAGCCCGCCAGGCGCCCCCAGCGCACCGCCACCAGCTCCCAGCCGCCGTGCTCGCGCCGTCGGGCCGCTAGCAGATGCGGGCAGGTCAGCAGCGGCCGAGCCTGCTCCGCCAGCCGCGCCCCCAGTAGCAGCGCCCGCAGCCGCTGCGTCCACAGCCCCGCC
>NZ_LK995480.1 GCF_900002405.1 Actinomyces succiniciruminis | reverse complement strand
TCGTATCCGGCGCTGTAGACCGTTCCCTCTATCTGCTCTTGGCCCCAGGAGGCGGTGGAGGGTGGCTTGACCTTCCAGTCGCCGTGCTCCCAGACCATGACCATGGGCCAGGCCACGGGGCGGGTGGTGACGCCGGTCTGGGTGACGGCCAGGGTCACCACCACCTCATCCGCGGAGCGGATCTCGGTCTTGTAGCCCCACACGCTCACCGGCGTGGTGGTCGATCCGTCCCAGGTCTGCTCGACCTCCTTGGCCATGCGGTCCTTGTCGGACCCGTCAGCCAGCAGCTCCTGGGTGACCTCGTCCAGGCGCTGGTTGGACGAGATCCACTTGATCGCGTTATACGCGGCCACGGTGGCTCCTGTTGGGGAGTGGGCGAAGCAGCGGGTGATCCCTCCGTCGTCGGTGATGCCGGGACCCACGCCGGCCACGTCGGGCACCGCCAGGTCATCGGTGATCTGGATGGTGCTGACCCCCAGGGCCCCGGTCGGCTCACCCTGATCCCCAGCCCCAAGGCCACACACCGACACATCACCGTCCACCGAGGCAGCAGAGGACTCCACAGAAGCGG
>NZ_LK995479.1 GCF_900002405.1 Actinomyces succiniciruminis | reverse complement strand
GCGCCGGCCGGCCGGTCGGCGGTGCGGGCTGCGCCGTCGTCCTCGCCTCTGGCAGCAGCAGGCGCGCCATGAGCAGCTCCAGCTGCAGCCGAGGGGAGGTGGCGCCCACCATCTGGTCCAGGGCCTTGGCGGTGGCGTCCGCGGCCCGGGACAGGCCGGCCGCGCCAATGGTGCGGGCCTGGCCCTCCATGCGGGAAAGCTCGTCGCCAGGCAGGGAGCCGAGCGCGGGGCCGGCCTCGCTGCCCGCGAGCGCTATCACCAGTAGGTCCCGCAGCCGCTGCAGCAGGTCCTCGACGAAGCGCCGCGGATCGTGCCCGGAGGTGACCACGCGGTCCACCACCCGGAACACACCGGCGCCGTCGGCCGCGGCCATGGCCTCCACGCAGGAGTCCAGCAGGGTGGTGTCCGTGTAGCCGAGCAGCGCGACGGCGCGCTGGTAGTCGACCTCGCCGCCGACGGCGCCGCCGATCAGCTGGTCCATGACCGACAGGGTGTCGCGCACACTGCCGCCGCCCGCGCGCACCACCAGCGGGAACACGCCCGGGCCGACGTCGATGCGCTCCGCCTGGCACAGGCGCCCCAGGTAGCCCTCCAGGATGTCCGGCGGGACGAGCCGGAAGGGGTAGTGGTGGGTACGGGAGCGGATGGTGCCGATGACCTTGTCCGGCTCGGTGGTGGCGAAGATGAACTTCACGTGCTCGGGCGGCTCCTCGACCAGTTTCAGCAGGGCGTTGAAGCCCTGCGGGGTGACCATGTGGGCCTCGTCGAGGATGAAGATCTTGTAGCGGTCCCGGGCAGGGGCGAAGGAGGCTCGCTCACGCAGGTCGCGGGCGTCGTCGACGCCGTTGTGGCTGGCGGCGTCGATCTCGACGACGTCGAGCGAGCCCGGCCCGCCGGTGGCCAGGTCCCGGCAGGAGGGGCACTGCCCGCAGGGGGTGTCGGTGGGGAACTGCTCGCAGTTCAGGCAGCGGGCCAGGATGCGGGCGGAGGTGGTCTTGCCGCAGCCGCGCGGGCCGGAGAATAGGTAGGCGTGGGTGACGCGGTCGGCCCGCAAGGCCGCCATGAGCGGAGCGGTCACATGCTCCTGCCCGATGACGTCCTGGAAGGTGTCGGGCCGGTAGCGGCGGTAGAGGGCGGTGGTCACAGTCCGACTCTAAACGGCATGGCCGACACGATGCGACGCCTGACGCATTGCCAATCGCATAACCGCCGGACAGGAGCGGCACCGGCTTCCCGTCCGCCGGTTACGCGCAGGCGGGAGGCGTCACTCGGTGCCTAGCTGCACGGTGAGCTCGTTGCAGAAGGCGGCGGCCTCGTCAACGGTGATGAAGGTGGAGTATGCCGTGACGACTATCGTTCCGTCGGCGGTCTGCAGGTAGCACAGCGGATGGTCGCTCCCACTGGGCGTACCGCACAGGCCGGTGCCGCCGGGCACCGTGTCGTTCAGGTTCTCAACCGCGCCCGCATAATCCATGCCCTCCCTGAACTCGACACCGATGGAGTCGAAGGTGCCGGCGTCCTCATCGAGCTTGTACTCCTCCGAGGCTCCGACGGTCCCGGTGTGGGTGAAGTCGCCCACCTCCTCGGGCAGGTCCCGGCCGGACATGGCGGAGATCATCACGCCCTCGGGCGCCGGGGTCGCCGCGGTTGCGGAGTCGGCATTGGAGTCGTTCGCGGCATCGGTTTCGGTGTCCTCGGCGCCGGCTTCATCGGCGTCCTCGGTCTCGGTTGCCGTCGTATCCGCATTCTCGGTGGCCGCGACGGTCTCGACGGCAACAGCCTCACTCGCTGCCGTCGACGCGTCAGCACCGGCGTCATCGGAGGAGCCGCAGGCGGTCAGCGTCAGCGCGAGGCTTCCGGCGAGCAGCAAAGAGGCGATAGCAGGGACATTGCGGTCGGAGTTCTTTCTCGTAGCCATACCGTTACCGTATCGCTGCCGCCCGCCCTCGGTCGATGGGTAGCGCGCCCCGAGGCATACCGTCCATGCGCATGGGCTGGCAAGTGCGTGCCGCCTCCGGCCGACACAGGCACACGTCCGCGAGCCACGGCCTCGACGACAGCGCGGCGGCAACTCGACGTCCGCAAAATTCAGGACCCCTCGTGCACCCGCCAGAGCCCGCTTACCCTTGCTACCTTCCGGTCCTGGGGGATTCACTGGATGACGCCGCACGAGGGGCCGGGTGCGAGCGTACCCGATGGGGGCCGGAGGCGGTCAAGTCCGCCGACCAGCAAGCCATACGGGCAGGACCGCGCCCACGCCTGCCACGTCTGCTCGTGACCGATGCCACCGAATCCAGGCCGCTGCGGGTTGGCGCTGAGGGCGCCGGGTCCGATATATTCGCGTTTCGCTACGCGTGGTGAGCAGCCGCGTGCGG
Source organism: Actinomyces succiniciruminis (assembly GCF_900002405.1). Lineage (GTDB taxonomy): Bacteria > Actinomycetota > Actinomycetes > Actinomycetales > Actinomycetaceae > Actinomyces > Actinomyces succiniciruminis. The sequence goes on along the minus strand of NZ_LK995479.1, from coordinate 36,823 downwards.
CACCTGGAGGATTCGCCTAGCGGCCTATGGCGCACGCTTGGAAAGCGTGTTGGGTGCAAGCCCTCGGGGGTTCGAATCCCCCATCCTCCGCCACCACTTTTCCCCGGAATTACAACGATTCCGGGGATTCTCTTTTTCCTCCTGTCAACACTCCTGTCAACATCTGCCCACCACCTACGTGACGAGCACCACCGCCACGGGCACACGAAAAGCCCGCCCCGCCCACGGGACAGAACCGTGGACGGGGCGGGATACCAACTACAGGTCGTCCGCGAGCGCGGGCGGGATCTCGGGCGGGGGCGGCGGGTCAACGTCGTCAGGGATGAGGGACGCGCACTCATGCCCCCAGGTGAGGAGCTGGCGGGCGTAGTCGATGGCGTGCCAGCGGTCGCGCTTGGCGTCGTCGCGTGCGTCTACCAGGGCGTCCACGCGCGCCTCGGAGGCTGCTAGTGCCCGCTCCAGGGAGGAGACTCGCTCGGTGAGGGACTCGACGACGGCGCGCAGTGTGGTCACCTCCGCGCCCTGGCGGGCGAGCTGGTAGTCCTCCCTGTGCATGCGCCGACTGGTGGACTGGCCGGCCAGGACGCCGGCGAGGCCGACGACGGCGACCAGGATCGGGGTGATGATGGCCGGGTCAGTCATTGCTGCCACCGCCCGCGTCTGCTACCGGCGTGCCGTCATCATCATCCACAGGAGTACCGATGACGGGCGCCTCGTAGATCCCACCCGTGTGCAGGGCGGCGACCACGAGCGCGGCGGCGGCGAGCAGCTGCTCTGCAACCTGCCCCCACGCGGTCGCCTGCTCGCCCGTGATGACGCCGAGGGCCGCGAGCGCCGCCAGGATCGCGGCGGCGGCGGAGTAGATGGCTCGGCGCCGCTCGGGCGTCAGCCAATCGATGATGGTGCGGTCGGTGGTGAGTGCTACATGCTTCCCCATGTTGGTGTCCTCCTCACTTGGCGAGCAGCTTGCCGCTGCCCTTGTAGCTGGAGTTGAGGCAGTGCTGGAGCATGCGGACGGTGTTTGGTCCGGCGATGCCGTCTACCCACTTGCCCCAGTTCTCGCCGTTCAGGTCGGCCGGGCCGCCGGACTGCCTCATCCAAGCGGGGCGGGCGTGGGCGGACCAGTACTGGAAGGCTTTCCAGGTCTTGGAGCCGAGCACGCCGTCGACGTCGAACTGGGAGGCGCCAGTAAGGGTGCGTAGCGCGCCAGCGGATACCGCGGTGTTGAGGAAGGTCTGGAAGTGGCGGATGCACGGGGACGGGGTATCTATACGGCCGTCGATGGTGGTCCCCATGACCTGCTGTAGGCGGCGGATCGTGGAGGTTCCCATGATGCCATCGACTACGAGCATGAGCTGGTTGTCGGTGCCGGTGCGCTGTCGGGTGACGCCCGAGCTGGTCGCCGCGGCGGGCGTCTTGCTCGTTGTGCTGCTGTAGTCGGGGCGAATCACCGCGATCACCGCGGACAGGGCACGGGTACGGCGCTGCACGCTGCCACCGTTGGACTGGTTAGACGCGGAGGTATTGCCCTCTATCGTCTGGTAGTAGGTGCCGTAGTTGCGCTCGACAAAGCCGATGTGGTCGGCGATGCCGTCGTTGTTCCAATCGAAGCACGCCAAGTCTCCGGGCTTCGCGGCGGTTTTGGAGACGAGCCGGCCCTCCTTGCGTGCGGCCGCGATGCCGGACGGGACATAAGCGAAGTACCCGCCCGGCGGAGTCACACCGCATTGGGCCTGTACCCAGGAAACGAACATGGCGCAGTAGGGAACGCCGGACTGGCCGAAGTAGGGGCCGAACAGGGTCGCGTACCAGCGGCCGTATCGCGTGCCGGTCTCCGGGTCGGAGTAGCGGCTGTAGCCGATCTGGGAGGCCGCCTTAGCGAGGATCTGCGAGACAGTAGCCATCACTCGGTCGCCTCCCCGGCGTTGTCGTAGGTGATTTCCTCGGGCTCGGCGACATCGGCCGGCGTCTCCAGGCCGGTATCAACCATCGCCAGCTCCTCGGGCGTCGGGTCAGGCATGCGCGTCTCCTTCTCTGTTGAGTTATTGGGGGCTCGGGGTTTAGGCGATGAGATAGTGGCCGGTGACCTTGACGACGGTGGCGCGCTGGGACGCGGTGACATGGATATTGCCGTTGGAGGTCTGTATCTCGACCACGCTGCCGCCTGCGACCGGGGTAGTGGCCCCGGCGATGTAGGCAGTCGCAGACAGCTGGCAGTTTCCGGTCTCGCCGTAGATGCTCGCTGAGGGGCGCCATCCGGCCGGAACAATTGCAATGTTCGTGGTGCGGCCAGCGGGGACCGCACCGCCACTGTTCTTGATCTCTCCGGAGAACAGCACGATGTCACCGATCTTGCGCATCCAGTACTTGGAGGAGCCGTAGGTGCTGATACCGGTGAACGTGATCGCCTGATACGCGCCAGGCGTGACATTCGTCCAGGACGAGCCATCCCAGGAGACCATCTGCTGCAGGTCAGTGCGCCACACGAGCACCGGGCTAGCGGCGCTGATCGTCACGCCGGCGTCCGCGAGCGCGGTGACGTGCTGTGTGGCGGCGGTGGCGGATGATGCGGCGGGGATGGAGGGGATGGATAGGGACAGGTCGAGGAGTGATTGGCGGGAGGCCTGGTCGGTGCCGGCGGGAACGGTGTGCCCGCGTGCGTCCTTATAGCTCATTCGGTGTCCTCCTGGTCCTCCGCCGGCGCGGCGGTAGTGGCTTCGATGATGTCGGCGATGACGTCGGCGAGAGTGGTTTCGTGCCAGTTGGCGTGTGCCCAGGTGTCGGCGACGATGGCGCCGCAAATGGGGCATACGGTCCACCCGCCGGCGGCGGGGGCCGTGTTCAGCATTGGGGTTCCTCCCTGCTACTGGGTGGTCTGGTAGGTGATGGTGATGGACATTGACTGGCCGCGGCCGCCGACGGCGCCGTAGGCGGAGCCGACCAGGGCGAGTCCCTTGCCTGCCAGGAGCCCCGCGGCCAGGGCGGTGATGTCCACGCGTGTGGTGCCTGTGCCTGTGATGTTTGCGGTAGCGGTCGCACCGGACGGGGAGGGGCCGGCGCTGGTGCGGTCGGCGGCCTGCACGACGGCTGCCCATGTGCCCTGCCAGGAGCCGGTGCCGGTCATGGTCAGGATCGCGGAGGCGATGCGGTCGGCATGCAGGGATGTGATCGCTGTTCCGTAGGTGGCCATGCCGCGCAGCGCGCCAGAGGAGCCGATGGCGCCCTGGTAGATGTCTGTGCGGCCCCCGTACCGGTTTGTGTTCCAGCGGTCCCAGCCCTGGCCAGCGCGGTAGGTGCCGGACCAGTCCGGGGTGACAGTGGCGGTGCGGGTCACGGTGGCCGGCTGGGACGCTTCCTCCAGGGACTCCGACGAGGGCACCGTGACCTCGGTGGATGGGGCGGTGGCCGGGCCGAGGACGTGCACTGGGCGGCCGGTCTCGGTGTCCATCAGCACGTGAGCGGTGGTGACGTCGGTCCACACCGACGCGGTGGCTGGCAGGGGGATCGCGTCGGAGCCCAGCAGGGACACGGTCACGGTGCGACCGTCCTCGGCGACGTCGAGGACGGTAGCGACCATCACCTGGGACCTGTCGGCCCCGCTCCTGGGGGCCTGATCGATGGGGGCGGCGTCGAGCACGTCCAGCAGCTGCACCACAGCGAGCCTCCTCGGGCGTCAGGTGTCGATCTCGATATCTGCGCGGGCCACGCCCTCGAAGAGCAGCGGCAGCTCCAGCGCGGAGACACGGCCCCACATTTCTGCCGGGGTCGTGCCGTCAACGTCGTGGGTGCGCAGCCTGACCGGCTCGTCCAGCTGCAGGGACGGGTCCGGCGCCAGCTCAACCGGCACCGTCATGGACCGCCGGATAGAGGAGGTGAGCATCGTCTGCGCGCTCTTCGCGGCGATCGCCTGCGACGTCACCAGTGGGCTGGACCAGAACTTGACTACTATCCCGTACGGGCCGGCCACAGACAATGGGCCGGTGACCTGGGACGCGACCGCCTGGAAGGTGGGCTGGCCGGCGTCGTCGGTGTCCTGCCCGCGGGCCACAACCCGGTTGTAGACCTGCTCCCTGGTCCACGACCGCTTTACCCCGACCACGGTGCCGCCGACGCCGTCCGTGAGCACCCGCGCCGGCGGCACGGTGATCTCCTCCGTAGGCGGCAGCAGGTACAGGGCGCCGTCGCGCCCCTCACGCAGCCGGGCAGGCCAGGCGTCCGCGATCTCATAGACCGCGTCGATCCGCGACTCGCCCCACGACATCGACGACGGACACGCCCGATCCGCCAGGCCCTCGTCAACGACCACGCCCATCTGCCCACCGACTAGGCGCCGCATCTCCGAGGCCAGGGTGCCGCCCTTCCGGGGCGTCGTCACCGTCGCCAGACGGTTCTCCTCCAGCCGGTGGGCCAAGCTCTTAGCGGACACAGTCACCGTATGGGCGTCAGTCTCCGAGGACGTGATCAGGAAATGTCCTCCGGGCTCGGTGTACTCGGTGCCGTCAACCAGCGAGGTGACGGCGAAGGACACGCGCAGAACCTGCCCGAAGCACGCCAACGGCGCGGCAGGATGATCGGGGGTGAAATCCCTCGCGTCCTCAGCCTCGCTGGCGGCCCCATACCGGGGTATGGTCAGCGACAGCGTGCCCTGCACCTGCTGCCCGGATGTCCAGGACACCGACCCGCCGGCCACAGGTACCTGCCCGAGCCACTGCGACCCCAGCCATGAGTCCACGCGCGCCTCATATGTGTAGGCGTCCGTCAGCAGCCCCTCCGGCAGGCTCATGCCCCAGCCTCCTGCCACAGCACCCGGTCAAAACCGTTCCACGTGCCCGCCACGCCCGGGATCTGCGCCCACGCCAAGCCTGCAGCATCCAGGTCATCCCACGTCGAGGTGGGTACCGCCACGCCCGGCTCCGGCACCGAGATGACCGCGCCCTTGAGCGTCCAGATCCGCTCAGCCACATCCAGCCGAGGAGAACGGGCGTGAGACACGCTCGTGAGAGCCATGATCGTCACCAGGGGCACGTCGCACGTCCCCCACCGGCACTGCCAGCAGCGTGCGGGGTTGTGGAACAAAGCCGCCGCCGCCGGCCTGGCCGCGAGCGCGAGCATCGCCGCAGTGTCTGATGGGGTGGTGCGTGCGGTCAGGGAGACGGTGCCGGCGCCCATGGCGGGGGCGAACACGGCCACCGGGGTGGGGCGTCCTGGTACTTCGTGCAGGGTGACGCGGGGGTCGGTCTCGCGGGCGTCGTCTCCCTGCCACAGCAGGTCCACGGCGCCGTTCCCGGTGATGTTGGTCAGCAGCGAGTACCCCGACCAGGGACGGCGCACAGCGGCGGATACTGCCTGGCCGCCGTCCCAGGTGGCCCGGTAGGTGACCGGGGTGTTGATCGGGCAGATTGGGTCGCCTAGGACCGCCTGGGTGCCGTCGGAGGTGCGGGCTCCGGCCCGCACCGGCCACTCGTAGCCGCCGGAGGCGTGTCCGGTGACCGTGTACGGGGTACCGGCTGGCACCGTGCCGGCCTCCACCACGACCTGGACAGTGGGGGCCTGCCCGGCGGGAACAGAGGCGATGACGCCCATCAGCGGCTCCTCCCGGTCAGGGCTGCCCGGCGGCGAGCAGCAGAGGTGGCGACGGTCTCGATGTGAGAGTCGAGGGCGGTACGGTCGTTGATGACCAGGCGAACGTCGGTGCCGTCCAGGGCACCGGCTAGATCGGTGCCGCGGTCGGCGAGCGCGGTCAGCGTGTCCCACTGGTGGCGGGTCAGGATCGCCTCTGGGCCGCCGGTGGCGTTGATCGCGGCGGTCAGGCCGGGCGGGAGCACGCCGCCGTTGTCGAATGTCTTGCCGATCCGGCCGACGGTCGGGGAGCCCCAGATCGCGATCTCGCGGGCCGACCCGCCCGGGTGCGGTTCCTCAAGCATTTTCCCGCCGCCGGCGTAGATCGCCACGTGGTATGCAGGGCTGCCCCAGAACAGCAGGTCGCCGGCGGTCTTCTTGTCCCATGCGACCGACTTGGCGTGGGACTGGTAGCCGGCGGCGGTCAGGCGCGGCCAGTTCCAGCCGAGGGTTTTCGCCGAGTAGTAGACCAGGCCGGAGCAGTCCAGGCCCGGCGGGATGCTGCTGCCGCCCCACACGTATGGGGTGCCCAGGTACTTGCGGGCCTGGCCGGGCAGGCCGCCCGTGGAGGTCACGCCGTCAGATCCGCGCTTGAACCATTGCGCGATCGAGTCGAACCATTTGCCCGGCATTGCCTTGATGATCTGGGCCCACATGTTGGACTCCATAGTGTTCAGCAGGGCCTGGGCGGGTTTGGTGACCAGGTTGGCGATTGCGCCGAGCGGGTCGGCGAGGATGTCGGAGACGGCGGACGCAGTGTCCTTCAGCCAGTTCTTGGTGCTGTCGAAGCCGGACTTGATGGAGCCCCAGATGCCTCCCTCGGCGAAGGCGACCTGGCCGCGCCGGCTGCCCGTGTCGCCGACAGTAGCGAGGCCGGCGCCGCGGGAGGCGTTGACCGCGTCCAGCCACCGCTTGCCGCCCAGGGCGCGCAGAGCGTCCGGGCGAATGATCCCCTCACCACCAGACAGGCGGATCGCGCCTCCGCCGTCCGGAGAATAGAACGTATACACGTCCTTCCCCGGCGTGTAGCCAGGAGTCATCGTCTGGAACACTCCGCCGGTCGCATAGCCCGGGATCGCGGTCACCGTGGGCATGCGCAGCGACAGGCCCACCTTGGAAGCGATGGAGTCGAATGCCTTTTTGATGCCGTTGGTGTAGACCGTCTTGATCACGAAGTTCACCGGTTTGGCGGCGTACTCCTTGATCTTGTTCATCGCGGTCTTGACCGCGTCCCGCAGCGTGGTGAACGCCGTCTTCACGCTCGTGGCGAAGAACTTAATCTTCGGCAGGATCGTGTTCGTCAGCACGTTCGCGACCGAAGAGATGACGGTCTTGATGGTGTTCCACACCGGCTTGACGACAGTGTCGCGCAGCCATGTGAAGATCGGTCCCAGCGTGCCGCTAATGAAGTTGCGCAGCGCCATCAGCACCGTCTTGATGGAGTTCCACGCGCCAGTGATGGCGGTCTTGATGCCGTCCCACACCGGCTTGACCACATTGTTGTACAGCCAAGTGAAGATCTTGCCGAGCTGGTCACGGACCACGACCACGACCGCGGCGACGACAATAGCGATAGCCGTACTGACGATCTGAATGATCGTCCTGATCGCAGTCCACACCGGCTTAACAATGGTGTTGTATAGCCAGGAGAAAATGTTACCGATCGTATCGATCGCGGTCTGAATCGCCGGTGCCACCGTGCCACTAATGAACTCGGCTACCGTGGAGATCGCGCTCTTGACCTTCTCAATGACGGGCTTGACCGTGTTCTCCCAGAACCCCTGCACCGCCGGCACCACGGTGCCGGTAACCCAGTCCACCACCGTGGAGATCGCGCCCTTGACGGCCTCGAACGCGGTCGTGACCACGGTCCGGAAGGTCTCGGACTTCTGCCACGCCACCGCGATACCGGCCGCTAGTGCCGTGAGCGCAATGATGACCAGACCGATCGGGTTCGCGTTCAGGGCAACGTTCAGTAGTCCCTGGGCGATGGACCAGGCGGTGGTGGCGATCTTGATCGCTGTGATGGTGGTCTTCCAGGTCACCAGGGCGCCGACGATGATGCCGACAGCGGCCTCGTTGTCCAGGATCGCCGATGCGAGGCCCACCACCCACTCCAGCAGAGGCAGCCCCACCGACAGCAGCCCGTCCAGCAGGCCCGGCAGGACCGGGAGCACCACCTGGGCGACGTCGGCGAGCAAATCCGCCAGCGTCGGCAGCGCGGCCACCAGTGCATCCCCGAGCGTGGCCGCCACATCCACCAGCGCCGGACCGAGGATCGCCAGGACGTCGGAGATGACCGGCAGCACCGTCTGCGCGAGAGAGGTCAGAGACGGGGTGATCGCGGTGATCGCCTGAGCCAGGGAGTCCCCCAGGACAGCGGTCAGGTCACCGATCGTGGACAGGACCGTCTTCGCAGGCTCGGCCAGGTCCCCCAGTACCGAGCCGATCGCTTCGAAGGCGCCGCCCAGGGCATCCCGCAGCTCCGGGGAGGTGGCGACCATGGAGGCGATCAGGCCCGCGACCACGCCCACGGGACCGGACATGGAGGGGATCAGCTTGTTGATGACGGGGATGCCGGACGCCCACTGGGACAGCAGGCCCGCGCCGGCGCCGAGGGCCGGGAGCAGCGTGGAGACCAGGGAGCCGGAGCCGATGCCGTCCAGGGCCTCCTTCGCCCCAGACAGCTTCTCTCCCAGGGACTCCACGAAGGGGCCGGCCGTCTCCTTGATGCGCTCGACCACGCCGGCCACCTTCTCAGACAGGGTCGCACCGATGCTCTCCAGGACGGGCTTGACCAGGGTGGTGACCTGGTCGGCCACCTCGATCACCCCGCCCAGAGAGGAGCGGATGGCAGGCATGATCGGCTCGAACGCGGCGGCGCCGAGCCTCCCGAGGGCGGCATAGGTGTTGGAGACGGCGCCGCGCACCGTGTCTGCGGACGCCAGGGCGGCGCCAGCAGAGTTCTTCTGCACCGCCTTCAAAAAGTCGTCGGAGGAGACCAGGCCGGCGGAGATATCCGACTGGATCTGCTCCAGGGTGACGCCGGACTCCTCGGCCAACCACTGGAAGATCGGGATACCCCGGTTCGCCAGCTGGTACATGTCCTGCGTCTGGACCTTGCCCTTGCTGACCACCTGGTTGAACACCAGACCCACGTTCTCCAAGGAGTCGCCGCTGATGGTGGCGATGTCCGCTATGGAGGACAGGTAGGAGGTCAGCTGCTCGCCCTGCTTGACGCCGGAGGCGACCGCCGACGCCGCGACCGTGGCGGCATCCCCCAGGCCATAGGCGGTGCCCTGCACGCTCGCCAGGGCGGAGTCCATGATGGAGGACACCGAGTCGGCGTCATGGCCGAGAGCCTTGAGCTTGGCCTGCGCGTCCTCAATGCTCAGGGCCCGGCTGATGCCGCCCTTGATGGCGATGCCACCCACGAGGGTGGCTACCGCGCCGGCAGCAGACGCCGCCGTCTGAGCTAGCGCCTTGACGGCCTGCCCAGCTATGGAGGACACCTGCTTAAGTCCGGAGATCCCAGCCGATGCCATCTGACCCAGGGCGGCCTTGACCGTTGCCGCGCTCTGGGACAGCCTGCCGAGGGCAGTGTCACCAGAGGCGGCCTGAGTGCGCAGCTCGCCCAGGCCCGTACGCACCCCCGCGAGCGCGGAGCGCACGCCGTCCAGGTCGCGGGCAGCGCCGGCCTTGACCAGTTCCACCCCGGACGCCGCAGTCCGCCGCAGAGACTCCACCGAGCTGGTGGTCTCCGCCGTCCGCTTGCTCAGCGCCTCCTGGGCCGTGGCGGCCTTCGCGGTCGCCTCCTCCAGGGTGGACCGTGCCCGGGTCAGCTCGGCGGCAGCCTTGTCCGCCTTCTGGTCGGCGGCAGCCGCTCCCTCACGGGCTTTCGTCAGGTTCTGCTCGGCCTTCGCGATCGCCGCCTCATCACCCGACGCCCGGGCCTCCGCCAGTGCCTCCTCGGCCTTGGTGACCTTCTCGGAGGCGGTGACCTCGCCTGCGCGGGCCTCCTCGACCTTCTTGGACGCCTTGGTGACCGCCTCCTGGGCGGAGGTGACCGCGGCGGCTGCGGCCTCGGCCTCGCGGCGCAACCTCGGGGTGGACTTGCCCAGGGAGTCGGACAGGTCGTTGGACACGTCCGTCCCCAGGGAGGACGCCGTCTTGCGGAAGTCGGAGCTGAAGGTGGTGGCGGCCTTGTTGGCCGCCCCACCCATGGAGGAAGTCACCTCAGCGGTGACCCGCTTCCCGAAGCCCTTAAGCGACGGGACCACGTCAACGAAAACGCTGCCGGCCTGATACGCCACCGCGAGTCACCTCACCTTCCGCTAGTCGAGTGCGTGTGGTGTCATCTGCGCGATCAGGTCGTGCAGGCTGTCCGCCTCCAGGCGAGCGATCGCCCGAGCCACCGCCGAAGGGCCCGGACGCGGATACCTGGGAGGCTTCCGCTTCCGCTCCGTCAACCCCGCCGCGATCAGGTCATAGATGTCCGCGAGCGCGGCCAGGACGGCGGTGTAGTCGCGTGGGGAGATGTCCTTGCGGGGGTCGCCGGTGTCGGGGGCGTTGGCGATGGCCTGGGCCAGTTCCTCCGCTGTCTGCTCGTCCTCGGTCATGGCGACCCAGGTGCGTGATGTGGCCGGCAGCTGGCCTATTAGGTCGATCAGCTGCCGCCACCTATGGCCTGCTGCCGCGGCTCCCAGGTCCACGCCGTAATACTCGTGGAGGTCGGCGCGGACCTGGGGGCGGAAGCGGGTCAGGCAGAGGCGGAGGAGTCGTCTTCCCCCTCGGTGCCGGCGGTCTCCTCGTAGTAGGAGTTGACCTCCCGGATGAGGGCGACGATGGTGCGCATGGACGGGTTGGCGGCCTGCAGGGCTTTGTAGTCCTCCTCGGAGAGCCAGGCGGACAGGAGCTCAGAGGTGAGCAGGCCGTCCTCTTCGGCGTGGGAGAGGCGGGACAGTACGAGGTCCGCCTGCTCGAACGGGAGGTCCTGGATCGCCGGGAAGGTGATGAACTTGGAGTTGCCGATTCCGACGCGGAAGGGCTCGTGTTCGGTCTCCGCTTCGAGGGTGGAGATCTTGGACAGGTTCGTGGTGATCGTGATCCGGTCAGACATCACTTACCGCCCTCAACGGCCTTGACTTCGGTCTTGGGCTTCGCCTTGGTAGTGGGCTTGGGGTCCTTTGCCTTGGTGTCGGCAGGCTCGGGGTCAGGCTCGCGCTTCCAGCCCTGGGCGGTCAAGGTAACTATCTCGGTGGGGTTGTTCGTGGTGATCTCGACGGTCTTGTCGTCGATCTCAGTAGTGAAGGTAGCCATTGCTTTTCTCCTGTCACTCGCCGGCGGTGAAGCCGAGGGCGTCCTTGTGCTTGAGCGGGCCGGTGCCGCCGAAGTAGTGGCGGCAGGGTGTGCCCAGGGTGGTGTCGGTGAAGACGTTCAGGGTCAGCTGCAGCTGGACGGCGTCGGAGGAGTTCCACGTCTCCTCGGGCACCTCGGCGAGCTTCACCAGCGGGTAGCCCTTGCCGACCAGCCAGTTGTCGGAGGCGGGGCCGTCCTGGGAGACGATGAGCGCCCGGAACTCCTCCTGGGCGGGCACGGGAGCCTCATCCCAGTGGACCTCGCCGGTGGTGGGGTCCTGGGTAGCGGAGGACAGGTCCACGCCGTAGATGAGCTGCTGCAGGTTCTTCTTGAGCGTCTCGTAGACGGTGACCTGAATGGACTTGGCGACCTGGGTGATGTCGGAGCGGACCGGCTCGATATAGCCCAGGGCCTCGACGTCCTCGGTGGAGGTGTCGGCGGCGAAGGTGTAGCCGTCGGGGGTGACCAGGCCTACCGGCCACCACTCGGTGGGCAGTTGCACCAGGCTGGTGGGGGTCTCCATCAGCTTCTCAGGCAGGGCCGCAGACGTGGGCGCCAAGAACATGAGCGCCCCTTTGGTCTTGCGCACCAGGTTGCGGTTGTCAGAGGAGGACTTGAGAGTGTCGAACGTAGGCACGACGTTTCCTTCCAGTTATGCGGATGATCGGTTAGAGGATTCGGTGGACGACGCCGTAGACCGCCGCAGCGGTATCCACGGTGTCGGTGTAGGGCTGGCCGGTCGGCAGCGACTCGGCACGCACCTCGTCGATGTAGCCAGCCGGCGTGTCATGCGGGCCGCCCACGAGCGCGGCGTGCACCAGCTCGGCGATAGACACGGCGGTCGGGGCGCCGTCCTCGGTGGGGGCCTGGGCGTAGACGACGGTGCTGATGCGGTCCAGCCGGTCAATGTCGGTCTGGGAGCCGCCGCCGGCCGCAGCCACATGCACCACAGGCAGCCGGTCCAGGGCCTGGACGGTCAGCACCCGGCAGGTCGCCAGTACGGTGCCGGCGTCGTCGATGGACAGGCCCTCCAGGACGGAGCGCACCATCTCCACAGGATCAGACATGGGGCTACTTCTTTCCGGCGGCGCGGGCCGCCTTCGTGCCGGCCAGGGCGCCGAGCATGTGTTGCCCTGGCACGACGAACCTGTATCCCTCCGCGCCAGGCACGGCGGTACCGAGGTGGCCGAACTCGACGGCGGCCGCGTGCTCGGCGTCGGAGATGATGCGGGCGCCGGCACGCACCGACGTGCCGCCCTTGCGGGTGCGCACCACGGTCTGGGCGGACTCAACCCGCCACGACGCCGCAAGCGCGCCCGAGCGGCGCGGAGTGGCCGCGCGCACCACCGGCAGCATGTCCTGCGCCTGGGCGAAGATCGCCGTCCCCATCTGGGAGGAGGCCAGCAGCCGGTCCAGGCCCGCATGGTCGAGCACCATCCGTGGAGAGGGCACGGTGATCACACCTCCTGATGCCGACGGGTCATAGTGATGGCGACGCCGAGCGGCCAGTGGGACGGGGACCTGTCCACGAGCCACGAGCCGGCCAGCGGGTGCGGGGCGGGCACAGTGACCACGTCACGGTGGCGGATCTGCGCCCCGGGGGCCGCGTACAGCATGGCCGTGTCCTCGGAGCCCTCGGGCGGGGCCAGGCTCCCGTCAGCGGGCGGAGCCGCCGACGACGGGACCACCACCACGCCGGCCACAGCCACGGGCGGGTCGGCTGGGGCGCGCATCCCGTCGGCAGTGCGCTGGGACGGGCCAGTAACCGTGACATCGGTGCGCCACGAGTCCGGCAGCAGGTCAAGGATGCTGCTCACGGCGTGCGCTCCGAGACCAGTGGGGCGGAGACCATGTGCCGCCGCCACGGGCGGAGCATGATCTGATCCTGCCGAGTCAGCCACACGCCCCCGCCCTGCGAGTCCGTGGAGAATCCCTGCGAGGTGGCCAGCGGCCCCGTGGTCACAGACATGGTCGCCAGCCCCACAGGCACGTCACCAGGCCGCGACAACGCCCTGGAGATCATCTGCGCAGTCACATACCGGACCACGCCCGCGGCGTCCTCCGGAGGCTCCTGCCCCAGGAACCCGCGAATCAGAGCAGCAGCGCCTACAGCCAGGTGGGGCACGGCCGTGGCCTCGCTGTCAGTCAGCGCCCGCCTTAGAGCGGCCGCGACGTCGGCCAGCAGATCCGCGTCCGCCGGCTCGGTCTCCTGCGCCATCGTCCCCCACCTCCTCAACGTCGCGCTCCTCGGCCTCCTGCCAATCCGCGAGCGCGGACAGGATGGTGTGGAGCCGGTGGCCGGGAGGGTAGGAGAGCTGGGCTCCGGTGTGCCGGTGAACGAATCGGGTCATGGTGTCTCCCTGCGGTCAGGCGGCCGGGGTGACGGCGCCGACGGGGTTGCGGGTGACGGCCTCGGTGTTGTTCTGGGCGACGATGTTGCGCAGGCAGTAGGCGTAGCGGGCCTTGAAGCGGAGGGCGACCATGTCCTTCTCGGCCAGGTTGATGCCGTTGACGGTGGCCTGGTCCAGGAACTTGACGGTGATGTCCTGGCGGACGCCGATGCGGACGGCGGTGGAGTCCACGATCAGGGCGGTGGCCTTGGAGGCGTCGAAGACGGGCTGGTCTCCGGCGACGGTGCCGCGCGCCCACAGGGTGGTCATGCCGGCCACCTGGTCGGTGGCGCCAGGGGTGGCGGACAGGGACGGCAGGTAGATGGGGGTGCCGTCAGTGTTGCGCAGGTTTGCCAGCTGCATGCGCAGGGAGCGGCGGGCGATGAGCTTGTCCGGCTCGAACTCGCCGTCGCCGATGACCAGGCCGGCGTTCTGCAGGATCGCTCCGACCAGGTCGGAGGCCGGGTCGGTGGCGGAGATCTGGGTGAGGTTGCCGGAGGCGGTGGCGGCGGCGAACAGGTCGGGGTCGGTCCAGGTGGCGGGCTTGTTCACGCCGAACAGGACCGCGGCGTCCAGGGCGTAGCCCATGGCCTGGCCGCCCAGGCGGGTGATCTCGCCCAGGATGTCCTCGGTGGCGTCGTCCACGACGTTCTCGTGCACGGGGATGATGACCGCGACTTCCTCGGCGACGAGGGTCTTGTTCGCCCAGGAGAACTTGGAGGTGGGCTTGGTGCCCTCGTCTGCGGTGGAGTCCTCGGTGACCCAGTTGGCGTGCGGGATGGTAGCCAGGACCGGCAGCCGCTCGGTCTTGGTGCCCATGGATACGGTCGGGAAGGCCTGCAGCACGATGGAGGAGTCCACGGCGGCGTTCAGGAAGTCGGTGGAGTACGCGTCCTGGATGAGGCCGGCGACCTCGGCGCGCGTGATGTCAGCGGTGGGCATGATCAGTTTGTCCTCTCAGACGGTGAATAGTTGGATCGGATCGGTCGGTGTTGGTGGGGTCATTCAGCGCCGCGCATGCGACGCAGAGCGGCCGCGGCGGCGGCCTTCGGGGACGGAGGGTCCTGCTGTGGGGACGACCCCGACCGCAGGCCCGGCTGACGCAGCTTCGGCGCGGGCTTCTTCGGCGTGGTGGCGTCACGCCAGGCGAGCAGAGCCTGGGCGGACGCCTCCAGCTCCTCACGAGTCGAGCCAGTAAGGGACTCCGCCGGCACACCAGTGGAGGCGGACACCTGCAAGGCCAGGCGGGCACGCTCAGAGTCCGCCAGCTTGGACTCCAGCTCCGCCGCCCGCGACAGCGCCTGCTCATAGTCGGCCGGCAAGTGCGCGGCCACGTAGGCGTCCGCCGCCTCCTTCGAAGTGATCGGCTCAAACCCGCCAGCAGCAGGCGCTGTCGCGTCAGCAGAGGCGGTGGGGTTGTCATCTGCCATGGTGGCGTTCTCCAATCTTGGGCATGAGAAAACCCCCGGCCGTTTTCGGACGAGGGTTGAGCAGATATGGGCAACGTTTGCGAGGGTATGACGAAGGCGGCTGGGCTACCCGCAGCACGGGAAATCGTGCCATGGTGGGACGCCTGCCGCCTTCACCTACAGGATAGCTGACTTCGCGTGACGAGTCACTACGCTGTCGTGATCGATTACCAGAACCTCTACTAGTCGCGACTGTCCCTTGAAACGTCTCGCGATCTGTGATTTCGCGACCGAGTCATTGAGTCCACAGCGTCGCAGGTCGATTGCCATTCTGTCGGCTTGTCTCCGCGCCTTCTTGAACTGGTCTGCAATCGTGCTCTTCTCAGAGCTTCCCTCAGGGCTCTTGAACTCCCAGACAACTCCGTCGATCTCAACATCAGGGTTCTTCACCCCTGGGGTGTTGTCAATCATGCGGAACACTATGTTGTAACCGTGCTCGGCAAGGGTGTCCGCGGTGCGTAGCTCGTGTGCTGCGACGTCGAGCCCATCAGGGACGGTCACAACCCCAGGGGCGGTAACCCGCGGGACCACCGCTGCCTTCGGTGTGAGTCCGTCGTCTTCCAGACCGTCCAGGTACGCCTTGAGTTGGCGCCGCTGGGCCTCGGAGATCTTCCGCTTGGAGGCCGTGTACTGGTGGACGTTAACCTGCTGGCCTCCGTAGGCGGGGGCGGCGGTGCACTTGCAGTGGTCGTGGGAGGCGAAGCGGACCGAGTCTGCGCCGTAGACCTCGCCTCGGCCGGCCAGCATGTTGCAGAACTTGCAGCCGCCATGGCTGATGCGCCGCCACCCCGTAGCCCGCGGGTCCGCCGCGGCGGACTGCATGACCGTTTGCCGGTCCGCGTCCCGCACCCGCAGACTGCCGGCGGCCTTGACCGCATCGGCCGCGTCCCGCATCGCGGCCTCCGGGGAGATCCCTTCGCGGATGCGCTTCTTGACGCCAGCGGGGCCGAGCGCGTCCAGGGCGGTCTCGATCTCCCGGATGACCACGTCCGCCTGCAAACCGGGCCGGAGAATAGTCATGCCCTGGCCGGTGAACAGCTGGGACCAGTCCTGGCAGAACTCCGCCGCGATATCGGCGGCCTGCTCCTGGTGAGAGGAGACCACCTCCACTGCATGCCGCAGCCAATCAGCCCGCGTCTGGTCCAGGCGGTCGAGGTCCAGCAGCTTCCAGGTGACGTCCATCTGCCGGTTGAACTCCGCCAACAGCTCAGTAAGAGCCTGCTCGTGGCCTGCCTGCACGAGCTCGGCCGTCAACCTCGCCGGACGACGATAGAGCGTCACGGCCCGCTACTCCTGACCGGAGCCCGCGAGTAGCGGCGTGGCCGCGAGCGCGGCGATGGCGTCGGGGGTGTAGTCAACGTCGAGGCGGTCGCGGATGGCCTTGACCTGCTGCTGGGTCATACCGGGTACGAGCGGCATCAGGAGGTCGATCGGGACACCCTGGGAGGAGAGCTTGGTGATGCCGTCGATGATCGCGCCGAAGGAGCGTGCCTCGGTGCTGCGCCAGATGACCTCGGCGCCGTGCGGGACGGTGTCCTGACCGGAGGTGGTCTCGACGGCGAGGTGCAGGGCCAGTTCCCAGGACTCGCCGAAGGCACGGCGTTTGGCGTCGAGCTTGCGCTGCTGGGCGGTCTCGGCCGCCCACAGGGCCTCGGCAGACAGGTTCGCCATCTGGCCGGTGATCTGTGCGGGCGAGATCTGGGCGACCTGGGCGATGTGCTCGACAATCTCCCGGAGTACCGCGTTGTAGGGCTCGACGCTGGCAGCCGGCAAGGCAGTTGCCTTCACGTCCGCCTGCTCGAAGGTCCACACGCGGCGGGCTGAGGCTTTGAGGACTTCACTCTCGCCGGCAGCCCAACCGGAGATGACTTTCTGTGGGAATGCTCCGAAGCGGGAGACGATGTGCCGGTCGAAGTTGACCTCGTTCAGGGCGCGCTGGGAGGCGATCAGCGGGGCTACCTCACCGATCGGGCCGGAGTCGGCGTCCCCGCCGTTGACGAACCGCACCACAGGGCACACCGGGGTGCCGTCGTAGGTGGCGCGGTGCGGGAAGGCGGCCTCGTCGTCGATGACGGCGGCTGTCGCCACGTGAGACAGAGACGCGGTCTTCGTGCGGGCCAGGTCCGCGACGGTGCCGAGGTCGAGCGGGTAGACCCACTCGTCGTCCATCAGGGCGCCGCGCAGGCGCTTCACGCCGCCGACGGTCTGGACCCACACCTCCATGGCGCACACAGGGAACGGGGACACGTCGTCGTGCTCGTAGAGGGCCACGAGCTGGCGAGGCGAGCGGGGCAGCCACTCGACCGGGCCGTCGGCCACGAGCGGGCGCAGCACCAGGTAGGACAGGCCGTAGACCAGGGCGGGGCGGTGGACCTCGTCCTGGCGGGCGTCCATGCGGGCGCGCTGCCAGAGGTCCCAGCCGGTCGCGTCTGCAGCCTCGTCCGCCGCCCGGTAGCCCACCACTCCTAGGTTCTGGGCGAAGGTGTCCACAACCATGCCGATCACGTTGCGCTTAGCGACCACCGCCAAGTGCTTGATCTCCGACTCGGAGCCCTTGGGCACCTCGGGGGTGCCCGCCTGCCCGGTCAGCCATCGGCGCAGTGTCTCGCACTCGGCCAGGTCCCGGCGGCGGACCGTGAGCATCTGGGTGATGCTCTCGCGGATCTGGGCCTCATCCATCACAAGACACCACCAGCCCCTCAGACTCAAACGAATGTTGCGCGGTTCGATCGGCGCTGGGAGATCCGGTCAGACATGGCCCCGTGCAGGGCCAGGGTGCAGGCCACCAGTGGCGTGATATCCGCTGCCGCGTTCTTCCGATGCCACGCCCACGCATCACCGAGCGACCGCTTCCGGGCCACCGCGAGCGCCGAGTTGAGCACGGGGGTGTCCAGGTGGCGGAGGGTGTCCTCCATGACGGCGTCGTAGAAGGAGCCGCAGGCGGCGGCCATTTCGGAGGCGTCCGTGGTAGTGACTTTCAGCCCCTTCTTCTGCAGGGGCTCGACCAGCGAGGCGGCAGGGCCGCGCTTGTCGATCACGACCGTGCGGATGCGCTGGCGGGCGTAGATGCCGGCTACCCGGTCCACGATCCAGCCGACGTTGTTGCGGTTGTCGATCACCTCGACGTGCCAGCGGCCGTCCGAGCGCTGGCCGGCGACGGCTACCGACCCGGATTCGCGGCCAGGCTGCACATCGACGGCGAGGGCGAGCCGGTCCACGGGGTTGGAGGCCATGTCCGCGCAGCGGAGCCAGGTAGCGGCGTCGATGACGGCGTTGGTGGAGACCTCGTCCCACATGCCCAGGCGCTCTCGGGCGAAGCCCTCCTCGGACAGGTCCCCGCGCTCGTCCATGATGGTGTCGCGACTGATGCGGATGCCGTAGCCGGGGTTGGCAGTCGCCCACGTCTCCTCGTCGTCGTAGTCGGCGTCGTTGGGGGCGGACCACTCGGCCCAACAGGTCGTGTCGGAGGAGCCGGACAGGGCGCCCGTGCGGAAGCGGCGGAAGATCTCGCCATCGGCTTTCGGGCCGGGCGGCGTGCCGGTGAGGATCAGCTGTGGGTTCTGCTGGGGGCCGGCCGCGTTCGTGGACCGCAGGGCCTCCATAGCGTCCTCGCTGAAGTCCTGTGCCTCGTCCGCCACGATCGTGTCCACCGTGAACCCGCGGGCGGAGCCCTTCGAGCGGGCCACGAACTCCACGCTGCCGCCGTTGTCAAGCACGATGGCCTCCTGGCCGTTCGTGCGGCGGATCTCCACAACCTTGGCAGCCAGGTCCGGGTACTTGCGGGGGTTGTCGAAGAAGGTCAGCAGGCGGCGGAACGCCTTGCGGGCGGTCTTGACCTCGTGAGCCGTGTGCAGGAGTGCTTCCCCAATCACGGCCATGCCGTAGAGCTCCCGCGCCTCGATCACGGCGTTCTTGCCGTTCTGGCGAGGCACTGACAAGCCGCAGCGGGAGTGAGCCCACAGGCCGTCTGCATCGGTAGCGAGCCAGTCGGACAGGACCATCGCCTGCCAGTCGTCCAGCTCCAGCCCGTAGGCGGCGGCAATGTCGGCGGCGTCAGCCCCGTCCAGGCGGGACGCCCCGTCGGCGGCGACCCTCAGACGGGGACTCTGGGCGCCGATCACGGCGTCGGGCAGCGAGTTCGTCAATGGGACTGCTCACCGCCTTCTGGCCGGCGCCCTCCGACGCCTCGAGGACTGCGATCTTGTCCATCACCGCGGACAGCTGACGGCTGATCGTCGCCACGCCCGCCGGGTTCGTGCCCGGCTTGATCAGGTCCAGCTCCTCAGCCAAACGACGACGCTGAGCCCGCAGCACACGCAGCCGATTCCCCGACCGCACCGCCGACTCAAACGACCGAGACACCGCCCATCACCACCCAGATTCCGCCAGCCCGACGCCAAGAGCACCCGAGAACGGCCACCACGGCCACATGCGCCGGGAAAACGGCGGAATACCAACAAAAACGCCGAAACCCGGGAAAACGCTCGGGGGGATGGAAACCAGGGGTCGGGGGGAGATGGGTAGCATTGCCGGGCCTGCTACCGGCCGGGCCGAGGGGGTCATCCCCCACCCGGCGGACCGCCCGGCCGCCGTAGGGTAGCCTTACCAGGCCCGGGAGGTTCGGAACGGGCGCCGAAGATCCCGCTTCCCGATCCCACGGGAAGCATTGCACGAGCGATGCGCCGGGCGAAGATTCTCCAGCTCGTCGCCACCACCAAGCGCTGCCGGCACGACATGATCCGCCGTGTCCGCGCCAGGTCGCCCGCAGATCCAGCACACATCCGAGATCGCGAGCAGCTTCGCGCGGTTCACGCGATAGCGGCGACTGCCAGTCCGGGACACTCGCACCACCAGACCTCTCAACACCGATCGGCTGGTGGGCGCACTGGTCCCGCTGCACCCAATTGTGCAATCCGAGCGGCCGCCTGTCCAGCACCACCAGCAGGCCGGGCGCGCCGACCACGCCGCCACCCCACCAGGTGCGCCGCAGCCTCCACCTCCAGCACATCCCCCCAGGCCACCCACACCTGGCGCCCCACCCGCCGGGACCGCACCTGCTCCCGCCTGATCCACGACCGCAGCGTCCACCCGGACAACCCCGGCACCCGGTCCAATGCCGTGACGGCGGGGACCCACTCGGTGCCGTCCGGGCCGACCACGCCGGTCACGACGCCGCCCCCACGGCTTGGGCTCGGGCCAGGGCAAGGGCTCTCGTGTGCTGCCAGTCCTCCTCACCCAACGTGCGCCCGCAGGCCGGCAGGCTGCACCGGACCGTGGCCGACGCGCCGACCGTCACGGGCGGGGACACCACCAGCGACAGACACCCACAGGACGGGCAGCGCACGTCGGTCACCCGCCGGTCCGGCTCCACCATCGGCCACCGAGCCAGCGCCCGAGCAGACGCCGACGCGAGGTCGGCCAACATGTCGCCCGCCCAGGACTGAACGGTGACCCACTCCAGGTGCGGGGCCAGCCACTCCACCAGGCAGGCCGTGGCACCGGGCGAGGCAGGGCCGATGGGCTCCACGTCGCCGTCGCCGTCGGGCGCCGTCCACCGCGTCAGACCAGCCGGAGGCGAGGGCACGCCGCGCTCGGCGGCAACCTCGGCACACCAGGTGGCGACCATGGCGTGCAGGTCATCCAGGGCCACGAGCGACGCCGGGTAGAGCATCCCCTCACCCGGACGAGCCCCCGAGCTGCCGGCGTCGGTGTGGCCCGACGGCGAAGACACCGACGGCTCAGCCATCTCGTGCAGGTGATCGGCCAGGGCCGGCAGGCCCGCGACCGTCGAGGTCAGCCGGCCGATGCACCACGAGCACAGGCAGGCGCCGTCCTCCGCAGGCCTGGGCAGGCATCCCCTGCACTCCACCAGCTGGCCCGCACGGTCCACAGCGGTGCCGTCACAGTCCGGAGCGTGCATGCCACGGATCGTGCAACCCGAGACGCAGGCAGTCATGAGGGTTCTCCTTCCTGGCAGAGGCGGCAGGGCATCCGGTCACCATGGGCCGGGCAGGTGGGCTGAGGCTTGCGCTTTCGTCTTCCTCGCCGTCGGCGGCCAGGCCGGGCCGTGCCCTGCCCTGATCTGCCCTGCCCTGGCTTGCCGTGCCCTTCCTCTCCTGGCCCTGCCTTGCCCTGCCCTGCCCTGCCGGGCGGGAGAGCGTCGGGCGCGCGAACGTCGGCCGCACGCGCGGCCGCACGCGCGTCTGCGCGCGGGCCCGTACGCGTACGCGCGCGCGAGGAGCCCCCAGGATCCCCGGCGTCGTCGGGCACGCAGGCCCCGGCCGCATCGGCCACAGGAGCGTCCTCCTGGGCGTCCTGGGCGGCGTCAGCAGGCGCACTGGTACCGGCGTGCACTCCGGCACCAGCAGCCCGCCCACGCGGCTCCTGCGCGGCCTCCTGCCCGGAATTGGGCACACTGCACCCGTCATCCTCCGGCTGGGATGGCTCCCACCACCCGGCATCGACCGGCTCTTCTAACGCTTCCGCGTGAGAGTTCCGGACGCCGACGTCGGGGACAGTCTCGCCGGGCGCCGGCGGCGTTGCCCACGCCTGCTCCAGGAGATCCGCGAACCCCTCACCGGGGTGCGATCGATCCTTGGCACGGCGGGCCAACGCAGCAGCGTGCGGCGGCGTCGGGTGGAAGTTCATCCCCGCCTTCGAGGCGGAGCGGTTGCCCTTGGAGCGGTTGCACTCCTGGCAGGCGATAGCCACGCCGTCAAGACCAAAGGGCCTGGCGAACACGTGGTCCATCTCCGGGCGCAGCGGGCCCTTACGGGTATCCCTGCGCAGCAAGCGACGACAGTAGACACACAAGGCGGTCTCAACGTCCCCAGCACGGGCCCGTGGAAGCCGATCACGCTCCCACATGGCATCGTGCAGGTCGGAGTCCTTCCTCTCGGTCTGCAAGGCCCGCCGCAGGCGGTCCTGGTCGCCAGTACGCTGGGACCACTGCGCCCAGTCGTGGTACACCCACTCCCCCGGTTTGGGGCGCTTGCATTTCTCGCAGCAGGTGTCGTGGTCATGCCACAACCCCACCTCCACAAGATAAGCAGGCAACTCCTCGACCAGTGGGCCGGGCATCACGCGGTACAAGTCCCGCTTGGTGACCACACCATCGGTAAACGCGCTACGAAGGTGCGCGCCCATCAGCGTCCACAGGTAGCCCGCCGCAAGCGCCTTCAAATCGCCGTCGAGGCCTCGATCTATCAACGCCCTATGCTTTGGGTGATTGGGCGCGTCATCGTCGATATTGAAGAAGCTCATGGCACCTCCTGCAGGCAGATTCGGGGACAGCAACTAACGCGCGGGGAGGACTGCGCGCGAGCGAAGACAACAAGCCAGGCATCAGCTACGCCTCCTGCGCGGGATCAGGCGCGGGCTCGTAGGTGGCCTCGAAGACGGACGGCTTGCAGGGATAGAACTCGCCCTGGACGCCGCGGATCACGTAGTCGCCCCAGTCGGCGGTCATATCGCCCTCCAAGGTGTGGATGACGAGGTCGCCGTCACGAGAACGCTCGGCGCTAGTCGCGTCGCCTATCCAGTCGAGGATGTCGAGCGCATTGGTGAGGCTGCCGTCGTATTGGATGGCCTCCACGACAACGGGGCGTTTGACGTAGCGGCCCGGCTTGGCGCTGGTCATAGGACGGCCCTCCAGATGACGATGGTCAGGGCCGCGAGCGCGGACAGGAGGAGTGCGCCGAGGCCGGTGAGGATGAGGTAGCCGATGATCCGGCCGACGACGTAGGCGGGGCCTTGGCTGGTGGGCTCGGGCGGTTGTAGGTCTGTCATTGTCGTGTCCTTTCGTGTCAGAACGGGGGCTCGTCGCCGAAGCTTGTGTCGGCGTTCTGGCCGACGCCCCAGGGGTCGTCCCCCGCTGGCGGGCTGGTGGGTTGCTGGGCCGGCTGCTGCTGGGGCTGGCCGGCCTGCTGGCCGCCCTGCTGTTGGCCGCGCGGGGCGTTGCGGGTGATCTGGGCGGTGGCGTATCGGAGTGAGGGGCCGATCTCGTCCACCTGCAGCTCCACCACGGTGCGGTCCTGTCCGTCGCGGGTGGTGTAGGAGCGCTGGCGTAGGCGGCCGGTCGCGATCACGCGGGTGCCCTTGGTCAGAGACTCGGCCACGTTCTCCGCCAGCTCTCGCCAGCAGGAGGAACGCATGAACAGGGTCTCCCCGTCCTCCCACTGGCCCGACTGGCGGTTGAAGCTGCGCGGGGTGGAGGCGATGGTGAAGGAGGCGACCGCCGCCCCCGACGGCGTGAACCGCAACTCCGGATCCGACGTGAGGTTGCCGATCAGCGTGATAACCGTGTCCCCAGCCATCAGTCCTCCTCCCCGGAGTCGGCGACCAGGGCGAGAGACTCGGCGGCGTCGACGACGCGGGCTATGGCTGCGTCACGGCTGAGCGGCGAGGCGATGTCAAGCTCAGAGAGCCGCCTGCTGAGCGTCCGCACGGCCTCCGTCGGCACGACGGACAAGTCCTCCCACGTCTCGATCTCGTCATCTGCGGAATCCCTGAAGATGTAGCCGGCGTCGCTCCCGCCGGAGAACAGGTGGTAGGCGTACATGCTGCTGCGCAGGGCGACCATGCCGCCGATGTCCCGGTGGTCCTGGTGGCCGTCGAGGATGCGGATAGCCGGCGATGTCGGCCACGCTGGCTCCTGCGCGGGCTCGGGGACGACGACGTCGACCATGGTCTCGGCCGGGTACGCGATACCGTCACCGTCGGCAAACTGGACGACGACGTACACCCCGGTGTCGATATCCACCAATCGGATCTCCCGGGACTCGCCCTGGTGCCGGACATGCATCCCCGGCTCTAGCTCGACGGCGGCGATCGGCCGGATGGCGATTGTGTCGGTCATGGTCATGACTCCTCGGTGGTGTAGCGGGTTGCCCAGGCGGCGGCCAGGGCGCCGAGCTGGATCAGCTCGGTGTCGCGGTCGCCGGCGTGGCCGCGGTCGGTCTGGGCGTCGTAGGTGGTGGCGCGGGCAACCTCGCCCAGTTCCTCCACCACGGCCGCGAAACGCTGGGCGTCGGTCGGCTCCGGACTGTCCAGGGTCATGCCCGGGTGAAGGACACACGCCCGGTCGTACTCCTCCCGCATCGCCTCCACCGGATCAGCCACGCCGGCCCAGGCACAGCAGTAGCGGGTGATGTTGAGCAGGCGATTACACATCAGGGCACGCCCCCACGAATCGCTCGGCTGGGGGAAGCTGACATCCGGGCGCCCCAAGCTCGCCCAGGCGAGCGCCCCGACCTTCTGCGTGAGTTCGACAAGGTTTAGCGGCAGCCGCACGCTCAGCGGTTCGAGGGGTAGAGCAGCTAGAACGCGGTCAAGCGGATGTTCCATGGGGGGTCTCCTCGGTGATTGGTAGAACTGCGATTGCGGCGCCAGGCGAGACGACGGCCTCGCCGTCGACGTATTCCTTGGCCGATTGCCAGCGGACGATGCGGGAGTCCTCCCGCAGCATGCCCCGCTGCGCGACGTAGCCGCCGCGACGCACCTCGGCCAGGGCGTCACCGACCGCGCGCTCGAGCTTGTCCAGGTCCGGCTTTACCGCCGGCACGGCGAACCTGGGCCGCGCCGGGCGGGGCAGGTAGAACGTGGCCCGGACCTCCACCGGGCCGTCGTAGCCGAGCGGCCAGCGCGCCTGCACGGCAGCCGCCAGCGAGGCCGCCCGTACCCGGGCACGCCACCCCTCCAGCGCGGACTGCTTGGTGTGAGTCACCCGCACACCACCCGAGCGCGTGGGGAACGCCCTCGTCGAGCCCTCCGTCTCCGGGACGCCCTCGACGGCGAACGACACCGTCGGCGGCGCAGTAGTAGTAGCGGTGGCGGTCATGATGCGGTCTCCTCGGTCTCGTCCCACACGCTCGGCGCGTACTCGTCCAAATGACGGCGGATCAGATCCGGGCGGTGGCCACCCCACACGCCCGCCACCAGCCCAACCGGGCTCATAGCCACCACCACCGGCGCACTCGCCACGTGACGCTCAGCCGCGAGCGCTTGGGCGTCGGGGTGGTCGGCGAGTGGGCGTGCGCGGTGGCGTGCGCCCAGGTGGTCGAGGAGTCGGAGGGTCTGCTCGCACTGTGGGCAGGATGGGAGTGTGTAGACGTCCAGCCATGGGGCGCGGGTGTCGCAGGTGCCCATCACGCGTCACCCCCGCGGACGTAGTGCATCTGGTAGGTGACGTCTGGTGCGCCGGCTGGGGTGCGAGGGCTGACGTAGTCGCGGGCGTAGGCGGCGATCTCGGTCAGGATGGCGGCGGCCGTGTCCTGCTCGCGGTGGATCGCGGCCACCGTGTCCGACGCCGACGACGCCATGGGCTGCTCGGGCGGGGCGGTCGCGGTGATCTCCCAGGCCGGGCCGAGATCCGGGGTGACAGTGACGTGGATCCTCATGCCGCGTCACCACCATCGTTGGGGTCGCCGTCGTCGCCGTCGCCGTCGGGCTCACCGCCGCCGTCAGTGTCGGTGTCGGTGTCGTCCTGCTCGTGC
Source organism: Actinomyces succiniciruminis (assembly GCF_900002405.1). GTDB lineage: Bacteria > Actinomycetota > Actinomycetes > Actinomycetales > Actinomycetaceae > Actinomyces > Actinomyces succiniciruminis. The sequence goes on along the minus strand of NZ_LK995479.1, from coordinate 11,494 downwards.
AGCCACGCCGACAGCTCCGTCACCATGGCGTGAGAGACCTCCTCGGTGGCCTCACCACCGACCGGGGAGCCGTCCAGCAGCAGATCCATCAGGACCGCGGTGGCGGGGCCGTCGTAGGCCGCCTCGGATGCGGGCACCGCATCTACGGTGCCGTGGATGCGTAGGCAGCCGAGCACCACCAGGTTGTCGGCGTCAGCCAGGTCCCCGTAGGCGACCAGGCCCATACCGCCGGCGGTGACCCGCAGCGGCAGCACCCCGAGCGCCTTAGCGGTGGGAGACCAGCGCGCCAGTGTCTTGGGCAGCAGGCTGCACGTGGTCTGCAGAGCCAGCGGGGCCGCGCAGGTGTGGGCGATCAGGGCGGCAGCGTCCACACGCTGCTCATCGTCCACGGGCCCCCACTCGCCCATCGCGGCCACGCGCACCGTCCGACCCACCAGCATCCCCGAGGTGTCGGTGACCTGGACGCTCCTGCCGTCGGCTGGCACATCCAGCCGCACCGTCTCACCAGCCACCCGCTTGAAGACGGCGAAGATGGTCTTAGCCGCGCCGGCGGACAGGTCCAGGTCCACCCGGTCGACCACACGGACGCCAGGCCCGTCGTCGTCGTCGATCACGACGGCGTCGTCAGCGTCCTCCAGCGGCACCGACGCCATGATCGCGGACTCGGAGTCCGTAGCCAGCAGGCACAGGCGCATCGCCTCGACGTCGAGCACCAGCCGGAGCCGCTCACAGCCCGGCCCGGCCTTATCCGACCCCACGTGCGGGACCACCGCAGCCAGCGCCTCCAGCAGCGTGTCCATGTCGCAGGTCGCATGCAGCATCACCCCCAGCGGGGCGGGCGTAGCAGTAGCGGTCATGACGGGTCCTCCTGGTCGAGTAGCGCAAGTAGCGAGCCGGTCCCCTGCCCGTCCGGCATTAACGCCGTGTTGGTCAGGCGGGCGTGGGCCTGGGCGCAGGCCCGGCACATCCGGGCGTCCGCCAGCGCCTCGGTGATGCGCTCCGGGGACGCCGGGAAGACGGCCTCGGCCACGTACGGGAGTGCACACTCAGGGGAGCACAGGTAGAACACCTCCCGGTATGCGATCCCCACGAGTGGCTGTAAGGGACCGGGCCGGCCCAGGTGGATCATCGGCAGGGCCGGGGAGGCCAGCACCAGCAGCTCCAGTTCGGGGGCGGGTGTGGGGGTAGGCGTGGTGGTCATGGTTGACGGGCTCCTAGTTGACGGTCTGGTGGTGGCGGTCGCGCTTGTAGGCGGCCAGCTCGTGCACGGTGAGGTAGACGCCGGAGACCGGGTGCCTGGCGACACGGCCCGCCCGGTAGAGGTCTGACAGCCAGCACAGGGCCGTGGCGGCAGACAAGATCGCGGCCTCACGCGGCGCCTGGGCGCAGGCGGTCACCCACAGGGGGCGGGCGTGCTGGTCGAGCAGGCTGGACCACCACAGGTCCGACCCCGTGCCCAGGCCGACAGCGACGTCTAAGCGCTCCTCGGTGTCGGTGTCGGCGTCCAGTGCGCGCCACTCGCTGATGACGGCGGCCACCTGCGTGATCCGGTCCCGGGCCACCCTCACGCGCACGCCCCCGTAGCGCATACCGACCGTCCCCAGCACGCTGCCCAGGGCGATCACCCGGGACAGGTACTCGGCGATACCCGGCGCGTAGGCGGAGCGCAGCGCCCCGTGGTGGGCGACCAGCAGGCCCGCACCGATCGCGTCCGACGCGGCCACACGGGACAGGTATGCGGCCGGATTGTCGTGGTTGGGCCACTTCCAGTAGTCGGGCGAGACCTGAGTCATGGCGTCGTCCCACAGCCGCGCGAGATCAGAGACAGTCCTCATGTCAGCCGCCCGCCCTTCATCTGGTGGCGGGTGTGGCGGCGGGCCTCGCGGTACGCCTCGTGCTTGCACACCCGGCAGTCACGCTCCAGGGTGATGCCACGCCCGAGCCGGCGCCGCACCCGCACCCTGGCGGTCGCGACAGACCACTCGTGTCCGTGCGCGCACGTGGCCGGGCCACCGGCAGCGGCCAGCCGCTCCAGCAGCTCATACGCCACGCTGTCCGGCACCGGCGCGGACGACGCGCCGGCGGGGATCAGACCCGCCAGATCACGAGCACTAACCGTCGTGGTAGCAGTCATAGGAGCATCCCGCCCTCGGGCTCCACGACCGGGGACAGATCCGCCAGCGTCATGGAGTACAGGGGCTTGCCGGCAGCCAGGGCCAGCAGCACGTCCGCGTGGCACGGCTCGTCCAGCGGGCACCAGCACGCCAGATCACGCCCCATCAGGTCCGCCTGGATATTCTCCTGGCGCGGGATGGTCCGGGAGTACGGCTCGTAGAGAGGTACTACCAGGTTGCCTTGAAACCAGGCCAGGTACATCTCCACGACGTCAGCACGGGAGGTGGGAGTGAACGGCCGAGGACCGATCTGCTGGTGGAAGCCGATGTGCTCCAACGCCCGGCCGAACGTGGAAAACATGTAGGTCCGCCCCACAATGAATTGATTGCCCCACCGACTGCCGCGGCCGACGTAGACAACGCCGTCGGGCATCCGCCACCCGCGGGTGCGCCGCCGCTGAATCCGCCGCGGGCTCACGACTCATCACCACCCGCGTCGACGGCGACGATGGCGTGCATAGCAGCTTCGACCGCGGCCCGCGTCTCGATGACGATCTGCCAGTTATCGTCCCCGAGCATTCCCTGAGTGACGTTCCGTTCGGGGGCTCCGGCCCCTGAGACATACGCGTACGCGTCTCCCTTGGCGGTGGAGCCGTCCTTTCGGATCCCCGGCCCGGATACCGTGACGTAGAGCAGACTGCCGGACCACTGATCGGACGCGTTGACGATGACATGTGTCGCGCGCATACGGGTCAGCCGCCCATAATCGCAGGGCACCTCGACAGGCCGCGGCAGCCGCCGCTCCAGACGAACCTTGTAAGTCATGCCGCCACCTCGCTGGCCTGGGCGGCCTGGGCGGGGCGAGGCTCATGCCCCAGTACCCTCGCCTCCTCCGGCGTGGCCGGCCGCACGGTCAGGGTCAGGAGGATCGTTGCGCCCACCCCGTGCTGCACACTCCGGCGCGGCCTCGACATGGCCACCAGGCCCTCACGGCGCAGCTGGTCCGCCAGGTCCGCCAGGCACTCCAGCTCCTGCTGCACCATGCTCATGCCGCCCGGCAGCATCCGCCACGGCCACGTGACCTCCCGGCCGAGCGAGGGTGACGCCACCATGGCATCGGCCTCCAGGCCGGCCAGGCGCCGCAGCGACGGCGCGGCCGGCCGCGGCGGCACCACATCCTCCACGTCCGGGGCCGCGACCGCGGCGGCCTCCGCCGCCTGCGCCCTCCTCCGGCAGTGGTAGCACATGCCATGGCCCGAGTGAGCGACCGTCCCCGACCAGCGCGGATCGTCAGCAGCCCGGCCAACAGGCCGCATTGGACGCTCACAGCCCGCGCAGGGGATCGGCCCATGCGACCAGTCCAGCCGCTGCTGCACCTGCGCCCCCATCACCACTCACCCCCATCAGAGGTGAGGGACTCCAGGAGGCTCGCAGCCGAGGCATCCCCGCCAGAGGCGAGGTGCTCCAGGATGCCGCGCACGTGGTGCGGGTCGTGCATCAGCTGAGCCAGCGCGCCGACAGCCCACCCCATCGCACCGCGAGGAGCCGTCAGCTCACACAGCATCTCCGGATCCTCACCACCCGGGCCATCCTCAGGGGACAGCACCATGTGCAGGTGCGTGTGCGGCTGACCATGGATCCGATCCACGACCGTCTCAGCCTCACCGGCCACCACACCATCCACGATCCGGGCCGCCTGCGCCAGCACGTCCCCCGCATCCTCGCCGTCGCCGTCGGCGTCGGCGGTGCTGGGGCCGGCAGACACCTCAGCGTCCACAGCCGCCAACTCCGCATCCAGCTCAGGCACCACCGCCACGTCACAGGATGTGAGCATCAGCCACGCACCCACACCGCCCAGGCCCAGGGCCAGCAGCGACAGGCCAGACAACGCCGGCGCCCGCCCCGACACGGCCAGCCACGCCTGCACACAGCCCACGACCACGCCAGCCGTCAGCGCCACGGTCCCAGCAGTAATCCTCCGATGCGCACTCATCGCACCGTCACCTCCTCAGCGGTCTTGTCACCAGCGCCGGCCAGGCGAAGCAGGCCGCGCACGACGTCGAGCACACGACGTCTTTCCGCCTTGTGGCGGGCCTTGTAAGATTGGGTTCGAGCCATCGGTTTTCCTTTCGCTTGCTTGGCTCACCGGCCGCCGGCAGTCACGTTGCTGGCGGCCATTTCTTTCGCTTGCGCCGCCCGGGCGGACCGCCGGCGAGCAGCCGACCGTGCGGACTGGCCCATCGGCCCATGCGACCGCACCGGCACGGACACGGCAGAGGCGCCGTCGTCGGCCGGGCGATCCCACACGGGGCGGACCTCCTGGCGGGCCAGGTACTCCTCCACGTCCTCCTCACGGAAGCGCAGTGGGGAACGCTTGGAGTCCCGCAGCTTGCGGTGACGGATCAGCCCGTCCTGCGCGTAATCCCGCACAACCTCCGGAGTCACACGCAGGATCTCCGCGACGTCCTCGACAGTCAGCAGCGGCCTCATCGCGGCACCACTCCCCCACACCCGCCGCACGACCGGCAGGAGTCAGACCGGCCGTGCGACGGGGGCACCTCCTCGGCGGCCTCATCCCCATTACCCCGCGATGACGCCAGGCCCTCAGCCGCCACGTCACCGCTCGCCGAGGAGGCGGCTCTCTCTTCCCGGCCTGGGACCGGGGCCTCCTCGGTAGGCTCCAAGGCACCACTACCCGCCGGCGCAACACGCGCGTCGGCACCACCTACCGAGGAGGAGACATGAAGTACGAGGTCCACGTGCTCGGGGAGAAGTTCATCGTCGAACAGGGCGCTAAGACCACACGAGCCAAGGTGGATACAGCGAAAGACCTCGCTCGGCATTTCGGAGGATTCTTCGGCGGCGTCTTCACCCTGCCCACCACGCGCGGAGACATCACCTTCGTCCTCCCCGAAGGAGGAATCCCGGCTTGGGTGAAGCCGATCAAGAACGACGACGGCTCGGCGCACATGGTCTGATGCTGCATCCACGACGGCCGGCAGGGCCTCTTCCAGCGTCACCGTGTCTAGGAGGTCCGCCGCCGTCCGTAGCAGACCTGCAGCAGCGTCAATCCCAGTCTCCATACGCAGAGCCTCGGCAGCCTCGTAAAGCCGTTCGGCCTCCTGCGACGGGTAATCACCCCGAGTCGCGTTGTCACGCCGGGGATGTAGATGGTCATCTGCGAACCACACCATCACGCGACCTCCTCGTCGGAGGAGCGGTGCGTGGCCGGGTCCTCATCACCCGACAAGTGCCGGGCCGCGTCATCCAACGACCAGCACGAGTCACACGCGGCCTCGTGCTCCAACAGCGCCTCCGCCGGCACACCCGCGAGCGCAGCACCCACACGCTCGACCGCGGCAACACCGTGAGCCTCCACGGCGGGGGCCGGCTCGGGCTCGACGACGACGGCGGAGGACGGCTCGGAGGCAGTCACGGATTGCGGACGCCTGCTGCGCCGCAGCAGTTCCCACCCGGGCACACCGAGGGCGTCACCGATAGCCACGAGTTCGCCGACCTTGAGGTCGGCATGCTCGTTCAGCCGCAGGGACAGGTACGGGCGTTTGAGTGACACCTCGTCCGCGAGCGCGGTACCCGTTACGCCACGGCGCGCCATCTCGGCTCGGATCTCGGACGCGACCGACATCATTCCTCCTCCCGTTCGCGATTGCGAACGTCTGAGAGAACAATGCTCGCAATCGCGAACGTTGTCAAGAGGGATTGCCAGGCGTGTTCGCATGTGAGAACATCACGATATGGGTAGCAGGTCGATTGAGCAGCACCCGGCCGATGAGAGGGTGTCTGAGGCGCTTGGAGGCGCACTAGAGGACAGTGGGATGAGCTTGCGTGAACTCTCACGCAGGTCTGGTGTGCGGCTGACTCGTCTCGGCGACGTGCTCCGCCGTGGTCGAGCAATGACAGTTGGCGAGCTGGAGGCCATCGCGGAAGCGCTCGGTCTAGACCCGGTGGAGGTACTGCGCGAGGCTCAGGCGAGAGCCCGCGAGCGCGAGCGTGCCGAGGTCGTGCAGCTGGGGGATCGGCGTACTGATTGGCCGGAGGGGCTGCCGCCGGAGTGGGAGCTGGCGGCGCAGGTCCAGCCCGGGGCTGATGAGGAGTTGGCGGAGACGACCGGCTGGCGCGACGATCTCGGTGAGGAGTCTCAGGACATCCCCTACGGGGAGGATGAGTCGCTCTGAGTCGGCGGCGGCCGAGGGCGCCGCAACCCCGCTTGTAACCGAGGTACTACAAGCGGGGTTGATATTTGTGTCCGAGGGTGCGGCTAGCGTGCCCGCTTGTGAGACCAACGATGGACGCCCTACTCGCCGCCGCTGACGAGCAGCAGGTGTTCGTGCGGTGGTTGCGCATGCCGGAGGGGTGGCGCGGTGCCTACCACCTCCCCAGCCGGACGGTCTACCTGCGCAAGGGCATGAGCGAGCGTTCCGCCGTCCCCACCCTCATGCACGAGCTGACCCACGCCGCCCGTGGGGACGACGGCCACCAGACCCGCCCCGTGGAGGCCCGCATAGACCGCCAGGTGGCGTGCAGGCTCATCACCCCCGGCGCCTACCGGGCCGCCGAGATGCTGGCCGGCCCACACCTCGGAGCACTCGCCGCCGAACTCGACGTGCCGTGCTGGGTCATCCTTGCCTATAGGGAGACACTGCGCCGTCACAAGATCGTTGCCTAGAGAGCCGTTAAAACCACGCGAGCGAGCTAAGCGCAGCGCAAGATAAGGCCACCACTACCCAACCCCTCAAGGAAGAGGCCCACATGAAGCCCTCCGGCTTGGGGATCGCCATGCGCGTCCTCGGCGTCCTGTCCGCGCTACTTGCCGCCCTTGCGGTTATCGGGATCATCGGTGCCATGGCCACCGACGACTACAGAGCCGGAGACGCCATCCTCAGCTCCCTGATCCTCGTGATCCCATCCGCCGCCATCGCGGCGCTTCTATTCTGGGGCGCCGGGCGAACGGACCGGAAGGCCGCGGCGCGTGCATCCCAGAGTCCCACCCCAGTACCGATGCAGGTAGCAAGCAGACCTGCTGGCTCGGCGTTCGTCCTGTTCGGGGGCAGACGAGCCCGGGAGCTCGAAGCCCAGCTCGCATCAGCGAACGGAGAGATCCAGCAACTACAAGGGGCGCTTCAGCAGACCGTGGGACAGCGCGACTCCCTGCAACAGTTCTTCGACAGCCACGGCGGCCAAGCCGTATGGGACCAGACCCAGGCCCTCGAAGATACCCGCCAACGCATCCTTGCCAAGCAGCAGGAACTCGCCGGCCTCGACGCCGAGATCAGCGGCAGGCGCCGCCAGGCCGAAGCGGACATCCGCAACGCCATCGCGACCAAGCAACAGGAACTCAACGGCCTCGACACGGAGATCGCAGAACGCCGCCAACGGGCGGAGGAAGAAGTACGCCAGGCCACGGCAAAGGCCTGGGAAGAGGCCAACGCGGCCACCAGGCAAGCACGCGCCGACCTTGAACGCCTACAGCGCGAGGCCGAAATCCTCAACGAGAAGCTGCACCCCCAACGCGTCCAACTCAAGTTGGAGGAGGCCGGATTCGTGGACTACGACCACCCCGCCAAGGACAGCGTCGAGCTCGGCGCCGAACTCCAGGACCTGCGCAAAGACGTCCAGATGGCCGTCCGCAACTACTCCGCCGTCACCTCCGTCGACGAGACGAACGTCCCCACCACCAAAGCCGGCCGCACCAAGCTAGCCAAAGACACCGCCAAACTAGCCCTGACCGCCTTCAACACCCAGGTTGACAACATCATCAAGGCCGCCACACCCCGCAACGCAGAGGCCTCCATGAGGAAGATCTACAAGGTGGCCGAGACCGTAGAACGGCTCGGAGACAGCGCGAAGGTCAGAATCACCGCCGACTATGTAAAGCTCCGCACCCGCGAGCTCGACCTCGCCGTTCAGCACCTGCAGGCCAAGCAGATCGAACGCGACCTCGAACGCGAGCACAAGGCCGAGCTGCGCGAGCAGGCCAAAGCTGAACGCGAGCTGCAAGCCGAGCGGGAGCGACTGGAGAAGGAGAAGCAGCACTACCTCAACGTCCTCAAAGTCGTCCAAGACGCCGGCGACGAGGAAGAAGCCGCCCGACTACAAGAACAACTCGTCGCCATCGAGAAGGGCATCAACGACGTCGAGGAACGCGCCGCCAACATCCGCGCCGGTTACGTCTACGTCATCTCCAACATCGGCTCCTTCGGCGAGCACATGGTAAAGATCGGCATGACCCGCCGCCTGGACCCCATGGACCGCGTGCGTGAGCTCGGGGACGCCTCCGTCCCATTCCAGTTCGACGTACACGCTCTGTTCTTCGCCGAAGACGCCGTCTCTGTCGAAGCTGCCCTCCACCGCAGATTCGCCTCCAAGCGCGTCAACCGCATCAACACCCGCCGCGAGTTCTTCTACGCCACACCCGCCGAAGTCCGCGACGTCCTCACCGACGTCACCGGCAATCTCTTGGAATTCACCAACGAACCCGCCGCCGAGCAGTACCGGCAAAGCCAGCAAATCGCCGCAGAAGAACAAAGCAACGACAACCTCGGCGAAGCCATCACCGACGCGAACATCGACAAGATGCCCGCCAGCGCGCCCCGCCCGGACTTCGACTGGGACGACTAGCCCGGGCAGCCGCGAAACAGGTTAAGGGGGCCACGCCAGGTCTGGCGTGGCCCCCTCAGCGGATGAACACGGCGTAGATATTCCCTGCCAAAGCACCAACCATCAACAGACAGAGCACACCAACAAAAACCGAGTCTGAGACGCAGACGAACCGGTAGAAGCGAGGACTGGCGTCGATGAGAGCCTCCACCTTGGATTCCAGCTTCCGGCGCTGCGGAAAGCGGACTTGGGCATAACCAACGAACAACGCCCGGAACGGATACAACCTTGTCATGTTGACTATGGGCTGCGTCGTAGAGTCGAAGCCGTTGCCGGACAGCGAAGAGTCCGTCAGCGAGTTGGGAGCCTCCTGGGGGCTATCAGGTTTCCGCGAAGGACGACGCCGAGCAGCCGGCTCATCCTCCGGGGGAACGACGTTATCAGGGAGCGGCTCGTCAGCCGCTGACGCAGCGTCGGTCACTGGGACAGAAGTCCCAGGACTCGAAGCCTGTAGGACATCGCCTGCAAGGACACACCGAAATGGTCCGCCATGCTTGCCGCGTCCTCACCGAAAGTATGCAGCTCGCGTACCTCGTCGGGAGGCATCAACAAGTTGCCGGCGAACTCGTTGGCGTAGATCTCCGACGCAGTCCCTCGTCCCTCATCCGAGCGCTTGTCTACAAACACCGCCTCGGGCTCGTCGGCGTGACTCACTAGGTGGCCAATCTCGTGGGCACAGGTGAACACCTTCCGCTTGGCCGGCTGGTCCCGGTCGATGTAGATGTTCGGGCCAGCAGAGTCAGACTCAAGCCGTCCGTACTCATCGTCCCCAAGCTGGGCGAGAAAGACAGAAGCTCCCAGGTCCCGAGCAATCGGCACCGGATTCACGGGGAAGGAGCCGTCCCAGTACTTGGTGAGAATCTCGTCAGCATCCTTGGCAGCCTGCCTGCGAATCTCGCCCACGGTCATGCCTCGAAACTTCATCGTCCCTCCCTCCTAGTGCACGGATCTACGCGGTTCTTCACTCATTACAACACAGGTAACTACGAGACGAGTCCTCCTCGGAGAGTCGAGTCGCGCACACCGCACATACCGTGCAATGACACCAGCCGCCTGCCCCAGCGAGCGCGGTTGAAGCTACTGGGCTCGGGCGAGCATGGTTGCCATGGCGTCGGCGGCGGCGCGGCGGCGCTCAGGCAGGAGGTGGCCGTAGAGGTCGGCGGTGGTGGTGACGGACTCGTGGCCGAGCATGTACTGGACGGTGACGAGGTCAAGGCCGGCGGCGATCATCCACGAGGCGGCCGTGTGGCGCAGGTCGTGGATGCGCGGGCGCACGTCGAGGGCCTGCCCCTTGGGTAGTGGCTTGACGCCGTCGAGGAGGCTCGTGGGCCGGCGGCGGCTGACAGGGTCCTGGGCGGGGCGGCCGGAGGCGAGGCGGGTCACGGGCGCCCAGACGTGCTGGAAGAACACGTTGTGGCGCACCGGAGTACCAGACGGGGTAGTGAACAACAGGTCGGTACGCGAGCGGCCCCGGGCAGTAGCGGTCAGGGCGTCGGCGAGGTCGGGAGCTAGGGAGACGGTGCGGTTGGCGCGCCGGGTCTTGGGCGGGCCGAGCCGGAACCCGGACGGGGCCTTCTTCCACGCCTTGGTGACGGTCACGGCACCGTCGGCGAGGTCGCCGACCTGCAGGGCAGTGGCCTCCGACCAGCGCAGGCCCGCGGAGGCCAGGAGCGTGATAAGAGGCCGGTAGTGGTCGGGCACAACCGAGCGGAGGGTGTGGAACTGCTCGGGGGTCAAGAAGACCATCTCGGCCTTCATGCCCCTGGGGAGGCGGGTGCCGTCAGCGGGATTGGTGGGGATGATGCCGCGGCGGGCGGCGTCGGCGAGGATCGCGGACAGCAGCCCGTGACGGTTCGCGATCGTCTTGGGGGCGGCGCCGTCGTCCTCCTGCCCGTTGACCCATGCGCGCACGGCATCGACGTCGATTGCAACCAGCGGCAGGCAGGACAGCGGCGCGAAGGCGGGAGACGCGATCATGCGATGATAGCGGCGGCGCGTGGACGCCTCAATGCCAGTCAGGGCGTCGATGTAGGAGGCGGCGAAGTCGGCCAGCGTGGCCAGCGGGGCGTCGGAGGCAGGAGCACGGTCAAGAATGGCAAGCGCCTGCTCGGGACCGAGCTGATCAACCAGGCGGCGGAAACGCTCAGCGGCGTCAAGGTCGTCGAAGGTCGCAGACGACTGGCGGCCGCCCGTGCGGAACAGCACCGTGTGAGACACAGAGCCGTCCGAGCGCCGGCGGTGGCGGATGGAGGACACGGATCTTCCTTGGGCTAGTTGTTGACACGGTCAACACCAGACCGTACCCATGGGCACCGACACGTACCCACGCACCCCCATAAAACGGCACCACTATGCGGAACCGCAACGGCAGAAAACCGGGCGAAAACCGGTGATGGAGGGTTCGAATCCCCCATCCTCCGCCACCGCCCCGGAACCGCACGGTTCCGGGGTTCTTGTTTTCGGCGTCGGAGCCGCCAGGCGCGGCATACGCGTCCCGGTGGCGCGGTTGGGCGCTGCGCGTGGAGGGGTGTGCAGGGCGAATCACGGCGGATCAGGCACGACGGCTCGTGCCTCGCCCGACGCTTCGCGTGTTTGCCTGACGGTTCGTGTGTTCCGGTCGACGATTCGGCACATCCGACGACGGTTCGTGAGGTAGGGGTACGAACCGTCGCCGTTCATGCCGAACCGTTGCTGCTAGGTGA
>NZ_LK995478.1:3728-14989 GCF_900002405.1 Actinomyces succiniciruminis | reverse complement strand
GCTACTTAACGGTCTGCTGTATACCTCGGAGCCCTTCAGCAGACGGTTAACTGGCGTTGTTAACCCCGAAGTGGCGTTGCAGACCGGGAAGTGGCGTTGCAGATGAACCCGCTTCCAGACGCCGGGGTTGCCGGCAGACAAGTCCGGCGCGGTGAACCGGCAGGCCCACCAGGCCCCTGACCCCGCAACACGCCAGCCACCACACCCTCAAACTCGAAAAGGCCGCGAAGTCATCGTCATCGGTTCGCAGTCGATCCTCGGTACCTAGCAGGAGGACGAACTCCCACCGGAGGCGACGGTCTGTCGGGAGATCGACGTTCTTCCGATCGAAGTGACCCGCGAATCGTTGAGAAGCTGGCCGACGCGATCGAAGGCGTAGCGGGGAGCTTTCACCGTTCGAGCAACTCCACGGTTTCTCCATGGAGGGCGTGCGGCATCCCCGGGGGAGGCATGATGGTTTGTGCCGCGGCCGACGCCGTCCTACTGACATGGAGCACGCCATGACCGACTTCCTATTCACCCCGCCCCGGCTCGTCGAGCCCGCCGACTTCCCCGCCTCCGAGCTGACCGCGCCCGGCATGCGCACGCTGCCCGCGGTGGACGAACCCCGCTACGGGGAGGTCCACCTGAACGTGCCCTACGCCGAGAAGTCCGGCCGCAGCCTCCACCTGCAGATCATCATGCCGCCGCGTCGGGCCGCCTTCCCGGACACCGCGACCGACGTCTACCCCACCATCCTGTACGTGCAGGGCTCGGCCTTCCACACTCAGCAGCTCGGCCACGAACTGGGCAACCTGGTGGCCTTCGCCGCCCGCGGGTACGTGATCGCCATTGTCGAGTACCGCGGCAGCGAGGTGGCGCCCTTCCCCGCCCAGGCCAAGGACGCCAAGACGGCGGTGCGTTGGCTGCGTGCTCACGCCGCCGAGTACCACGTCGACGTCAATCGCATGGCCATGTGGGGCGACTCCTCCGGCGGTCACAGCACCCTGATGACCTGGGCCACCGGTACGGGCGGCGCCGACGACGATCCCGCCTTCTCCGACGAGCCCGTCGCCGAGGCGCTGGGCCTACACGCCTTCGTCGACTACTACGGCCCCACCCACATCGGGCGGATGAACGAGCACCTATCCATTCAGGACCATTTGGAGGCCGATTCTCCCGAGGGCTGGCTCATCGGCCGGGTGCGGGTGGACGAGCATCCCGAACTCGTCGCTCCCACCGTCATCATGGACCACGTGCCGCACGCCTCGCGGCGCGCCCTGCCGCCGCTGCTGGTGGTCCACGGGGACAAGGACCGCATCGTCAACTTCTCCCAGTCCGTCTGGCTGGTGCAGGACCTGCAGGCCAAGGGCCAGGACGTCACCTTCTACCGGCTGGCCGGCGCCGACCACGGCGGCGCCCCCTTCTGGCAGGACGGCGTGCTCGACGTCGTCGACGCCTTCCTCAAGGAGCACCTGACCTGACCCACGGCCCGCGGCGCCCCGGATGCTGCGGGCGAGCCCGCCTCAGGACTCGGTGGACTGGGTCCCGTCGGCCGGAGCCTGGCCGGGATCGCCGCCCATGCCGCCGTCGGTGGGAATGTCCCCGGTCGGGGCCTGGCCTCCCTGGCCGCCGACGTCGCCGGACGGCGCCTGACCGCCCATGCCGCCACCCATTCCTCCGCCCATGCCCGAGCTGAGCGCCGCGGCGGTGCCGGTGGCCGAGCCGCCCGAGGTGGTGGCCACGGTGTACTCCTCGCCTTCGGTCAGCCCCAGCACGGTGAGGTACTGCGAGGTGAAGACGCTGGTCATCTCCCAGGAGTTGCCGTCCGCGCCGGTCACGGTGATGGTGTCGCCCGCGGACACGCTCGGGGAGCCGGTGATGCCAACGACCTGGCTCTCGCCGTTGACGTCCACCGCCCCGTCCATGGAGCCCGCCTGACCGGAGACGACGACCTGCCCGCCGGTGATGTACGCCGACCCGTTGGAATCGATGCCGTCGGAGTAGGTGAAGGACACCTGCACCTGCCCGCCGGAGATCGTCAGCACTGAGCCGTCGTCGGCCTCGGAATTGGTGTTTTCGTAGCCCTCGATCACATAGTCGCCATTGGTGGCGTTGATGCCGTCGTCGCCGGAGGTGATCGTCAGGGCCCCGCCGGCGATGTTGATGAAGGCCCCCTGGAGGCCCTCGTCCGCGGCGTCCAGGGTTACGGTGCCGTCCTCCTGCGTGTAGCTGACGCCGGCGTTGATGCCCTTGGGCTTGGTGGCCTCGTCGACGCCGGACTCGTCCTCGTCGTCATCCGTGGCGGCATCCGTGGCGACGGCGGTGGCGGCGTCGCCCGCTGGTTCAGTCGCGTCGCCCGCCTGCTCGGCCGGAGCGCCCGCCTGCTGGTCCTGCGGCTGTGCCTGCTGCTCGGGCTGTGCGCCGGCCTCGCCCTGCTGGCCGGGCATGCCGCCCATGCCGCCGAAGCCCTCCTCCTGGGTGGCGTTCGCCTGCCCGCCGCCCGCGGTCACGGTCAACGTGGTGCCGTTCACGGTGACGTCGGTGGTCGCGGACACGCCGTCGTCACCGGAGGTGATGGTGATGTCGGCCGCACCCAGGACTATGAAGCCCTTGGTCTCGTCGTCGTCCTCGGTGGACTTCAGCCCGTCCCCACCGGCGGTGACGGTGATGGTGCCGCCGGAGACGACCAGGTAGTCCTTGCCGCGGATGCCGTCGTCGACGGCGTCCACCGTGAGCGTGGGCGCGCCCTGGATGACCAGGCCGTTCTTGGAGGAGATGGCGTCGTTGTGGTTGCCGGTCACGGTCAGTGAGCCGGTGCCGGTGAGTACCACGGTGTCGGAGGAGAACAGGGCCGCGGTGGGGGCGTCCTCGCTGGTGTCGGCGTAGGTCTCCCCGTCGGTGAGCGTGTTCTCCGACCCCTCGGCCAGCACCACGACGGCGCTGCCCGCATCCTGAATGTCAATGGCCGGACCGTCGGCGTTGGTGATCGCGGCGCCGTCGAGCACCAGGCGCACCTCGGCGTCGTCGGCGTTCACGATCACCTCGCCGTCCGTGAGCTCGCCGGACAGCACATAGGTGCCGGCGGCACTGATGGTGACGGTGCCGCCGTCGACGCTCACGCCGGCTGTCCCGTCGCCGTCGACGCTCGCCGAGTCGCCGGACAGGGTGATCGTGGTGGCGGAGGCGGCGTCATAGGTGCCGGTGTCGTCGTCCGTGGTGACGGCGGCGACCGCCTCGGAGGTGTCGGCGTTCGCGGCCAGGATCTCGGCGACGCCGGCGCCGGTGGACGCCGTGGCCACCTCGCTGGTGATCGTGGTCCAGGCGGTTCCGGAGGCGAGGCCGGCGGAGGCGCTGGAGGCCGCGGTGCCGGTGGAGCAGCCGGCAACCAGCGCCACCGCGGCGAGGGCGGCCAGCGCCCGGATGGCGCCGGTGCGCGTGATGCGGTACAGGTGTTTGAGCGGGTTCTTCATGTGGTGGAGTCCTCGTGAGTGGTGGTGTGCCTGGTGTTCCGGGAACGCCGGTGCGCGGCGGGCGCCGTCAGGCGGCGAAGGCCAGACGGCCGAGTTGAGAGTCCTGGGCGTCGGCCAACTCGCGCCCCAGCACTCGGCGCCACTTGTTGGCGGGCAGCTCCGGGTGGAGCAGCGCCATGCCGGTGGCGAACTTGGAGATCTTGGCCGGGCGGTGCCCCTGCGCCCACAGCAGCCGGTCGGCGGGCGACGGCGTGGCCGGGTTCTTGGTCTCGACGATCACCAACCCGTCGGCCGACGCCTCCCGCACGGGCGCGCCGTCGGCGCTCAGATCGGTCCACGTCAGACCCGTGTCCACCGTGACCCGGGCGCGGGCCTGCGGCAGGTGCAGGGTGGTGCGTTCGTAGGAGGTCGCCAGCACCGGCACCAGTGAGTCGGCGAGCGCCGCGGCGTGTCCCGGCGAACAGACCTGCGCCCGCTCCAGGCAGCCGGCCACGAAGGCGCGCCCCTCGGCGGTGAGCCGGTCGGCGTCGTCGAGCGCGTAGGGCATGCGCTGCTTGACCGTCGCGCCGCGCGCGCCGCGGGTCTTGACCTCCAGGAAGCAGATTCCGGAGTCCAGGTAGGAGCGGGTGCGCACCTTGAAGCGACGACGGCGCTTGCGAGCGGCCAGCAGGTAGGCGTCCAGGCCGGGGGTGTCGAAGTAGGCGGAGGCGTAGGCGAAGCGGCGTTGGCCGTCGATGGCCAGTGCGCGTGCCTGCCCCTCCAGCGCGTCGACGACCGCCTGGGCCGTGGTCAGGGGCAGCAGGTACTTGCGGTCCACGCGGGTGAGCAGGCCGGCGGCGGCGTTGAGCTCGTCCAGCGTGGTTGTTGCCAGTCGTCCGGTGCGCAGGTGCTGATTCATGAGGGGTGACTCCTGTGGCTGCGCGGTGCGTGACGCGGCTTGTCCGTCCTCTGGTCCGGGTTCAGCGGCCGGCGGGCTGGGCCACGGGCTGCACCACGGGCGGGAAGACGTAGTCGGCGGTGTCCGTCGGAGCGGCCGCGGCGGCGTGCTGGGGACGGGAGGCATGAGACGACGGCGCGGATGGGGGCGCCGGCGCCGGGGCGGGCGCGCTCGCGGCGGGCTGAGCCGACGCCGTCGTCGCCCGCGAGTGCCCCGCCGGGTGCAGGCGGAAGCGGACGTCGACGAGCGTGGTGTCGTCAACCAGGTCGAGGCGCTGCACCTCCACTGAGCGCACCTGCGCGTCCAGCAGCTGCTCCAGGTGGGCGATGAGCGCGTCCTCGTCGGTGATGGCGCGGTCCAGCATGATGATCTGGTGGCGGCTCCGGCGCATGAGTGCCGGGTGGTCGCCGATCCACAGGGAGGCGACGACGAGCGCCATCAGCAGGGCCGTCAGCGCCAGCGGTGCGGCGGTGATGCCGCCGAGCAGGCCCAGGGCCAGGGCGGCGAAGAAGTAGGCGACCTCGTGCTGGGCCAGCTCGGTGGAGCGCAGGCGGATGATCGACAGCACGCCGAACAGGCCCAGTCCCAGGCCGGCGCCGACCGACGCCGTCGACAGCAGGAGCGTGACCGCCAGGACGCCGACGTTGACGCCGGCGTAGGCGGCCACCAGGTCCTTGCGGGCGTGGCGGCGGGTGTACAGGGCGCCGACGAGCACGACCAGGGCGACCAGGTCGACGGCGATGTAGGCAAGAGTGCTGGGAGACATTGGCTGCTTCCGGTTGTGGGAGGCGGACGGCGTGCGCCGTCCCGGACCGCGTTCCACGCTAAGAGGCGAGGCTATGCGCGCCCTGTGAAAGCTGTGTCGTGGAGATATGTGACCGGATGCGCGCCGGGAGGAGCAGGCCGGCGTCGCCGTCGGCGGGTGCCGACGACGTCGATGGCGGGCGCGGACAGTTCATATGGGCGTCGGCGGCGGCTTCTAGACTGTGGCCCCGGCAGGACTCTGCCGGGCCCTGCCGCTCCGGCGTGCGGGGTCGCTTCTCCGCGTGCCGGTCCCCTTCCCCCACGCGACAGGAGCCGACGTGCCCTCCAAGCAGCCACCCAAGCAGAAACGCCGCTTCCACGGCTGGACCCTCCACGGCGACGGCCGCTCTATCGCCCCCGGCGAGGTCGTCACCCCCGCCGAACGGCTGAGCTGGCCCCGCACCGTCGGCATCGGCGTGCAGCACGTCGTCGCCATGTTCGGCGCCACCTTCCTGGTGCCGCTGCTGACGGGCTTCAACCCGTCCACCACCCTGTTCTTCACCGGGCTGGGCACGCTGCTGTTCATCCTCATCACTGCGGGCCGCCTGCCCAGCTACCTCGGCTCCTCCTTCGCCCTGATCGCGCCGATCGGCGCCGTGACCGGGTACGCGGCGGACGCGGGCGCGCCGCTGGACGAGGCCAAGGCGTCCCTCGCGCAGGGCGGGATCATCTCCGTCGGCGCGTTGCTGGCGGTCATCGGCGTGATCGTCCACGTGGCCGGCACCGGATGGATCGACCGGCTCATGCCGCCGATCGTCACCGGCGCCATCGTCTCCCTGATCGGCTTCAACCTCGCGCCCAGCGCCTGGAACAACGTCAAGACCGCCCCGGTGACCGCCCTGGTGACGATCGTGTCGATCCTGGTGATCACGGTGCTGTTCAAGGGCATCATCGGGCGGCTGTCGATCCTCATCGGCGTGCTGATCGGCTATGCCACCGCCTGCGTGCGGGGAGAGGTCGACTTCTCCCAGATCGCCCAGACCGGCTGGATCGGCGTGCCCGAGTTCCGGGCGCCCGCCTTCGACGTCAGCCTCCTGGGCCTGTTCATCCCGGTGGTGCTGGTGCTGGTCGCGGAGAACATCGGGCACGTGAAGTCCGTGGCCGCCATGACCGGGGAGAACCTCGACGACGTCACCGGCCGCGCGCTGTTCGCGGACGGGCTGTCGACCATGTTCGCGGGCGTGGGCGGCGGCTCGGGCACGACCACCTACGCGGAGAACATCGGCGTCATGGCCGCCACGCGTGTGTATTCGACGGCCGCGTACATAGTGGCGGCCGTGACGGCTCTGGGCCTGTCCCTGCTGCCGAAGTTCGGCGTCATCATCGCCACCATTCCCGCCGGCGTCCTGGGCGGGGCGGCGACGGTCCTGTACGGCATGATCGGCATGCTCGGGGTGCGCATCTGGGTGCAGAACCGCGTGGACTTCTCCGACCCGGTCAACCTCAACACCGCGGCGGTCGCCATGGTGGTGGCCATCGCCGACTACACCTTCAGCTGGGGCGACATGACCTTCGCGGGAATCGCGCTGGGCTCGCTGGCGGCGATCGTCGTCTACCACGCCATGCGCGCCATCTCCCGGGCCCGGGGCACGAACCTGGAGGAGGCCTCACCGGCGTCGGCGCCCGCGGGCACCGAACTCGAGGGCCCGGCCTACGCCAAACGGGCCCGTCGGCAGGGCTGAAGGGGGCCCGCCGCCGTCTACTCCGTGGGCGGCGGCGGGGCGGAGACGGGGCGGCCGTCGTTGGTCAGTTCGAGGACGCGCGCGTGGATGGAGGTGCGCCCCTGGAGCGCGGCGCGCAGGGCCCGGTGCAGACCGGTTTCCAGATACAACTCCCCGTTCCAGGCGACGACGTGGGCGAACAGATCACCGTAGAAGGTGGAGTCGTCGTCGAGCAGGCCGCGCAGGTCCAGTTGCGCTCGCGTGGTCACCAACTGATCGAGCCGGATCTGGCGAGGAGGGATGGCCGCCCAGTTGCGCTGCGCAGTGACCCCGTGAGCGGGGTAGGGCGCACTGTCGCCGACGGCCTTGAAGATCACGAACCCATGCTAACGGGAACGTGTGACACACCGGGACACGGAACGGCATTCGGACAATCCCGCCCGAGAGCCGGGCCCCGTTTGCTGAGCCCCGTTAGTCCCGGGCTGGTGGTGCGCATCCGCCCGGAGGCGCATAGGACGGCGGATCAGCGGCTCTCCGGCGTCTGCCGGCGCAGCAGGGGACCGGTGAGGTAATGCTGAATGGTCGGCCCCACGACCTCCACCAGGTGGTCCACGGGGGCGCTGGCCAGCGGCTCCACCTGGAAGACGTAGCGGATCATCGCCAGGCCCACCAACTGGCTGCCGGCCAGGGTGGCGCGCTCGCGGGCGTCGGGCCCCAGCACCCCGGCCTGCTCCAGGGCCTGGGCAACCGGTACGGCGATCTGCTCGGTGGCGTAGGTCTGCACGGCCTCGGGGGCGCCGTCGTCGGTGGACACCCAGCGCAGCAGGGAACGGAACGTGACCCCGCCGGAGGAGTCGTCCCAGGCGGTCATCGCCAGGCGCACCAGGCGTGGCCCGGCGGTGCGGATGTCGCCGGAGATCACCTTGGCGATCTCCTCGCTGGCGCGTATGCGCAGGTTCATGGAGGCGCCGAACAGGTCGCCCTTGGAGCCGAAGTAGTAGGAGACGAGCGCCGGGTCGACGCCGGCGGCCCGGGCGACCCCGCGGATGGTGGTCTTGGCGAAGCCCTTGGCCAGGAAGGAGGTGCGGGCGGCGTCGAGGATGGCGTCGCGCGTGGTCTCGGCGCCCGTGCCCGCGCGACTGCCGGAGCGCGGCCCCCGACGACGTGCGGGTGCGGATGCGGAGCTGGTGCCGGGAGCGGCGGGGTCGACGTCGCCTGTGTCCTGGGGAATCGGGGTGGCGGGGAGGGGTTGCCCCGAATGGGATCGCCTGGGTGCGGCCGCGTCGCTCATGTCGTGAGGCTAGACGATCCGGCTCGCGGGGCCTGGGCGGCTGCACGTTCTCCCGAATTAGGAAAGGTTGGCTGCGCAATATTCAACGGCGTTCAGGGGATGTTCAGGCGGTTTCGTTCCGGCTCGCGGCGCTTCCAAGGAAAAGCCGCCAGGACTAAGGGCCTAGGGCCGGGTTATTTCAACACCGTTGAAGCCTGACGGCGCCCGTGATTACGGTTCTATCCGACCCCGGGTCTTGGGAGGCCCCGGAAGTAACGCATTCCGGGTGGGGTCGAGAGGTGAATTCATGACCGCGAACGCTGAACGCAGGAACGACGTCGAGCAGCCCGCCGCTGTATCCGCGCCGGCTGTCTCCGGCGCCGCGCCCGTCGTGAATGAGGGGCGGCCGGTCGCCAGCACGGGCCCGTCGCTTATGGCCATCCCGCTCGGCATGCCCGCCTTCCCCGCCCGGCGCGCCACCGGCACGGCCGCCGCAGGCGCCCCATCTGCGACGACGGCCGCCGACGCCGATACCGCCAACCCCGCCGCCGCCCTGCGCATGGGCCTGGACATCGGCTCCACCACCGTCAAGCTCGTGCTGCTGCCCGAACCGGTCGCGGGCGAGCCCTTCCCCGAGCCGGTCTTTGCCGAGTACCGCCGCCACAACGCCGACGTGCGCGGCGAGGTCTCCCGCCTACTGGCCGAGGTCGACGCCGCCTTCCCGGGCGCGCGCGTGCGCGGCGCTGTCACCGGCAGCGCCGGCCTGAACCTGGCCAACCTGATGGGCCTGCCCTTCGTGCAGGAGGTCATCGCCGAGACCCGCACCGTCCAGGCCAAGAACCCCGAGGCCGATGTCATCATCGAGCTCGGCGGCGAGGACGCCAAGATCACCTACCTGCACCCCACCCCCGAGCAGCGCATGAACGGCACCTGCGCGGGCGGCACCGGCGCCTTCATCGACCAGATGGCGCAGCTGCTGCACACCGACGCCTCCGGCCTGAACGAACTCGCCGCCAAATACCAGACCCTCTACCCGATCGCCTCGCGCTGCGGCGTGTTCGCCAAGTCCGACCTGCAGCCGCTGATCAACCAGGGCGCCGCCAGCGAGGACCTGGCCGCCTCCGTGCTCCAGGCCGTGGTCACCCAGACCATCGCCGGCCTGGCCTGCGGCCGCCCCATCCGCGGCAACGTCATGTTCCTGGGCGGCCCGCTGCACTTCCTGCCCGAGCTGCGCCGGGCCTTCGAGCGCACCCTGGCCGACCAGGTCGACTCCTTCACCTGCCCCGACGACGCCCAGCTGTACGTCGCCGTCGGCGCCGCCCTCCTGGCCGACGGGGAGCCGACGCCGCTGACCGAGATCGCCGACCGCCTCGCCTCCCGCCGCGCCGCCGGCACGGGCGCCAGCCGCATGCGCCCCCTGTTCGCCGACGACGCCGAACTCGCCGCCTTCCGCGCCCGCCACGCCCAGGCCACCGTGGAGCGGGTCGGCTGGCCCGCCCCGCCCGCCGACGCCGCGGCCGCCGACGGCGCCCCCACCCACTACCAGGACTGCTTCCTGGGCATCGACGCCGGCTCCACCACCATCAAGGCCGTCGTCGTCGACGAGCAAAACCGCATCGTCTGGGAGCACTACGCCGGCAACGAGGGCGACCCCGTCACCGCCGCCGTCGAGATCCTGCGCCGCATCCACCTGGAGATGCCCGAGCACGTGCGCATCGTCCGCTCCTGCGTCACCGGCTACGGCGAGGGCATCGTCAAGGCCGCGCTGCGCATCGACGAGGGCGTGGTGGAGACCATGGCCCACTACCGGGCCGCCGCCCACCTGAACCCCGGCGTCACCAGCGTCATCGACATCGGCGGGCAGGACATGAAGTACCTGCGCATCCGCGGCGGCGCCATCGACTCCATCTCCGTAAACGAGGCCTGCTCCGCCGGCTGCGGCTCCTTCCTGCAGACCTTCGCCCAGTCCATGGGCCAGTCCATCCAGGAGTTCTCCGCCTCCGCGCTGACCGCGGACAGTCCCGTGGACCTGGGCAGCCGCTGCACCGTGTTCATGAACTCCTCGGTCAAGCAGGCCCAGAAGGAGAACGCCACCCCCGGCGACATCAGCGCCGGACTGTCCTACTCGGTGGTGCGCAACGCCCTGTACAAGGTCATCAAGCTGCGCGACGCCTCCCAGCTGGGCGAGCGCATCAGCGTTCAGGGCGGCACCTTCCTCAACGACGCCGTGCTGCGCGCCTTCGAGCTGCTCACCGGGCGCGAGGTCGTCCGCCCCGACATCGCCGGCCTCATGGGCTGCTTCGGCGCCGCCCTGACCGCCCACGAGACCTACGACGGCGTCCCCGGCACGCTGATGAGCCTGGCCGAGCTGTCCCGCTTCGGCTTCACCACCGAGACCACGGTGTGCAAGCTGTGCCAGAACCACTGCAAGCTGACCATCACCACCTTCAACGACGGCCAGCGGCACGTGTCCGGCAACCGCTGCGAGCGTGGCGCCACCCAGGAGCGCCGCAAGACCAAGTCCGACATGCCCAACCTGTACGACTACAAGTACCGGCGCACCTTCGCCTACCGGCGCCTGCGCCAGGGGCAGGACACCCGCGGCGAGATCGGCGTACCCCGGGTGCTGGGCATGTACGAGAACTACCCGCTGTGGTTCACGATCCTCACCCAGCTGGGCTTCCGCGTCATGCTGTCGGGCCGCTCCAACCACGAGCTGTTCGAGAAGGGCATGGACTCCATCCCCTCCGAGAACGTGTGCTACCCGGCCAAGCTCGCCCACGGTCACGTCCAGTCGCTGATCGACAAGGGCGTGAAGACCATCTGGTTCCCCTGCGTCTTCTACGAGCGCGGACTCGTCGACGGCGCCGACGACCACTACAACTGCCCGATCGTGGCCACCTACCCCGAGGTCATCCGCAACAACGTGGAGGCCATTCGCGACGGCGCGGATGCCGACGGCGCCGCCCCCGCCGAGGGGGAGAAGACCGACGGCGTGCGCATGCTCGCCCCCTTCCTGAACCTCGCCGACCCGGCCAAGCTGGCCGAGCGGCTGGTGGAGGTCTTCGCCGACTGGAACGTCACCCTCCCCGAGGCGCGCAAGGCCGTAGCGGCGGGCTTCGCCGAGGACGCCGCCT
>NZ_LK995478.1:0-3658 GCF_900002405.1 Actinomyces succiniciruminis | reverse complement strand
AGGCGGACGTGCGCGCCGAGGGCCGCCGCACCCTGGAGTGGATGCGCGAGAACGGCCGCAAGGGCATCGTGCTGGCCGGCCGCCCCTACCACATCGACCCCGAGATCAACCACGGCGTCCCCGACGTCATCAACACCCTGGGCATGGCCGTCCTCTCCGAGGACTCGATCCTGCCCGAACCCGAGCCGTCCCCCGACGGCGCCGACGACGGCGTCGAGCACCAGGTGGCCGGCGGCGCACTGTCTCGCGCCGTCGCCTCCATCCGCCGCGGCTTGGGCCGCTCCAAGGAGGACCCGCAGGCGCCCGCCGACTGGTCCGACGTCACCGCCGAGGGCCTGGAGGCGCCGACGGCGTCGATCGCCGTCGCCAACGTCTCCCCGAAGCTGCGCGTACGCGACCAGTGGGCCTACCACTCGCGCCTGTACCGTGCCGCCGAGCTGGTCACCCGGGCCGACGACCTGGAACTGGTGCAGCTGAACTCCTTCGGCTGCGGCGTCGACGCCGTCACCACCGACCAGGTGCAGGAGATCCTCGAGTCCGCCGGCGGGGTGTACACCACCCTCAAGATCGACGAGGTCTCCAACCTCGGCGCCGCCACCATCCGCCTGCGCTCGCTCGCCGCCGCCAGCGAGGCGCGCCGGCGGCAGCGGGAGGCGGGGGAGCAGGCGGCGGACGCCGGCGTCGACGAGCAGGCGCAGGACCTCGCGGACGAGCCCGTCGAGGTCGACACCACCACGCCCACCGCCGGGGACGCTATCGCCGTCGGCAAGGAGGACGGCGGCGCTCCGCGCGAGAACCCGGCGCCCGCGGACGACGGCGACCACACGCTCGCCGGGCGCGTGGCCCGCAGCGAGCGGAGCCTGCCGGCCGCCACCACCCCGATGTTCACCGAGGAGATGCGCGAGACCCACACCATCCTCATGCCGCAGATGAGCCCGATCCACTTCCGGCCGCTGGTGCCGCTCATGCGACGCCTGGGCTACAAGGTCGAGCTGCTGGAGTCCGCCAGCAAGGCCGACCTCGAGGTGGGGCTGCGCTACGTCAACAACGACGCCTGCTTCCCCGCCATCATGGTGATCGGCCAGCTCATCGGCGCCTTCGAGGACGGCTCCCACGATCCGGACAAGTGCGTGGTCGCCATCTCCCAGACCGGCGGCATGTGCCGCGCCACCAACTACGCCGCCATGCTCCGCAAGGGCCTGCGCGAGGCCGGCTACCCGCAGATCCCGGTGCTGGCCGTCTCCCTGCAGGGCATTGAGGAGAACCCCGGCTTCAAGCTCACCCCCACCATGGCCTACAAGGCGCTGCAGGGGGTCGTCATTGGCGACACGCTGAGCACCTGCCTGCTGCGGGTGCGGCCCTACGAGGCGGTGCCCGGCTCCGCGCAGGCGCTGTACGAGCGCTGGAGCCAGATCGCCTGCGAGTTCTTCGAGCACAAGGGCCGCTCCACCACCTGGGGCGGGCGCATCGGCTACCGCCGCCTGCTGCGGGAGATGGTGCACGAGTTCGACGCACTCGAACTGGCGGATGTGCCCCGCAAGCCGCGCGTCGGCGTGGTGGGGGAGATCCTGGTCAAGTTCCAGCCGGACGCCAACAACCACGTGGTCGACCAGATCGAGGCCGAGGGCTGCGAGGCCGTCGTCCCCGGGCTGCTGGGCTTCTTCCTCAACGGCATGACCACCGCCCAGTGGAAGGCGGACACCTACGGCATCGGCACCGACACCGTCTACCAGAAGAAGGCGGGCGTGTGGTTCATCGAGCAGGTGCAGGCCCCCGCCCGGGCCGCCCTGGCCGCCGCCGGCGGCAAGTTCGACGTCGAGTCCCCGATCGCGGAAATGGCCGAGAAGGCCGGCCAGATCCTCAGCCTCGGCAACCAGGCCGGCGAGGGCTGGCTGCTGACCGCCGAGATGATCGAACTCATCGAGCACGGCACCCCCAACATCGTGTGCTGCCAGCCCTTCGCCTGCCTGCCCAACCACGTGGTCGGCAAGGGCATGTTCCGGGAGATCCGCCGCCGCTACCCGCAGGCCAACATCGTCGGCATCGACTACGACCCCGGCGCCAGCGAGGTCAACCAGCTCAACCGCATCAAGCTGATGATCTCCACCGCCTTCATGATGCAGGAGGATGCCGTGCGGGATGCGGCCGGCGCACCGGCCACACCGGCGGGCGTGCGGACGGCGGAGGCGTCGTCGTCGACCGCGGATCGGCTGCTCACCGGCATTGACAACGCCTCGGAGGACGGGCGCACCGCCCGCGACCTGATCGCCGACTTGGGACCCGCCCCCGATGGCACGCCGACCTCACCGGACGTGGCCTCTCCCGAGCGGGTCGGCGCCGACCGGGTGTAAGTCGCGCAGTAGTAGACGGTCGCCGTAGCGGGTCAGCCGTCAGAGCTGCGGGCGGATCCGGTCAGGTCGCCGCCATCCCCGGAGGTCAGCAGGCAGGAGACTCTGCGGTCGCCCTGTGCCCAGGTGCTCTGCGTGGGCCGCAGGGAGGTGACCGCGTAGCGGCCCTGGGTGTAGGCGTCGTCGTAGCTGGTGCCGACGTAGTTCTCGAAGGCGTCGTAGCAGATGTCCGAGACGTACTGCTCCATGAGGTCGCCTTCCGGGAAGGCGTCCGCGGCGATCGCGCCCTCCGCGTAGACCTCGTAGCGGTGTGGGGCGGCACAGTCGACGAGGTCGACGCTGGAGACGGTGCCGGGCTCGGCGGCGCTCGCGGTGTTTGCCGAGGCGTCCGCCGTGGCGGTGTCGGGCTGTGACGCGGAGGGCTCCGGCGTCTGTGCGTTCGAGGTCTCCGCGCCGGCGTCTGCCGCGTCCCCGGGCGTGGCATAGGTCAGGCAGTCGCCGAC
Organism: Actinomyces succiniciruminis; assembly: GCF_900002405.1. GTDB lineage: Bacteria > Actinomycetota > Actinomycetes > Actinomycetales > Actinomycetaceae > Actinomyces > Actinomyces succiniciruminis. The sequence goes on along the minus strand of NZ_LK995478.1, from coordinate 807 downwards.
CTCGATGTCCATGGCGGATACGGCCTGTGTGGTCGGGGTGGCGAGGGCCTCCTGGAGCGGCACGCCCTGACTGGGTGTGGCGGACGCCGACGGCGTGGTTGTGGGCGTGGCGGGGTTCGCCGTGGTGCCGCCCTGGCAGGCCGTTACTCCCAGGGCAAGCAGTAGCGCGGCGGGGATGGCGAGCGCGGAACGGGGATGACGCATGTCTTAAGGCTGACACACATTGCTCCGGGGACGGAAAGGCGCCCGCGCGCGGTCGTGGGCTCATCGGTGCCCCGTCGGCGGCCGGCTGTTGCGCCGGATCCGACACGCCCACCAACGCTTTCCGCGCTGCGCGGGGGATGCCGTCGGACATGCCGGTGGCCCGTGGGCGGGTGGTGTCCCCGGCCCACAGGCCACCGACGAGGTGCTCGAAGCCCTCGGGGTTCCCGGTCCCGAGGGGCGGTCCTCCTTCGCCAGGACGACGCGGCGCGGGCTCCCATGGACCCGTCCCGTCTCGGAAGCGGGTCAGTCACTGGGCTCCCCATTCCCTCATGACCCGTTCCGCCCGGCGGCAGTAACTATGTAACCCGCTGCGGCTGGGAGGTCCCCCGGCGTGGCGCTGTGAAAGTTCTAGGAACGACTCAACCGGCGGTTTGTGTGTGTGGGGGTGGTGGTTCGGGTTGGCGGTCGGGGTGTGGTGGTCGTGTTCGGGCGTATGAGGTCGTGTTCGGGTTGATGAGGACGTCGTCGGCGCCGTTGTGGGTATGGACGGTTCGTGTGTTCCTGTGACGGTTCGTCACCTAGCAGCAACGGTTCGGCATGAAC
>NZ_LK995477.1:70052-70675 GCF_900002405.1 Actinomyces succiniciruminis | reverse complement strand
ACCTCATCCGCCCCAAACCCTCCACATTCGGGAGGGTTTCGGGCGCAAGAGGACGTTTTGGCCGGGCCCGGGTCGTTCTCGGGCGTGCGGGGACGTTCTCGAGCTCGTGACCGTTGGTGGCTGACGACTCGTTGGAATCACCTGGATCAAGCAGTTCCCGGATCACGATGGCGGCCGTTGGCAGCGTCGGCCGGTGGTTCCACTGATTCCAGCGCTTCTAATGCCGCACCCCAGGCGCTCCCGGGCGCGAACATGGCCGCCGCGGGGGAGCGGGCTTTTCGCGTACTCACTCGTGCGCCCCGCGGGACGCTGCGTGACGCTTCGTCATGAACGACGACGGTTCGGCAGTTAGCACCAACGATTCGGCATGAACCGCGACGGTACGTACCTCTAGGTGCCGAACCGTCGCAGGAAGTGCCGAACCGTCGACCCGAACACACGAACCGTCGTCGAAACGCACGAACCCTCACGTGGAGGGACGAACCGTCGACCGGAACACACGAACCGTCGTCGGATCCACCGTGGCCCGCCGTCGCCACCGATATTCACGGCAACCTATCCCACCCCCGCCCATCACGCCACGCACCGCACCCGATCTGCCGCGCACGCAACAGACAATCTAG
>NZ_LK995477.1:15562-69988 GCF_900002405.1 Actinomyces succiniciruminis | reverse complement strand
CACGCAACAGACAATCTAGACGCACACCATCCCTCAACCCGCCACACCCCCCCAAAACGGAAGAGCCCGTAACTGCAACCGATCTCGACGGTGGGAGCGGTGGGAAGCGACTCAGCCAACCCGGCTGCGCACCCAGTCGAAGACATCCGTGGCCTCGCTGCGCCCACCGGGCCGCAGCAGCAGGAAGAAGGTGGCATGGGCCATGGCGTCCCGAATCGGCACGACGACGCGGTCCGAAGCGAGCGCCGACAGGGCAGGCGCGTCGGAGACGAAGTGGGGCAGCGGAGAACTCTTGACCAGTTGTTCGAAAACGCCGCGGTCCTCCTGCACCACGAACTGGGAGTGGGGCAGGTAGCGGTCACAGCGCTCGCGCCAGAAGCCGATGTCTGCCAGGAGCAGGAAGGTCTCGCCGTCCAGCTCCGCGGCCGTCACCTGCTCGCGGTTCGCGAGCGCGTGCTCAGCGGGCAGGGCGACGGCGAGGTTCTCCACCATGAGCCGGGCCGAGCGCACGCTCGGCAGCGGATGGGGACGCAGCGAGATGCCCAGGTCCAGCTCGCCGCTCACAACGCCCTCCTCGACCTCCTCCCTGCCGAGACTCTGCGAGGTGAGCACCAGGCCGGGGAAGCGTTCGATGATCAGCGAGGTCAGCCGCCACAGCGGCGCGGGTGCGACCGCACCCACGCGCAGCGCCCGGGTGCGGCGGGCGACGTCGTCGAGGGCGGTGCGCATGGCCTGCTCCTCGCGCAGGATCCGCCCGGCATGCTCCAGAGCCACACGGCCCGCCTCGTTGAGCACCAGGCGGCGCCCCGGGCGGTCGAAGAGCGACTGGCCGAGCTCTGCCTCCAGACGCTGCAGCGAGCGGCTGAGGGCCGGCTGGGACAGGTGCAGGGTGCGCGCGGCGGCGCTGAGGGTGCCCTCCCGCGCGATCGCCTCCAGCTGGCGCAGCTGCTCGAAATCCACCAGTCCCCTCCCTCTGCTTATGCACGTAGCGCATCAAGAGTTCCGATATTGGCATTTTACATCCGCGCCCCTGGGGCGAAGACTTATGCACAGCGGGACGGCATTGAGCTGGTCCCGAAGCAAGTCCCAGGAGCGCATCAATGACCACCATCCCGTCCTTCACCATGAACAACGGCATCGACATCCCGGCGCTGGGCTACGGCGTCTTCCAGATGACCTCCGACCAGGTGCGCGAGCACCTGCCGCAGGCCCTCGAGCTGGGCTACCGGCACATCGACACGGCTAACGCCTACTTCAACGAGGTCGCCGTCGGCGAGGTGGTGCGCGATGCGATCGCCGCAGGCACCGTGAAGCGTGAGGACCTGTTCATCACCACCAAGTTGTTCCCGCAGTCCTACCCCTACGCGCAGGCCGTCAAGGACATCGACGCCACCCTGGAGCGCCTGGCTCTGGACTACGTTGATCTGCTGCTGTTCCACCAGCCCTACGGCGAGTACACCTCCGGTTGGAAGGCCATGGAGGAGGCCGTGGCCGCGGGCAAGGTGCGCTCCATCGGCCTGTCCAACTTCCCCATCGCCAAGTTCCAGGAGATCCTGGACGTCGCCGGCATCAAGCCGGTCGTCAACCAGGTGGAGGCCCACCCGCGCTGGAACCAGCACGAGCTGAAGGCGCAGATGGACCGGGCCGCCGGGGCCGAGGTCCTGGTGGAGGCCTGGTACCCGCTCGGCCACGGTGACAAGACCCTGTTGGAAGAGCCCGCGATCACCGCGGCCGCACAACGCACGGGCGCCACTGCCGCCCAGGTGATCCTGGCCTGGCACCTGGCGGAGAAGAACATCACCTTCCCCAAGACCCTCAACCCCGCCCACATGGCCGATAACCTCGCCGCCCTCGACGTGAAGTTGACGGAGGCGGAGATCGCTGCGATCAACGAGATCCCGCAGGCCCCCTACTACGTGATCCCGGACGAGCCGCCCGCCTTCACGACGACGGTCATGGACTACTCCCAGCAGGCCTGACCCGTCCGAGCCTGGCCGGTCGTCACGGCGTCGGCCAACCGCCGAGATCGGCCCCCCAACCACTCAAGACCCGCATCAGGAGAGAAACCCATGACCACCACCGTCCCCACCAAGACCCTCAACAACGGCGTCGAGATGCCCGTGCTCGGCTACGGCGTCTTCCAGACCCCGCCCGATGAGACCGAGCGCTGCGTGAGCGAGGCCCTCGAGGTCGGCTACCGGCTCATCGACACCGCCCAGGCCTACGGCAACGAGGAGGGCGTCGGCGCGGCCGTCGCGAAGAGCGGCCTGCCGCGCGACGAGGTGTTCATCACCTCCAAGATCTGGGTGTCCAACATGAACTACGAGCGCGCCACCGCCTCCATCGACGAGTCGCTGGAAAAGCTCGGCACCGACCACATTGACCTGATGCTGCTGCACCAGGCGATGGGCGACTACCCGGGCGCCTACCGGGCCATGGAGGACGCCTACAAGGCTGGCAAGCTGCGCGCCATCGGCGTGTCCAACTTCTACCCCGAGCGCCTGGTGGATGTGGCCGCGCTGGCCGAGATCACGCCGGCGGTCAACCAGATCGAGACGCACCCCTTCCGCCAGCAGGACGCCGCGCACGCGGTCATGGCCGAACTCGGCGTGGTGCACGAGGCGTGGGCGCCCTTCGCCGAGGGGCAGAACAACATCTTCGCCAACCCGGTCCTCGCCGAGATCGGCGCCAAGTACGGCAAGAAGCCCGGGCAGGTGATCCTGCGGGCGCTGATCCAGAAGGACGTCGTGGTCATCCCGAAGTCCACGCACCGCAACCGCATGGAGGAGAACTTCGACGTCTTCGACTTCGAACTGACCGAGGAGGACCTGGCGACCTTCTCCGCCCTGGACGACGGCACGCTGCCGCGCATCTTCGACCACTACGACCCGAAGGTCGTGGGCTGGCTGCTGCGCGACATGGTCAAGCAGCAGATCGGCGGCGGCTCGCTGTACTGAGCCCCTCCCCGGTCCCGTTCTGGCGGCCAGGGACCGCCCGGCCCGGGCCATTCCGCTTCCTTTCCACACCGATCCTTCATTACATCCAAAGAACCCATGACCACCATTGACGAACTGAAACAGTCCTATCTGCCCTTCGGCGAGGAGAACACCCGCTTCGCGGCGCACTTCAGCGGCAAGAGCTACCTGGGCGTACTCACCCTCGAACAGGTCCCGGCCTTCACCGTCTCCTTCGAGGCCGGCTGCCGCAACGACTGGCACATCCACCAGGCCACCTCCGGCGGGGGTCAGATCCTCATCGCCACCGCCGGCCGCGGCTGGTACCAGGCGTGGGGCGAGCCGGCCCGTGAGCTGAAGCCCGGCGACGTCGTCAACATCCCCGCCGGTCTCAAGCACTGGCACGGCGCCGCCGCCGACACGGCCTTCCAGCACATCGCCCTGGAGGTCCCCGGCGAGGGCACCGTCACTGAGTGGTGCGAGCCCGTCTCCGACGCCGATTACCGGGCATTGGCCTGAAATACCCATTAAACCCACTTCACTACTCGCAGGAGGAACCACCCACCATGGCTGAGAAGCAGACCGCCGGCCGCGACCGCCTGGGCGACCTGGCCCCGCAGTTCGCCGCTCTCAACGACGACGTGCTCTTCGGGGAGGTCTGGGCGCGCGAGGAGCAGCTCAGCGCCCGCGACCGCTCCATGATCACCATCGCCGCGCTCTTCTCCGCGGGACTGTACCCCCAGTTGAAGAGCCACCTCGCGCTCGGCAAGGCCCACGGCATCACCAAGGAGGAGGCCGTGGAGATCGTCACCCAGTTGGCCTTCTACTGCGGCTGGCCCAAGGCCTGGAGCACCTTCCCCATGATCGACGAGATCTGGGGCGACGACGAGGCCTGAGCCCCGCGAGCCCGGCACAGGCCACGGGGCTGCCGGCCAGGCGGCCCCGGTTCATCCACCACCGACCAGACAGGCACATCCTCACCAATGAGCAACCCCATCGTCATCGCCCGCCAGGGCGCCTTCCAGGCGGGCGGAACCGTCCAGACCGCCCCCGGCACCTTCGACGCGGTCACCGGCCAGCTGGCCGAGGCCGGGCAGACCCGCCACTCGGACCACGCGCACGTCTTCTACCAACTGCCCGAGGACGCCAACGGCCACAAACTGGTCTTCCTGCACGGATTCGGCCAGTCCTTCTCAGGTTGGCAGTCCACCCCGGACGGCCGCGAGGGCTGGGCAGACTTCTTCCTGCGCCGTGGCTACGGCATCTACCTGGTCGACCAGCCGCGCCGCGGGCAGGCCGGCCAGTCCTCCGTGCCGGTGGAGATCACGGCCACCCCGGACGACCAGAACTGGTTCACCCAGTTCCGCATGGGGCGCTGGCCCGAGTTCGCCGAGGGCATCCAGCTGCCCACCGACGACGAGTCCATGGACCAGTTCTTCCGCCAGATGACACCCGACACCGGCGAGTTCGACATCCCGGTCATCACGGATGCCCTGGTCGCCGTGCTGGAGAAGTCCGGTCCGGCCACCTTTGTCACCCACTCGCAGGGCGGTATCCCCGGCTGGTTCATCGCCGCCGCGAGCCCGAACATCGAGTCCGTCGTGGCCATCGAGCCCGGCAGCTTCCTGTTCCCGGAGGACGAGTGCCCGGAGCCGATCACCACCGAGTATCCGGTGGCGGCGGCCGGCATCCCGGTCCCGGCGGAGCAGTTCGAGGCGCTGACACGGTTCCCGATCCGCGTCTACTACGGGGACTACATTCCCGCCGAGGGCGTGGACGAGGAGGTGCCCGCCAACCAGTTCTGGCGCGGCGTCCTGGCGATCGCCCGCGAGTTCGAGCGGGTCGTGAACGCCCATGGCGGCGACTGCGAGGTCGTTGTGCTGCCGGAAGAGGGCATCCGCGGCAACGATCACTTCATGTTCCAGGACCGCAACTCCGATGAGATCGCCGCGCATATCCACGCCTGGCTCGACTCGAAGGGGCTGGCCTGACCGCCCTCGTCCGGCCGGGATCCGCTGATGCTGACGCGCCGGAGGCTCTGCCGCACCGCCGCAACCGTGGTGGCCGCACTGGCGGCCACCACGGGCTGCTCGCGTACGACGCCATCGGCCGCGCGGACGGCGGCGGCCAGCGCGACGGACACGGCAGGCGCAGGAGGTGACTGGGCCGTGAACAGCAGCACGCTCATCACGGATGTCATCGACAACCCGCTGTTGGAGGACTACGGGCGCTTCCTGTTCCCCATCACCTTCAACACGCCCCAGCCGGGCGACACGCTGGCAGACGTGCCCGACCTGCTCACCTGGTACTCCCATGTAGACACCGCCACCACGGTCGACGTCATAGGCGACCTACTGGAGCGCCGGGCGGGTGGGGAGACGGTCTTCTACAGCATCTACACCGAGGCCGAGCGGGCGAGCGACCCCAGCCTTGAGGACACCGGCCTGTTCGTCTTCCCCGCCCGGGGAGCGGCGGAGGGCACCCGGCCGCGCGTGGCCGTCTGCAACGCCGGTGGGGGCTTCGCCTACGTGGCCTCCATCCACGACTCCATGCCGCACGCCCTGTGGCTGTCCCGCCACGGCTACACGGCCTTCACGTTGCAGTACCGGCCGAACGCCCAGACCGGCTGCGAGGACCTGGCCCGGGCCATCTCCTTCATCCATGCCCACGCCGATGAGCTCGGTGTGAACCCGGAGGGCTACTCGCTTTGGGGCGGCTCTGCGGGTGCGCGCCTGGCCGCCTATCTGGGGTCCTACGGCCCCGCCCGATTCGGGGGCGACGACGTGCCCGGCCCCGGCGCCGTCGTCATGCAGTACACGGGGCACTCGGACCTTTCGGGCGCGGAGCCGGCGACCTTCGCCTGCGTGGGCACGGCGGACGGCATCGCGTCCTGGCGGACCATGCAGGCCCGCACGGACGCCATCGCGGCCGCGGGCACCCCCACCGAGTTCCACGCCTACGACGGCCTGCCGCACGGCTTCGGGCTCGGCATCGGGACCGTCGCCGAGGGCTGGATCGAGGACGCCGCCGCCTTCTGGCAGGCGCAAATCGACGCGTCCGCCGCCGGACGGGGCTGAGCCTCACCCCGGGTGAGGTGGCCCGAGTCAACAGGAGACGAAGACATGAGGAAAGGAATGATGCACGCCATGACCCGACGCACCTTCGGCCGCGGAGCCGGCCTGCTGGCCGCCGCCGGCGCCCTAAGCGCCTGCACGGGCAACCGGGACGGCGGCGGCACCGTCGGCCCCTCCGCCGACCTCGCCGCGGTACGCGACTACGTCAAGCTGGACTCCTCCCCCACCTTCAGCGGCGTCGACTTCGATCATGTCAGTCCCGACCCCGCCACCGTCGAGGGAACCGTGGCGACGGCGACGGTCGACCCGGCCCGCAGCCAGTGCCTGTTCCTGTGGGAGGAGGCGGGCGCGCCCGCCACCACCGCCCCCAGCGGTTCGGGTTACGACCCGGCCAGTTTCCGCCCCACGGTGACGAGCGTGCCCGCGGCCGGGGACACGGTCAGGGGCGCCGTGCTGCTGTGCGCCGGCGGCGCCTTCGCCCTGCGCGGGGACAACTCCGACTGCTACCCGACCGCCGCGGAGCTTTCCGCACGCGGGTATCACTGCTTCGTGGTCGACTACCGGGTGCGGCCGTACACGCAGGCCGAGGCCGGGGTGGACCTGGCCCGCGCCATCCGCTTCGTGCGCGCCCACGCCGACGACTACGGCCTGCCCAGCCCGCAGCACATCGCCCTGGGCGGCTACTCCGCCGGCGGCATCCTGTGCGGGGAGACGATCCTGAACTGGTCGGGAAGCACCTCCCCCGCCGAACTCGACGCCGACTACAGGCCGGACGCACTCGACTCCGTGAGCGCCGACGCCACCGCGACGGCGATGATCTACTCCTTCTACGGGCGATTGTCGGTGGCCGAGCTCGCCCCGGACCGCCTGACCGGCGTGGTGCCGACCTACTACTGCTATGGCACCCGCGACCCGTTCTACGACCAGTTCGAGGCGCAGGTGGAGGTCATGGCCGCCCGGGGAGCCACGGTCCACGCCCGCGTGCTCGACGGCTGGCCCCACGGCTTCGGCGCCGAGGGCGGCTGGATCGAGGAGTACGACGACTTCATGCAGCGGGCCTTCGCGGACGCCTGACCGCCCTCAGCGCTATAAGCGCGGCCGCCTCCGACATCACCGAACAACCACGAACCACACATTTCCACAGAACTCTGCAGAAGGAACACTGCCATGTCCGACACCCGCACCGTCCTCGTCATCGGCGCCACCGGCCAGGTGGGCCGCGTCGTCGTCGCGGAGGCCCTGGCCCGGGGGCTGAGCGTCCGGGCCCAGTCCCGCAACGCCGCCCGGGCCGCCCGCTCCCTGCCCGCCGGGGCCGATATCGTCGAGGCCTCCCCCACCGATGCCGCCTCACTGGCCGCGGTCCTGGACGGCGTCGACGTCGTCATCCTCACCCACGGCGGGGATGCCGACCTGGAGCACAACTATTACGCCGTCATCCCCGCACTGTTGGAGGCCCTGACCGATCGGCCGGAGGTCTACATCAGCCTGATGACCTCCATGTACATCTCCCACCCGTCCGGCGAGTCCTGGGACTGGAAGCGCCGCGCCGAGCGGCTGGTGCGCGCCTCCGGGCACCCGTACACGATCGTCCGGCCCGGCTGGTTCGACTACCAGGGACCTGACGACACCCAGATCGACCTGCGCCAGGGCGACCTCGTGGAGGGGCAGCCCGGCGTGGACCGCCACCACATCGCCCAGGTGCTTATCGAGGGCGCCCTGAACCCCTCCGGAGAGCACCGCACCGTGGAGGTCTTCTCCCGGCCGGGCGCACCGGTCACCGACTTCGAGGCGCTGTTCGCCGCGACTCAGCCGGACACCGAGGCGGGCCGCGGCGCGCTCGACCAGGACCTCGTGCCGCTCGCCGATGAGCCCGCCCGCGTGCAGGCCGACATCGACCGCCTCGACGCCTGACCGCACGATCCAACCAACTCCGAGGAACGAGACTCCCATGATCCTCTTCGTCAACGGCAGCCCGCACCGCGACGGGCGCACCGCCCAGATGGCGGCCGACCTGCTCGCCGGTCTCGACTACGAGACTCTCGACCTGGTCGACTACCGCATCGAGCCCCTGTACTCCGAGCGCGCGGTCGGCGACCAGTTCGAGCAGGTGCTGGCACGGCTCCTGGATGCGGACGTCATCGTGCTCGGCACGCCCGTGTACTGGCACTCGCTCGGTGCCCTGCCCCGCACCCTCCTTGAGCGCATGTATGGAGCACCGTCGGTCGAGCTGGCTGGCCGGAGGCTCGCCTTCTTCACCCAGGGTGACCAGCCTCGCGCGGAGCCCGGGATGGGTGCGACGACGTACACGATCACCCGCTTCGCGGGCCTTTACGGCCTAGACCTGATTGGGACCGCCTTCGGCGCGGGCGACCTGCCGGCCCTGCGCAAAGCCATAGAGGCGGCAGTATGAGTAGCCGAACGCAAAGCAGGGAGTATGCCGACTCTTCCGGGGCGGCCCTGTACTGAGCGCCCGGCAGGCCGCCCGTTATGCCCCACTGGCGGGCGGCCTGCAACCACGGCGAGCGCCTACCGCGGCAGCGACCGGGTGAGACCGGTCAGATAGATCTCGACGAAGTCCGCGAGTTCGCCGCAGAATCCGCCCTCGGGCAGAGGCATGCCGGCGGCCTGCATCGCCTGCATCTGGGTCGGGGCCCCGTGCAGGTGACCATGCAGGGCGGCGGCGTGATAGACGAGCGCCCGATACGCCGTCGATGCGGCTTCCACGCCCAGGCCGGGTACCTGCCGCTGGACGACGGCGATTGCGCCTTGGACGTCCGTCTCGAGATCACGCTTGAAGGCGGTCAGCACGTCCAGGGGCACGTTCGTCTCGATGACGGAGGTGAGCAGCGTTTGGTAGCGCAGGTAGTCGTGGTGTCGATCCGTCACCTCGGCCCACCGGCGCGCGAACTCGGCAACGGGCAGTGGCTCGGCCGTCACGGCGGGCGCCGGAAAGGCACGGGCGATCGCTCGAACATAAGCGGCACTGCGGTCCCGGTACAGGTCCAGGAAGATCTCTTCCTTGGTGTGCGCGTAGCGGTAGAGATTTCCGCGGGACCACCCGAGCTCCTTGGCAATGGAGGCGAGCGTGACGCCATGAAACCCCTGAGCGGCGAAGAGGCGGTCGGTGGCGGCCTTGATCTCCTCCAGACGCTCGGCCTTGTGCTCGGCGCTGTAGGCACGCTGATAGTCGGCCATACCCCTCCTCGCTGCTCCTTGCCCGTTCACAGCCCCGGGTCATCCGTTGCTGCCATCACACTATCCGGGCTTGTCCCGCATTGACAAGTGACGGTCCGTCACGTAGCTTTCTTCTACGACAAGTGACGAACCGTCACTTGTGACTATGTTCCGCTACTCGAAACGGAGACAACTTTGGACACCCAGAAGGTCGTCTTCACCAACAAGGACCTGAACCTGCGCCTGGCGGGCCTGCTCCGCCTGCCCACCGACTTCGACCTGAGCCGGAACTACCCCGCCATCGTCGTCACCGGCCCGATGCTCTCCGTCAAGGAGCAGGCGCAGAGCGTGTACGCCGAACGGCTGACCGAGCTCGGCTACGTCACCCTCGTCTTCGACGGCGCCTACTTCGGCGAGAGCGAGGGCACCCCGCGCCAGCAGGAACTGCCCGACGTCAAGGAGACCGATATCGAGGGCGCAGTCGACTTCCTCCAGTCCCTGCCCTTCGTCGACGACGACCGCATCGGCGGCCTGGGCATCTGCGGCTCTGGCTCCTACATGTCGGTGGCCGGGGTCAAGGAGCCGCGACTGAAGGCGATCACCGCCATCGTCCCCGCCATCTCCGACATCTCCACCTCCGCCATGGCCGGCTTCTTCAAGCCCGAGGACGAGGTACGGGCCGCGAAGGCCGCCTACGAGAGCGGCGAGGGCGAACTGGAGCACCTGAACTTCATGCCGCGCGCCTTCGATGAGGGCGCCGCCTACTACTACACCGCCCGCGGCACGCACCCGCGCTGGAGCAACGACGTCGTCGCCTGGAGCCAACTCGAGCTGGTCTCCTACAACGTGCCCGAGATCATGAAGGACATGACCAAGCCCTACCTGGTCGTCACCGGCGAGAACGCCTGGAGCCGCCAGGCCTCCACCGAGGTCTTCGAGGCGGTGCCGGGCGAGAACAAGCAGATGCACGTCATCGGCGAGGCCGGCCACTTCGACATGTACGACCTGGCCCCCTACGTCTCCAAGGCCTTCGGCTTCATCGAGCCCTTCTTCGCCGAGAACCTGTGACGGTCTCGAGGTGAGCCATCAGGCGGAGACGGCGCCATGCCGCTGAAGCGACGGATGCTGCTGCGCTCCGCCGTCGGGGTGATCTCACCGCTGCTCCTGCTTTCGCTCGCGGACTGCGCGGGCAGAAGCAGGAGCAGCACCGTATCGGCCGAGCCCTCCGATGAATCCAGCGCAGGAGAGGAGCCACCGAGTATGTCGACGCCGCAACACGGCGGATCGACTCCCATCCCGACCGACGGAGCCCTGGGGACCCTGGTGGAGGGAACCATGGTCGATCGCGGCTTCGTCGTCGACGACTTGCTGCAGGGCTCCCCTGCAAGCGATATCCACTTCAGCCTGCACGTCCCGGACTCCTACGACGGCGACACACCTTTCGCCCTGTACGTCGCCTGCCCCGGCTGGGGGGGGGGCCTGTGGTTCCAGGGCGTGGGCGCTCACCTGGGCGAGGACTTCGCCTTCGTCGCCAACGACTACGTGCCGGACATGATCATCGCCTCCCCGCAGTTGGAGGACTGGGGTGAGACCTCCGCCCGCCAATGCATCGCCCTGACCCGCTGGCTGATGTCCGCCTACAACATCGACGCCTCACGCGTGTACCTGTCCGGCTACTCCGGCGGCGGCGAGACGATCTCACTCGTGATGGGTCTGGAGCCCGCCCTGTACCGGCGGGCCCTGCATCTATGCTCCCAGTGGGACGGCGACCTGGATGCCCTGGCGGCCTCGCGCGTGCCCATGCGCATGTCCACCGGGGCCAATGACGACTACTACGGCTCCGCACCGGTGAGCCGCACCTACGCCCAGCTGCGGGAGAAGTACCTGGCCGCGGGCCTGAGTCAGGAGGGGATCGACGAGCTGGTCGTGCTGGACGTGAAGCCGGACGAGTACTTCGAGGGCCACACGGACTTCTACGGCGAGCACGGCGGCGGGCTCGAGCTCTTCCCGCACGACGCCGAGGTCATGGGCTGGTTGTTCCAGTAGCCCACGTAGGGCGCGCCACCTATAGGGTTGTGCCGACGGCCGCCGTCGAGCAGCGGCGTCTTGAAAACGGAGGGGACGAGAATGCGTACGCGGCACCTGGGAACTCTGGAGGTATCCGAGATCGGCATGGGTTGCATGGGCCTGTCCCACGGCTACGGGCACATCCCGCCGGAGGCGGAGTCGGTCGCGGCGATCCGCGCCGCTCATGACGCCGGCTGCACCTTCTTCGACACCGCCGAGGCCTACGGACCGAACCTCGATCCGGCCAACCGGGGCCACAATGAGCGCATCGTCGGCAAGGCGGTCGCCCCCTTCCGGGACGACGTCGTCCTGGCCACCAAGCTGCATCTGCCGACCGAGGAAGTGCGGGCCGACGGCGTGGTGGACACGCTGCGCCACCACCTGGTGGCCTCCCTGGCGCGCCTGGGTACCGACTGCGTCGACCTGTACTACCTGCACCGTGTCAACCCCGAGGTGCCGGTTGAGGAGGTGGCCGACGGCATGGGCCGTCTCATCCAGGAGGGGCTGATTCGCGGCTGGGGCCTGTCCCAGGTGGATGTGCCGGTCATCCGCGCCGCCCACGATGTGACACCCGTGACCGCCGTGCAGAACATCTACTCCATGGTTGAGCGCGGCATTGAGGCGGAGGTTCTGCCGTACTGCGCCGAGCAGGGTATCGGCGTCGTCCCCTTCTCCCCCATCGCCTCCGGGCTGCTGTCCGGGAAGGTCACCACGGCCACACAGTTCGAGGAGCACGACGACGTGCGCAACCTGGTGCCGCAGCTGCGGCCCGAGAACCTGGCCGCCAACCGGCCGATCGTGGACCTGCTGGCACGCTTCGCCGCAGAGAAGGGCGCCACCAGCGCCCAGATCAGCCTGGCGTGGATGCTCGCGAAGTGGCCGCATGTGGTGCCGATTCCGGGTTCGAAGCGCAAGGAGCGGATCCTGGAGAACCTCGGCGCCGCGGATGTCTCGCTCACAGGCGCGGAGCTGGACCGGCTGGAGGCGGCGCTGGACGCCGTCGAGGTTCACGGGCACCGCGGCTTCGACGAGTCCGAGGGGCGCAGTTTTCTACGCGGCTCTCGCTGAGGCCGACGGCGCCCTACTACACCGAGGAGAATCCGTGCACTACCTGATCGACGAGTCACTGACTCCGTGCGCCCCGGAGGATCTGCGCAACACGGACAGACAGTTCGTCGCCGTGCTGACTCCCGATCAGTGGACCCAGCGCCGCAGCACCTTCGAGCTGGGCATCGACATCGACCCCGACCCCGACGTCGCCCTGGGCACTCAGGCCGAGGTCAACTACGACGCGATCACCGGCACGATCTTCATCCCGGATCGCACGTCGCCCGATGCTCCGGAAAAGCGCTTCGCCTTCGCGCTGGACGAGAAGGGCGTGGTCCTCATCGACGCCCAGGAGACGGCCGCGGGACTCGTGGCGGCCATCGCCGCCGCACGTCGCTGGCGTCGACCGGGGCTGGAGCGTTTCCTGGCCGACTTCCTCATGCAGATCATCAAGGACGACGCGGCCCTCCTGCGCGGCTACGAGCGCGAACTCGACCGCATGGAGGACGCGATTCTGGCAGACACGGCCGCGGGCGCCTCGGAGCGCATCAACGATATGCGCTCCGAACTACGCGACCTCGACACCCACTACAACGACCTCATGGACCTGACCCAGGTCCTAGAGGAGAACGAGAACGGCTTCTTCCGCGAGGAGGACCTGCGGTACTTCCGCACGGTCTACGGCCGACTCGACAAGCTGCGCGATCAGGCGTCCTCCCTGCGCGACCAGGCCCTCCAGATGCGTGACCTGTACAAGATGCACCTGGACGTGCGGCAAAACCACATTATGGCGGCGCTCACGATCGTCACCGCGATTTTCGCGCCGCTGACGCTCATCGTCGGCTGGTACGGGATGAACTTCGAGCACATGCCCGAGCTCGCGTGGCCGTGGAGCTATCCGGCCGTCGCGGTCCTGAGCGTTCTGGTGGTCATCGGCTGTATCGCCTTCTTCAAGCACCGCAAGTGGCTGTGACAGCCGTAAACGGCGCTTCCGGGAGGCACTGGCAGGGACTCCCGAAATCGGAAAGACCGGCATAGCCTGCCGGAGGCGGCGCAGTGCGGCGCCGACGGCCGCGACGCGTTACCCGTGCCAGTCCGGGCACGCCACTCTCGCCGGTCTCGGTGCAAAGCCACCAGGACAGAAGGCCGAATCAACATCAAGCAAAGCCGGAAACCGGAGGAAATCACCATGACCACCATCGCCATCATCGGCGGCGGCCCGGGACTGGGCCGCGCCGTCGCCCGCCGCTTCGGGCGGGAGGGCTTCGACGTCGCCCTGATCTCCCGCAGCCGCCAGCACCTGGACGAGCGGGTTGCCGCCCTGAGTGCCGACGGCATCAACGCTCGCGGCTACGTCGCCGACGGCCGCGACGGCGAGGCGCTGGCCCGGGCCCTGGCCGACGCCGCCGGTGAGCTCGGCCCCATCGAGGTGCTCCAGTGGAGTCCCGTGCCGGCCCGCGAGTTCATGAAGCCCGTGCTGGAGACGAGCGCCGAGGACCTGGTCGGCCCCATCGAGATGTCCGTCTACGGCCCCGTAAACGCGGTGCGCCAGGTATTGCCGGGCATGCGTGAGCTCGGCCGCGGCACGATCCTGCTGATCAACGGAGGCTCCGCCGTCCGCCCGGGACAGAACGTCACGGGCACCTCGGTCGCCTTCGCCGGGGAGAGCGCCTACGGGCAGCTCCTCCACGACGCGCTTGCCCCCGAGGGGATTCACGTCGCCCAGCTGATCATTCCGCGCGGCATCGGCGGCGGCGAGCCCTCCCACGAGCCGGAGGCCCTGGCCGGCCGCATCTGGGAACTGCACGCACAGCACGACGGCGACTTCCGCACCTTCGTGGAGCCCATGGAGGCCTGACCCCGACCATGCACGCCCGCCGGGTCCACGAACCACGCGGCAGCGTATGCGCCGACGTCGGCCCCGCCCGAACGCTTGCCCGTAGGGGAAGCCAGGCGGCGTAATGGCGAGGCGCCACCGGGCGGCAACCGGTTGGCTCCCCGATGCAGACGGCTCAGTTGAACCACCTGCCGAGGGCATACACAAGGACACCAATGGCCCGGATCAGATGAGCGAGAGACTCGAACACTTCGCTCACCTGCCGGGCCATTCCCTTGCCCTTGCGGACTTTGGCATGTCGGTCCCCTCAGCTTGGACACGGCTCCGACCTCCTTCTCGGCCAAGGACATGGATTGTTCCGAGAGGAGGTGCCGAAGAAGGCGCTTCTGACGCGGAATCACCTTCAAGAACACGCCCAGTTGGACCGCCCACACCCCGTTGGACCGCCCACGCCCCGTTGGACCGCTGTAACCGGCGGCTACGGCGGTCCAACGGGGGAACAAGGGTCCAACGGGGGAACAAGGGTCCAACCGGGGGAACAAGGGTCCAACCGGGGGAACAGGGGTCCAACGGGCGGGTCGGCGGCCGCGCACGCCAACACCCAAGACACCCAACCGCACGCAGACATCCAACCACTCACACAACCAGCCCTTGCACGCTCCGAGACGACGCAACGCCCGCGGGCTCCTAGGGTTATCGGCACCTACCGTCAGCCTTTCAACGCCATCATTACCGCCAGTGACGGTAAACTTTGGCGGTGATCGGCGTCTCATACGATCGGACGCCGTCGGACCGACAGGAAGCAGATGGCTTATACGCCCCCCTTCACCCGCACGCCCGCAATCGACAACTTATGCATGGAGATCGCGGAACTCGTTGGGACGCTCGGCCCCGCTTCCCCACTGAGCACGAGCCCGCAGCTGCACCGCGAGCTGCGCATTCGCACGATCCACTCCTCGCTGATGATCGAGGGCAATGTCCTCTCAGAAGACGCCGTCACGGCGATCATCGACGGCAAACGCGTGCTCGGGCCATCCCGGGAGATTCGTGAGGTCGAGAATGCCCACCGCGCCTACGAAATCATGGACCAGTTGGATCCATACTCGATCACCGATCTCCTGCGGGCCCATGGCGTGATGATGGACGGGATCATTGAAGACGCCGGTCGGCTGCGCAATGCAAATGCCGGTGTCTTCGACGGCGATCGGCTCATCCATGCGGGCACGCCCGCCGCCTACGTGCCCGAGGTCATGGCCGAGCTGTTCGACTGGATGCGGCACACCGACCTCCACCCGCTGCTCGTTTCCTGTGTCTTCCACTACGAGTTCGAGTTCATTCATCCCTTCACCGATGGCAATGGCCGGACCGGGCGGTTGTGGCACACATTGCTGCTGGCCCGTTGGCGCCCAGTCCTGAGGTGGCTGCCGATTGAGACGGTGATCCGCGACCGGCAGCGGGAGTATTACGCGACGCTCGCCCATTCGAACGCCGTGGGCACCTGCGAGGACTTTGTCGCCTTTATACTCACCGTGATCCGCCAGGCGCTGATGCCGTATGCGAAGCCCTCTGCGCAAACTGTCGCGGACAGCCGCGAGGAGCAGGCGCTGAGCCTCTTTTCGGGGAGCCCGACGGCGACCGTCGCCGACCTGGCCGACCTCCTCGGCTGCTCCCGCCGGACCGCCGAACGTGTCGTCGCCGACCTGCGCGCCTCGGGCCGCCTGCGGCGCGAGGGTAGCGCCCGGGCGGGCCGCTGGCGGGTCACGGACGCGGACTAGACCTTGGCTGCGTGGCCCTCATGGGCGCAGGCGGCCCCGTCTGTGCGAAGTCGCGTAGGTCCAAAACGCGGGCCCCTCACACGCGCGGGACGCGGTCCAGGGTGGGCTCGCCGATGCGGGTGTCGGGGTACTCGCGCACGCGCTTGCGCCGGTGCATGGCCACGTAGTGGCGCTCCACCTCGCCGGTGTACACCTGGCGGGGGCGGCCGATGCGCTTGGCCGGATCGTTCATCATCTCCCGGTACTGGGCAATCCAGCCGGGCAGGCGCCCGAGCGCGAACAGCGGCGTGAACATCTTCGTTGGGAAGCCCATCGCCTGGTAGATGAGTCCCGTGTAGAAGTCGACGTTCGGGTACAGGTTGCGGGAGATGAAGTAGTCGTCGGATAGGGCGACCTCCTCCAGCTCCATGGCGATCTCCAGCTTGCGGTCTCCGTCCTTGGAGCCCAGGCGGGCCAGCACCTCGTGGGCGGTTGCCTTGACCAGGGCTGCGCGCGGGTCATAGTTCTTGTAGACACGGTGCCCGAAGCCCATCAAGCGCACCCCGTCCTCCTTGTTCTTGACCTTGCGGACGAACTCGGTGGTGCTCATGCCCTCGGACTGGATCCGATCCAGCATGCGCAGCACGGCCTCGTTGGCGCCGCCGTGCAGCGGCCCGGACAGGGCCCCCACACCCGCGGCCACTGATGCGTACAGGTTGGCGTCGGAGGAGCCGACCAGGCGCACGGTGGAGGTGGAGCAGTTCTGCTCGTGGTCGGCGTGCAGGATCAGGAGCATGTCCAGGGCGCGGACGACGGTGGGGTCGATGTCGCTGGCCTGGTAGGGCATGCCGAAGGTCATGTTGAGGAAGTCCTCGACGTAACCGCGCTTGGGGTCGGGGTACAGCAGCGGCAGCCCGATGGCACGGCGGGCGATGTAGCTGATCATCGTGGGCATCTTGCTCAGCAGCAGCACGGTGGCCAGCTCGGTCTCGTAGGGGTCGTGCGGGTTGAGGGTGTCCTCGTAGTAGGTGGCCAGGCCCGCAATGCCCGCCTGAAGGATCGCCATGGGGTGTCCCGAGGAGGGGAAGGAGGTGAAGAAGCTGCGGAAGTCTTCGTGCAGGAGGCGGTGGCGGCCGATGCGCCGCTCGAAGCGCTCGAAGGTGTCCGGGTCGGGCAGCTCCCCGTTGATCAACAGGTAGGCGACCTCCAGGAAGGTGGAGGACTTGGCCAGCTCCTCGATCGGGTAGCCGCGGTAGCGCAAGATGCCGGCAGCGCCGTCGATGTAGGTGATCTCGGAGGTGCAGGCAGCCGTGTTGGTGAAGCCGGGGTCGAGCGTGACCAGGCCCGTGGTCCCCAGCAGTTTGCCGATGGCCAGTCCGTCGGAGCCGTCGGTGGCCAGGGCACGAGGCAGTTCCAGGCTGGTCTCGCCGACGGTGAGCATCCCGGGGGCGTCCTGGGCGCTGAGGTCAGTGGGCGTTTCGGTCATGAGTGTCTCCTTGTTGGCGACGGCGGGCCGCGGGAGCGGCCCCGGACCTGTCTGCCCGGAACCATACCGGCAGGCGACCGCCGTCGTCGCGCCGGGTCCGAAGGTGCGCGGGACGACGGCGCGGCACCCGCCATCCGGACGGGGGCGCCGGCCGCCTCAGCCGGCGAACAGGGCGGCCGCGTCGGGGGCGTGCAGGCGCCGCACCGCGGCGGCCACCCGCTCGTCGGTGTCGGTCAGGGACATACGCACATGCCCGGCGCCGGCCGCGCCGTAGAAGTCCCCGGGGGCGACGACGATCCCCAGTTCGGCGAAGGCGCCCACCAGATCCCAGGCGCTCATGGACGCCGACCCGCTCAGCCACAGGTATAGGCCGGCGACCGAGTCGGGGTCGTTGACCAGGCCGACGGCGGCCGTCGCCTCCAGCAGCGCCTCACGCCGGGCCCGGTAGACGGCCTGTTGCGCCACCACGTGCGCGTCGTCGGCGAGGGTGGCGGCCAGGGCGGCCTGCACGGGCGCCGGCGGCAGCATGCCGGTGTGGCGGCGCACCTCGGTGACGGCGGCCACCAGCGTCGGGTCGCCGGCGAGGAAGGCGGCCCGGTAGCCGGCGAGGTTGGACTGCTTGGACAGGGAGTACAGGGCGAGCAGGCCGGTGAGGTCGGGGGCGCCGTCGGGGCCGGTGCCGGTCACGCGGGCGTCGAGCAGGCTGGGGACGCCGTCGGTGGCCCAGGGCTGTTCCCAGGCGAGTTCGGCGTAGCACTCGTCGGACAGGACGACGACGCCGCGCGCCCGCGCCCAGGCGACGATGCGGGCGAGCTGGTCGACGGAGAGGACGTGCCCGTCGGGGTTGCCGGGACTGTTGAGCCAGATGGCAACGAGGCGGCCGTCGGGCAGATCCCAGGAGTCGGGGTCGGCGGCGGTGTCGACCGGGACGGGGGTAGCGCCGGCCAGGCGGGCACCGACGTCGTAGGTGGGGTAGGCGGCGCGTGGATGGGCGATGAGGTCACCGGGGCGGGCGCCGAGCTGGAGCGGCAGCTGGGCCACGGACTCCTTGGAGCCGATGGTGGGGATCACGGCGGCGTCGGTCAGGCCCGTGACGCCGCGACGGCGCCGCATCCAGTCGATGATGGCGGCGCGCACCTGCGGTGTGCCGTCGGCGGGCGGGTAGCCGGGGGCGTTGGCGGCGGCGGCGAGGGCCTCGCGGGCGATCGCCGGGCTGGGGTCCACGGGCGTGCCGATGGACAGGTCGACGACGCCGCCCGGGTGTTGGGCGGCCCGCTGCCGGTAGGGGCGCAGGGAGTGCCAGGGGAAGTCGGGCAGCGCGAGCGGGCGGGGCAGGGCAGCCGGAGCGGCGGAGCCGGGGCCGGCGGGCGTGGAGGCGTTCACGCCGCCATTGTGTCGCGTTCTCGCCTCCGCGGCAGCGCTCCGGCAAACCGCGGCGTAAGGCGTCTCATCTTCCGATACCTTGCTCCAGCGCGCCCTCTATGGATTCGGGGAGTCCCAATACTGGGTCAGTCCTCGTCATCGGGGGCGGTGACGTCGCCGTCGCGATCCAGGGCCGGGTCCTGGGTTGCGCCGCCGGTCGGGTTGGACGCGGACTCCTCCCCGCCCTCGGTCACCGACCCGGTGTCGGCAGCGGCGTCACCGGAAGCGGTGCTGTTCGACCCCGAGGTCTGGAAGTCGATGTCGGGAACGATCGTCTCGGGACGGTATACGACTCGGTAGTGATACGGGTCCACGACCGACGCGTCGGTCTGCTCGACGAAGTAGGTGACGTTGTCGCTCAGGCCCAGGAAGTGCTTCTTGAACAGGTAGCCACCGTCCTCGTCCTTGCCGACCAGGCAGATGACCTCCAGCTGGCTGTCCTCGCTGTCGGCGGTGATGGAGCAGTACCCCTCGATCTCGAGGAGGTACTTGTCGGTGATGCCGTTGAAGAACACGATGCGGCGGTTGATCTCGAAGTTGTCAGAGGCTTTCGAGATGTTGTTGGACGCGGTCTCGGCTGCGTCGGAACAGGCAGTCAGCCCCAGCGCGGCGACGGCTACCAGGGGCAGGGCGATGAGCTTGCGGAGGGTGTTCTTCATTCGTTGCTCTCCTTGTAGGGGTGGCAGGCTCAGTAGCCGTTGGCGGCCTTCCAGTCCTCATTCTGGGGCTCCAGGGCGGCGATCATGGGATCGTCGTAGTCCTGCGGGCCGACGTTCTGCGCGCCGCCCGGAGAGCCCAGGCCCTTGAGGGAGAAGAAGTCAATGTTCGCCCGGGTGTAGTCCTCCCACTCGTCGGGCACGTCATCCTCGTAGAAGATCGCCTCGGTGGGGCACACCGGCTCGCAGGCGCCGCAGTCGACGCACTCGTCGGCGTTGATGTACAGGCTGCGTTCGCCCTCATAGATGCAGTCGACCGGACACTCGTCCACGCACGCACGATCCTTGACGTCCACGCAGGGCTGAGCGATCACGTAGGTCATTGACTGCTTCCTCTCTGTATCCGGGCGTACCGCGCGGGGCCGCGGCCGGGTGCATCTGCGCCCCCAAGTATCTCCCCGCCGCGAGGCCGGACCCAATAGCCGCGCAAGATGTCAAGCAAATACGCCGATTCCAGCCCGCCGGGCGCCCCTCTTTGCGTCACGCACCAAGTGCGAATTGCGCCCGCTGACCGCGGACCACCGGCCCCCGACGCGCCTTTCCCCGGCCCCGCACAGCCCGACGCCGCCTGGCTCAGCTGCACACCACGGGGTTGTCGGAGTCGTAAGCGGTGGTGAGGACGTCGTCGGGCAGGCGCTCGCCGTCGTGGCTGCGGGTGCGGGTAACGGTGACGTCGAATCCCTGGGTGCCGCCGCCATAGGGCTCACAGCCCGGCCCGGAGCCGTGCACGGTGGCGTAGGGCCGGTAGTTCGTGTGCTCCCCCTCGGTAATGGTGACCTCGTAGTAGGGGGTGGACCACAGCCGTACGTGCACCTCCCCGTCGCCGGCCCAGGCCTGCACCAGCACCGTGTAAGGCGTCGAGTTGCGCCATTTGACGTCCTTGACGCCGGTCCAGATGGTGGCCTCCCGGCCGGCCGGGTAGCGGGTGAACCAGTAGGTGTGGGGCCAGTGCTCCACGTCGTCCATGCCGGCCTCGAAGCCGGCGTTGAACACGGTGGTGCCCACCTGGGACAGGCCGCCGCCCATGGCGTCGGTGTGCTGCCCGTCGGTGACCACGCCGGCGTAGGTGTAGCCGTGTTCCAGATCGACCGGGCCGAGGGCGTCGGTGGTGGAGAAGGTCTCCCCCGGGGCGACGAGGGTGCCGTTGATCATCTCGGTGCCGCGCTGGAGGTTCTGGTCGCGCCCGTACTGGGAGAAGTAGGGGGTGGAGAACTCGCCGACGATCTCGGCTATACCCCACTCCTCCTCCGGTGTGGCGACCTCCGGCTGTAGGACGGCGACGGTAGCGGTGGCGGTGCGTGCCCCGCCGACCTCGGTGCCGGCGGCCAGGACGGCGTCGGCCAGGTCGCCCGCGTCGATGCCCGTGCCGGTGGTGGCGGCGTGGTAGACGGGGGCGGCGTCCGCGGCTGTGGCGGGATCGCCGTCGATGGTCCAGGTGGCGTCGGTGGCCGGGGTCTCGATGCCCTCCCCCAGGGCGGCGACGACGGCGTCGTGCAGCGCATCGGCGTCCAGGACGGCGGTCAGGGTGCCGTCGCTGGAGTCGATGGTGGTCATCGCGGCGAGCATCGCGGGCGTCAGCACGGCCTCGCCGGTGGCGGCCGCGGCGCCGGTATCTGCGGCGGTGACGGTGATGTCGGCGTTCAACAGGGGGCTCAGGACGGTGTCGATGAAGTCCTTGGCGTCGGCGTCGGTGATGGCCGGGTTGGCGGTGCCGGAGGCCAGGGCGATGCTGTCCGCACCCAGTGGCCAGGCGTCGGTCAGGGCGCTCACGCTCGCCGCCACATCCAGCCCGGTGCCGACCGAGCCGGGGGTGAGCACCGGGGTGGTGCCGTCCAGGGTGACGACGGCGTCCGCGGTGCCGGTGGCGAGCGTGTCCAGGCGGGTGTTGAGGGCGCGGGTGAGCGCGTCGGCGTCCACGGCTACGACTGCGTCGACGCGGGTGCCGGACAGCCGCCGCACCAGGGTTACGGGGTTGAGGGTGGGGCCGGTCAGGCGGTCGATGCTGGCGGCGGCGTCCACGCTCACGCCGGAGCGCGCGGGAACGAGGGTGTCGGAGGCGTCGTCGACGATCAGGGTGGCCGGCTGCTCGAGCTGGGCGCCGATGCCGGCTTCCACGGCGGCGACCGCCTCGGCACGGGTCATGCCGGAGACGTCTACGCCGGAGACGGCGGAGCCGGGCGCCAGGGTGCGGGTGGTCGCCCAGGCGAGCCCCAGCCAGGCGATGAGCAGGGTGGCGCCGAGCGCGGCCAGCAGCGGGCGCAGCACTGCGTGACCGGCGCGGGCGGCGGAGGCCGCAGAGGCTTCAGGGGCAGCGGCGGGCGAGCCGACGGCGGAGGAGGCGACGTCGTCGAGCGGGACCTGGTTCATGGGCGCACTCCCGGGTCGGGGCGGCGACAGTCCGGCGCCTCAGGCGCCGGCGCGACGGCGGCGGGCGGCGGCCTTGAAGCGCTCCTGCGAGTCGAGGATGACCTTGCGGATGCGCACGGCGTCCGGGGTGACCTCCACGCACTCGTCGTCGGAGGCGAATTCGAGGGCCTCCTCCAGGGTGAGCCGGCGCGGCGGTGTGAGTGCCTCGTAGACGTCGGCGGTGGAGGAGCGCATGTTGGTCTGCTGCTTCTCGCGCACCACGTTCACGTCCATGTCCTCGTCGCGAGGGTTCTCCCCCACGACCTGCCCCTCATAGGTCTCCTGACCGGGCTCGACGAAGAAGGTGCCGCGGTCCTGCAGCCGGATCAGGGCGTAGGCGGTGACGGCGCCGGCGCGGTCGGAGACCAGGGAGCCGGTGGTGCGGGCGGTGATCGGGCCCGCCCAGGGCTCGTAGCCCTCGGCGATGGAGGAGGCGATGCCGGTGCCGCGGGTCTCGGTGAGGAACTGGGTGCGCCAGCCGATCAGGCCGCGGGCGGGCACCAGGAACTCCATGCGGATCCAGCCGGTGCCGTGGTTGGTCATGGTCTCCATGCGGCCCTTGCGGGCGGCCATGAGCTGGGTGACGGCGCCCAGGTGCTCCTCGGGCACGTCGATGGTCATGCGCTCGACCGGCTCATAGCGCTTGCCGTCGACCATCTTGGTGACCACCTGCGGCTTGCCGACGGTCAGCTCGAAGCCCTCCCGGCGCATCTGCTCCACCAGGATGGCCAGCGCCAGTTCGCCGCGGCCCTGCACCTCCCAGGCGTCGGGGCGGGATGTGGGCAGCACACGCAGCGAGACGTTGCCGATCAGTTCGCGATCCAGGCGGTCCTTGACCTGGCGGGCGGTGACCTTGGCACCCTTGGTGCGGCCGGCCATCGGGGAGGTGTTGATGCCGATGGTCATGGAGATGGCGGGGTCGTCCACCTTGATCAGCGGCAGGGGCCGCGGGTCCTCGGGGTCGACCAGGGACTCGCCGATGGTGATGTCCTCGATGCCGGCGACGGCGACGATGTCACCGGCGTGGGCCTCCTCGGCGGGCTTGCGCTCCAGGCCCTCGGTGACCAGCAGTTCGGAGACGCGGGCGGAGGCGATGGAGCCGTCGTGGCGGGCCCAACCGACGGTCTGCCCCTTGCGCAGGGTGCCGGCATGGATGCGCAGCAGGGCGAGACGCCCCAGGAACGGGGAGGCGTCCAGGTTGGTCACGTGCGCCTGCAGGGGCGCGGACTCGTCGTAGGAGGGGCCGGGGATCCGCTCGATGATGGTGCGGAACAGGGGCTCGAGGTTCTTCGAGGCGGGCAGTTCGCCGTCGGCGGGCTTGACGGTGTCGGCGCGGCGGGCCTTGGCGGAGGCGTACACGACGGGCACGTCCAGCACGGCGTCCAGGTCGATGTCCGGGTGCTCGTCGGCCAGGTCGGAGGCGAGCGAGAGCAGCAGGTCGGTGGTCTCGGAGACGACCTCGTCCAGGCGGGAGTCGGGGCGGTCCACCTTGTTGACCACCAGGATCACCGGCAGGCTCGCCTCCAGAGCCTTGCGCAGCACGAAGCGCGTCTGCGGCAGGGGCCCCTCGGAGGCGTCCACGAGCAGCAGCACACCGTCCACCATGGACAGTCCGCGCTCGACCTCGCCGCCGAAGTCGGCGTGTCCGGGGGTGTCGATGACGTTGATGGTGATGCCTGCGGGCAGTCCCGCGTCGATGGCGGCCGGGCCGGCGTAGTGGACGGCGGTGTTCTTGGCGAGGATGGTGATGCCCTTCTCGCGCTCCAGCTCACCGGTGTCCATGATGCGGTCGGTCGTGTTCTCTTCAGTGGCGCGGTTGCCGAGGGCACCGGCCTCCCAGAGCATCGCGTCGACAAGCGTGGTCTTGCCGTGGTCGACGTGGGCGACGATGGCGACGTTGCGCAGGTCCTGGCGCACGGTCATATGGGCTGATTCCTCCCCTAGGCAAGCGCCCGCGGGCGCACAAACTCAGCAAGGGTACCGCCGCGCGCGGCGGCGGGCCATGACAGGCGCGACATGCCGCCTGTGCGGCCGCTCACCCGCGCCGCGGGGTGTGGGGTCAGAGAACCCCCGCCAGCAATGCCGCGGCAGCCGCGATTGCGACGCATACGGGCAGCGGATTCCATCGCGAGCTGATCCCGCCCGCGTCCGGCCGGGCGGAGGTCGCCTCGCGGCGTTCCTTATAGGCGAGGAGGAGTTCACCCGCAGCGTCGGCGTCCAGGTGTGCGCGAAAAACGGAGTCGCTCTCTCCCAGGTATTCCTCTGGGACTTCGCGGCGCACACGGGCGTCATGCTCCGTGCGGCGTGTACCGAGTAGCTCTTGCTCCCGCAACTCCTGGCGTCTGCGGAAGGATGTGGACAACCCACCTGCACGCTGCGCGGCGGAGGCCTTAACCGTATGGCCGGATCCGGTGATGATCTCCAGTCCCCAGCGGGTGCGGCAGGAATCCATCTCATCCCAGCCGAAAAGATGGGTGCGCCACGCGTTGCGCACGGTGATGCCGGCGTCCGCGACGGTAAGCTGCGGCGCCCACCACAAGCACCAAACCGCAAGCATCAGGAACAGGCCGCAGCCCAGGGCCTGCAGCCCGTTGCGGGTGCCGTCGGCCAGCCAGACCGTAATAACGGCCCAGGCCGTGCCGGCACCCGTTAGCAGAGTGCCGACACGACCCGGAAGTGAACGGATTACGACCGTGGGCAAAGCCCCGTGACTCCCTTACTCGGCTACGTAGCCGATGTTCTCGGGACGGTAGGAGGCCAGCCCCATGGCCCCGAAGTTCGCGAGGTTCTTCGGAACGGCGGTGAACTGCATGCGCTGGTAAATGGGCACGTTCATGACGTTCTCCCAAATGATGGCGTCGCACTCGTTGGCCATGCGGGCGCGCTCGTCCTCGTCCATCGTCGAGGCGATCTTCGCGATGTAGTCGTCGATCTCGGGAATGGACTGAGAGGTGAAATTCGACTCCGAGCCGGTGCCGTAGATCTGGCCGATGTTGGCAAGCGGGTACTGGGTCTTGACCCAGGTGAAGGCAGTGATCTCGTAGTTCTTAGGAATGATGTAATCGGGGAAGTACTTATCCGACTCCACGGTGGTGAGCTTCATCTCCATGCCCACCTCCTTCAGCTGGCTCTGCAGGAGGTTGCCCTCATTCTCCGTGGTCGGAGTGCCGGTCGGCACGGTGTAGCTGAAGGACAGCCGCTGCCCATCCTTCTCGCGGATGCCGTCATCGCCCTCGACCCAGCCGGCGTCCTCCAGAAGCTGCTTGGCAGCTTCCGGGTCGTAGGACCAGTCGCCGGAGTTGTCCTGGTAGCCCTCCTGGGAGGGCATGAAGAAGCGGTTGCCGAGCATGACCTTGTCCATCTCGATCGGCAGCCCTGCCAGGTCGGAGGAGGCGATGGCTTCACGGTCGCAGGCACGCATCAGGGCCTGGCGCACGGTCTTGTCCGACAGCGGACCGGAGGCAGCGTTGATGGTGAAGTGGCGCCACTGCAGACCGGAGTTGCTCCGGATCTCGGCGTCCTCGCGCCCGGCGGCCTGGTTGTAGACGTCGGCGGAGATGATGTAGTCGATGACGTCGATGGCCTTGTTCGCAAAGGAGGTCGCCTCGGCGGAGGCGTCCAGGGCGCGGAAGGTGACCTTGTCCAGCAGCGGGGCCTCGCCCCACCACAGGTCGTTGGGCACCAGCGTGACCAGCTGCTGGGACTCGTTGTAGGAGTCGACCTTGAAGGGACCGGCGAAGTAGTCGTTGTTGAACGCACCCGCGCCCGCCATCGACTCGTTGAAGGTCTTGGCGTCCGCCATCAGTTCCTTCGGGCTCACGCCTGCGAGCGCGTTGGTCCAGTCCGGGAAGACGGTCTTGAATGTGATCTTGGCGGTGCGCTCGTCGACGATCTCCACGGATTCGATGTCCGTCAGGCCGTCGGTGGAGGCCCACTGATACTCCGGGTCGTCGCCATGGGACAGGGAGGCCTCGATGTCCTCGGAGTCCATCGGGCGCCCGTTGCCCCAGACGGCCTTCTCGTTCAGCTCAATGGTGGCTACGGTCTTGCCGTCGACCTCTTCGGCCTCGTAGGTGGTCAGGAAGTTCGGGTTGGGGGTCGGAGCGCCGTCGTCACCCCAGTCGATGAAGTAGGGCGCGACGAAGTTCATGATCAGTCGTACGTCGCCGGTGTTGCCGTTGACGTGGGCCGAATTCCAGTTGGAAACAGCATTCTGTATGGCGAAGTTGAGCTCGCCGCCCTGCTGCAGGTCGGCGCGGTCCTTGCGGTTCACGGCCGCGTCGAAGTCGGCCTCATCACCCGTTCCGGCGGATGAGGTCGAGGTCGAGTCAGTGTTCCTGGCGCATGCGGCCAGAGCGGCCATTGCGGCCGCAGAGGCCGAACCGGCCAGGAACAGACGACGGTTGATGTTCATATGAAAGCTCCGATTCGAGATGGATCCGGATGGTTGGACACGGCGACGCTAAGTAGCCGCCGCAGTCAAGCCGTGGGCATGGTGTACATCATACGTTCACCTGCAGCAGTCGCATCCTGCTTGCGACGCCGCATGACATGCAGTTTCGCACTTGTTGGTCACGAATGCCTTGCTTCGGGCTTGGTACTCGCTGACGACGTCAGAACACAGCGGTGCGCTCGGGGTAGTAGCAGGCGACTTCGTGGTCCTCACCCTCGCGGGTGAAGTCCGGCATGCGCTCCAGGCAGGCCTTCCTCTGCTCGTCATTCAATTCACCCGCGAACTTGGGGCAGCGAGTGCGGAAGCGGCAGCCCGAGGGCGGGCTGGCCGGGGACGGCAGATCGCCCTCCAGGATGATGCGGCTGCGCGTGCGCTCCTTGGCCGGATCCGGAATTGGAATGGCCGAGAGCAGTGCCTGCGTATACGGGTGTGCGGGGGCTGAGAACACCGCATCGACGTCGCCGATCTCGACGATCTTGCCCAGGTACATGACGGCCACGCGATCCGCAATGTGTCGCACCACGGACAGGTCGTGGGCAACGAATAGGTAGCTGAGTCCCAGGGTCGCGCGCAACTCGTCGAGCAGATTGATGACCCCGGCCTGAATGGACACGTCCAGAGCGGAGACCGGCTCGTCCAGCACGAGCAGCTTCGGCTCGAGCGCGAGCGCCCGGGCAATGCCGATGCGCTGGCGCTGCCCACCGGAGAAGTTGCGGGGGTAGCGGTTGGCGTGGCTCGGTTCGAGCCCCACCAGTTTCATGAGCTCCTCGACGCGCGGACCGACCTGCTGCTTGCCCCAGCCATTGGCCCGTAGCGGCTCTGCGATGATGTCGTAAATGGGCAGACGCGGATCCAGTGACGCCATGGGGTCCTGGAAGACGACCTGCAGGTCGCGGCGAATCTGCTTGCGTTCCGCGCGGCGGATCGCCGCAGTATCCCTGCCCAAGACGACGATTTTGCCGTCCTGCGGCGCCTGCAGATTAAGCACCTCCATGAGCGTGGTGGTCTTGCCGCAGCCCGACTCGCCAACGATTGCCAGAGTCTCGCCCTCGCGCACGTCGAAGGATATGCCGTCCACCGCGTGCACGGTGCCGACGCGCCGCTTGAACACGGCACCCTTCATCAGGGGGAATTCCTTCACCAGGCCGTCTACCCGCAGCACCTCGGGTCGCTGCGGGTGGGGCAGATTCATGACATCGGCGGTCTTCAAGGAGGGGACCGGGAAGATGTCCGTGTAGTCGAGATTGTTCTTCTCGATCTCCGGGAAGCGACGGCAGGCGGACCTCTGCTGCTCAGCGGCGGTGGAGGCGGACAGCACGGCGTCGTCGCGGACGGCGACCAGATCGGGTTCGCCGTCTAGACACTCCGCGACCGCCATGGGGCACCGGGGCGCGAATGGGCAGCCGGTGGGCGCCTCCAGCAGCGAGGGCGGGTTGCCCTCAAGGGTGGCCAGGGCGGAATCCTTCTTGGCGTCGAGGCGGGGCAGCGACCCGAGCAGCCCAATCGTGTAGGGCATACGCGAGTGGTAGAAGATGTCGTCGACACCGCCGGTTTCGACGACCCGCCCCGCATACATGACGGCGACGCGGTCGGCCATGCCGGCCACGACTCCCAGGTCGTGGGTAATCATGATGACGCCGGCGCCGGTCTCCTTCTGCGCCGTGCGCAGCACATCAAGGATCTGCGCCTGAATGGTCACGTCCAGCGCTGTGGTGGGCTCGTCGGCGATGATCAGGTCCGGGTTGTTGGCGATCGCGATGGCGATAACGGCGCGCTGCCGCATGCCTCCGGAAAACTCGTTCGGATAGGCCTTGAACCGCACCTCCGGGTTGGGGATACCCACCAGATCTAGTAGTTCGACCGCCCGCTTGTTGGCATCGGCGTCGGGCATGTCCGGGTTGTGGACCTTCAGCGCCTCGACGATCTGGTCCCCCACCGTATACACGGGCGTGAGGGCGGACAGGGGGTCCTGGAACACCATGGAGACCTGGGTGCCCCTGATCTTGGACATGTACTCGTCGCTGCGCCCGAGCAGCTCGGTGCCGTACAGACGCACGGACCCGGAGATATCCGCGGTCTCGTCAAGCAGTCCCATGACAGCCGTTGAGGTCACCGACTTGCCGGAGCCCGACTCGCCGACGAGGGCAAGTACTTCCCCGCGCCTAACCGTCAGGTCGATGCCGCGTACCGCGTGGACCCGGCCATCCTCGGAGGGGAAGGAGACGTGCAGACCCGCGATTTCCAGCAGCGGGGCATCCGCCTCCCGATCGGGTAGCTGCTGCGACTTAGCGGCCGTAGCCCTTTCGCGTCGTGTCGCTATCATGCCTTGCCTCCGGACTTGGACGAGGGGTCGATGGCGTCACGCAGCCCATCGCCCATGAAGTTGACGCACACGAGCATGAACACCAGCACCGCGGCGGGTGCCAGGAAGATCCACGGGTAGGTGGTTGCGGAGCGCTGCCCCTCCGCGATCAGTGTGCCCAGGGACGTGTTCGGCGCTTGCACACCGAAACCGAAGTAGGACAGCGTCGTCTCGCTGAGAACCGCATAGGCGACGTTGAGCGTGGCGTCGACGATCAGCAGCGAGGCGATGTTGGGGATGATGTGGCGGACGATGATGACGGGGCTGGGTACGTTCATGAATCGTGCCGCATTGACGTAGTCGAGGTTCTTGACGCTGAGGGTCAGCGAGCGCACCACGCGTGCCGTGAGCATCCAGCCGAATCCGGCCAGCAGCACGATCAAAAGGGCAATCGATCCCTTGGCAGCCCCTGCCTTCTGGGACAGGATCGCGATGATGAGGAATGACGGCACCACCAGCAGCAGGTCGGTGGCCCACAGGGCGACCTTCTCCCACCAGCCGCCGAAATAGGCGGCGGAGGAACCAATGATCGCAGCGATTGTGGTCTGCAGCAGCGCCACGAACACCCCGATCATCAGCGACTTGCGCGTGCCCTCCACCACCATGGCAAAGACGTCGCGCCCGCCCTGGGTGGTGCCGAACCAGTGATCGGCACTGGGCGGCTGCAGGAAGGCCTTCGAGTCGACGTCGGTGAAGGACCACTGGCCAACATGGTTGCCGAAGATCGCCATCAGTGCGAGGGCCAGGATGCCAACAGCTCCGAATACGGCGGTCTTGTTGCGCAGGAAGCGGCGCAGAATGATGCGCCCGCGGGTAAGTCGCTTGGATTCCTTGGGGTTGTTGTCAAGAAGGTTGCCGCCGTCTGCGACGGTTACCGGCGCCTGGCCCGGCTGGTCCATGGCGGACTGCCCACCGCCGTCGGCCGGCTTGGCGATGGAGTCCATGCCGTGGTGGACGGCATCGGCTGGATTGCGAGTCGAGTCATGCATGTCGGTCAGCTCACTCTCACCCGTGGGTCAACGATCGCGACGAAGACATCGGACAGCAACGCGCCGGTCAACGTGCACAGGCCGGAAAACGCGACTACGGCCGTGATGCCGTTGATGTCGTAGCTCGAGATCGAGCTGATGGAGTATTCGCCCATGCCGTGCCAGCCGTAGACGCGCTCGGTGATGACCGCACCGGTGAACAGGCCGGCCATGGCGAATGCGAAGTAGGTGGCCATGGGAATCAGAGCGGTGCGCAGGGCGTGACGGGTGGCTGCCTGGTGCTTGCGCAGCCCCTTGGCGCGCGCGGTGCGCACGTAGTCCGCACCGAGGGTGTCGAGCATGAGGTTGCGCTGGTAGCGGGAGTAGGAGGCGATCGAGCCCAAGGACATGGAAAGCGTCGGTAGCAGCAGGTGCTGCGCCCGTCCCAGGAAGCCCTCACCCTCGCCGGTGAACTCAAAAATCTGGTAGCCGGTGGTCCGGTTGATGTGGACGGCGAGCACCTGCAGGAGGATCGCCAACACCATCGCCG
Source organism: Actinomyces succiniciruminis (assembly GCF_900002405.1). GTDB lineage: Bacteria > Actinomycetota > Actinomycetes > Actinomycetales > Actinomycetaceae > Actinomyces > Actinomyces succiniciruminis. The sequence continues at coordinate 39,718 of NZ_LK995477.1, read as the reverse complement.
GCGTCGAGATCAGGATCATGGCCAGCAGCGACACCGTCCGATCGGAGAGCTTGTACTGACGAGTCGCCGTCCAGGCGCCCAGAGCCACACCGCCGACCATACCGATCACGGCTCCCAGGAACACCAGCCGAACCGAGACCGCAATCTTCGTTCCCAGCAACGCGTTGACCGACTCGCCCTTCGGCGTCATACCCCAATTCCAGGAGGTGACTACCTCGCGGAGCCAGGTGACGTAGCGGCTCCATACCGGTAGGTCTGAACTGATGTTGTACTGGACGAGAGCGGCGTTGATCGCATCCCAGTTCAGCGTCGTATCCTCGCGGTTCCAGTTGTTGGCGGGGTCCAAGGACGCTGATGCCAGCAAGTACGCCAGCGACGTCGCTATGAACAACAGGATCGCGTAGTTAGCGAGCCTGCGCATTAGGTACGGAAACATGCGGTCTTCTCTTTGGCGGGCCGCCGGAGGGCCGGGCCCCGCGTGGGAGCCGATTCCGGTGCGGCTACGGACAGTGCCGCCCAGACGCAGCCACCCGCGGGCGACCTTGGGACCGAACGGACCGTCTCACGATACCCGCATTTCGAAACGCCCCTGACACCCAGGACGTCAAGGCCGGGGGTTATGTCCAACGATGGACGGCGCAGAACCGGCCACTACCGGCCGTGCGAGTAACCTCTGCCACATTCCTGCCGCTGGTCCGGCGGCAGGCCCCGGAACCGGACTACTCGCAGGCGAACCCGCCGCCCGCTCCGGGGAATCCGCGAGCGCCCAGCCGTGAACCATCGCCTCCGCGCGAGGCCACGGCGTGCGCCCGCGGCAGTGGGCGGGCACACGCCGTCGTCGGGCGAGGTCTCAGTTGGCGGCGCGGGCGTCCCGGCGGCGGAACAGGGCCGCCACCACGGCGCCGGAGAGGTTGTGCCAGATGGAGAAGACCGCGCCGGGCAGGGCGGCCTCCGCAGTGAAGTACTGGGCGGCGAGACCGGCGGCCAGGCCGGAGTTCTGCATGCCGACCTCAATGGCGGTGGTGCGCGAGGCCTTCTCGTCGTGGCTGGTCACCCGGCCGATCACGTAGCCGAGCAGGTAGCCCAGGCAGTTGTGCAGGGCGACCACCAGCAGCACCAGCGCTCCGGCGGAGGCGATCTTGTCGGCGGAGCCGGAGACCACGGCGATCACCACGTAGCAGATGCCGAGCACGGAGATCCAGGGCATCGCGGGCAGCAGCGGCTCCACGAAGCGGCCCAGGAAGGCACGAATCAGCAGGCCGCCGATGACGGGCACCAGCACGATCTTCACGATCGACATGGCCATGGAGCCGGCGTCGACGGGCATGTACTGGCCGGCAAGCCACTGGGTGAGCAGGGGTGTGAGCAGCGGGGCCAGCAGCGTGGAGATCGAGGTCATGGTCACCGACAGCGCCACATCACCGCGGGAGAGGTAGGAGATGACGTTGGAGGAGGTGCCGCCGGGGGCACAGCCGACCAGGATGACGCCGGCGGCCAGGGCCGGGTCCAGTTGGAAGATGCGGGTCAGGGTCCAGGCGATGAGGGGCATGACCACGAACTGGGCGGCCACCCCCACCAGCACCGGCAGGGGGCGGCGCACCACCAGGGCGAAGTCGGGGACCGTCAGGGTCAGGCCCATGCCGAACATGATGATGCCCAGGGCGTAGTTGGTGCCGGCGGACAGCGGGCTGAGCGCCTCGGGGGCGAGCATCGCGGCGGCGAAGGCCAGCAGGATCAGCAAGGGGAAGACCGTGACGGCGATGTAGGCCGAGCGGTCCTCGTCGTTGCGGCGGGGAGCCGGCGTCGGGTCGGCGGGTTGGGAGGAACTGGGGGTTTGCGCTGGGGAGGTCATGATTCAGTCCTATCGCTGCCAACCGTAATGCGAACGGCCGGTCTCAGGATCCTGGAGTGGGGCGAGTCAGCGCAGCGCCTCCGGGCGGACCACGAAGGCGGCCGCGAAGGACTTCAGCAGGTCACCCACCACGAACGGCGCCAACCCCATGACGAACACCGCGCTCCACGGCGCGCCGGTTGCGGCCTTGAGCCACAGCAGGCCGGGCACATACACCAGCGCGGAGGCCGCGAGCATGAGTCCCACGCGCACCGCCGCCGCCCGCAGGACCGCCGGCGTACCGCGGCCCACGGCGACCGTTCCGGCGCGGCCGGCGAGCAGCGCGGCGAGCCCGTAGCCAAGCACGTACCCGAAGGAGGCGGTGATACCGCCGCTCCAGCCCGCGAGCACCGGGGCTCCGAGGGCGGCCGCCGCGGCGAACAGGGCCACGGCCGCCAGGCCGCGCCGGGAGCCGAGCACGCCGCCCACGCCGAGGGCGGCCAGTGTGCCGAGGGTGACCGGCACCGGGGTGAAGGGCAGTGGCAGGGCGATCTGACCGATCAGGGCGATGGCGGCGGCGCCACCGATGATGAGCGCCGCCTCGCGGGCGACGCGGCGGGCCAGGGGCACCGCGGCGGGAGCGGTGCTGGAGCGGACGGCAGGGCGCATGTTTGTGCTCATGCCACCACCGTAGAGGCGCGAGGGCCCGCAACGCACCGCCGTTTGCCGCTCGGATCCGCGAGCGCAACTTGTGGGATTCCTCCAATTCCCTATTAATGGCTAGCCCACACGTCAAAGGCCTTCCCCACTCGCCCGTGCAACCGCCGCTTACACGCCCACGCCGGTACCCGCGGCACACCGCGGCCGCTAGACGAGGTACGCCTGTCACGGAATGCACCACTTTCAACCGCAACCGCCCCTGGCGCGCCGCATCGAGTCGCATGATTCTGCGGTGAGCGCGGAGACCCCTCAGGAAGCAGACGCAGAAAGAGGTGCATTCCATGACAAGTGCCGGCCTCAAGCGCGCCACACACGCCGCAAGGGGCCCTGCGAACCGCGGCGTCAGGAGACGGTGACGTCGCCGGACGTGGTGCCGGTGGCGGTGCCGCCGTTGGTGGTGTTGACGGTGATGGCGGAGGTGCTCCCGGCGGTGATGGCGCCATCGAAGCTGGTTGCGTCCAGGGTGAGGGTCAGGGTGCCGCCGTTAGAGCCGGAATTGCCCCAGCGGTCCTCGTCGGCGGTGGCCAGGCCGCCGGTGGTCTCCAGTGTGCAGCCGGTGAGCGTGGCCTCGGCGGTGGTGTTGGTGACGTAGAGGATGGGCACGTCCCGGCTGCAGGTCAACGACACATTCGTCAGGGCGAGGGTGGAGGTCTCGGTGGCGGCGTCGGAGTCGGCGGCGTCCCCGGACATGGACTGGTACAGCATGACGCCGGCGGTCTCCGAGTCGGTGGTGAACGTCGAATCGGAGACGGTGGCGTGGTTCTTGCCCTCGACCACGATCGCCTGCCCCTGACCGGAGGTGCCGGTCAGGCCGGAGACGGTGATCTCACCGGTGGAGTAGATGCAGGGCGAGCCGTCGCCGGCGGTGGTGAAGGTGTTCGTGCCGTCCACCGTCACGGTGCCGGAGCCGCGGTCGGTGGCGACGGCGGCGCAGTGGGCGCCCTCGGTGGTGATGGTCAGGTTGGCGCCGGTGATCGCCCCGGCGTAGGTGGCGTGCAGGCCGCGGGAGGACTCGCCGGTGGTGGCGATGGCGGAGGCGGTGACCTCGGCCGTGGCGCCGTCGGTGGCGACGACGGCGTTGGCGCCGGAGGCGTCGGTGGTCAGCGTGGTCTGGTCGATGCTGGCGCTGCTGCCCTCACCGACGACCACGATCGCGGAGTTGAGCCCGTAGAAGCTGTAGGAGTCGTCCACGCCGTGCTCGCCGTCGGTGGAGGCGTCGCCCGACTTGTTGACGCGGGCGTTGGTGACGGTGAGGCTGCCGCCGTTGACGACCAGGAAGACGGTCTCGTCGCCGCTGGCGGATTCGAAGGTGCCGCCGTCGATGGTGGCCGCGATGCCGTCGACGAGGTAGGCGCCGCTCAGGGTGATCTCCTTGTCGCCGATCGAGCCGGTCCAGGAACCGCCCGACAGGGCGGTGTTCGACTCGGATGCCTCGTGGTACTCCGGGCCGACGGCGGCCTCCACGTCGGCGGAGGTGGCGGTGGTGTCCGCGTCGGCGGCCGCCTCGGTGGTGGCTGTGGCGGTGGAGGCGGAGTCGTTGGAGGGGCCGCAGGCCGTCAGCACGCCGACCGTGGCCAGGCCGAGTCCGCCCAGCAGCACGGAGCGGCGCCGCATGCAGAAGCGGTCGTCGTCGAGGTCGGCGGTGTATTCGGTGGTACGGCTGAGACGCATGGGGATCTCCTTCAGGTGTGCTGCCGGCGCCCGACGACGGTGCGCATGTTCCACCGCCGCCGCGGCATCGGCTTGCTGGTCGCCGACCAGTCTGGTGATCCCAGTTATGTGCCGCCTGTGTACCCCGTAGGGCTCCGGCGTGAATGCCACGAGGCCGCAGCGCTGCGCTAGCGTGCTGGCATGCCCGCTCTCCCCCGCCCTGCCGGCCCCGACGACGCCGCGCCCTTCGCGCTCGTGCCCGCCGCCTACGTGCTGTTGCTGCGTCCCCGAAAGGACGCCTCCACAGCCATGGCCACGGAGGCACTCGGCGCCGGCCATCCCGTCGGCGTCGACCGCGCGCCCCGCTCCCCTGCCGGCTGGCCTCACGGCGCCGCCGCTACCGAGGTACTGCTGCAGCTGCGCCGCAACACCGGCTTCATGGACGGGCACTGGGCCGCCGGGATCGCGGGGCACGTCGAGCCCGGCGAGTCGGTGACCGCGGCGGCCGTGCGGGAAGGCGCCGAGGAGCTGGGCTTGGACGTCGCCCCCGGCGACCTGATGCCGCTCACCGCCATGCACCGCAGCAACGCCGTCGGCGGGCCGGCCCTCGAGCAGCGGGCGGACTTCTTCTTCACCCTGACTCGCTGGCGCGGCACACCCAACATCCAGGAGCCGGACAAGTCCGGCGCCCTGAGGTGGTTTGCGCTGGACGCACTGCCCGAGCCGGTCCCGCCGCACGAACTGAAGGTCCTGCGGCTGCTGGCCGCGGCGCTCGACGGCGGCCGGCCCGTGCCCGCGATCACCACCTTCGGCTTCGCGGGCAGGCCCGGCGCGTCTCAGCCCTGACGGGCGGCGATGGAGGCGACGACGGCGTCGAGGGTCTCGGCCAACTGGACGTCGCGCCGGTCCACGGGGGTGAAGGTGGCCATGTCCGCCGTAGTGTCCGTGACGAGGATCAGCTGCACCGGCGGGTAGACCACGTGCATGCTCCAACTGCCCAGGACCGTGCGCCACTGCTCGACCGCCCGGATGGCGCCGTCGCCGGAGTAGCCGACGAAGCCGACGGTCTTGTTCTGGAACTCGGAGAACAGGTGATCGGTGGCGTTCTTGAAGGCGCCGGGGATGCCGTGGTCGTACTCGGAGGTGACGAACACGAAGCCGTCCTGGGAGTCGATGGCGTCTGACCAGGCCTGCACCCGCGGGTCGTCATACTGCTTGTTCGCCATCATTGGCGGAACCTGCGAGGTGAACAGGGGCAGGTCGAAGGACTTGACGTCGATGATGGTGTAGTCGGCGTCGCCGCGGGCGCGCGCGTGCTCAAGCACCCACTGGGCGATCTGCTCGCCGAGGCGAACCTCCCGCACCGAGCCGAGCACGATCCCGATCTTGGGCTTATTGGTCATAGATGTCTCCATTCAGGCCGTGGCCCGCCCGGGTTTGGGCGGTACGAGCCCCAAGAACAGCATGACCTCATTCGTGACGCCAACGAAACCAGACGTTGACATTGTCACAGCGTCGTCGTCCACCGCCCGGCGGCGGTCGCCGTCGGGCTCAGAACCCGAGGAATTCAAGGATGTCGGGCAGCTCCCGGCGGGCCTGCGCCAGGCCGGCCTCGTAGGCGCTCACCACGCGGTCGTAGCGCAGCTCACCGTTCTCGATCGCCATGCGGTCGGGCTGGAACAGGTAGACGCGCCCCTCGCGGCGCCCCTGCTCCAGCTCCTCAATGGTGCGGTTGTAGCCGTCGGGCCGGTTGATGATGGCCTCGGCAACCTCCGGCTGCCTGCGGAACATGCGCCGGTAGGCGGCGGCGCGCTTCTCGGCGGGCTTGCGGTAGCCGGCCGGCCGGGTGGAGACCACGAGCATGCGCTCGTAGCCGTCGGCCGCGGCGGCGTCGGTGGGGAAACCGCCGGTGGGGCCGAGCGCCCCGTCGAGGTAGGGCACGCCGTCGATGTGGACGGTGGGCATGAGCACCGGCATGGATGAGGAGGCCTGGCAGCGCACCAGCAGGTCCTCCATGACGTCCATGTCCTCCAGGCCCCAGTAGACCTCCTCGCCGGTGTCGCAGCGGAAGGCGCCCAGGCGCACGGTGGCCGCGGAGGACTTGAAGGTGTCCCAGTCGAAGGGGAACAGCTCGTCCGGCAGGGAGGTGTGCTGGTAGATGTGCTCGGAGTTGAAGTAGCCCTGGCCGCGGGCGAAGCTGCCCCACCCGCCCGCGTCGGGGTCGGTGGTCAGCCCGACGAAGGCCTCACGGGTGCGCCACAGGTCGCGGGAGACCATGTTGACGGTGTTGGTCGTGCCGGCGGAGATGCCGCCCACCCAGGGGAAGAACAGCCCCTCCTCCAGCAGCACCTGCACCAGCGCCGCGGTGTAGGTGCCGCGCATGCCACCGCCTTCGAATACGAGGGCGACGTCGTCGACGCGCCGGGTGATCGGGGCGGGCGTGTGCGCGGGGTCGCCGTACGGGACGGGGCGGGAGGGGGCGAGGGCGGAAGTGGTCATGATGTGCCAAGGCTATCGAGCCCGCGTGGGTGGGCGGCAGTGATCCCGACCGCACCCCTGGCCGTCGACGGTCGGCGCGCGTAGCGTGACGCCATGGCGAATCCACAGCTCCTTCAGCCCCTTTCTCTGCGCGGGCTCACGGCCCGCAACCGCCTCTGGCTCCCACCCATGTGCATGTACTCGGTCGAGAACCAGGACGGCATCGCCACCGACTGGCACGTGGTGCACTACGGCTCGCGCGCCCAGGGCGGCTTCGGCACCGTGATCGTCGAGGCCACCGGCGTCACTCCCGCGGGACGCCTGTCCCCCTACGACCTCGGCCTGTGGGACGACGCCCAGGTGGACGGCCACCGCCGCATCGTCGAGGCGATCCACGCCGGCGGCGCACTGGCGGGCGTGCAGCTGGGCCACGGCGGCCGTAAGGCGGGCACGCCCCCGTGGCGGCCCGACGTCGAGGGGGCCCGCTCCGGCACCCTGCCCGACTGGGATCTGGTGGCGCCGAGTGCGGTGGCCTACCCCGGCCACGCGGTGCCGCGCGCGCTGACCACCGCGGAGATCGCCGACACCGTGCAGGCCTTCGCCGACGCCGCCCGCCGCGCCGTAGCCGCCGGCTACGACGTGGTGGAACTGCACGGCGCCCACGGCTACCTGATCCACCAGTTCCTCTCGCCGCTGTCCAACACCCGCACCGACGCCTACGGCGGCTCCGCCGAGGGGCGGCGCCGCTTCGCCCTGGAGGTGGTTCGGGCGGTGCGCGCGGCCATCGGGGAGGACAAGGTCCTCGACATCCGCCTGTCTGCCACCGACTGGACCGAGGGCGGGATCACCGGGGATGACACCGCCGAGTTGGCGCGGCAGCTGGTGGCGGCCGGCGTGGACGTGCTGCACGTGTCCACCGGCGGGAACGCGCCCGCCCAGGTGCCGGCGGGCCCCGGCTACCAGGTGCCCTTCGCCGCCCGGGTCAAGCAGGCCGTGGACGGCATGACGACGCCGGGCGGAGGGCAACCGCAGGTGGTCGCCGTCGGCATCATCGACTCCGGCATGCAGGCGGAGCAGATCCTGGTGGCCGGCCTGGCCGATGCCGTCGCCGCCGGGCGGGCGGCCCTGCGCGACCCGTACCTGCCGGTGCGCTGGGCTCACGAGCTGGGCGTGAACGACTGGCAGGCCGCGTATCTGCCGATCCAGTACTGGCGCGGCGCCTGGCGCTGAGCCGCCGGTGCGCGCTTGAAGGCAGGCGGTGCCGGGCGGCTGCGTTGAGCGGCTGCCCGGCACCGTCGTCTTGTGGCGCGGCCGGTGGTCGGCGCGGCTAAGCGGGCGGGGCCGGGCGGCGCACCGCCCTCTGGGGTTCAGGCGCCCTGCCAGTAGGCGTGCATGGCCCGGGCGAGGCGGACGCCGTCGGAAACCGCGCACATCTCCCGCTGGGAGTGCATGGACAGCAGCCCCTGGCCGACGTCGACGGTGGGGATGCCCAGGCGAGTGGCGGTGAGCGGGCCGATCGTGGTGCCGCAGGGCACGGCGTTGTTGGACACGAAGTCCTGGCTGGGGACGTGCGCGGCGCGGCAGGCGCGCGCCCATGCGGCTACGGCGGTGGCGTCCGTGGCGTAGCGCTGCTGGGCGTTGATCTTCAGCAGCGGCCCGCCGCCGAGGACGGGGCGCACGGCGGGATCGTGCAACTGTGGATAGTTCGGGTGGGCGGCGTGGCCGGCGTCGGCGGAGACGCACACCGAGCGGGCCAGCAGCGCCGCGTAGGCGTCGCCCGTGACCCCCATGGCCCCGGCGAGGCGGGACAGCACGGTCTGCAGGAACGGGCCGGCGGCACCGGTGCGGGTGCCGCTGCCGACCTCCTCATGGTCATTGGCGATGAAGACGATCGGGCCGGCGATCCCGGCGTCTGCACCCTCGTGCGCCAGTGCCTCCAGCGCCACCAGGGCGGCGTGCACGGAGGAGAGGTTGTCCAGGCGGGAGGAGGCGAGGAACTCGCCATTGCGGCCGAAGCGGGCCGGCGCCTCGGTGGGGTAGGTGAGGATGTCGCAGAAGGCCAGGTCGGCGGGGTCGATGCCGGCCAGCTCGCACAGGTAATGCTCGGGCGCGTCGGGGCCGGGCAGGGCGGACGCGGCGTCATTCCCGGCTCCGGCCGCGTCGGTTGCGGCGCCCGCCGGGGCCGTGTCGGCGGCCACCGCCGCATCGCTCGTTTTGCCGCTCGTCAGGGTCCACAGCGGCAACAGATGGGCCTGCTTGTCCAGGTGCAGGGACTCGTTCACGCTGCGGTCCAGGTGCGGGGCGACCTGGGCGACGCGGGCGATGGGGCCGGTGCGCACCAGGTGGGTGGTGCCGTCGAAGGTGGTCAGGCGGCCGGCGAGGCCGAGTTCGCGGTCCAGGAAGGAGTTCAGCAGCGGCCCGCCGTAGACCTCGACGTTCAGCACCTGCACGCCGTCGCGCACCATGGCGGCGTGAGGCTTGAGCCGCAGGCCGGGTGAGTCCGTGTGGGCGCCGACGATCCGCAATCCGGCGGCCGCGTCCAGGCGCTCGGGCAGCAGCCAGGCGATGATGGCGCCGTCGCGGCGGGTGTAACCGCGGCGGGGCAGGTCGGTTCCCCAGGGCTCGCGCTCGTCCACGGCGGTCAGGCCCACGGCGTCCAGGCGGCGGGCGACCTCCGCGGTTGCGTGATAGGAGGTGGGTGAGGCGGTGACGAAGTCGATGATGGAGTCGGCGTAGGCGTCGTCGTCGCGCAGCGCGGGCGCGGTTTCGGGGTCTGTCATGGGCCCAGTATGGGCCCGGCGGGCGAGGCCACCGCTGAAGAATGTCCAAATCCGGCAGGAACGTCGGGCGCGCACTCTCTGACCGCCGATAAAACGGCTTGATTCCAACGATCCGGAAACGGCTCTTGGCCGCTTCGGACCCGTTTATGCCGAATCCGGACATTCGGCCCCGCGCCTTCACATGTTGGTGGTGGCCCGGGCGGTGCCGGTCGCGGTGATGGTGAAGCCCGCTGCGGGGATTACGCCCCAGGGCAGGAAGGGCGGCTGGGAATGCGCGGTCAGGGTGACGACGGCGGTGGTGCCGTCGGGACTGGCGGCCTCGGTGATCTGCACCCCGGTCAGCTCGACCGGTTGTCCGGCCAGGTCGGCGGCGGCCGCGGCCCGCACGCCCGCAGCCGACAGCGTGCCGGGGCCGGCCGTGGTGGAGTCTCCGGCGAAGTAGGAGGCGTCGTCGATCGCATCCGCGGCGGCGACCGCGGCCGAGTCCGCCAGCGAGGTGAGGGTCTTCAGGTCCAGGTAGACGGCGCTGGCGGAGGCGAGCGCCAGAATCAATGCGGCGACGACGGCGACCAGCCCGACGCCCAGCAGCAGGGTCTGCCCGTCCTCCGCGGCGGCCGTCCGGCGCACCCGGGCGGCGGCGGCCCGGCAGCGCTTCCGCGCGATCATGGTGCGCCTCCCTTGCTGACGGCAAGGGTGACGGCGCGCTCGGCATCCACGACGACGACGTCCCGCCCCACCCCGGCCGACGCGAGCACCGGCAGGTCCACGCCCGCCTGTACGCGCACCACCGCCCCGGTGCAGGCGGCGTCCGCGCAGCCCACGCTCAGGGCGGTGGCGGGGTCGGTGTCAACGCCCTGATCCGACAGCGCCAGACCGACCGCGGTGCGGGCGTGGGCGATGGCGGCCTCCCCCGGCTCGACCTCCAGGATGCGGCTGGCGGCGTCGGCGGCGGAGGCCACGGCGAAGGAGGCGGCCTGCACTTGGGCGAGGGCGACGAGCAGGTACACCACGGGCACCACCAGCACCACCGTCCACCCGATGAACTCCACCGCGGCGTTGCCGGCCTCCGGCTCGCCGCGCCGTCCGGCCCGGCGGAGGCGCGGGCCGGGGGCCCGGCGACCAGACCAACGCCTCCCCGACGGCTCGACCGGCGTGTGCGGTCGGCTTTGCGCGCGCCGGTTCATGGTTCGTCTCCGTCCACGCCCACGAGGACGGCCTCGTCGACGGCGTGCCCAGTGACGTGCAGCGTCCCGCCGGGGCCGAGCAGGCCCAGCACCGGCAGTGGGGCGGTCACGTCCACGCGTACCACCGCCACGCCGTCGACCCGGGTGCGGGTGACGTTCACGGCGTCGACGTAGCCGTCGGCGAGTGCCGCGTCGGCCAGGGCGCGCACACGCGCATCCGCCTCGGCGGTGGTGCCGCCGACCAGCGCGGCGCGGCGGGCGCCCTCTCCGGCGGCATCGGTGAGCAGGTTGCGCACGTGCAGGCCGAGGGCGAGCTGGAGCAGCGCCACCGACACGGCGACGACGAGCACGCCGACGAGTACGAAGTCGACTACGGCCGAGCCGCGCTCGATGGCCATGCGGCGGGTATCCGGCCGGTGCCGGCCGCCGGGCCCGTACGCCTCACCGCGCCCGACGTGCCCGCGGGCGCACCGGCCCGGCCGTTCAGATGGCACCGGAGACCTTGGCGATGGCGTCGTTGAACACCTGGATCAGGGCCGGGCCGGCCACCGCCCACAGGGCGACGACCAGCCCCGCGGTCATGAGGGTGACCAGCACCCAGCCGGGGACGTCACCGCGCTCGTCGTCCAAGTGGTGGAGCCGGGTTTGCAGGCGAATACTGAGGCGCTTGAGAGTTTGCATGGGATTCTCCGTTTCCGTGGAGGGGGTGGTGGATGAGGGTTTGGCGGTGGGGAGGTTTCGGGCGGCCCGGAATCCGCGGGCGCGCGGCGCGACCGGCGCGGGGAGTCAGTTCATAGGCCGATCCGCAGCACAAACAGGCCCGGGAAGAGGGCGAAGACGACGGTGATGGGCAGGATCAGGAAGACGACGGGCACCATCTGGGCGATCTCGCGGCGCCCGCCCTCCTCCATCAGGGCGCGTCGGGAGGCCTCGCGGGCGTCGGCGGCCTGGGCGCGCAGCACGTCGGCCAGCGGGGTGCCGCGCTCCAGGGCGACGGCGATCGCCTCCGACAGGCGGGTGACCTGCAGGGAACCGACCCGCTGCTCCAGGTGGGCCAGGGCGGTGGACAGCACGGTGCCCGAACGAACGTCGGCGAGGGTGACTTCCAGTTCCTCCACGAGTTCGCCGTGCCCCACGCGCGCGACCCGCTCGATGGCCGCGATTGGCCCCTGCCCGGCCCCGACCACGAGCGCGAGCAGTTCGACGACGTCGGGCAGTTGCGCCTCGATACGCTCGCAGCGCCGGGTCACGGTGCGGGTGAGCCACCAGTCGCGGGCGGCCGCCCCGCCGACGCCGGCCAGCAGCGCCAGCACGATCAGCAGCGGCACGTTGACCCGCCGGAGGAGCGACAGCGCCAGTCCGCTCCCGGCGGCGACGGCGAGCCCGGCCACCGCCCACAGCAGTTGTTGGGTGCGCAGTTCCTCATAGGTCAGGCCGGTCCCGGAGCGGGCCAGGCGCCGACGCACCGAGTCGGCCGAGGAGCCGATCGCCTCCAGCAGGCCGCCCAGGCGGGTGACGGTGCCCAGCAGCACGGCGCTGACGGTCTGCCCGTCCGCGGCCGGCGCGCCGGCCAGTAGCCGCGAGGTGGCCGAGCGGGGGTGCACGTATGGCTCCAGGCGGGAGGCGAGGGTGGGGCGGTGGCGCCGTACGGCCTCGATGACGGAGAGGATGCCGCAGGCGGCGAGCAGCCCGGCCAGGGCGCCGGCGAGGCCGGGACTCATCGCAGCACCCGATCTTCCTCGGGCAGGCGCCCGAGCCGCAGCATGAGCCGGTAGGCGATCACGGTCACCACCCCGCCGACGGCGAGCATGAGGGCGCCGGTGGCGGTGGCGTAGGCGGCGGCCGCCTGGGGGCGGGTGGACAGCAGTGCCAGCACGATCCACGGCGCGGCCACTGCCACCCGCGCCCCGTTGACGGTCCAGGACTGGCGGGCCTCCAACTCGCCGCGGGTGCGCAGGTCCTCCCGCAGCATCCGCGACAGCGAACGCAATAGGGTGGTCAGGTCGTTGCCGCCGACCTCGTGCGCCAGCCGCAGGGCCTCCACGATGCGGTCGGCCACCGGGTCGGCGAAGCGGGCCTTGAGCCGGTCCAGGGACTGGTCGAAGCGGGCGGTGGTGGCGTAGTCGACGCCGAAGGCGCGCAGCTCCTCCCGGATCGGTTCGGGTCCGCGCTCACCGAGGTTGGCCAGTGCCTCGGGCAGGCTCATGCCGGCGCGCACGCCCGACACCAGCGTGTCGACGGCCTCCGGCCAGACCTCGCGCAGGTTGGTGCGGCGGGTGCGGGCTCGGGAGGAGACCACCAGCAACGGTGCGCCGGCGGCGATCGCACCGAAGGCCACCGCAATCGGCCAGGCGCGGGAGACTCCCAGGAAGACCAGTGCGACCACGAGTCCGAGCCCGAGACTGCCGGTGACGAACAGGGCGGGACTGGTGCGGCCGACGCCGGCCTGCACGAGCAGGTCCGCCAGGTGCCGTTGGCGGGCCGAACGCCACTGGGGCGGCTCGCTGGTCAGGGCGAGCCAGATCAGGATGATGCCGCTGCCGCCCAGCAGCCCGGCTACGGCGCCCATCAGGACCACTCCCCCGCGGCCCCCGCCGTCCCGGTACGCCCGCCGGCCCCGGCGCGCAGGCCCGGATGGGACTCCACTGCGTCACCGGTGAGCAGGGCGGCCAGGTCGTGGCCTGCGCGGGTATAGCGTTCGGCGGCGCGCGGCAGCCCCGGGCCACGCACCAGTCGGCCGGCGGCGTCGCGGTGGAAGACGTCGGACATCTCGATGGTGCCGTTCTCCACCCGCCCGGACAGGGCGGCGATCTCCCGCACCTGGCGGTGGCCGTCGGCGCCCAGGTCCAGGTGGACTACCAGGTCGACGGCGCCGGCCACCGTGGGGACGACGAACCCTGCGGAAACATTCTCTCCCGCCAGCAGCGGCAGCGTGCAGATCTTGACGATCGCCTCCCGGGCGGAGTTGGCATGCAATGTCGACATAGACGGCATGCCGGAGTTCATGGCGATCAGCAGGTCCAGGGCCTCCGCCTCGCGCACCTCGCCGACCAGCAGCCGGTCCGGACGCATGCGCAGCGCCTCCTTGACCAAGCGCCGCAGGTTGATCTCGCCGGCCCCCTCCAGGTTGGCGGCGCGGGTCTGCATGGCCACGCAGTCCCGGTTGCGCAGCGCCAGCTCGAAGACCTCCTCGCAGGTGATCACCCGCTGCCCGGCGGGGATGGCGCCGGCCAGGGCCCGCACCATGGTGGTCTTGCCGGCCTGGGTGGCGCCGGAGACGAGGATGTTCAAGCCGGCCTGCACGGAGGCGTCCAGGAAGGCGGCGGCGTGCGCGGTCAGTGACCCCATCCGCACCAGGTCGCTGGTGCGCGCGGCCCGAGAGGTGTGCTTGCGGATGTTGACCGCCCAGTGGTGGGAGGTGATGGGTGGGATGACCACGTGTAGGCGTTCGCCGCCTGGCAGTTGGGCATCCACGAAGGGGCTGGCCAAGTCCAGACGGCGCCCGGAGGCGCGCAGCATCCGCTCCACCAGGACGCGCAGCTCCTCATCCTCCAGCAGGGTGGTGGTCAGTTCGGGGCGGCCGGCGCGGGCGATGAACACGCGGCCGGGGGCGTTGCACCAGATCTCCTCCACCGTGTCGTCGTCCAGGTAGCGTTGTAGTGGGCCCAGGCCGGCCAGCGCGTCGACGGCGCGAGCACCGGCGTCGTCGGGGTCGGGCAGGGGTGGGACCAGGCCGGCGTCGGCGCGGGCGAGGTAGTCGGCGCTGGCCTCGGCGACGAGGGCCTCCAGGCCGGTGGCATCCGTGAGCGGGTCGACGCCGCGGCGGCGGACGAGTTCGCGGATTTCGGAGTGCAGCAGGGCTGCGGCGTCCATGGCGGGCCTAACGGTTGATGGTTGCTTGGGCGCTGGCGGGGCGCTCGCCAGCGGGTGTCTTGTGTGGCGCTGACTCGGCGTTGAGCAGTGCCACGCCGTGACCATAGGTCACAACTGCGCATCGACGCCACTCCGTCTCGGCGGCCTGTGGAAAACTCCGGCCGCCGGCGCGGGGGCGTCGATGGTGACGGCCGTCTGGCAATCGCCTGAATGGTGGGCGGCCGCCGGGGCGCGGCGCCACCCCGTCCGGCGGGTTCCTCGCTTACGGTGGAGTCATGTCACAGCCGCCCGCCGGACCGTCCACCCCCGCTTCCGCCTCCGAGTCGCCTCGCGCCGCCGCGTCGGGTGGGTCTGCACCCGACGCGGAGTCCGCCCGCGAGCGCTCGCCACTGGCCCTGGCGGCCCTGGCCGCGGTGGCCGTGCCCGGGCTGGACCCCGCGCGCCTGGCCCTGCCTCAGGAGCGCTCCGCCGACCTGCGGGTGGTCGGCGTCGTCGACACCCGGGGCCGCCACTGGGAGGTGCTGGAGACTCACGCGGACGCAACCGGCGCGACCCTGGAGGCGGAGGCCGAGGTACTGCGACGCATCGGGAGGATCGTCGACGACGGTCGACTGTCCTTCGATGTGCCCCGCCCCGCCGGTACGCTGCGGCTGGAAGGCAGTTACATTCAGGTGCGCTCCCACCTGGAGGGGCGGCCCATTGACGTCGATTCGCTGCGCCCGGGGCCGGGATTGTCCGCGGGGCTGGGCAAGGCGCTGGGCGAGTTGCACGACCTGCCCACCACGGTGGTCTCCGAGGCGGGCCTGCCCGTCTACGACGCCGACGACGTGCGCACCCGTTGGTTGAACCTGCTCGACGACGCCGCCGGGACCGGCAAGGTGCCGCCGTCGCTGCTGGCCCGGTGGGAGGTGGCGCTGGAGGACACGGCCCTGTGGCGCTTCCGGCCGGTGGTGGTGCACGGTGACCTGGCGCCGGAGAACGTGCTGACGGCGGGCGGCGCGGTGGTGGCCGTGCGCGGGCTGGGCCAGGTGCATGTGGGCGACCCGGCCGAGGACATGGCGTGGGTGTACGCCTCCGTGCCCGTGGACTGCCTGGACTCGATCGAGTCCGCCTACGACTTGGCGCGCACCGAGGGCGTGGACCGGCACCTGCGCGACCGGGCGGAGCTGGTCAGTGAACTGAGCCTGGCCGAGTGGCTCAGGCACGGGGTACGTTCCCACAGCGAATCGATCATTGACGACGCCGTGGCGATGCTGACGGACCTGGCAGACCAGGTCGGGGATGAGCCGCTGGTGGAGCAGATCGGCCCGCGCCTGGCGCCCGTGGCCGGGGTCAAGGAGCCGGCGGAGCCAGAGGCCACCACCAGCGAGGTCAAGATGGTGCTGGTCGAGGAGGACGCCGACGAAGACGCCGACTACGAGGGCGTCGACGACGGTACCGATGCAGAAGCCGATGGGGACGGCTCAGACGCCCATTGAGCCTGCAGGTCCAGGCTGCGCCGAATCTCCTCCAGCGAGAGGAAGGCCTCCTCGCCCAGTTCGTCGACTTCTCCGCCGTCCGCGACGTAGACGTAGGCGGCGCGGATCTGGTCGGTGGGGATCTGTTTCTTCGCGGCCCAGGCGTGCACGTACACGCTGAGCTGGTCCACCGGCACGCGTTGGTGTCCGGTCTTCCAGTCGACCACCAGGAAATGTTCGCTGCCGGGGCGCTGGAAGATGGCGTCGATGCGGCAGCGCAGGGTGGTGTCGCCGAGGGTGAGTTCAAGGGAATCCTCAGTGGTCACCAGCTCGTAGCCGTTTAGCAGCGGATGCTCGGCGGCGACCTTGAGCCAGCGCTCTACACGCTTGCGGTCGGAGTCGGCGAGCGTGTCCGGGACGCCGGCGTCCTCCAGGCTGAACAGCGGGCCCTGGCTGGTCAGGCGTTGGGCGATGGCGTCGTGGAAGACGGTGCCTAGACGGCCGGTGGATTGCGGCTGGGACGGCAGGGGGCGGCGCAGGTCGAGTGCGAAGCCGTCCCGGTCATCGCGCAGCGCGGCCAGCCGGGTGGCGGCCAGGTGGGCGGGCTGGCGGACCGTGGGCGTTTCGGCCGCGGCGGCGTCGCGCTCGGCCAGCAGCAGCCGGGCGTCCTCCCACCAGCGGGCGACGCGCCCGTCGGTGGCGCCCTCCCCCGCCGGATGCCCGCCGCGGAGGGCCTCGCCCGCGGAGGCTGCGGTGGGGGCCGCCATGGCGCGGCCGACGGCCTCGGCGACGGCAATGCGCGCGGCCCGCTCCGAGCCAGGGGCGGCCGGGTGCGTAACCGGCCAGGGGGCCTCCTCTACAAGATTGGTCAGCGGATTGACTGCCTCAGGATCTCTCTCGGTAAATCCAGGGGGGAACTCACCGACCAGCTCGCGCCGCCGTAGCTCGGCCATGAAACGCGACATGGGGTTAGGTTTACTAGCGGTCTTCGCCAGGTGAGATCCGGTCAACAGCACCTCATAGCGTGCCCGCGTGATAGCCACGTAAGCGAGGCGACGTTGTTCGGCGATCGTGTTGCGCCCCAAAGCGAAGAGGTATTCATCCAGACGGTCACTGATCGTCTGCTTGTCATCCTTGCTAAGCGCTGCGCCTTCGCTGAGCCCGGCAGCGAGGTCACCGAGCTTGAATGGCGGTAACTGGTCCGCGTCCGCTCGCAGCGGGTGTGGAAACTCATCCTGGTATCCCATCCAGGACTTGTCTATCAGCCTACCGTCTGCAGACGGGGCGATTTTATAGTGGGGAAATGACTTCTCAGACATACCTATGACGGCGACCCGATCCCATTCCAGCCCTTTAGCGGCATGTATGGTCAAGAGCTGTATGGCACCGGGGCTCGGTTCGACTTCAGGGACATCCAAGCCGTCTTCCTTCTCTTCAAGTAGATTGAGCAACTCCAGGAATCCCGATACTGTGGGGACGTCGGCATCGGTGGTGTACTGCTCGGCAACTTTACGGAAGGCATCCAGAGCACGCCGTCCCATCGGATCACTCACCCGTGCGGCAAGTTCGATATCCATTCCCAGGGCCTGTTCGGCCACCGCCACCAAATCTGGCAGAGGCAATGCAAGTGCGCCGCGTACCCGGCGCAGAGCCCGGGCAATCCGCAACGCGGCCTGACGTCCAGACTCACTGAGACCGGCCACAGCTGTAGACGGCTGAACCGGAGCACGCCGGGAGAACCGATTGTTGTGGGCGCCGCCGGCGTCATCAAGGCGGGCGAGCTCCTCTATCGCCTCTGAGAGGGCGACATCCTCTGCCCGCTCCGCAGCAGGCCCTTGGGCGTTATTCTCAGCAGATTTCACAACGCCATGCTCAACGCCCATTCCTGCACCGCCTGACCGGTCGCGACGGCGAGCCAGTTCACGTGCGAAGCGCTGCAATGCTCGCAGGTCGGCAGTGCCGATGTCGGCACCCACGAGCAGTCGCATCAGCCAGTCACCACGTTCTGGGTCGGCGGCCACAGCCAAGAGAGCACGCATGTCTGCAACCTCGGGAATGGTCAACAAACCACCTAATCCCACCACCTGGTAGGGCACTCCCCAATTCTGCAGAACTCTCGCCACTACATCGAGTTGACTGTGGGTTGGCGCCAAAACAGCAAGTTGCGCCTTGGGACTCCATGACTCGCGCATGAATTCGGCAACCGTCTCGGCCTCCTGCAATGGATCGGCAAGGAAGGCACCTACTACCCGTCCCGCACCGAGGCCCGCTTCGGCCGTTCGCTCCTGCAACTCACAGACATCGATGTGCTTGACTTCCGCGTCACCCGGCTGGTACTCGTGGCTGCGCAGAGGACCCGAGACGACGTTAGCGGCGGCAAGGATTGCCGAATCATTTCGCCAAGCGGTGGACAGCTGCAGCACCGGCGTCTCGACTTCGGGGTTCCCGCCACCGGCGACGGCCTGCACGCCGGAGGGGTTGAAGCGGTCGTGGAAGGTGTCCAGCGCGCCGGCGCTGGCACCGCGCCAGCCGTAGATGGCCTGGTTCGGGTCGCCGACGGCGGTGACGCCCTGGCCCGCGAATAGGGCGGAGAGCAGCCGCACCTGGGCGACGGAGGTGTCCTGGAACTCGTCCAGCAGCACCGCCGGGTACTGCGCGCGCATGACCGCCACGGCGTCGGGCACCTCTTCGGCGATGCGGCAGGCCAGCGCTAGCCGGTCGCCGAAGTCGACCAGTCCGTGCCGGCGCTTGTAGTCGCGGAAATCTTGTACCGCCTCCAGCACTCCCAGCCAATTCTTCATACGCTCCGGCGCTTTGCGTATCACATCTTTACCCGGCCTGGAGCCGCCCACACCGCCTGCGTTGGCCAGACCATCGAAAAGCTCGTATAGATCGGTCAACTGCTCGCGGGCGTCCTCAATGCTGAGCAGATTCGTGGACAGGGCGTTGTCCGCGTCAAGCACGGTCTTGACAGCCGTGGAGAGCTTGTCGATGGGCAGCGGGTCGGTGCGCCGCTCGAGAATGTCGGTGACGATCTGCCACTTGCGCGCCTCGGTGATCAGGGTGGCGTCCGGGTCGGCGCCGACGTACAGGCCGTATTCGCGCACGAGCGAGCCGGCGAAGGAGTCGTAGGTGGCCACGGTCGGCTCCGGTACGTCGTCGAGGCCGGTGATGTCACCTTTCTCGGCCAGCTGGGCAAGACGGACGGAGACGCGCTCGGCCAACTCGGCGGTGGCCTTGCGGGTGAAGGTCAGTCCTAGCACCTGGTCGGTGCGAACGGCACCGGTGGCGACCAGGTGGACGACGCGCTGGCTCATGGTGGCGGTCTTGCCGCTGCCGGCGCCGGCAACCACCAGCAGGGGCCGCAGCTCGTAGCCGATGATCTCCGACTGCTCCGCGGTGGGGCGGGGCAGGTCGAGCTTCTCGGCGAGGACTTCGGGGGTGAGGTCGGCAGCGCTCATGCCACGGTCCTCCTTCCTTCGGGGTTGACGGGGCAGCTGGTCTTGAGGGAGCACCATTGGCAGTGGTTCCCGCTGCGGGCGATAAGGCTGGCACCCGAGACGTCCCGTGCGGCGCGGGCGAGCAGCTCCACGTCCCACTCCTCTCCGGTGTCCGGATTGGGGCTGGACTCGAGCACCATTCCGCTCGGCAGGATCTTCGGGCCGGGATCAGTACCGCGTGGCTTCACACCGAGGAAGGCGAGCCCAGTGCCATCAACCTGGTAGCCGAGGGCGGCCAGCGCCATGCGATAGGTTGCAAGCTGCGCGTTACGCTTGGGCACATCTAGCTTGCCACTGCCGGTCTTGAAGTCGATGACGCGCACGCGCTGCCCCTGCCCGGCGGGCAGCACACCGTCCGCGGATGAGTCGGGCGGGGTGCCGTCGAGGAACTCCAGGCGGTCGATGCGCCCGCGTATGCGCACCGGTATCCGCTCGCCCGCGGCCACGGGCCCACCGCCAATGGCCCCGGCCTCAGCGTCAACTGCACGCCCGCCGTCGGCGCGCGCCTGGGGCTCGCCATCCCCAGCAGCGATGCCTACCTCTTCGCCATCGTCGGGCACCGGCAGATCCAGGTGGACGTCTACCGTCTGCTCCACCAGGGCGGGGGCGGTGACCGACCCAAGGTAGGCGTCGAGCCGGTCGATCATGTCGCGTACGCGCTGCCGCGCGAGGTTGCCGAGCCAGGTGTCCGGGTAGCCCAGCTCCGGCAGCGCGTCCTCCAAGGCCTGGCGCAGCACCTCTCCGCGCAGTCCCTCCCGTTCGGCGCGCTCGGCCAGGCCATGCACGAGCATGCCGATCCTCTGGGCATCGCTGGTGCCGGTACCGCCGCCGTTGCGCTGGAGGAACCATTTCAGCGGGCATTGGCTGATCGCGTCCACGTCAGAGGGGCTGATGCGGATCTCTTGGCCCGCGCCGACCAGGGGGGCGGTGGAGGTCGGCTGCCCCAGGCCGGCCCAGTTGGCGGGGTCGGCGGCGCTGACGCCGTCGCGGGCGAGCGCGGCCAGCAGCTGTTCGGCCTGCCGGCCGCGGGCGCGAGCACCGGCGTCGGCCCGCTCCAGGCGGCCGGCTACAGCTGCGGCGCGCAGTTCCCCCACGAGGCCCGGCAGGGTCAGGTCGGCAACATCCGGCCGGGGCTCGAGCTCGCCGTCGTCGTTGAAGAGCGTCTGCCCGGTCGCCTCGGCGACCTCGAGCAGGAAGGAGGAGGGTGCGCAGTCTCCGTCCAGCGCCGCGGTGACGATCAGGCGGCGGCCGGAGCGGGAGATGGCGGACAGGAACATGCGCCGCTCGTCGCCGCGGACCTGGCTGCGAGCCTCGGTCGGGTCCTGGTCGGCCGACCGTCTGCCGTCGGCCGCAAGCGGGAGACGGCCGGTGACGGCATCGACCAGCAGGCCGGAGCGGGTCAATCCGTCGCGCAGCCGCAGGTCGGGCCACGCGTCCCGCTCCACCCCGGCGACGACGACCACCTCCCACTGGGCTCCGGCCGCGGCGGCGGGGGTCAGGACGGCGACGCCGGGCGGGCGGATGCCCTGCGGGGCCACCGTGTCCGAGGGCAGTACCTCCGCCGCGAGCTCGTTCAAGAAGTCGCCTGCCGCAGCACCGGGGTGGCGCTCGGCCCACACCTCGGCGCGTTTGAACAGCACGGTAACCACGTCCAGGTCATGTTCGGCCGCCTCGGCCGTGAGCGCGGCGGCGCGCGTGGCATGCGGCGCCAGCGCCATGGCGCGCCACGTCTCCGCACAGTCCGAGGCCTGCCAGGCCGCCCACATGAGCGCCTCGGCGTCGATCAGGCGTTCCTCTTCCCGGGCGGCCTCGACCACGTCCCGCAGGGCGGCGACGACGCGCGCCGCGCGTTCCAGCCGCATGGCCTGCTCGGCGAGGGGCTCGTCGGCAAGCTCGCGGACCAGTGCGGTGGCGGCCGCGGGGGTGGCCAGGACGCCGAGCAGGTTCTCATCCCGGCCGGCCTCGGCGGGGCGGTCGGCGCACAGGCGACGACGCAGCCGGCGCAGGTCCAGGTTGGTCAGCCCGATCAGGGGGCTGGTGAGCAGGTCGAAAGCAGTGGCCCACTCGGGCGGGGTGTCGGCGTCTCCGAGGGTTCCGGCCAGTGCGGCACGACAGGCGTTGATGATGGCGGCCGCGGCCGGCTCGGCGCGCAGCAGCACGGCCGGGGTGGTGGAGGCCAGAGGTACGCCGTGATGACGTAGTTCGCGGCTGACCGCGCGGGCGGTGCCCGCGGAGCGGACGATCACGGCCATCTGGTCCCAGGCGGTGTTGTGGTGGACGTGCTCGCTGCGCAGGATGCGGGCGATCTGGGCGGTCTGCTGGAGCGGGCCGGAGGCGATGAGGGTCTCAACGCCACTGGGAGGAGCCGGATGAAGCTCGGTGCCGACCGCACTCCCCTCATCCGGTGCGCCTCCGCATCCCGCTTCGTCATCTTCGTCTCCCCCACGGTTCGCCTGTGGGGCAGCGGGAGCAGCGGCGGAGCGGTCGGCGAATGCACCGGCGGCAGCCGTACCGTTCGCGTACTCGGGGTGTCGGTGAGTGGCGGTGCCGGTGATGGGGATGCGGTCGGCCTGCGCAGCCCAGACCCGGGCCAGCTCGGGTGTACCGCGGTGGACCGTACGCAGCATGAGGCGCTCGGCGGCGAGCCCGGAGCGGTCCTCGGCGGCATTGAGCAGGCTGGGGTTGCCGCCGCGGAAGACCTCGACGGCGGCGTCTGGATCCCCCAGGGCGACGATCTGGGTGCGGTGGCCATCGGAGTCGGGCCCGGAGAGCGCTACCAGGAGGCGGGCAGTGGCGGCGGTGCAGTCCTGGTAGTCGTCGACGATGACGACGTCCGGGACCGGACGCGGCACACGCACGCCGTCGGCGTCCCAGGTGTCCAGGACCTCGCGGGCGCGGTCCTGCAAGCGGGCCGAGTCCATCTTGCGGACGGTGGAGCGGTTGGCGGCGCTGGGGCGGCCCTGCGCGTCCCAGGTGCGCAGCAGTGGGGCGGCGTACCGCCAGATGGGGACGTTGAGCTCGGCACCGAGGTCGGCGAGTTGCTCGGCGGTGACGCCGAGTTCACCGGCACGGGCCAGCAGGTTGCGCAGCTCGGTGCGGAAGGCACGCGACTCGACGGCCTCGGCGGGCAGGTCCCCCCAGCCGGCGCCCGGCACCAGCCCGGCCAGCGCGGCGTCCTCCTCCGCCCCGGCAAGCAGGACCGGGGCGGGCAGCGGGTCGGGACGCTGGGTGAACGAGGTCGTCAGGATCGTCAGGGCCAGGCCGACGGGTGTGCGTACCCGGACCGTGCCGGAGGAGGCGCCGGCGAGGCTGAGCAGGTGGGAAGCGCGCTCACGCAGGCGGTCGGCGCGGGCGCGCGTGGGGGCCAGCAGGAGGGCCTCCTTGTGGCGGTCGGTCACTGCCTCGACCAGCAGGCGCAGGGCGGTCGTGGTCTTGCCAGTGCCCGGGGCGCCCAGGACGACGAGATTCGCGCCGTCTGCTGCACGGGCGAGCACCCGGGCGGCGGAGGCGTCCGGCTCGGGCAGCGGGGGCTGCGCGAGCGGGGGTAGGAGGCGGGGGGCGCCGGTGGGGCTGGTCATGTGCCCATCTCACCACGGGGGTCCGACATGAATGGAACGCCCTTAACGTCGTCTGAGTATCGGTCTTCGCGCGACGGTCTTGGACGTGTCGCGGCGGTCCCTTAGCCCCGTCCCGGTCGCGGACTTAGACGCGCGACGGTGGCTTGCTGTCCGCGCGGCGCGAAACGGCCCGGATTGTGGTGGGCCGGGCAAGCCTTTGCGACAGCAAGGCCCATAGGATCGGGCCAGACACCCCACCGCGGGCCGTTGCCTTTACAGGTTTTGCGACCCGAGTCCTGGACACAAGGAGTACCCATGCAGGTCACCATCGGAATCAAGCACTCGACTCGCGAACTCCAGCTGGAGACCTCTGCCTCCCAAGAGGAGGTCCTCGCGGCCGTGGCTGACGCCGCCACCTCCGCGGTCACCCTGACCGATGACAAGGGTCGCAAGGTGTTCATCCCGGCGGGTTCGCTCGCCTACATCGAGATCGGCGAGGCCTCTCCCCGCCGCGTCGGCTTCGGCATCTGACTCACGCCTTAAGCGCGGCGCCGCGTCGGCTTCAGCGCCCGATTCAAGCCTCTGTGTCGGCGCTCGTCCATGGAGACGGGCGCCGACCTTTGTGTACCGGGGTCGGTCGGCGGTCGGGCGCGCCGCCTGCGCCGACCGGCGGGAGGTATGTCCCGGGGTCTTCACTCGGCGTTTTTCGACCCTGGGGTGCGTTTAACGACCCCGGGGTGGTCGTGGAATGTACCCCAAGGTCGTAAAACGTCACTAGGGCCAGCCGGCCGGCACAGCCAGGCGGCCCGCGGGCTCCACCGACCGCACGCCCCGGGTTTTCCACAGGCACCACGGGCCAGGTAGCAACAACAACAAGGGTCACGGTACGGTTGCGCAACGTCGGCACACCGCCGACACCCCCACCCGGGCCCTCAACGAGGAGGCCACCCCCAACATGCCCACACACCCCAACAAGCCACACGCCAGCCCACGCCACCAGACGGATGCCGCCGCACACCCGCACGCCCCGACACCCGCACGCCGAGCCGCCGCGCTAGCCATCTGCCTCACCCTCCTGGGCGCAGGCTGCTCAAACGCCACCAACCACACCACCTACACCCCCACC
>NZ_LK995477.1:14590-15461 GCF_900002405.1 Actinomyces succiniciruminis | reverse complement strand
CCCCCCCCGCCACAGCCAGCGCTAGCCCCACCCCCACGCTCTCACCCGAGGACGCCGCCGCCCGGGCCACCGCCCTGGCCATGGAACCACCCGCCCCCTACACCCCGGAGTTCACCCCCGAAGGCGCAGCCACCGCAGCCACATACTTCCTCAACCTCTACCCCTACGTTTACGCAACCGGCGATCTGGACGCCTGGCAGAACATAAGCGACGACAACTGCGAATTCTGCAACAGCGTCATCAGCAACGTCACCGAACTACACGATGCGGGCGGATGGGCGGACTCGTGGGAGCAGGAGATCGCCCCACTGGAGTACTGGATGGACGACGCGGACCCCAACCGCTACGTCGTACGCACCCAAGTGAGCTACGGCGCCCATGCGTCATATTCTGGCGACGGAGCAAGCTCTACGCAGACCAATGCGGCCGATGAAATCCTGCTGGTTCAAATGCGATGGACGGAATCAGACTGGACTGTCGAAGTCGTCGACATCGAAGAAACGGGTGATTCAGAATGATGAATTCATCCACCGACCGCCTTATTGCGTTATTAACGTCAGCACCTATTCTAATAATAGGGGTGGGCGCAACAGCCATCGCCGCACCACCTTCAACCGATTACAACGCCGAATCGCATAGTAATTCGGTGGTGGTGACTGGCAGCACCTCGTATCAGGTGTTCTCGTTCGCGCCGGGCGGGCCGGCCGCAGCAAACACCGCTGTCGGCGGCGGAGGCGTATTCGATGAGCACGCCGCCAAAATGGCCCGACTAAGCTACCTAGCCTGCGTCGCCACAAGAACCGGCATAAGAAGCGGCACCGGCAACCCCCTAGCCGACCCCGCCGACTGCGCCACACAAGACACCCCCACC
>NZ_LK995477.1:2941-14494 GCF_900002405.1 Actinomyces succiniciruminis | reverse complement strand
CCCCCACCACAACCGGAACCACCACAACCATCACCATCACCGCCACCGACATCACCACCCTGCTGGCCGACGGCTCCGGCATCACCCGCCAACCCCCAGGCCCGGAAGTACTACTGACCAAAGACTTCATCGTCTACACCAACCCCAACACCCAAACCCTCACCACCACCATCGCCGGCACCGAAATCACCATCCACGCCACCCCCACCACCTACACCTGGGACTGGGGCGACGGCACTACCACGACAACCACGGTTCCAGGGGCACCGTGGCCCAATCAAACCGTCACCCACCAATACATCACCACCGCCCAGGGCGTAACCACCACCCTGACCACCACCTGGCAAGCCACCTACACCCCCACCGGCGGCACCACCACCCCCGTAAACGGCACCATCACCACAACCAACACCACCACCCCCTACAACATCGTCCGCACCACCACCTACCTCACCGACCAAGCCGAAACCCAACAAGGACACTAAACACACCAACACCGCCACTCGAACCTGGCAGCCCAGCCGCCGAAACTGTCCAAGAACGGCACAAACGCCACCCGGACTTGAGTCGCTGGGCAGGAAAACCGCGTAATTTCGGCGATCCGCAAAACGCGGGACGGCCATCCGCGGACGTTCATGCCGATTCCGGACACTTTGCCCAACCGAGTTCCAGCTAGTGAGCGTCCAACCGATCCACACCCCATCTACACACCACAGGTATACCTCGCGTGTATAGTCCGGCTCATGGACACACGCCTCACGCTCCTCGGGCTGCTCAGCACCGGCCCCGGCTACGGATACGACCTCAAGACGCACTGGGACCGCTGGTTCGCCGGCACCAAGCCGCTCGCCTTCGGCCAGGTCTACGCCACCCTCGCCCGCCTGTTGCGTGACGGCCTCATCGTCCAGCTCGGGGCCGAAACCGGCGCCGGCCCGGAACGCAAGCGCTACGAGATCACCGAAACCGGGCGCGCCGCCGTGGAGGAGTGGATTCGCAGCCCCGAGGTCCCCTCCGACTCCATCCAGGCCGACCTGTTCGCCAAGACCATCATCGCCATCCTGCTCAACGACGACGCCGAGCACCTCCTGGACCTGCAACGCGCCGCCCACACCCAGCGCATGCGGGAGCTCACCCGCCGCAAGGAGGGGGCCGACCTGCACACGATCCTCATTGCCGACCACGCCCTGTTCCACCTGGAGGCGGACCTGCGCTGGATCGACCTGACCGCCGCCCGCTTGAACGAGCTGCGCCGGGAGGTCCGGGCATGAGCACCACACCCTCCGCCCCGAATGCTTCGGCCGCCCCAGCCGCTTCACCCACGCCCTCCCCCGCCTCGGCACCCGAGGTGATCGTGCGGGCGCGCGGACTGAAACTCGCCTTCGGCGCCACCCGCGCACTGCGCGGCATCGACCTCGACATCGCCACGGACGAGGTCCTGGCCATCACCGGCCCCTCCGGCTCGGGCAAGTCCACGCTCCTGCACGTGCTGGCGGGAGTGCTGACTCCCGACGCCGGCAGCGTGCTCTACGGCGGCCGCGACGTCGCCGCCCTGAACGAGGCCGACCGCGCCCGCCTGCGCCTGGCCGAGTTCGGCTTCATCTTCCAGTTCGGTCAGCTCCTGCCGGACCTGTCGGCGCTGGACAACGTCACACTGCCACTGCTGCTGGCGGGCGCCTCGCGCCGGGAGGCCCTTACACGCGCCCACGCCCAACTGGCGGCCCTCGACCTGGGCGACCACGAACGCAAACTGCCCACCCAGCTCTCGGGCGGGCAGGCCCAACGCGTCGCCGTCGCCCGCGCCCTGGTCACCTCGCCGCGCATCCTGTTCGCCGACGAGCCCACCGGTTCCCTGGACTCCCTGGCCGCCGAACAGACAATGGGCGCCCTACTCAAGGCCGCGCGTGCGGCGCACTCCGCCCTGGTGATCGTCACTCACGACGCCCGCATCGCCGCCTACGCCGACCGCGAGGTGATCATCCGCGACGGGCGCGTCAGCCTCAACAACGGCCTGCTCGCCGCAGCCCGGCCCGACGGCGAGGAGCAGACACGATGAGCACGCTCCCCCTTGCCCGCCTGGTCGTGGCCGGAGACCGCGCCGCTCGCCGCCGTCTTGCGGGTATTACGGCGGGCGTCATGATCGGCGTCGCACTCTTCCTGCTGCTGGCCGCCGCCGCCCAGGCCTTCGGGCAGCGCTCCGAGCGCTCCACCTGGACCGAACTGATGCTGACAAACCCGGGGGTGATGCAGCAACTTGAGGAGGACACAGTCTTAACGCCGGAGACGGCCGCCGCCGTATCAGCCACCGACCATTACGAGGATCGCCTGATCACCATCCTGATGGTCGCCACCACACCGGACACCCGGGTGCGGATCCCCGGCTCCGACGTCGTCCCCCGCCCGGGCCAGTATCTCTCCTCCCCCGCCCTGGCCGAACTCATCGATGCCGTGCCCGCCGACCAGCTGGGCGAGCGCTACGGCGAGCGCGTGGGAGTCCTGTCCGACGACGCCATCGAGGGGCCGGACTCCCTGGTGCTGGTGCTCGGGGTGGAACAGTCACGCGTGCTGGAGTGGGAGGGTATGAGCGCTCCCCAAGTGGTCACCGAGTTCATCGGCTACGACTACGCCTCCGCGGCCTACCGGATCGTTGCCCTCATCGGGGCGATCGCCGTGCTCATTCCGGTGCTGCTGCTGATCGCCATCGTCACCGGTCTCGGCGCGGCACAACGCGCCGAGCGCTTCGCCACCCTGCGGCTGATCGGCGCCACTCCCGGGCGGGTGGCGCGGATTGCCGCGGCGGAGACCGCCGTGACGGCCCTGCTGGGAGCAATGCTCGGCGTCATCCTGTACCTACTCCTCATCCCGCTGGCGGCGCGCCTTGAGATGGGCTCCTCGACCTTCTTCCCACGCGATCTGCTGACCTCGCCGGGAGTCATCGGCGCGACCGTCGTCGCCGTCCCCCTGATGGCGGCGGCGGTGACCTGGTGGACGACGCTGCGGGCCGACGTCGGCCCCTTGGGCGCCTCCCGCGAGCGCCGCGAACGCGCGCCACGGCTGCGCTCCCTCCTGCCCCTGCTATTGGGCCTGGCGGGACTGACGACGGTGCGCATTCTCACCAGCGCCGTCGAATCCGGCTCGGGGTGGGCCGCCGCCATGCCCACTGGCCAACTGCTGGTGGCCTCATTCGTGCTGACCATGCTGGGACTGCTGTGGGCCGGCCCCCTGCTGACCTCATGGGCTGCTCGCCTGGCGCAACGCCGCGCCCGCAACGCGGCGCAGGTGATCGGCCTGGGCAGGATGGTCCAGCATCCCCGGGCGACCTTCCGCGCCGTCGGCGGCCTCGTCGTCGCCGTGTACGCGGTGACCCTGTTCGCAGTCGCCATCACCGCCGCGGCCGGCACCCCGGAGCTGCACCAGGGCCGCGGCTATCTGGCGCCGACGACGCTGTACACGCTGCCCGAGCTCGACGCCGCGGCCGAGCTCGAGCAGGTGGCGGACCGGATCGCGCAGGTCGAGGGCGTGACTGCCGTAGCCGTCGCCCCCGACGCATCGGGCGATTCCGAGGACGCCTCCATGCGGCTGGCGCTGCGGACGGAGGACGCCCGTGCCCTGGGCGCTTTCGACTCCGATTCCCCGGGCGCGGCCGAGGGCTCGGAGTGGGTCAGCGTCGGCTGGGACTGGCTCCTCAACGAGGCCGCCGATCCGCGGCCGTATACCGCTCCCGAGGCCGATGCCGCGGCCATGCTGCTGGTCGCGACCGACGGCGAGGCGGCCTCGGTGGAGCGCGCCCGCACCGCCATGGTGAACTCGGCACCGGGAGTGATCAACCAATACCCGATCTCACGCGTCGACAATGTGGTCACTTCCGCCTCCGCGTTGGAGAACCAGTTCGCGGCCCTGGGCTATATCGGCATCCTCATCGCCGCGGGGGTGTCGGCGGCGGCGCTGGCGGTATCCACCGTCTCCTCTCTGCTGGCGCGGCGCCGGGTGCTGTCCCTGCTGCGCCTGGTGGGGATGCCCCAGCGGACGCTGCGGCAAGCGGTCGCCTGGGAGATGCTGCTCCCCGTGGTCACCGTGCTGGCTTTGAGCATCGGCGCAGCGGTGTACACGGCGTGGATCGTCATCACCGGCACCTCCTCGCGCGGGGTCGGTTGGCCCGCGGGCTCCTACTACGTGGTGCT
The DNA here is from genome assembly GCF_900002405.1 of Actinomyces succiniciruminis. GTDB lineage: Bacteria > Actinomycetota > Actinomycetes > Actinomycetales > Actinomycetaceae > Actinomyces > Actinomyces succiniciruminis. Next base: position 10,316 of record NZ_LK995477.1, on the reverse strand, counting down.
CGGCGCATGCCTGGCGCTGGTCGGCGTCGCCGTGTTGGCGAGCACGCGGGCGGCGGCCCGGATGGTCGCCTCCGCGACGGTACGGTTCGAGTGAGTGACCGACACACACCCGCTTTCAATGTAGCTTCGAGTACTGGGCCCCATCCGTGCGGAGGGCGCCGAGTAAACAATGGCGTTTAGCAATCGAAGCAGAATCCGCCACGGCTCAATCGGAGGATCGCCCTATGCCCGGCACGGTCATCGTCTTTGACATCGACGGGACGCTCATGGACCACAGGGCGGCGGCAGACGCAGGCCTGGACAGCTTTCTTCGCCTGATCGGGGCCGAGCCCACACCGTCGCTGCGCAACACCTGGATTCGAGCAGAACAGAAGCACTTCACGGCATGGCGAGAAGGGGAGCTGAGTTTCACCGAGCAGCGACGCCTACGCATGGCGGACCTGCTCAAAGCACTGGGGAAGACCGTCGGCGGCGAAGCGCAACTGGACCAGCTCTTCGATTCCTACCTGGCAGAGTACGAACGCGCCTGGCGGGCCTACCCTGACGCACCGCCGTGTTTGGAGGAGCTGCGCGACCGCGGCTTCAAGCTCGCGGTGCTCAGTAACGGCGATGCTCGGCAGCAAGACCTGAAACTTGAGCGGATCGGCGTCCGCAAGTTCTTCTCCTGCGTGCTCACCTCCGACTCCTTGGGAGCCGCAAAACCTCACCGGGAGGCATTCGACCGGGCAGCCGAGGTGTTGAACGCACCGAGTGCGGAACTCACATACATCGGCGACGACGTCGAAGTCGACGTACTCGGTGCACGCGCCGCCGGCTGGCAGGCATTCCACCTGGACCGGTTCGACACCGGCCATTTCCAGCCCTGCGTCAAATCACTGAGTGAACTGCCCGCACTCCTTGACCGGTAACGCCGACAGAAGTGACCCCGCTCCCGGGCATGACCTGACCGGCTGCTGCTAGGCCCCTAGGCGCGGCGTGACCGAACCGGGGGAGGCGCGTTTCGCCGTCGTCGTCGGGCGGGCCGACTAGACCTGCCCGGCCAACTCAGCCGCGCCGCACCAGGGGGAAGGTGATGGTCTCGCGGATGCCCTGACCGGTCAGGGCCATGAGCAGCCGGTCCACCCCCATGCCCATGCCGCCGCAGGGCGGGAAGCCCTGCTCCATGGCCACCAGGAAGTCCTCGTCCAGGACCATGGCCTCGGGGTCGCCCTTGGCTGCGGCCAGCGCCTGCGCCTCGAAGCGCTCGCGCTGGACGACCGGGTCGGCCAGCTCGGAGTATGCGGTGGCGGTCTCGGTGCCGCGAATGTAAAGGTCCCACTTCTCGGTGAGCCCCGGGCGGGAGCGGTGGTAGCGGGTCAGTGGGGAGGTGTCCTCGGGGAAGTCGTAGACGAAGGTCGGCTCCCACAGGTCGTTGCCGACCGTCTCCTCGAAGATGTCCTCCACGATCTTGCCGGCCACGGCGTAATCGTCGACCTCCAGGCCGAGCCGCTCCGCGATCCGGACCAGCTCCTCGCGCGGGGTGGCGACGGTGATCTCCTCGCCCACCGCCTCGGACACGGAGGTGTACAGGTCGAGCCGACGCCACTGGCCGGACAGGTCGTACTCGGTGCCGTCGGCCAGGCGCACGATCTCCTCGCCCTCGCTCAGGTCGAAGGCGTCGCGGGCCGCCTGCTGCACCAGGTTCTGGGTCAGCTCGGCCATGCCGTTGTAGTCGGAGTAGGCCTCGTAGGCCTCCAGGACCGCGAACTCCGGGGAGTGGGAGGAGTCCATGCCCTCGTTGCGGAAAACCCGGCCGATCTCGAACACCCGGTCGACGCCGCCTACGACGGCACGCTTGAGGTAGATCTCCGTGGCGATGCGCAGGTACAGGTCCATGTCCAGCGCGTTCATGTGCGTGATGAACGGCCGTGCGGCGGCGCCGCCGTGAATCGCCTGCAGCACCGGCGTCTCCAGTTCGACGTAGTCGCGCCCGTAGAAGTTCTCCCGCAGGCTGCGCACCACGGCGGCCCGGGTGCGCACCATGTCGCGGGCGGCCGGGCGCGTGAGCAGGTCCAGCTCCCGACGGCGCACCCGCTGCTCCTCCGAGAGGGTCACCGCCTCTCCGGCCTCATTGGTCCAAGTCTTGGGCAGAGGCCGCAGCGCCTTGGAGGCGATGCGCCAGGCCGGGGTCGCGATGGCGTCGTCACCAAGTTCGGCCAGGGCGGCGGGGTCGGCGTCCGCGCGCAGCTCCGGCTCCGCGAAGACGGACAACTCCCCGCGCCGGGAGGCACCTACGTGCCCGTGGACGAACAGGTGATCGCCGAGGTCAACGTCGGTCTTGAAGGCGGCGAGGCTCGAGTGACCCGCGCCCGGCAGCGACTTGGCCGACAGCATCGCCTGGAGAGTCTCGCCTGCGCCGTCCTGCAGGGTGACGAAGCAAAGACGGCCGGTGTTGCGCAGGAACACGACGCGTCCCGCGACGCCGACGACATCGCTTGTCTCCTCGCCGGCCTGGAGGTGGCCGTAGCGCTCACGCACGGCGGAGATCGTGGTGGTCAGCGGCACGGAAACCGGGTACGGCTCCCAACCCTCCTCGCGCAGGCGGTCGCGCTTATCGGACCTGATCCGGAACTGGTCGCCCGACGATGGAGCGGCCTGCCGGGGTTCGGGCCGGGATGCGCCCGGCTCGGCGGCCTGCGGCGCGGAAGTCTGCTGGTTGTCGAGGGCTTCACTCACGCGCGCGAGTGTAACCGCTGGCCGTACAGGGCTCATATCCGGCCGGACGTCATCTCCACCAGCGTTGACCGGGCCCGACCCTAGAACGTTCCCGAGCCCGTCCCGAACATCCACCGACCTATCCTCAGGGGCATCCACAGGTAGCAGCGGCAGACCACTACGTGCGCGAGTTATCCACAGGCAGGCAACCGGGGCTACACGAGTCGACGGGCGCAAGGCCATTATTCCTTCATGGACCTCGAAGTCGAGCTATTGCTGGAACGCGTCACGGCACTGCACGGTGCGGCGTATGACGATGAGGTCGTTCGCGGTGCGGAGGATAAGCGCATCATCGAAGCCGCCCTGGCCGCCGAGCTGCTCTACCGCCCCATACCGCGATTCCTTGCGATCCCGGGAACAGATCCACGCATTGTCAAGTGCAGACAGTTTCGAGCGCACCTGACCTGCGCGAGCGCCGCCGAGGTACTCGGCTACCCCATGTGGAACAAGCCTGAATCCCTACACCTGGCGGTTCCAAGAAACCACAGCATGCGGCCCAGCACTTACCGGGATCTGGATACCGTAACGCTGCATCGCAAGACCCAGATCACACCGCTGACAGTGGACGATTTCCCAGTTGTGTCCCCGGCGGAGATAGTCGCCTGCTGCCTGGTGTGCCTCGACGAACTCGATGCCATATGCGTCGCGGACGCGGCCCTCAACCGCGGCGACACTTCAACGGAGGAGATCTCGGAACTGTTGACTGGACGATACGCAGCAAAAGGGCGACAGCGCCTGATGCTCACAGACCCCGCCTCCCGCTCACCTCTGGAAACTCGCACTCGGCTCGCATTGCGGCATATCGGCTTAGCCGTCGAAACAGGCGTAACCATTGAGGGCGTCGGCGAGGTCGACATGCTGGTGCAGAACTGGCTCATCGTTGAGACGGATGGCTGGGAGTTCCATTCATCCAACGAACAGTTCACGCAAGATCGCCGGCGCGACCAGGAAGCGCTCGCGGGCGGTTACGTTGCCGTCCGCCTCACCGGACAGGATGTGGCAGCCGGAGAGGACCACATTCGGAGCATCGTTGCGCGGGCATTCCTCGGCGTTGCACACTCGAGCCGACTGGCTCTCCCAGAAAACCCCGGAATCATGCGGAATCTTCGCAAGGCCGCACAAGCGTGATGAGCTTCCAGTGTGCAGCGAGACCTCCGCTGCACACTGGAGGGTGGTCAGACAACCGCGCGGTCCACCGACCAATTGGAGTTTTTCGTTGCTATTCCACCATTGCGCCAGCTCCCACCCGGCGTAGGAGACTAGCCGTTGCGTGCAACACCGCGCTCGCTCAGACGCAAAGCTGCCCTTCGCTTTATGCTTCGCAGCCACAAGATCAGCCGTGGCACTCGACGGGAGATTCGGCGCCGTATGCACCGTTAGTTGTCGTCGGGAAGCGAGGCTGGGGCATCGGCTCGACTTGCCCAACCGTGGACACTGCGCAGTTCAGCCGCGCACCGCAGCGAGCGGCAGGCCGGAGGACCGCAGTCCCTGCATCCGGGCCACGTCGGAGTCCGCGGGAACCTGCCCGGGCTCAGTGCCGCGTTCGACGATGTGGTTGTCCGCGTCCACGAACACCACGTGCGGCAGGTAGGTGCGCGCCTCGTCATCGCTCAGCTGGGAGTAACCGATGAGAATCACGATGTCACCGGGACTGACCAGGTGAGCGGCGGCGCCGTTGATGCAGATCTCGCCCGCGCCACGCTCGCCGGGGATGACGTAGGTGGACAGGCGGTTGCCGTTGGTGCAGTCGCAGATGTCCACCCGCTCGCCGGGCAGCAGATCGGCCGCTTCGAGCAGATCCGCGTCCACGGTGATGGAGCCGACGTAGTCGAGGTCGGCCTGCGTCACGGTGGCGCGGTGGATCTTGGACGTCATCATCGTCCGAGTGCGAGTGCTCATCGCGTATAAGCGTAGACGCCCCGGGATCGACCGCCGCAGTGTCGTGACAGAGAAGACAGCGTGACGAGGACGACGGGCCCTGGACACAGCGGCCCGTCGTCCGTGACAGCTTCAACCGACCTCGGCGGTCATATCAACCGACCTCGGTGGCGCGGGCGAGCCAGCGGTCCAGCCGTTCTTCGCGTCTGCGCCGCAGCGCCCGCTCGGAGATGACGCGTTCAATGGCGGCGGCATCGTTCAGGTCCAGGTTGCTCAAGGAGCGGCCTATCTCCGCATCCACCATGTCCAGATGCAGCGCAGCCAGGCCACGCCGCCGCGCGCAGGGCCCCTGCACCAGCCGCAGCGACTGGATCCGCTCATAGGGGATCACGCTGATGCGCCGCCGCCACCGGCCGAGCCGCAGCACCACGCAGGTGTAGGTCAGCGCAATCGCTTCGCGCCGCCACGCCAGCGGTGAGAACAGACGTCCGCGGGGACTGATACGGATGAAGCCGCGTCCCGGGTCCTCTACCGCGAGTCGCTCGTCGCCCACACCGTCCTGGTCCTGCCCGGTCAGGGCAGATTCCAGGAAGGCGTCGGGATCGGCCACGCCTAGGTCGGGCACCACCAGCCACAGCGCCCACAGAGCCGTCTCCCGCCGCCCCACCGGCAGCAGCACGTTCGCACCGGTGTTCTCCACCGCCCCGGAGGACTTGGCCTCCGCGGTATCGCGCCCGGCCACGCTCACCTCGACTCGCCACCAGTCGCGCCGGCGCCACAGCACGCCCTGTTCTACCTGCACGCCGTGGACCCTGCCGGGAGGAAGCGTGGAGGAAGTCTCCGCAGTCAGCCCGAAGCGCGTTCGAATCCCCGCAGGCGTGGCCGCGGCACGGAAGCGCCACCCCTTGTCGAAGCGGCTCCACGCATAGGCCCCCAGACCGAACGGTATGGTCAGCATGGGCAACACGCTGACGAACACCGCCAGCGCCCTGTCGTCCTGGAAGGCCCCGATTCTCAGCCACACAGCCAACAGCACCAGGAAGTCGATCGACACCGCGGCGGCGGCCAGGGTCGTTCCGGAGCGGAGCATGGAACCGATCAGGATGCGGGTGTCCACCTCATACAGGTAGTGCTCGACGGCGGATAGACGCTCCTCTGGGATCGGCTGCGCGGCCACGGCGTCCTCGAATCCGCGGGGCACCGACCGGCCCGCCGCGGCTCCCTCGCGTTGTTCCCCGCCAACGCCGGGTGCTTCCCCGGGTACGCGCCCCGGCTCCCCGGGGGCACGCATCCCGCGCCCCGCCGAACCCGGTCCCGCCTCCCCGTCGGGGTCAACCAGGCGACTGCGCGGCCCCGCATCCCCATACGGTTCGCCGACCTCGCCAAGCCGCTCCATCCCCGGGCCCGCAGTCGCGTTCGGCTCCACCGCCTCACCCTCGCCGTACAGCTGGGCTCCGGCCGCCAGCGACAGGATCCGATCACGCAGCTCCTCCAGCTCGCGCGTCCGCAGGAATCCGATCAGTACGTGCGAATCGCTGCCACCGGCCACCTCCACCCTCAGCCGCCCCAGCCCGAAGATGCGGCCGAGCAGCGGGTGGACTATGTCGACGGACTGGATGCGCGGCAGGCGCGCGGTGCGCAACTGGCGGTTGAGAACTCCCGTGCGCAGGTAGACGGCGTCGCGGTCGACGGCGTAGGCGCGCATTCGCCAGGAGAGCCACAGACCGAGGCCAATGACCAGCAGCGCGCCAACCACCCCCAGCCCGATGCTCAGGATCAGGGTGGGCGGCACGTCACCCCGGTAGCTTTGAACCGCCGAATACGCCTCCAGGATCAGCTCGGTGTTCTGCCACAACAGGAAGGCCAGCACCGCCGCGATGATCTTCCAGCCCTCGAGCAACGGGGTGACTGGGTGCACGCGCCGCCACTGTGCGTCGGGCGGCAGCGTGATACTCCGGTCCTCGACGGACGGCCGGCGGCCCTGTGGGCCAACATCCCAGGCTCGCGGGGCGGCCTCCGCGTACGGCAGCGCGCCGTCTGCGCGTCGGCGGGCGTTCATAGCCCCGCCATCCTCTGTTCGCCTCGCTCGGACAGGACCCGGCGGAGGTTCTCGGCCTCGGCAACGGGCAGTCCGTTAATGGTCGCGTCCGTGGAGGCCGATGCCGTATGCAGCTTCACCTCCGCGATGCCCAGGTGCCGCCCCAACGGCCCCTGGGAGGTGTCCACGAACTGCATGCGTCCGTAGGGAATCACGCTGATTGTGCGGAACATGATGCCCTTGCGCCACAGCAGGTGGTCGTCCGCCATGGCGTATCCCATGGCCCGCACCTGCCGCGGGATGATCCACAACTCCCACACCATGACGACGGCGGCCACGGCGGCGCCGGCATAGAACCATCGGCTGGCCAGTATGCCCGCGATCATCAGGCCGAGCAGACACACGCCATCGAGGATCAGGTTGGGCACGAGCCGGGCGGTGATCAGGCGTGGGGAGACGGGACGGAATTCGACGCCGACGGGGGCGAAGGGATCGGCCGCGAGCGGCGTGACCTCGGACGGTGGGACGGAGGGGATCATGGCGGCTCCTGAAGGTCGTTCGCGGCGAGCATCGCAGGCACCCCCGGCGCACGCATCCTCCTGCGGTAGGAGCCCTGCGGAAACCGGCAGTCCGTTTCGGCGCGGGCTCGGGTGCCTGCACTTTCGGCTGCCGGTCCTGTACCGGCGGTACTCCGTTTCGGCGCGG
>NZ_LK995477.1:0-2855 GCF_900002405.1 Actinomyces succiniciruminis | reverse complement strand
CGCGGGCTCGGGACTCGATGTCCGCGCCACGCCGACGCCACCGATCCCGGAGTGGCCTCGTGCCCCGGTCGATGCCCAGCCCTGCCGCGCTCGGTTCCGCCTCAGGGAAGGTCGATCAGCGTGTTGTCGATAAGCCGGGTGCTGCCGACGCGGGCGGCGACGGCGAGCAGCCCCTGGGGCGGCCGCGCACCGTCCGCCGCACTGCCCACTTGCGCGGAGTCCACAGGCTGATTGCGCGTCTCCAGGCCGAGCCCGGCCCCGGCCAGGTCGACGAAGGAATCCGGGTCGACGACGGCGACGTAATCGACCTCCACGCCCGCCTCGGCGTCGAGCACCTGCTGGGCGGCCGCACGCACCGCGGCGGCGTCGGCGCCGGTATGGGCGGCGGCACGCCCGGCCTCCAGCGCCCGCGACAAAGCGAGCGCATGGCCGCGTTCGGCGTCGGACAGGTAGGCGTTGCGTGAGCTCATGGCCAGGCCGTCGGCCTCGCGGCGGATGTCGACGGGGACGATCTCAACCGGGACCGCCAGGTCGCGCACCATGGCTTTGACGACGGCGAGCTGCTGGGCATCCTTGCGGCCGAACATGGCCCAGCGCGGCGCGGTCAGGTGCATCAGGGACAGCACCACCTGGCACACGCCGGCGAAGTGGGTCGGGCGGGTGCGTCCCTCCAGGACGGTTGCCAGCGGACCGGGGTCGATGCGCACCTGCGGGTCGCCGTAGGGGTACATGACCTCGGGGGTGGGGGCGAAGACCACCAGTCGCCCCACCGCGAGCGCGCCGTCCGCACCCGTCAGGACGGCGGCCAGGCCGTCCAGGTCCGCCTCCAGGGTGCGCGGGTAGGCGTCCAGGTCCTCCCCGGGCGCGAACTGGAGCGGGTTGACGAAGATGGTGACGACGACGGTGCCGTCTGCCCCGACGTGGCGGGCGGCCTCGCGCACGAGATCGAAGTGGCCCTGGTGGAGGGCACCCATGGTCATGACGACGGCGCGGGGGGCGTCGTCGCCGGCCAGGGCGGAGGCGAGTTCTTCGCGGGTGCGGGCCAGGGCGGTGCGGGTGGGAGTGTCGGGGGAGGTTGAGGCGGTCATGGAACCAACGCTAGATGATCCGCTCCGAGCGCAGTCACCAGGTTCGCCGGTTGGCCGAATAACGACCGGGAATGCCCGGCGCCAGGAGCGCGCGCGGCTGAGGCAGCTTCAAACGACCGCGATATGCAAGTACTGCCGACCTCGACGAGGACGACGCGGAGGGCCGGGGCGGGTTAGTCGGCGGGACTGGTGTTGGAGTCCCTGCCGGGTTCTGCCGGAGGGGCCGCGAGGGCTTCGCGCAGGGCGCGCACCTGCTGCTCCCCGAGTGCCCCGGTGGCCTCGCGGCGCTGCAACGTCGCCTCCGCCAGCGCCCGGTAGGTGGCGACGACGTCGTCCAGCGGTCGGCCATCCGCGTCGCGCAGCGCGGCCAGCGCCTCCAGGTGGGTGCGCACCGTGCCGGCGTCGCCGCGCGCCACCGGCCCGGTCAGCCCGGCCTCACCCTCCCGCAGGGCGCGGTCGAGCGCGGTGGACAGCAGCGGGGTGAGGGTGGCAGCCCCGCCCTCGACGCCGGCGGCGGCCAGGATGCGCACGGCCTGGTTGACCAGCGTGACCAGGTGGTTGGCGCCGTGGGCGAGGGCCGCGTGGTAGGCGGGGCGGGACTGCTCCGGCAGCACGAAGGGTTCCCCGCCCAGTTCGACGGCGAGTGCCTGCCCGATCGGCAGCACCGCGGCGGGGGCGGTCACGGCCATGGGGCAGCCGACCAGGCGGGCGACGTCGGTGGAGAAACCGCCGAAGGTCATGGCCGGGTGGATGGCGAGCGGGATGGCGCCGCAGCGGCGGGCGGGCTCGAGCACCGCGGTGCCGTAGGCGCCGGAGGTGTGAACCACCAGTTGGCCGGGCTGCCACCGCTTCAGGTCGGCCAGTCCCTGGACGAGGCCGGCCAGGGCGTCGTCGGGAACGGCGAGCAGCACGAGTTCGGCCCGTTCGACGATGTCCTCCACCTCCAGCAGGGGCACGCCGGGCAGCAGCAGTTCGGCGCGTTCGCGTGAGGCCTCGGAGACGGCGTGCACGCCGATGATTTGATGGTCGACCGAGCGCAGGGCGGAACCGAGTACGGCGCCGACCCGCCCGGCGCTGATGATGCCGACACCCAGCCTGCCGGGCCGCGGCGGCCGGGTCGGCGGGTTCGGGTTCGGTTCGGGGTCGGCGGGCGTGGCAGGGGTCGTGGACATGACGCGATGCTCTCACGGCGCGCCGGGGGACGGCCTAGGCGGCGCTGCCGCTCGGGGAGGAGCCGGTGTGCAGGTCATCGTCGTCGTCCTCGCCGATGGCGCACCAGTGCTCGACGATCAGGCCGACGCCGATCCACAGCACGCACGCGGCCAGGCAGGCGGCGGCCGACCAGGCCAGGGCGGTCATGGCCGGGGAGTCCAGGTGCATCAGCGCGACGACGAGCCCGCCGCCGTACACTCCGCCAACCACCGCCCCGACCCGGGACGATGCCTGAGCGGCGGCCGCGGTCAGGGCGGCGCCGGTGGGGGTGATCCAGGTGGGCTCATGCTCGCGCAGGCGGCGGACCGCCAGACCGGCGAGCAGCACAATCGCGGCGATCGCGATGGCGACGGCGGCGCCCCACGGCGTCAGCGAGACCGCCCAGCCGCGGTGGCGCAGCATGAGGTCGGAGGCCGCCCAGGCGAGGACGGCCGGCCCGGCGAAGCACGCGAGGACGGTCGTCCAGCGCGTGCGCCGCATCACAGGTCCCGGCCGTTGCGGCCGATGACGTCGTTCCAGGCCGGCGGCGCCGTCCACTCGCCCGCATCGGCACCA
>NZ_LK995476.1 GCF_900002405.1 Actinomyces succiniciruminis | reverse complement strand
TGTACCCGCCTGGCTCCACCTTCAAGATCCTGACCACTGCCGCCGCGCTGCGCACCGGGAAGGCGAGCGCGGATACGGAGATGGACGCGCCGGATACCCTCACCCTGCCGGGCACCAACCACGCCCTGTCCAACTACGCCGGCGAGTCCTGCGGCAACGGCACCGTCACCCTGGCCGAGGCGTTCGCCCAGTCCTGCAACACTCCCTTCGCCCAGCTGGCCATGGATGTGGGTGACGATGAGCTCGCCACGGAGGCCGCCAACTGGGGCTTCGGCGAGGACCTGGACATACCGCTGACGGTAACCCCGTCCACCTACCCGGCCAACGACTCGCAGGCGCAGACCGCCATGGCCGGCATCGGGCAGGCCTCCGTGCGGGTCACGCCGCTGATGATGGCGACGGTGGCGGCCACCATCGCCAACGGCGGCGAGCAGATGACCCCCTACCTGATCGCCCAAACGCTCGACTCCGACCTGTCGGTCGTGTCTACCGCCACGCCGAAGGTGGCCCGCACACCGATCGACTCCTCCACGGCGCAGACCCTGTCGGAGCTGATGCAGCAGGCGGTCACCGACGGCACCGGCACCACCGCGCAGGTTGCCGGCGTGACGGTGGCCGGGAAGACCGGCACCGCCGAGACGGGGTCGGCCGAGGGCGGCCCGGTCACCTGGTTCGTCGGCTTCGCCGGCACGGACATCGCCGATCCCACCGTCGCCGTCGCCGTGGTGCTCGACGGCGGTGAGCAGACCGCCGCCACCGGCACCGGCGGCTCGGTCGCCGGCCCGATCGCCGCCTCCGTGATCGACGCGGCGGTGGACCAGTGAAACCCGAACCCGGTCTAGAGCTGCAGGGCCGCTACCAGCTGGTTGAGCGCATCGCCCTGGGCGGCATGGGCGAGGTGTGGCGCGCCACCGACCTGCGTTCCGGTCGGGCGGTGGCCGCGAAGATCCTGCGCCCGGAACTGGCCGGGGATGAGATCTTCCTGTCCCGCCTGCGCGCCGAGGCCGCCAACTCTCGCGGCCTGCGCCACCCGAACCTGGCGGTGGTGCTGGACTCCGGGGAGCGGCACGGCTCCGGCTGGATCGTCATGGAGCTGGTGCAGGGGCGCGCCCTGTCGGACATCCTGGCCGAACGGGGCACCATGCCGCCGGAGGAAATCCTGCCGATCCTGGCGCAGGTCGCCCGCGCCCTGCAGGTGGTGCACGACTCCGGCGTGGTGCACCGCGACGTCAAGCCCTCCAACATCCTGATCAACCGGGAGGGACTGGCCAAGCTCACCGACTTCGGCATCTCCATGGGCGTCAATCAGCGCCCCATGACCGCCACCGGCATGGTCATGGGCACCGCCCAGTACCTGGCCCCAGAGCAGGCCATGGGCAACATGGCCACCCCCTCCGGGGACCTGTACGCGCTGGGGGTCATCGCCTACGAGGCCCTGGCCGGACACCGCCCCTTCACCGGCTCCACGCAGGTGGACATCGCCTTCGCACACGTCAACCAGCCGGTGCCGCCGCTGCCCGACCACCTGCCGGCAGAGGTGCGCGAGG
>NZ_LK995475.1 GCF_900002405.1 Actinomyces succiniciruminis | reverse complement strand
AGCGCGCTGACCGCCACCGGTACCGGCGCGAACGCTAAGGGGGTCGCGTACAACGCCGTCCTGAACGCGCTCGGCGACTACGGGCACGCCGCCGAATCCACACTGTTCATGTCCGCACGCGGCAAGGCGTCCAACGCGTCCCCCGAGCTGATCGGGCTGATGGGCAGGCGGTTCGTCGTGACCTCGGAGACGGAACGCGATCAGCCGCTCGCGGCTGCGATGATGAAACAGCTAGTGGGTGGGGACCCGATCACCGCGCGCCCGCTGTACGGCAACCCTGTGACGTTCACGCCCACTCACACGGCTCTGATGGTCACCAACCACCTGCCGAAGGTTGCCGGGGACGATGCGGCGGTGTGGCGGCGTATCCGCGTGATTCCTTTCGACGTCACCATTCCCGAGGCGAAGCGTGACCCCGAGCTTGGGGAGAAACTGAAGCTGGAAGCCGACGCCGTGTTGGCGTGGGCGCTCGACGGCTGGGCTGACTACCGCGCCAACGGGATGCCGACGGCGGCGAAGGTCACCGAGGCCACCAACCGCTACCAGGCCGATTCGGATACGGTGGCCCGTTTCATCTCCGAGGCGTGCGCGGTCGCCCCGGCGGCGCGCGTGGGAGTTCAGGAGCTGTTCGGTGAGTTCCAGGCGTGGGCAGCGGCCGACGGCGCAGACCTGATCGGCAAGCAGGCCTTCGCTCGTCAGGTCGAATCACGAGGTTTCGTGAAGCGTCGCGCTGCAAGCGGGTTCGTTTTTCGTGGGCTCGGACTTCGAACCGACGAGGAGGGATAGAACCGCATCGTCATGACATCTAAGGGGTGTCTGCCACCGATCTCGGCAGCAGACACCCCTCAGTTTAGGTAAGTGCAACCTCGCGTGTTCACTTGATGTTCACCTTCCCTCAGTTTGTACCTACGCTTGCACCACGCCGTAAACGTTGGAATCATGCGGTAGTGCACTTTGTGTACTTTCAGGAGCAAACTTCTATACGCGCGCGCACGCGAGGGACTTTACCCATGAAAGTACACAAAGTGCACTACCCGCCCGCTCTCCCCGCCTTGATGAGGCGGGACCGCCTTCGTCATGCCCGGATCGTCGTTGTGGGCGCGCCTGGGGCACGATCGCCGTCTCCCCGGACGCCAGCACATGAGCGAGGCCGCGAGGCCCCCAGATCGCCTCCTGTGAAGCCTCAGTACCGTGGCCTCATCCTCCGGGCCGATCCGCGAGCGCCGGCCCGGCCTCCGGTCACGAACACGCAACCGGCCACNAGCGTCGCGCTGCAAGCGGGTTCGTTTTTCGTGGGCTCGGACTTCGAACCGACGAGGAGGGATAGAACCGCATCGTCATGACATCTGAGGGGTGTCTGCTGCCGAGATCGGTGGTGGACACCCCTCAGTTTAGGTAAGTGCAACCTCGCGTGTTCACTTGATGTTCACCTTCCCTCAGTTTGTACCTACGCTTGCACCACGCCGTAAACGTTGAAGTCATGCGGTAGTGCACTTTGTGTACTTTCATGGGTAAAGTCTCTCGCGTGCGCGCGCGTATAAAAGTTTGCTCCTGAAAGTGCACAAAGTGCACTACTCGCCCGCTCTCCCCGCCTTGATGAGGCGGGACCGCCTTCGTCATGCCCAGATCGCCACTGGGGGTGCGCCTGGGGCACGATCGCCGCCCCCCGGACGGCCAGCACACAGGGCACCCCGCTAGGCCGTCAGAACGTCTCCCGTGAAGCCTCCGCCCCGGCGTGGGCGGGCTCCTCGCCTCGGCCCGCGAGCGCCTGCCCGGCCTCCGGTCACGAACACGCAACCGGCCACGGCCCAGCACGGGACCCCGTGATCCGATTCTTCCCGCGTGATGACGGGCCAAACCCGCCAATCGTGTTAGCGAAATTAGGTACAGATTGAGGTTACGGCAAGGTATACTTGACGTGTCAGTAATTCCAACTCCGAACAGGAGCCCACCGCATGTCAACCACCTACGACCGCAACACCAGCCCCACCGACGACCTCGCCCTCCTCCTCGGCGACGCCACTCCGCGCGTGGTGCGCACTGCCGCCGCACACGGCCTTCGCATGGCCGAGGACGGCACCGAAGTGATCGAGCAGCCCGCGGACCCGGGCCTGCCGCCCCTGCCCGACGACGAGGAGGAGGACGACGCCGCCGATCCCGTGGCTGTGGCTGCCACCCGCGGTGGGGCGCGTATCGCCCGTACCGCCGCCACCATGACCGCCACCACCGCACTCCTCTAAGGCGAGGCCCCCGTGAGCAACGAGTACAGCCTGACCGGGCCGGACGGCCCATTCGGAGCCGACTACCTGCGCCTCCTGCACGAGGCCGCCGCACTGGAACCAATGCCCCCGACCGTCGCGGAGGCGCTGACCGGGGAACCCGACGAGATCATCACCGCCATGGCCGACACCCTGGACGATGACGGCACCCCCGCCCCGGCGCTTACCTGGCAGACGCTGTGGCCGGCGCACCGTGAGCAGGCCAAGCGGCGGATCGCCGAAGCGTTGGAGCACCTGGCCCTGCACGGCACCGAAGGTGCGGGCGCGGTCACCCTCAACCAGGTCATCTGCCGGCTCGGGCACGTGAAGGAGACCAGTGACCTGGAAACCCGCAGCATCATGCAGGAGATCGTCAACCGGCCCGCCCTCACCGCCGCGTCGGCGGCCGCCCTTACCGGCCAGCCCAAGACCGACTTCAACGAGCACGTCGCCTGGGAGGGCCTGACCAGCGCCCAGCAGGCCGCCATAGTGCGCCGCGTCCACCACGCCGTGCGACTCCTACACGACGATGACACCGAAGTGACCTTCAAGACCGTGANTTAGCGAAATTAGGTACAGATTGAGGTTACGGCAAGGTATACTTGACGTGTCAGTAATTCCAACTCCGAACAGGAGCCCACCGCATGTCAACCACCTACGACCGCAACACCAGCCCCACCGACGACCTCGCCCTCCTCCTCGGCGACGCCACTCCGCGCGTGGTGCGCACTGCCGCCGCACACGGCCTTCGCATGGCCGAGGACGGCACCGAAGTGATCGAGCAGCCCGCGGACCCGGGCCTGCCTCCCCAGCCCGACGACGACGAGGAGGACGACGCCGCCGATCCCGTGGCTGTGGCTGCCACCCGCGGTGGGGCGCGTATCGCCCACACCGCGGCCGCCATGGACCCGGCCACCGCCCTACTGTGAGAACACCCGTGAGCACCGAGTACAGCTTGACCGGCCCGGGCGGCCCATTCTTCGGCGACTACATCCGCATCCTGGGCGAGGCCGCCGACCTGGACCCCATGCCCCCGACCGTTGCGGCGGCGCTGATCGGGGAGCCCGCCGAGATCGTCACCGCCATGGCCGAGCAGATGGACGCGGACGGCACCACCGCCCCGGCGCTGACCTGGCAGACGCTCTGGCCCGCCCACCGCGAGCAGGCCAAGCGGAGGATCGCCGAGGCGTTGGAGTACCTGGCCCTGCACGGCACCGAGGGTGCCGGGGCGGTCACCCTCAACCAGGTCATCTGCCGACTCGGGCGCGTGAAGGAGGCCAGCGACCTCGACGCCCGCAGGGTCGTTCAGGAGATCGTCAACCGGCCCGCCCTCACCGCAGCGTCGGCGGCCGCCCTTACCGGCCAGCCCAAGACCGACTTCAACGAGCACGTCGCCTGGGAGGGCCTGACCAGCGCCCAGCAGGCCGCCATAGTGCGCCGCGTCCACCACGCCGTGCGACTCCTACACGACGATGACACCGAAGTGACCTTCAAGACCGTGACCCGTACAGCCGGTCGCCGCGACTACGACAAGCGCGTCACCGACCTGTACACGCGCAGGATCATCGAGCACCTGTCCAATGCGGGGAAGGTCCGCACCGCCACCGCGGAGAAGGTGTGCGGCACGCCGGAGGGGGAGCTGACCCGGTGGGGGCCGCGCATCGCCTGGGGGTGGATCGACCCGAGGTGG
>NZ_LK995474.1 GCF_900002405.1 Actinomyces succiniciruminis | reverse complement strand
CCAGGAAGAGCGGTGCCATGTACGGGGCGAGCGACTGCGGCAGGGCGTTGGCGATGTTGAACACGCCCAGGTCCTTGCCGGCGTTGTCCGGGTTGGGAAGGACGTCCACCACCAGGGCGAGGTCGACGGAGACGTAGACGCCGTAGGCCAGCCCCATGACCGCCTCCACCATGTAGAAGCCGGACACTGTGGTGGTGTGCGCCAGCATGAGCGTGCCGACACCGAATAGCGCGGAGGCGGCGAATACGAAGGCCTTGCGCCGATGGAGCCGGTCGGAGAGCTGTCCGCCGACGAAGCTAGCGCCCATGAGCATGAAGGTGTAAATGAACACCGAGATTGTCATCGTGTGCCGTGCCTCTGCCTCGGTGAGGCTGACCCGGTGGACCAGGTACATGAGGCGGTAGGTGGTGAAGGAGAAGGCGCACAGCGTGATGAGGAAGCGGCCAGCCCAGGCCAGGGCATAGTCGGGGTGCTTGACGGGGTTGACCCAGAAGGTCTTGAGCAGGCCGATGAAGTCGAGCCGCGGCGGCTTAATAGTCAGCTGCTTGTCCGGCAGGACGAAGGCGAACCACACCATGAACAAGATCGCCGGAATGGCCGGGCCGATGAACAGCAGCGGGAGCCTGGTCGCCAGCGCCTCGGCCAGCCAGGTGGCGATGAGCTGTGCCAGGTTCTGGGCGATGGAGATCATGGAACTGACGCGGGCGCGCTGGAACTCCGGCACCTGGTCGGACAGCACGGCGACGAAGGGTGCCAGGGCGGCGTTGGCTCCGATCTGGGCGATGAGCCAGCCGGCAGCGACCGCCGGTACGGTGTTGGTCAGGCCCATGATCGTCAGGCCGAGGGTCATGCCGAGGATGCCGATCACCAGCCAGGGGCGGCGCCGTCCCCAGCGCCACATGGTGCGGTCGGACACCTGCCCGAAGATGACGTTGGCAAAGACCGCGCCCAGGGCCCCAAGGCCGGCGATCTGGGATACGGCGTTGGCCTGTGCTGCCGAGTCGGTCGGGAACATAGCCATGGCCTTGGTCTGGATGGCCACGACCGCCGGCCCCATGAGGGCGATGAAGAAGAAGAGCTGCGCCAGGACGTAAGCCGCGATGAAGTACGGCTTGACCGGTTTGGTGGGTGGCGCGAAGAAGGCGTCGATCTCCTCCTGGGTGGCGCGCCCGCCAGCGGAGGAGCTTGCTGCGGTTTGTGGCTCTGCCATAGGGAATCTCCTCATTGAGACGGAAGGGAAAGTGAGCTGCACTACACATGTCAGCCTAAGCCCGTTGGGACCTCGACGTCACGCAATCGTTTGACAGAGTTTTGTACCGCTCGGTCTGGGGCGCGACCCTGATCGCGGGAGGGTCCTCGTGCCGACCATCGGCGCACCGCCGGCGCCTCCGGTCTTCCCGCCGTTGGGCTTGCGCGTCGGATCTAGCTGGGCGAGCCGCTCACCGATTACCGGGCAGTGGCAGTTCCAGGTCGAAGGCGAGCACTATCGCCCAGGCGAGCATGTGCTCCTGCTCCTCGCCCAGGTAGCCGACAATGCGGCCGAGCGACGCCGTCGGAATGGTCAGTGCGTTGTCCAGTGAGATGGCGCCAGGGTGGTCGAGCCCCTGACTGGGGTCCACCGGCACCTCGCTGGACAGGCCCTTGATCGTGTAGGTGATCGGCGCGACCGTCACCTTGGTCATGGCCGTGAGCGCCGCCGCGCGCGTGAGTACGACGACGGGGCGGGTCTTGTCGAGTCGAGCCAGCCGGATCTGCCTCATGATTCCGTACTCGTGAATCAGTCGCCGAATTCGACGTTGCGGGCCGTCCAGGCGACCAGTTCATCCAGGTCGTCGGCAGCGCCCTTCTCGCGGAGGACTTCGGCGTCACGAAGCGCGGCCCAGCGGCGCATTTCCCGCTGCAGGGCCTTGGTGACCAGCGCCGCCCGGCTCGCCTCCTCTCCCGTGGAGACGACGTCATCGAGGAAGGCGACGACGTCGTCGGGCAGGCGTACCGTGATTTGCGTACTCATGGAATCAGTGTGCCAATGCGAATCCCATTATGGGATGCATGGTATGCCGGTTTCGCCGCCCGCGGCCGACCCGCCCGACACCGGTCGTGATGGCTGACTGCCTAGTCGGCGGTCACCTCCAGTAGCTCGCCAACTGTGCAGTCGAGCGCGTCGCACAGCGCCGTGAGGGTGGTGAAGCGGCTCTTCGCGTTTGTGGGTGTGGTCGGTGGGGGTGGGCGCTGTCGGCTGGGGTGCAGGGGTCGGGCCTCGTCATTGATGCCTGGGCCGGCAGTGTTTGGGGTGCGTGCGCAGGCCGGTGCGGGGCCCGACGGTTCGTACCTTTGCTCCGCTGATTCGTACTTTCTTGCGACGGTTCGGCACTTGGAAGTACGTGCCGTTGCAGGAGAGTACGAATCGTGGACCGGAAGGTACGTACCGTCGTGTGAAGGTGCGAATCGTCGGCCGGAGGGTGCCAGCCGCCGGGCGAGCGCCCGAGCGGTCCCGCCCGAACTACCAACAGCCGCAGTGATCCACCGCGCACGCAATCGCGGCGAGCCCGATCCGCGGATCCGCGGCAGGCTGCGCTTCGCACTTGAGCTTGAGGGTGCGGCCGGTCGGAACAACGATGCGGAGGACGCCCTCGCGGCGATGGTGGTCGAAGACGTCGGGATTGGTGTACGGGTACGCGGGCCACATCCGGGTGGTAGTCGGGCGGCGTATGGGTCGTATTCAGGTGCCCGGAGTAACCCGAGTCACGGTGAGCGGCTCTGGAATAGAACCGCCCCATGCAGGGTTGAGCCCATCAGACTCAAGGTCGCGGCGCGTGGAGTTGACAAGGCCACGCTCAACCATGATCCTGAGTGCATACCACTCAACTTCAACACCACGAGACATCAAGGAGCACCCATGGCACGTGCCGTCGGCATCGACCTCGGAACCACCAACTCCGCCATCGCCGTCCTCGAGGGCGGCGAGCCCACCATCATCCCGAACGCGGAGGGCGGGCGCACCACGCCGTCCGTCGTCGCCTTCTCCAAGTCCGGCGAGGTACTGGTCGGCGAGGTCGCCAAGCGCCAGGCGGTCACCAACGTCGAGCGCACCATCTCCTCCGTCAAGCGCCACATGGGCACCGACTGGACCGTCGACATCGACGGCAAGAAGTACACCGCCCAGGAGATCAGCGCCCGCATCCTGGCCAAGCTGAAGGCCGACGCCGAGGCCTACCTGGGTGAGAGCGTCACCAACGCCGTCATCACCGTCCCCGCCTACTTCAACGACGCCGAGCGCCAGGCCACCAAGGAGGCCGGCACCATCGCGGGCCTGACCGTGGACCGCATCGTCAACGAGCCCACCGCCGCGGCCCTCGCCTACGGCCTGGACAAGGGCAAGGAGGACGAACTCATCCTGGTCTTCGATCTGGGCGGCGGCACCTTCGACGTCTCCCTGCTGGAGGTCGGCAAGGACGAGGACGGCTTCTCCACCATCCAGGTGCGCGCCACCAACGGCGACAACCGCCTGGGCGGCGACGACTGGGACGCCCGCATCGTCAACTGGCTGGTCAAGCAGGTCAAGGATAAGTCCGGCGTGGACCTGTCCAAGGACAAGATCGCCATGCAGCGTCTGCGTGACGCCTCCGAGCAGGCCAAGAAGGAGCTCTCCAGCGCGATGAGCACCGACATCAACCTGCAGTACCTGTCCATGAGCGAGGCCGGCCCCATCCACCTCGACGAGCGCCTGACCCGCTCCCACTTCGAGGAGATGACCGCGGACCTGCTCGAGCGCACCAAGGTGCCGTTCCACAACGTCATCAAGGACGCCGGCGTCTCCCTGTCCGAGATCGACCACGTGGTCCTGGTCGGCGGCTCCACCCGCATGCCCGCCGTCACCGAGGTGGTGCGCGAGCTGACCGGCGGCAAGGAGCCCAACAAGGGCGTCAACCCCGATGAGGTCGTTGCCGTCGGCGCCTCCCTGCAGGCCGGCGTGATCCAGGGCGACCGCAAGGACGTGCTGCTGATCGACGTCACCCCCCTGAGCCTCGGCATCGAGACCAAGGGCGGCGTGATGACCAAGCTGATCGAGCGCAACACGGCCATCCCGACCCAGCGCTCCGAGATCTTCTCCACCGCCGAGGACAACCAGCCCTCCGTGCTCATCCAGGTCTACCAGGGTGAGCGCGAGTTCGCCCGCGACAACAAGCCCCTGGGCACCTTCGAGCTGACCGGCATTGCCCCGGCCCCCCGTGGCATCCCGCAGATCGAGGTCTCCTTCGACATCGACGCCAACGGCATCGTGCACGTGTCCGCCAAGGACCGCGGCACCGGCAAGGAGCAGTCGATGACCATCTCCGGCGGCTCCGCCCTGCCCAAGGAGGACATCGACCGCATGGTCAAGGAGGCCGAGGCTCACGCCGAGGAGGACAAGAAGCGCCGTGAGGAGGCCGAGACCCGCAACATGGCGGAGCAGCAGGTCTACTCCATTGAGAAGCTGCTGAAGGAGAACAAGGACAAGCTGCCGCAGGACGTCAAGTCCGAGGTCTCCGCCGCCGTAGACGAGCTCAAGAAGGCCCTCGAGGGCACCGACATCGAGCCCGTCAAGGCCGCGCAGGAGAAGCTGAACGAGGTCTCCCAGAAGATCGGTCAGGCCCTGTACGCCTCCGAGCAGGCCGCCCAGGCCGCCGGCGACGCCGCCTCCGCCCAGGCGCAGTCCTCTGCCGAGGACGACGACGTCGTGGACGCCGAGATCGTCGACGACGAGGACGCCAAGTGAGCGCCGACCCGGACAAGCGGCCGGACGAGGGCTCCGAGCCCGAGCCGGGGCAGGACGCCGGCCAGGACCGGCCCGCCGGCGCCAACCCCGGCGCCGGCGGGGTCGACCCCGCGCTGGCCGACGAGATCGAGGCCGCCTTCGACGGCGTCGACCTGGGCTCCGCGGCCCAGGGCGGCGCCGCCCCGGCGGGCGGCAACGGAGCGGAGGACGCAGGCACCGACGTCGAGGCACCCTCGGAGTTGGAGCAGGCCCGGGCCCAGGCCGCGCAGGCGGCCGACGACCTGGCCCGCGCCCGCGCCGACCTGTACAACCTGCAGCAGGAGTACCAGGGCTTCGTGCGCCGCTCGCGCGAAAGCGCGGCCGGGCACCGCGAGGCGGGGCAGGCGAGCGTCGTCGAGACCCTCATCCCGGTCCTGGACGAGATCGAGCTGGCCCGCCAGCACGGCGACCTGACCGGCACCTTCGCGACGACCGCCCACAAGCTGGAGCAGATCCTGGCCGATAAGTTCGGCCTGGTGCGCTTCGGTGAGGTCGGGGAGGTCTTCGACCCCAAGCTGCACGAGGCGCTCATGGCCACCGAGTCCACGGAGGTCACCGAGCCGAGCGTGGCGCTGGTACTGCAGCCCGGCTACAAGCTCGGTGAGCGCGTGGTGCGAGCGGCCCGCGTACAGGTCGCCAACCCGGCCTGAGCGCGAAGGCTGCGCACTAGGCAGTTCAAATGGGCAGTTCAACAGGAACAGAAAGGAGGCGGTGAGCCATGGCCAGTCAGGACTGGATGACCAAGGACTTCTATGCGGTTCTCGGCGTCGCCAAGGACGCCGACTCCGCCGCCATTAAGAAGGCCTACCGCGCGCTCGCCAAGAAGTACCACCCCGACCGCAACCCGGGTGACGCCGCCGCGGCGGAGAAGTTCAAGGAGATCGGCGAGGCCTACTCCGTGCTGTCCGACCCCAAGGAGCGTCAGCAGTACGACGCCATCCGCTCCATGGCCGGTGGCGGCGCACGCTTCACCTCCGGCTCCGGTGGTGGCGGCGCCGGCTTCGAGGACATCTTCTCCTCCATGTTCGGCGGTGGCGGACCCAACGTGCGCTACTCCACCTCCGGCGGCGCCTCCCAGGAGGACATCGACGACCTGCTGCGCATGTTCGGCGGTGCCGCGGGCGCCGGGGGTGGACGGCGCGGACGCGGTCCCTTCGGCTTCGGTGGGTTCTCCTCCCAGCCGCAGCCGGTCAAGGGGCCCGACGTGCTCACCAACGCCACGCTGTCCCTGCGCGATGCCGTCTCCGGCACCCTGGCCGAGCTCACTGCCGACGGGCGCACCATCACCGTGCGCATTCCCGCCGGCGTGCACGACGGGCAGAAGATCCGCCTGCGCGGCAAGGGGCGCCCGGGTACGAACGGCGGCGAGAACGGGGACATGGTGGTGACCATTTCGGTGGCCAAGCACCCGGTGTACTCGATCGATCCGGTCAACACCGCCAACCTGCGCATGGACCTGCCCGTCACCCTCAAGGAGGCGGCGCTGGGAGCCACCGTGCAGGTGCCGCTGCTGGACGGCAAGACCAGCCGCGTGCGCATCAAGCCCGGCACCTCCTCCGGCACCGTGCTGCGCCTGCGCGGCAAGGGAATCGTCACCTCCAAGCGGACCGGCGATCTGCTGGTGACCGTGCAGGTGGCCGTGCCCAAGAAGCTGTCCAAGGAGGCCAAGGCAGCCCTGGAGGCATTTGACGCGGCGATGGAGGCGGATCCGCGCGCGGGCCTCGCCCAGGAGGCGGCCCGGTGAGTGCGCGGCGGCTGACCGGACAGGGCGTCGACTTCCTCGCCGAGGACGCCGACGAGCGGGCCGTCTACGTCATCTCCGTGGCTGCGGAGCTGGCCGGCATGCACCCGCAGACTCTGCGGCAGTACGACCGGCTCGGTCTGGTAACCCCCGCCCGCGCCTCCGGGCGGGGGCGGCGCTACTCGCACCGCGACGTCCAGCGGCTGCGGCGCGTGCAGGCGCTAAGCCAGGAGGGCATCAACCTGGAGGGCATCCGCCGCATTCTCGACCTGGAGCGGCGCGTGGAGCGGTTGGAGGAGGAGAACCGCGCCCTGCGCGCCCGCCAGGCCGCCGTCGAACGGGTCTTCGCCGCGGCCGCCGACGGCGAGGTGCAGGTCGTCCCGGTGCCTCCCGGTCGGCGGGCTCGCCCGCGTACGGACACCCAGAGTGCCGCAACCGGGACGGGCGCCGGCTCGACCCGGCCCGGCACCGCCATCGTGGTGCGCCGCGCCTGGACGGACCAGCGGTGAGACCACGCTCGCGGCGTCGGCCCGGCTCCCCGCGGTAGGCTGACCGCGCTACTGCAACACGAAGTGAAGGAATACGCGCAATGACCCAGACGCCCAACTCCGCACAGCCGTACATCCCGCCGTCGGCCGGCTCCGCCCCCGGCAGCTACAACCCGCAGCAGTACCCCCCGCAGGCGCAGCAGCCGGCCCCGTACCCGCCGGCCCAGGCGGCCCAGCCCGGTCAGCCCGCCCCGGCCCAGTTCCAGCAGGCCGCCTACCCGGCCGCCTCCTACGCGCAGCCCGCCGCGCCCAAGGCCGACTCCTTCATGACCAACCTGTTCGACGGCGCCCGCGACTTCGCCTCCAAGTACGGCAAGACGATCTTCATCGTCGGCTTCGTGCTGTCCGTGGCGGGCTGGATTCTCGGCGCCATCAACTACACCTACTTCGACTTCGGTGAGTTCCTGCTGCGGCTGCTGTGGACGGCGCCCGAGGTCCTGGTCAACATCTTGATCCTGCGGCTCATCATTGAGATCGCGGCGAAGGTCGGTGCGCCCAAGACCGACACCCCGGCCGCCTGACGGCGTCAGCGCACGACGGAGGACCGGTGGCCGCCTACGAGACCGACGACGGCGAGCCCCGCTACGGCAAGCGCCTGAGCCCGGAAGAACTGGCCGCCTACCTGCGTGAGCAGGGTATGGAGCCGCCTACCGGGACCGGCTCCGGCGGCCGTCCCGCGGCGGGCCAGGCTCCGACGTCTGCGAACGACCCTCATCGGCGACGCCCCATCGAGGCGGGCGGGCCGGTGCCGACCCGTTTAGGTGCCGGCACTTCCGCGACCGGGACCGGCCGCCCGGCGCACCGGTGGCGCACCTTCGGCGTAGGCCTGGTGCTGATGCTGGTGATTGCGCCATTGCTGCTGCTGACCGGCGCGCTGACCGCCCTGGGAGGCTCCCTGACCCGGAGCGCGACGCTCGGCGAGGACGGCGTGGTCTACCTGGAATCCGGCACCACGGCAGGCCTGTACGGCACCTCCGCGACGGCGGTCACCGGCTGTACGGTCACCGACCCCGACGGTGCCGCGGTCAACCTGGATGCTCCCGAGGCGGGCGTCCCCTACGCCACCTTCACGCCGGCCCGCAGCGGCGCCTACACCGTCACCTGCCCCGCGGGCACCGCCGGCCTGGTGGTGGGCCCACCCATGAACCTCGACCGCGTGCCACTGGCGGCGGTACTGATACTGGGCGCAGGCGCGGTCGGCTTCTCCGGGCTGATCGTCACCGTCATCGGCCTCGCCCGCGCCCGCCGCTGACTAGTCGGTCAGCCTCCGCCAGGCGAACTCGTACTCCAGTGCCTGCATGTAGGACCGCTGCGCGTTGGTGGCGGCGCGGCCGTGCCCACCCTCGTTGTTCTCGAAGTAGGTCACGTCCTGGCCCAGCGCCAGCATGCGGTATGCCGTGGTGCGGGCGTGCGCCGGGTGCACCCGGTCGTCACGCGTGGAGGTGATCAGGAGCACCGGCGGGTAGCTGCGCCCCGGCTTGAGCAGGTGGAAGGGGGAGAACTCGCGGATGAAGTCCCACTGCTCTGGATCGTCCGGGTTGCCGTACTCCGCCTCCCAGGAGGCGCCCGCCAGCAGGTTGTGGTAGCGGCGCATGTCCAGTAGCGGCACTTCGCAGACAACCGCCCCCACCAGCTGCGGGTAGCGGGTGAGCATGACGCCCACCAGCAGTCCCCCGTTCGAGCCGCCGTGTACCGCCAACTGTGCCGGCGTGGTCACGCCCCGCTTCACCAGGGACCGGGCCACGGCGGCGAAGTCCTCGTAGACCCGGTGCCGGTGCTGCTTCAGTCCCGCCCGGTGCCAGGCCGGGCCGTACTCGCCGCCGCCACGAATATTCGCCACCACGTAGGTGCCGCCGCGCTCCAGCCATGCCCGGCCGGTGACCGGCAGATAGCCGATCCCGAGCGGAATCTCGAAGCCGCCGTAGCCGTACAGCAGGGTCGGGGCCGGGCGGGATGCGCCCGCGTCGTCCCGCGCGGGTCGGCCGATCTGGAAGTAGGGCACGCGGGTGCCGTCGTCGGAGACGGCCACGTGCTGGGTGACGATGACGCCGCTCGCGTCGAAGCGCGCGGGCGCCTCCCGCAGCACCTCGACGGCTCCGAGCTCCCCGGCCGCGTCCAGCTCCCCGACGGCGAGCACGGTGGGGCGGGTGAAGGAGGAGACGGTCAGCCACAGCCGGTCGCCCTCCCGCGGATCGACGGCGCTCGCGGACACGTCGACCAGGGCCCGTCCGGGGCGCAGCAGTGTCGGGTCCTCCGGGGCCGCCGCGGGCTCCCCGCTGGTGGCGGTGGTGGCGCCGAGGAGGGTACCCAGGTCGGGGCGGTGGCGCCGCCAGGGGCCGGTGCCGTCCGGGCCGCCCGGAGTGAGCACCTCCAAGGTGGTCACACAGTCGTCCAGGAGCGTGAGCACCAGGTGATGGGCGGTGATGGTGAAGGCGCTGAGCGAAGTCGCCGGCGTCGGGGTGAACAGCGCCGTCAGTTCCCGGGAGCCGTCGAGGAAGGCGTCGATGGGGGCGGCCAGGAGCGAACCGGCCGGATAGATGCAGCCCGCGGTGGTCTCCCAGTCCTCGCGCAGCTCGATCAGCAACAGATCCCAGGCGGGGGTGACCGCGGCCGAGGCGGGGACATCCACATGCAGGGCGCCCGGCGCCACCACTGCTTGTGCGTCGGCCAGGCAGCGTTCGGCGTCGGCGGCGGGGAGGGTTGGGGCACCGTCGGGCAGCAGCCACAGCTCCTCGGTGTAGAAGTCGGGGTGGGTCAGCAGCCAGGTGCGCCCCCAGGGATCCCGGTAGGCCCAGGCCCCGTCGTCGTCGGCCGCGGCGGTGAGCAGCACCTCGCCCTCCTGCGGGCTCTGACCACGGCGCAGGCGGCGCACCTGCCGCGGGTAGCCGGCGGGGGAGAGGGAACCGGGGCCGAAGTCGCCGGCCAGCAGAACCGCCTCGCCGGCGTCGTCGGCCCAGGCCAGGAAGCCCTTGGAGGGCTCGCGGTGGAAGCCGGCCCCGCCGTCGGGGTCGGTGGGGACGAAGTGACGCGATTCCAGGTCGAACTCGCGGGTGACGTCGGTGTCCGCGCCGCCCGCGGACAGGGTGACCAGGGCGCGCCGACCGGCGCGCGGGCCGGTGCGCAGCACGGAGGCGCCGTGCCACACCCAGGCGGTGTCCTCCGCCGCTCCGAGCGCGTCGAGGTCGAGCAGTTCCTCCCAGTCGGTCTGCTCAGAACCAGCGGTTGCGCCGGCGCGGTAGGCCTCCCAAGTGGTGCGCCGCCACAGGCCGCGCGGGTGGGTGGCGTCGGTCCAGAAGTTGTACAGGGCGCCGACCGCCTGGCCGACGCGAGGGATGCGGTCGGGTGCGTCGAGGATCGCCTGGATGTCGGCGCGCAGCTGGGCGAATCCGGGGGTGTTGTCGTAGGCGGCGCGGGTGGCGGCGTTGCGCTGCGCCACCCATGCGAGCGCCCGCTCCCCCTCGATCTCGTCGAGCCAGTCGGGGACGGGCTCGAGTTCGGATGGAGGGGAAGCGGGCGTCGTGTTCACCCGTCCGACTCTACGGCCGGTCGGGATGCACTGCCGCCGAAGCGGACTTCACTTGTCGCCGATGGCCTTGTCGGCGGCGTCGCGAGCGGAGTCGACCTGGGAGTCGAACTTCCCGCCGGTGACCTTCTTGGCGGCCTCCGCGGCCTTGTCCAGGACCTTGTCGGAGACCTCCTCGACCTTGTCAGAACTGACGACGCCCTCGGCCTTCTTCTTCAGATCATCGAGTCCCATAAGTGCTTCCTTTCGTCGACCAACGGGAAGCCGGGCGGCGTCCCATCCGTGCAGTATGACACGTGCCGGTCAGAGGGAGGCGAGCATGGCGTCGGAGATCTCCTTGAGCTGCTCCTCGGAATCGACGACGATCACCGACGCGAGGTAGGCGTCATCGCCCTCCGACACGGCGAGGGCGGACACGTAGTACTGCGTGCCGTCCTCGGAGGCGCTTAGGGTGATGGTGGCGGCGTCGGCGCCGCTGCCGGAGGTCGTCTGCTCGTAGCCGGTGACATCGGCGTCGTTGTTCTCCGCCAGTGACCGCATCTGGTCCTCGGTCGGCAGGGCGCCCTCCCCATCGATCCGGCCGAGGACGAGGTACGGCGCGACGGCGGTGTCGGAGGCGGTGTCAGAGGCGGTGTCGACGCTGGTAAGCGGCGTGTCCTCCAGATCGGCGATGACCTCCTCCTCGGAGTCATCCAGTGCCTGCGCGATGCGTCCAACCAGCTCCGTGTCGGAGGTGTTGGCGGTGGTGAGGGTGTCCCAGTCGGAGGGGACGGCCACGGAGATGTCGTAGTCCGGCACTTCAACCAGGGTGAAGCCGTCCGGGACGGCGGCGTTGTCATCGGCGCCGGTGTCCGCGGTGGCGGTGACCGCCTGGTCGGAGGCGGCGCTCGCGGAGTCGGCGGCGTCGTCGGAGCCGGAGGAGCAGGCGGACATGGACAGCGTCAGGGCGACAGCGGCCAGTCCGGTGGTGGCCAGGGTGGTAAGGCGGGGCAGGCGGGTGGAGTGGACCATTGGGCAGGTCTCCTTCTTGGTTGTGTTATCGGGCTCGGTACTGATTTGGATGGTGGTCGGCAGGCGAGTGTCTGCGGACGGTATTCGGCCTCATACCGAGCTAAGAACGCCGTCGATGATTTCCTGATTAAGCTCAGCAGAATTGGTGCCCACGTGGACGGCTACGGTTCGCGCATCTGGTGCGGTGAACTCCACGACGGTGGCATAGGCGACCTCGCCGGTGCTCTCTACGTTGACGCTATACGTCTGCATCACCGCATCGGCTCCAGCCTCGGTCGTCGTAGTGGTGTAGTCGCCGATCTCCGTAGAGATGCCGTCATTGTCGGGATACATGGAGTTGATGATCTCGGCAAAGTCGTTCTCGGTTGACAGGCCGGTGCCGACGGGACGAACCGTGACGGTCATGGTTCCGGTCAGCTCGGTGGTGTCGAGGATGTAGAGAGACGTGTTCTGTAGCGTGCTGATGATGGTGTCTGTCGATTGTCCCGTGGCGGTGGCGGCGGAATTCATCAGTTCTTCGTTGGCGGCGTCGGACTCGCTCAGTACCAGCCAATCGGCTGGAAGAGGAATGACGAGCTCGGTGTCCGGTACCTCGGTAGGCGTGTAGGACATCGCGGTCGCGTCTTCGGTGGGCGTCGCACTTGCCGACGACGCAACCGCGGCGGTGGCGGATACGGATGTCGTGGCTGTGGTGTCGTCAGAGTCGGAGCCGGATGAGCAGGCGGACATGGAGACGGTCAGAGCGACCGCGGTCAGACCTGTGGTGGCCAGGGTGGCGCTTCGGGACAGGCGAGTCATGGGAATCCTTCGCGATTGATTGCGGCGGGTGTTGCCTTGAGTGGTGGCTGTAAGCCGTTGGGGTGGGGACGCCGACTGCGTTCCCACCCCAACGGTAACGAATTGGTCGTCAATGTGTTACGTATCAGATGGAGCCGAGGACCACGTCGGCCAGTTCCTGGGTCCGCTCGGCGGAGTCGGTGCTGATGGCGATAAGCGCCAAGTCGTCGCCGCCATTGGCGTAGACCACGACGTAGGTGCCCTCGGTCGTCGGCCCGCCATCGACCGGCAGGGTGTAGGTCTCCACGACGGCGTCCTGGCCACTGGCGGTGGTTGTCTCGGTGTAGGTGCCGGGCTCGAAGACCATTCCCGCGGCCTCATTGTTCTGATTCTCCAGCAGGGCGACCATGTCGTTCTCTGAAGGCATGGCGGTGAAACCCTTGGCGATCTCGACATTCAGATTCTCGGCGTAGTCGCGGGTGCCGCTGATGTCGATGCTGTACAGGGCGAGGGAGTCAAGCATGGCCGTGGTTTCGGCCTCGGTCCGGCCGAGGGCCGTGGCCAGGGCCGAGACGAACTCGGTGTCCGAGGCGGTGGACTCGGTCAGGGTGCTCCAGTCGGAGGGGACGGCGATGGACAGCTCGGCGCCGGGCACCTCGGTGAGGGTGTAGCCGTCGGGCACGGTCGGCTCGGCGGCTGCTTCGGTTTCGTCGGCGTCGTCGGAGCCGGTGTCCGTGTCGGCCGTGGTGGTGACCTGCTGGTCGGAGCCCTGGTCGGCGGCGTCGTCGGAGTTGGAGGAGCAGGCGGCCATGGACGCGGTCAGGGCGACGGCGGTCAGGCCGGTGGCTGCGAGGGTGGTCAGGCGGGACAGGCGGGACATGGGAGATTCCAATCTTTGCGTCGGACTGTGTGTGCTGAACACGCTACGGAGAGGCCGCAGATAACGAAATGGGTAGGGCTCCCCCGGGAGAACTACCCACCTGCGCAAGTAGTGATTCGGGACGCATGCGACGAGCGCCTCTCCGCAAAGTTGAGTGGAATAGACTCAAGGCTGCATCGGTTGAGGCGTGCAGAACTCCGGACCGCCTGTGTCCGGGCACCCACGTCAAGGAGGTCCATATGGACACTAACTTCACCACCCGCTCGCAGGAGGCGATCTCCGGAGCCATGCAGGCGGCCGCCGCCGCGGGCAACCCGCAGGTCGACACCGCCCACCTGCTCTCCGAACTGCTGACCCAGACCGACGGCGTAGCCGCGGGCCTGCTCGCCGCCGTCGTCCCCGACGCCGCGGCCCGCCAGGCCGTAGGCGCGGCCACCCGCCGCGTCCTGACGTCGCTGCCGGCAAGCTCCGGTTCCTCCGTCGCCCAGCCGCAACCCTCGCGCGCCTTCCTGGCCGCGCTGGAGGCCGCCGGGAACGAGGCCAAGCAGCTCGCAGACGAGTACGTCTCCACCGAGCACCTGCTCATCGGCCTGGCCGCCGGCAACCCGTCGGCCGACCCCGTCGCCAAACTGCTGGCCGACGCCGGCGCCACCGCCTCGAAGCTGCGCGAGGCCCTGCCGCAGGTGCGCGGTTCCGCCCACGTCACCTCCCCGAACCCCGAGGGCACCTACAAGTCCCTGGAGAAGTACGGCACCGACCTGACGGAGGCGGCGCGCGAGGGCAAGCTCGACCCGGTGATCGGCCGCGACGCCGAGATCCGCAGGGTGGTGCAGGTACTGTCCCGCCGTACGAAGAACAACCCCGTGCTGATCGGCGAGCCCGGCGTCGGCAAGACCGCCGTCGTCGAGGGGCTCGCCCAGCGCATCGTTGCCGGCGACGTCCCCGACTCCCTGCGCGGCAAGCGGCTCGTGGCCCTGGACCTTTCCGGCATGGTCGCGGGTGCCAAGTACCGCGGCGAATTCGAGGAGCGGCTGAAGGCCGTGCTGAAGGAGATCAAGGACTCCGACGGCGAGATCATCACCTTCATCGACGAGCTGCACACCGTCGTCGGTGCGGGCGCCGGCTCGGAGGGAGCCATGGACGCCGGCAACATGCTCAAGCCCATGCTGGCCCGCGGCGAGCTGCGCCTGGTCGGCGCCACCACGCTGGACGAGTACCGCGAGCACGTGGAGAAGGACCCCGCCCTGGAGCGCCGCTTCCAGCAGGTGTACGTGGGGGAGCCCTCCGTGGATGACACGGTCGCGATCCTGCGCGGCATCGCCCCCAAGTACGAGGCCCACCACCAGGTCACCATTTCCGACGGCGCGCTCGTGGCCGCCGCCACCCTGTCCGACCGCTACATCTCCGGCCGGCAGCTGCCCGACAAGGCCATCGACCTGATCGACGAGGCCGCCTCCCGTCTGCGCATGGAGCTGGACTCCTCGCCGGTGGAGATCGACGAGCTGCGCCGCCGCGTGGACCGCATGCGCATGGAGGAGTCCTACCTGGCCGACTCGCTGGAGGAGGGGAGCGACCGCGCCGACCCCGCCGCCGTGGACCGGCTGGAGCGGCTGCGCGCCGAACTGGCCGACGCCTCGGAGAAACTGACTGCGCTCAATGCCCGCTGGGAGGCCGAGAAGGCAGGCCACAACAAGGTTGGTGAGCTGCGCGCGCAGCTGGACGAACTGCGCACCAAGGCGGACCTGGCCGAGCGCGAGGGCCGCTTCGAGGAGGCCGGCCGCCTGCGCTACGGCGAGATGCCCGCCCTGGAGAAGCAGATCCGTGACGCCGAGGCCACCGACACCACCGTCGTCGGCCCGGACGGGGTCGAGCGCGAGGGGGCCGCCCCGGAGCCGATGATTGCGGAGAAGGTCGGCCCCACCGAGATCGCCGAGGTCATCTCCGCCTGGACCGGCATCCCGGTCGGCAAGCTCATGCAGGGCGAGCAGGCCAAACTGCTGCACATGGAGGACGCCATCGGCAAGCGGCTGATCGGCCAGAAGGCCGCGGTGACCGCCGTGTCCGACGCCGTACGCCGTTCCCGTGCGGGCGTGTCCGACCCCGACCGGCCCACCGGCTCCTTCCTGTTCCTCGGCCCCACCGGTGTGGGTAAGACCGAGCTGGCCAAGGCCCTGGCGGACTTCCTGTTCGACGACGAGCGCGCCATCGTGCGCATCGACATGTCCGAGTACTCCGAGAAGCACTCGGTGGCCCGACTGGTCGGCGCCCCTCCGGGGTACGTCGGCTACGAGGAGGGCGGCCAGCTCACCGAGGCCGTGCGGCGCCGCCCCTACTCGGTGGTGCTGCTGGACGAGGTGGAGAAGGCCCACCCCGAGGTCTTCGACATCCTGCTGCAGGTGCTCGACGACGGCCGCCTCACCGACGGCCAGGGCCGCACCGTAGACTTCCGCAACACCATCCTCGTGCTCACCTCCAACCTGGGCAGCCAGTTCCTCATCGACCCGCTGCTGTCCCCGGATGAGAAGCGCGAGTCGGTGATGACCGCGGTGCGCGGCGCCTTCAAGCCGGAGTTCCTCAACCGGCTGGACGACACGCTGATCTTCGACGCGCTCACCAAGGAGGAGCTCGGCCGGATCGTCGACATCCAGCTGGCCCGCATGGCCGAGCGGCTGCAGGGTCGACGACTCACGCTGACGGTGACCGACGCCGCTCGCGAGTGGCTCGCCGACGAGGGTTACGACCCCTCCTTCGGCGCTCGGCCGCTGCGCCGGCTGGTGCAGCGCGAGATCGGCGACCGGCTGGCCAAGATGCTGCTGGCCGGGGAGGTGCTCGACGGCCAGGAAGTCGTCGTCGACGTCAGCCCCGAGGGCGTGCTGGCCGGCCTGGCGCTGACCGCCCGCGGGGAGGCCTGGGCGCCGTCGGCGGCGACGCCGGTGGCCTGATCCGACCGGATCCAGGAGCGTCGGCCCCGGGTGCTGCGACACGGCACCCGGGGCCGACGCGCACCAGTGCGAGAATGAGGGCATGTCTTCTACCCCGGCCCACCCGCATACCGCCTCGCTCGCGACCACTTCTACCGCTTCGGGTGGGCGTTGGCGCGGCCCTGGCCGCCCGCCGGCCGGTAGCGAGGACAAGCGCGAACGCATCCTCAATGAGGCCGTCGCCCTGTTCGGCGCCCATGGCTACGCGGGCACCTCGCTTGCGGACATCGCTGCCGCCGCCGAGATCTCCAAGGCCGGGCTACTGCACCACTTCTCCTCCAAGGAGGCGCTATTCGCTCAGGTGCTTGAGCGCCGCGATCGCGAGGACCGTGCGAGCCTGCTGGGTGACGAGCAGTTCAACGACGACCCCTGGCGCCTGCTCGATGCTTTCGCGGCCCTGGTGGAGCACAACACCCGCCACCGCGAACTGGTGGCGATCTACACGGCGACAACGCCGGCGGTTCTGGCTGCCGACCATCCGGCGCATACCTGGCTCGCCAGCCACCTGGCAGAGTCCATCGCCCAGATCGAGGACACCCTGGAGCGAGGCAAGGCCGCCGGCACGGTGCGACCCGAGGCGCCTTCGCGGCTGATTGCGCGTTCGGTGGTGGCCCTCAGTGATGGGTTGCAGATCCAGTGGCTGTGCGCGACCACGCCCGGCACGGCGGCGGAGGTGAACGTCGGCACCGGGATGGTCGACGAGATGCGCCTGTACGTGGACGACCTCAAGCGGCGCTGGCGGATCGGCTGAGTTATTCCGAGTTCTGCCGCGGCGGGGGTGGGTCTGCGCTCGAGGCGGGTCTGCTATGGCGCGGGTTGGGCCTCGGGTGCAGGTCCCGTTGGGCGGGTCTGGCCTAGGGTGCTGGGCGGCTGGGCCGTGTCTCGTACACGAGTTTCCCGCAAAGACACGTGTTTTAGAGGTTTGCGGGTGCGGGGCGCGTGCAAAGCTCTAAAACTCGTGTTCCTGACGCGAACGCGTGTATTCGGCGTCGGCGCACCTAGCGAACTGCCACCACATCTGACGAGTCGTCGACGCGCAGGCCGCCACGTGCGTGGGTCCCGCGGGATACACCTCCGCCCGGTGGGGCTCCACCCCCACGTCCTTGGAAGGCCCCCGGGCCCGCAAGGGCTGCGCCGGACGAACCAACTAAGACCCCACGACGCGCCCGAACCACACGCATTCGCGCCGATAACCCACGTTCGCGCCGATAACCCCGTCAGGGCAAAAAGAGGCCCCGCGCCATTGGCGCGGGGCCCCGGTCGGACTTTGGGGGCGCGGTCCCTGAAACGCGTCAACCCCAAACGCACCGGCACGTCATCAGAGTCCCTGAACCTCCTCGATGCCGCGAGCGTTCCGACATGCGTAATCATAGGCCGTCCCGCGTGGTTAATCCATCCAGGAAAGCCCAGAATTCTGCGGGAGTCTGGTAACGGATGGGTTGCGGTTGCGCGGGATACCCCCAGATCCGCGAATCAGCGGCGAAGCCGTGAACCCCTCAGGGTGACGCCTGCGAGGACCATTGCCGCCGCCACGACTAGGAGAAGCGGCGCGGCGGCACCGGTGTGTGCCAGCGGTCCGTTAGATCCGCTGGGCGTAGTCGCTGCGGCGGTCGGCGTCGCGCCCGGCGTCGACGGGCCGGTCGACGGGGCCGTCGAGGGCGCAGACGAGGGCGCGGTTGTGGGCTCCGCCGAGGGGCTCGCCGACGGCGAGGGCTCCGGCGTGATGGAGGTGTTGCGGTAGTCCGACAACTGGTTGATGCGCAGCTGCACCGCCGTGGCCGCACCCCCGTCGGCGAACAGGGACACTCCCGTCGCCGTCTCCTCCGGGTAGACCGCATCGGTGATGGTTGTTGCGCCGTCGGCGGCGAACACCTCAACCGACGAGGCGTCCACCAGTACCCGCAGCCGCACCAGGCCATCCGCGTCGGGAGTCACCTCCGCGCGCTCCACGCTCGGGAAGGCCGCCGAGAAATCGGTGGCACCGGAGTTGGTGCGGTCCAGGTAGACCTCGCCCGCCTCGGCGTCATAGCCGACGACGGTGCCCTGCCCGTCGGCGGCATGCACGACGATCCCGCTGTCGGCGGCCGTACCCGGGTCCAGGGCGAGGGAGACATCCAGGGCCGTGCCCGCGGCCGGATCATCAAGGGTGGTGGTGCCCTCGGGGATCTCGGTTCCGTCCAGCACCACCGCGTCACCGGTGTACAGCGACTCGATCCCGGCCACGGGTGCGGCGGTCAGCCGCGGCTCGCCGTTCAGCGTGCGCAGCTCCAGCTGACGGGGCGTGGTCATGGCGGTGCGCCAGGAGGTGGTGGGTACCGCGTTCACGTAGTCCCAGTTGGACATCCAGGCCACCGTGTAGCGCTCGCCGTCGGGTACACCGTTCCAGGTGACGGCCGCGTAGTAGTCGCGCCCGTAGTCCAGGTACGGCATCACTTCCGTCTGGCTGAATCCGGGCGTATCCGACTGGACGATGGTGTCGACCATGAAGTGGCCCCACTCGGAGGTCTGGTTGTTGTCTTCGAGCACCAGCTGGGCCTCCCGTCCCCGCCACTGGCGCAGATCGAGGCTCGCCCAGTCCAGGCCGCCCGACTGCCGGCCGGTCGCGGAGGCGACCACTTCGCCGTCGACCACCACGTTGGCAGAGGTGTTGTTGGGGATGGTGGTGGCCGCGCGGTCCGACAACCGCACCTCGTCGAGGAGGATGTGTCCCCAGCCGGAGGTGTTCTCGTCGACGACGCGCAGCGTGGCGGTGGTCCCGCGCAGGTCGCTAACGTCCCAGCTCTGCCAGTTGAGCTCCTCCAGGTTGCGGCCGGTGGCGGTGCGCACCACCTCGCCGTCGGCCAGCAGCTGGACGACGGTGGCGCCGCCGCCATCCGCCTCCGGGTGGTTGCCGCCGCCGATGAGCAGGTTCAGGTAGTCGGCGTCGATGGTGAACTCCGGCGAGGTGGCCGTGCCGGTGGACGCGTCGGTGCCCTGACCGGTGTCGGCGTCGTAGAAGGAGTTCAGCACGCCGGCACTGCTCATGTTGATCAGGTCCTGCTGCCCGGGTGCGGTACCCGTCAGCGGAGCCTCCCCGAAGGCGTTCCCGGTGACGGTCCAGCCCTCCCAGGTGCCGTCGTCGAAGCCGGCCAGCAGGGTGCCGTCGCCGTCGTCGCCGGTGGCGGCGGCGTCATAGGGGTGGTTGCCGCCGCCGATGAGCAGGTTCAGGTAGTCCTGCTCAATGGTGAAGGGCGCGGAGGTGAGCGAGCCGGTGTCGGCGTCCCCCGTGCCCCAGGAGTCCGCGTAGTAGGAGCCCGCGTGCCCGGTGACGTCCCCGGATGCCGGGGCGTCGCCGAAGGCGGTCCCGGAGGTGGTCCACTCGCCGTAAGTGCCGGACTCCCAGTCCTCCACCACGGTGCCCTCGGCGCCGGCGTAGACGGGGATGTCGTCGGCGGTGAAGGTGGTGCCGTCCCAGTCGCCGGTGAAGTAGCGGCCCCTGCCGGCGACGCTCAGCGACAGCACCCACTTGACGTTGTTCGGGTCGCCGTCCAGCGCCATGGGGAACAGGTCGGGGCACTCCCACACGGCGCTCGTGTCACCCATGGGGCCGAAGGTGGACTGCCGCGTCCAGTCGATCAGGTTGTCGGAGGAGTAGAAGGCCACCTGGTGCTCGGCGGAAAGGGCCACCACCATGGTCCAGTGGCCGGCGGCCTCATCCCGGAAGACCTTGGGGTCGCGGAATTCGGTGGAGCCGATGTCCAGCACCGGGTCGCCGCCCTTGTAGGTGGTCCAGGTGCGGCCCTTATCCGTGGAGTAGGCCAGGGACTGGGACTGGTTGCCGTTGTGGTTGTCGGCGCGCGTCCACACCGCCACCAGGGGCGGGGCGTCGGCGGTGCCCAGGCCGGAGGTGTTGTTGACGTCGTAGACGGCCGAGCCGGAGAACACTCCGTAGTCCTCGGTGTAGGGGATGGCGACGCCGAGCTCCTCCCAGTGCACCAGGTCGGTGGAGACCGCGTGCCCCCAGGACATGTTGCCCCACTCGCTGCCCTCCGGGTTGTACTGGTAGAACATGTGGTACTCGCCGTCCACATACACCAGGCCGTTGGGGTCGTTCATCCAGTTGTTCTGGGGCGAGTAGTGGGCCAGCGGCCGCCAGGGGTCGGTGGCCGTGGCCTCCGCGGGGTCGGCGGCGGCCGGGGCTGCGGATAGGGGCGCGGCCGCGCCGACGGCGGCCAGGGCGAGTGCCGCCGTGACGGCCAGGGGTCGGAGCGGGCGTGGTAATCGCGAAGCGACGTGCATGTGCATCTCCTTCGATGCGATTCAGGGGGTAGGGATCAAGGCGTCCGGGGCTGCGTGTTCCCGGAACGCATGAAGACACTACGGTGAAGAAAACGATTTGACAAGAGTCGTTGTCGGGTCTGCTGTGCCAGGATCGGCCCATGAGTAACCCGGAGCGCACCGACATCGCCTTCCACTCCGCCTACGACCAGGGCTTCGCGCGCGTCGCCGCGGTCACCCTGCCGGTGTCCATGGGCGACCCCGCCGCCAATGCCGCCGCCGTTGTGGAGCAGGCCCGCGCCCTGGCCGCCGACGGCGTGGTACTGGCCGCCTTCCCCGAGCTGACTCTGACCGGCTACTCCGTCGACGACCTGCTCCTGGACGACCTGCTGACCGCCAACGTGCTGGCCGCACTCGAAACCATCCGCGCCGCCAGTGCCGACCTGCTGCCGGCACTCGTCGTCGGCGCCCCCCTGCGCGTGGGCGACCGGCTGCTCAACTGCGCCGTCGTCATCCAGGGCGGGGCGGTGCGCGGCGTCGCCCCCAAGTCGTACCTGCCCACCTACCGCGAGTTCTACGAGTCCCGGCACTTCGCCGCCGGAGTCGGCGACCTGCCCGCCACCGTCCGCCTTCCCGGCGTCGGCCCCGACGCCGACGGCGTGAGCGTGCCGCTCGGGCCGGACCTGCTCTTCGCCGTCGAGGACGTGCCCGGGCTGGTCTTCCACGTGGAGATCTGCGAGGACATGTGGGTGCCGGTCCCGCCGTCCTCCATCGCGGCCCTGGCCGGTGCCACCGTGCTGGTCAACCTCTCCGGCTCCCCGGTCACCGTCGGCCGAGCCGAGCAGCGCCGACTGATGGCCCGCGCCTCCAGCGCCCGCGATCTGGCCGCCTACGTATATGCGGCCGCCGGGCAGGGCGAGTCCTCCACCGACCTGGCCTGGGACGGGCAGACCTTCGTCTACGAGAACGGCACCCTGCTGGGCAAGACCGAGCGCTTCCCCGACTCCCCGCGCGCCACCGTCGTCGACGTCGACCTCGAGGGCCTGCGCGCCGAGCGCCTGCGCCAGGGCACCTTCGACGACAACCGCCGCACCTTCGCCCGCGGCAGCGCCGCCCCCACCAATCCCGACGCCTTCCGCACCGTACGCATCCCGCGGGACGCCCTGTCTGCACCCCGCACCGACATCGGACTGCGCCGGGAGGTGTCCCGCTTCCCCTTCGTCCCCAATGACCCCGACCGCCTCGCCCAGGACTGCTACGAGGCCTACAACATTCAGGTGTCCGCCCTGGAGCAGCGGCTGCGCGCCATCGGCAACCCCAAGCTCATCATCGGCGTCTCCGGTGGCCTGGACTCCACCCACGCGTTGATCGTCGCCGCCCGTGCCATGGACCGCCTCGGTCGCCCGCGCACGGACATCCACGCCATCACCATGCCCGGCTTCGCCACCTCCGCCGCCACCAAGCACAACGCCCTCGCCCTGGCCACCGCGCTCGGCTGCCATGTGGAGGAGCTGGACATCCGGCCCGTCGCCGAGCAGATGCTCACCGCCATGGACCACCCCTACGGGCGCGGTGAGCGCGGCCGCGAGGTCTACGACGTCACCTTCGAAAACGTGCAGGCCGGGCTGCGCACCGACTTCCTGTTCCGCATCGCCGGCGCCCGCGGCGGCATCGTGCTGGGCACCGGCGACCTATCCGAACTGGCCCTGGGCTGGTGCACCTTCGGGGTGGGCGACCAGATGGCCCACTACGGCGTCAACGCGGGCGTACCCAAGACCCTGATTCAGCACCTGATCCGCTGGGTGGTGGCCGAGAAGCTCTTCTCCGAGCAGGCCTGCGAGGTGCTGTTGGCCGTGCTGAACACCGAGATCAGCCCCGAGCTGGTTCCGGCCGACGACGACGAGCCCATCCAGTCCACTCAGGCCCGCATCGGCCCCTACGCGCTGCAGGACTTCACACTGTGGCACGTGTTGCGGCGTGGTGAGCGCCCCTCCCGCATCGCCTTCCTGGCGGAGAAGGCCTGGGCCGACCCGAGCGTGGGTCAGTGGCCGGCCGGCCTGCCCGAGGAGGAGAAGGTCGCCTACACGCTCGCCGACATCCGCAAGTGGGAACTGGTCTTCTTTCGGCGCTTCTTCTCCAGTCAGTTCAAGCGCTCGACGCTGCCTAACGGCCCCAAGGTGGTCGGCGGCGGCACGCTGTCCCCGCGCGGCGACTGGCGCATGCCCTCCGACGCCGACGCCGGGCCGTGGCTCGCCGAAATTGAGCGCAACGTTCCCGAGATCTAAGACCACTCGCGTGCTACTGTGGGCCGCGTCATAGAACGGCGCCGGTTCAAACGATTTGGCATATGCTTCGGCCAATCGGGGCACGGCGTCGCGGCTATGTCCCCACTCACCGATAGTCACCGCCTCCGCGGTGCGTAACTGGCAGGAGCCCGCCGTTGCAGTCATCAGTTGCAGTGATCGTCGCGGCCCACGGTCATTTGGCGGAGGGGTTGCTCAACTCCGCCGCCATGATCGCCGGCCCGCAGGACGACGTCGTCCCCATCAGCTTCGACCCCGGCGAAGGACCGGACGACCTACTGGCCAAATACGCCGACGCCGTCGACTCCTCCGCCTCGGGGCAGTACCTCATCCTCGTCGACCTGCTCGGCGGCAGCCCCTACAACGCCGCCGCCCGCTTCGCCGCCGCCCGCGACGACGCCGACGTCGTCACCGGGGTGAACCTGCCCATGCTCATCGAGGTCCTCGGCCGCCGCATGGCCGGCGGCGACCTGACCGAGCTGGTCGAGGTCGCCAAGACCTCCGGCGCCGGCGGCGTCAAGGTCCTCTCCGAGATCTTCACCCCACCCACCACCACCGATTCCGACGACGACGAAGGAGACGAGCTCTGATGGACATCAAGCTCCTGCGCATCGATTCCCGCCTGGTCCACGGCCAGGTTGCCAACAACTGGGCCGGCGCCCTGGGTGCCGAGGCCATCCTGGCCGTCTCCGACGGCGCCGCCAACGACGAGCTGCGCAAGACGCTCATGCTCCAGACCGGCGGCGGCAAGGTCAAGGTCCACGTGCTGACCGTCGCCAAGGCCGCCCGCGTGTACAAGAACCCCAAGTACGAGAACCTCAAGGCCGTCATCGTCGTCGAGACCCCGGCAGACATCGTGCGGCTGCTCGACCTGGGCATCCAGGCCGATGAGGTCAACGTCGGCGGCATGACCTTCAAGCAGGGCACCAAGGCCCTGTCGCAGGCCGTCTACATCTCCGACGAGGACGTCAAGGCCTTCCAGGAGATCAACTCCCGCGGCATCAGCCAGTACATCCAGCAGGTCCCCTCCTCCGGGCGCGCGGACCTGATGGACTCCCTGAAGTCCAAGGGCTTCATCGACTGACCCCCTCCCCTATCCGTCCCCACCAGGAAGCACTCTCATGCATGACATCGGTGCTGTCCAGATCATCCTCGTGACCCTCGTGGCCTTCCTCGCCGGTTGCGACTCCGTTCTGGACGAACGCATGTTCTATCGACCCATCGTCGCCTGCACCCTGACCGGGCTCGCCCTGGGCGACCCGACCACCGGCATCATGGTCGGTGGCAGCCTCGAGCTTCTCAGCCTCGGCTGGATGAACGTCGGCGCCGCCATGGCCCCCGACGCGGCGCTGGCCTCCACCATCTCCACCGTCATCGCCATCGCCGGCGGACAGGCCCACGAGGAGGCGATCACCGTCGCCGTCCCCCTGGCCGTCGCCGGCCAGGCCCTGACCATCTTCGTACGTACCGTCAACGTGTTCTTCGCCCACCAGGCCGACCGCTTCGCGGAGGACGGCAATATGCGGGGCATTCAGATCATGCACTTCATCGCGCTGTCCCTGCAGGGCCTGCGCGTGGCCATCCCCACCGCCGCCGTCGCGGTGGTCGCCTCGGGTGACGCCGTGGCGCGTGCCCTGGGGATGATCCCCGACGTCGTCACCCAGGGCCTGCAGATCGCCGGCGGATTCATCGTCGTCGTCGGTTACGCCATGGTCATCAACATGATGCGGGCCCGCAAGCTCATGCCCTTCTTCTTCATCGGCTTCATCGTCGCCCAGTCCATGACCACCCTCGACACGGGCATCACCCTGGTCGCCCTGGGCATCATGGGTCTGTGCCTGGCCTTCATCTACGTCCAGCTCAACCCCGACTTCCACGAGTCGGTCCAACTGCCGCGCCCCGCCCCGGTCGCCGCCGGCGGGGGCGGCCTGGATGACGACCTGGACGACGAACTCGATGACGAGCTCGACTGACCGCGGCAAGGAACAGGGAAGGAAACACGACCATGTCCACTGAAATCGACGCCGCTCCCGACACCGAGCGTATGCTCAGCAATC
Source organism: Actinomyces succiniciruminis (assembly GCF_900002405.1). GTDB lineage: Bacteria > Actinomycetota > Actinomycetes > Actinomycetales > Actinomycetaceae > Actinomyces > Actinomyces succiniciruminis. Next base: position 43,195 of record NZ_LK995474.1, on the reverse strand, counting down.
GCGATCTGCGGAGCATGTACTGGCGCTCCACGTTCCTGCTGGGCTCCTTCAACTTCGAGCGCATGCAGGCCATGGGCTTCTGCATCACCCTCATGCCGGCGATTCGGAAGTTCTACCCGTCCAACAAGACCGAGCAGGCGGCCGCTCTCAAGCGCCACCTGGAGTTCTACAACACCCACCCCTGGATCTCCTCGGTGGTCTTCGGCGTCACCGCCGCCATGGAGGAGCAGCGCGCCAAGGGTGAGGATATCGGCGACGACACCATCACCAACGTCAAGGTCGGCCTCATGGGTCCGCTGGCCGGCGTCGGCGACCCCATCTTCTGGGGGACCGTGCGCCCGGTGCTCGGCGCGCTGGGTGCCTCCCTGGCGCTGACCGGCTCCTGGCTCGGGCCGATCGTCTACTTCCTCGGCATCAACATCATTCGCATCCTGGTGCGCTGGTACGGCCTGAAGTGGGGTTACGAGCGCGGTACCGCTATGGTCAGCGAGGTCGGCGGCGGCCAGCTCAAGCGCATTACCCAGATCGCCGCCATCACCGGTCTGTTCGTCATGGGCGCCCTGGTGGCCAAATGGACGACGATCAACTTCCCCGGGGTGATCTCCTCGGTGGAGGCGGACGACGGCACCGTCACCGTGACCACCCTGCAGAACATCCTCGATCAGCTGCTACCCGGCGTGGCCGCGCTGGGGCTGACCTTCGTGTGCATGTGGCTGCTGAATAAGAAGATCAATGCCCTGTGGATCATTCTGGGCATGTTCGTCATCGGCATCCTCGGCGCCTGGACCGGCTGGCTCGGCCTATAGCCCCACCCACCGAGGTCGGTCGATATAACCACCGAGTTCGGTAGTTGTTACCGTCGAGGTCGGTCGAAGTTGCGAGGCTTCGACCGACCTCGACGCCCGTTCCGACCGAATTCCGCCCGCATCACGGGTGTGCTCCCGGCGCCCAGTCAGTAATCTGTAACTCAGCACATAACTCGGCCTGGCAGGAGAAGTACGTGCGTCAACTCATCGCCACCGACCTGGACGGCACGGTCCTGTTCGACCGGCGCGTCTCGGACGCGGACCTAGCCGCCATGCAGCGGTGGCGGGACGCCGGAAACCTGCTCGTCGTCGACACCGGCAAGTCCGTCTTCGCCACGCGCAACACCCTTACGGCCGCCGGCATGAGTTTCGACTACGCCGTGACCTTCACCGGCGCCGTCCTGATCGACGGCGACTACCGGGTCCTCTCCGCCCGCTACCTGCCCGACGGCGTCGCGCACGAGATCGCCAGCTTCCTGCAGGGCATCGACGGGCTCACCGTCTTCGCCACCACCATGGAGGCGGACCACATCCTGTCCGACACCTACCACGAGACCTCCCCAATCCTGGAGATCTTCCTGCCCATGACCCTGGAGGAGATGCCCTGCCACCGCTTCATCGGGGTGCCCATGCGGGTGCGCGACGACGACGTGCGCGAGCGCATCGCCACCGACCTCACCGCCCGCTGGCCGGACCAGATCGAGGTGGTGCGCAACCAGGAGTTCCTCGACGTCATTCCCGCCGGGGCCACCAAGGGCGCCGGATTGAGTGACCTGGTGGACGTGCTCACCGGCACCGACGGTCCCCTGCCGGGGGAGCGGATCGAGACCTGGAGCGTGGGCGACTCCTGGAACGACATCCCCATGCACGTCGTCGCCGACCACGCCATCTGCCTGCCCTGGTCCCCGCCCGACGTCGTCGCCGCCTGCGAGCGGTCGGTGGGATCCATGGCCGAACTGATCGACGGGCTACTTGAGGAGGCAGAACGATGAGCAGCATCGGCGGGCGGGTGCGCGACTGGTTCAATGGCGGCGACCCGGACGGGCGCGCCAAGCTCCGCGCCTGGGCCCGCGGCCACGACGGACGCTCCGAGGGGTACACCTACGGCATGATGGGGCCCGCCGTCGGGCTGTCCGTCCTGGCGGCCCTGCTGTATGCGCCCACGAAGGGCTACGGCAGCATCGTGGCCCTGGTGCTGGCGATCTTCCTGCTGCTGGGGCGGCAGATGATTGAGCGGCAGGTCGCACGGGATGCCGCGGACCTGCACGAGGCCGAGCGGCAGTATGTGCGCACCCGCAATTCCGAGTACCTGGACTTCACCGAGCTGCGCGCCGGCGGCCTGCTGGAGGACAACAAGATGCTCACCCGCGAAACCCGCGACTGGCTGACCGGGCGCGTCGAGTGGGCGCAGGGCGAGAAGGAGAAGCTTGCTCGGCGTGCGGAGCGGGCCGAACGTCGGCGCGCCAAGGGCGGCCGCGGCCGGTCGGGCAACGGCGGGCGCAACTCCGGGAGCAAGCGATGAGTGACTCCGGCCGCTATGTACGCGGCGTCCTGTGGGACATGGACGGCACGCTCATCAACTCCCAACCCTTTTGGGATGAGTCCTTCCGCCGTCGCTGCGAGGCCGCCGGCGGCACCGTCACCGCAGCACAGGTCACCGCCCTGGAAGGCGCCTCCATCCGCCGCACCCACGAACTCATCGCCGCCACCGGGGCGGCCCCCGGCCCCGACGCCCCGGCGGCCGAGGCGATCTTCACCGGCATGGCCGCCGACGTCGAGGCCGCCGTCAAGGCCAACCCGCCGCTGGTGCCGGGGGCGCGGGAGATCACCCAGACCCTGCTGGAGGTAGGGCTGGCGCAGGTGATCGTCACCCAGTCCCCGCGCCCGATCGTCGAGGCGGTTGCGCACGCGCTCGGCGACGTCTTCGCCGGCCTGATAACCGGCGACGACGGCCTGCCGGGCAAGCCCGATCGGGCCCCCTACGCCGCCGGAATGCGCCTGCTGGGACTGAGCGAGGACCAGTGCGTCGTCGTCGAGGACTCCGCCACCGGTGCGGCCTCCGCCCGCTCCAACGACCTGCGGGTGATCCAGATCGGCGGGCGCAAGCACTTCCCGGCGGACCCGGGGCTCGTCGTCGTCCCGGACTTGAAGGCCGTCACGCCGCACCTGCTGCTGTGGGCCGAGCCCTGAGCGTGGGCCGCCGCGCCTCGGACCGGCCGCGGGGTCACTCGCCGGAGAAGCGGTAAACGTTCGTCTCGCGCAGCTTGAAACCGGCCCGGCGGTACAGGCGGTTGGCCGCCTCCCGGGAGGGTCGCGAGGTGAGGTCGACGGTGCGGGCGCCGAGCGACTGGGCGTACTCGACGGCGGCCTCGACCAGGGCCTGGCCGGCACCGTGGCCGCGGGCGTCGCCGTCGACGACGACGTCCTCCACCCAGGCGCGCAGGCCGGTGGGGATGGTGAAGGTCGCCAGCGTCAGCATGCCCAGGATGGGGGTGGTGCCGTCGGCGAGCGGCGCGTCGGGGCGGAAGGCGAACAGGTACACGCCGGGCTGGGCGACCAGGGCCTCGCACTGCGCGGCGGTCAGAGCCGGGGCGCTGCGGGAGAGCTGGGGGATGAGGCGCTCCATCGCCTCGACGAGCTCGGGGGTGGACTGGGTGATGACGTCGACGCTCACGGGTACTCCTTACGGTCATGGGAGGGACTGCCGAGCAAGAGCGTAACCGTTCGGCCGGCCTTCGGGAGGCGGGGCCGCGGCGTGGGCCGGAATTACTCGGCGGCAGCGGTCGGGTCCATGATGACGCCCTCGATCAGCACGAGGCCGGTCATCTGGTCGAAGATGCGGACCACGAACGGGTGGTCGACGGTGAAGCTGACTGCCTCGTCCGGGGTGGTGTTTACAGCACTGTCGGCAATTTCCATTTCCGTAAGTGCCCCGGCCATGGTGCCCTCCTCCTTGACCATGAGGCGGACCTGCTGGACCGCCTGGTCAACCTCCAGGTTCTCGCCGATGTGCTCCAGGGAGTCCAACTCGATGCCCTGTGCCTTCAGGAAGGCGAGCAGGTCCACGGGGCCGGGCGCTAGGTCGAAGGTGGGCAGGGCCAGCCGGACCTCATGCAGCTGTTCATACGGGTGTTCATACGCGTAGGCGTCCAGCGCCGCCGAGGCAGAGGCCCAGGTGCACGTGGGCAGGTCCGCTGGGGCAGTGCCGGCGTCGGGCAGGATCACGTCCATGACGTTGCGGCCGCTGCCCTCGGCGTACTGCAGACGCACGGCCCGCCAGCCCTCGCCCTGCACGTAGGGGAGGAAGAACCTGTCATGCATGAGCCGGGCGGTGACGACCGCGCCGTCGGAAAGGGTGAACGCCTCGTCGGCGGTGTCATTCGCATTGAAGGGCCATGCCCACTGGGCGGCGAACAACAGGGCGTTTTGCAGCACCAGCCGCGTGTCCTCGGTGATCTCAATGCCGGAGGACTTGATCAGCCCGCCAGTGTGGAGCTTCGCCCACGCGTCAAGGGCCGCCTTGGCATTGCTCCGGGCGGTGTGCTCGGTGGTGGCGGCATACCACTCGCGGGCGGCATCCAGGTAGGACTGCTCCACTGCCGGGTCATCGCCGACCAGCAGCACCCGGTTGGCGATGTGCAGCAACGGAGTCTCCGGGATTGCTTTGGGGTTGAAGTTCTTCAGCTGTGCCTCAGTGGGCTCGTAGATCAGCAGGCTGTTCTGCAGCGCCGACCAGGTCAGGTCGCGGGTAGTGCCCGAATCGGCGTCGGCGGCCTCGACGGCCGATACGCCGAGCAGCTCCTCCACGCCGTCGGCGGGAGCGTCTGAGCCCGCGTACAGCAGGGCTATGGTCAGGGCCGTCCCGACCGGGCAGGTCAAGGCGTTAGCCCCGGGCTCCTCGCCCAGGCGGAAGCGCAGCAGGGATTCGCTCAGGGCGGCACAGGCCGTCGCGGCATCCGGCGCGCCGGGAGCCTCCTCCAACGGGATCTCGCGGTGGACGGCGTCGGTGTCGTAGGCCTGTGCCCGCGCGGAGCCTCCGAATACTCCGCACCCGCCGAGGGCCACCAGTGCGGCGATGGCGGGCGGGAGCGCCAGCGCCCGGCGGCGGGACAGGCCGCGAGTCCCGCGGCCGGGCGCAGGGGCTGAGGGGGTGGTCGATGCGGAGGGAAAGGGGTCGGGTGCAGCGTCGTTGCTCGCCATGTCACGAGGCTACGTGACGTGGTGGCACCGATCCATGCGCAGTCGCGCCCAGACCTGCCATATCAACCGACCTCGGCACGTAACGTCTACCGACCTCGGCGGAGGTCTACGAGGACCTCGGCGTGGTCGGTGTGGGGGAACATGTCGAACAGGCGGGCCCGCCGCGGCCGCAGCGAGGGCATCCGCGCCAGGTCCTTCGCCAGGCTCGTGGGGTTGCAGGAGGAGTACAGCACCCGCTCCACCCCCGCGGCCTCGATGCGCTCGGCCAGTTCCGCGCCGATGCCGCGCCGCGGCGGGTTGACCACCAGCAGGTCCGGCACCGCCCCGGCGCCCGGGTCGAGCACGGAGGCGTCGCCCGCCTCGAACCTGACCCGATCGTCGGGCAGCTTCATGAGCCGGGCGGCGGCCCGGGCGCCGTCGATCGCCGCCGCCGACACCTCCACTCCCAGCACGCGCCGATCCGGTCCGGCCAGGGCCAGGGCGAAGCCACCGACGCCGCAGAACAGGTCCCACACCTGCCGCGGGGCGGTGGGCGCCGCAGCGGGAACCGTGAGCGCATCATCCGCCCACCGCCGCGCCGTGGCGTAAAGCGCCTGCGCGATGCCGGTGTTGGTTTGGAAGAAGGAACGCGTGGGTAGGTACAACGGCAGCTCCGTCGGGCCCGCACCCGCCGCGTCCTCCTCCGCCACGCCCCACGCCGGCAGGTGCAGCCGCATGAGCAGACGGTCGTCATCGGTGAGCACGATCTCCTCGGGCCCCTCGATGATCGCCTGGTGTACCGGTTGAATGTTGGCGCTGAGCACCGCCAGCGTCGGCAGCGCCCGCCGCAGGCCGGGCAGGGCGGCGCGCAGGTCGTCGACGTGTCGGCGGCTGCGCAACACGAAGCGCACCATCAGGTCCCCGTCCGGGGAGGCCGTTACCAGCAGGTGCTTGAGCTCGCCACGCCGCGCGGACACGTCGTAGGGCGTCAGCCCGAGCGCCGTGACCGTGCGTGCGAGTACCGGTAGCGCCGCCTCGATCTCGGGCACGTGTAGGGGGCAGGTGCGCAGATCGACACCGTGCCCGCCAGGCCCGAGAATGCCCAGCAGCGGCTTGGCCGCCGTCCCCGAGACCACCATCTTGGCCTTGTTGCGAAAGCGCTTCGGCGCGCTCGCCGCCGGCCGCTCCCACACCGCGGCCGGGACGGGGTTCGCGCCGTCGGCCAGCAGTGCGACGATCCGGGCCTGCTTGCGGGCCAGCTGCACGGGCAGCGGCGTCGACATGTGCGGGCAGGAGCGACAGGTGCCGTCCTCGTGCAGCGCGCACAGCGGCGTCGACCCGGCCCGGGCGGCCGAGGTAGTGCTGCTGGACGTGCGTGCGGGAGCCACGGAGCGCATTGTCCAGCCGGATCCCGCCGCCGCGTCAAGGCGGCCGGTGCTCCGGCGACGCGCGGGGCAACAAACGGATACGCGGGTCACGAGTAGATATACGGCAGACTGTGGGGCATGACCGATCAACCCGACAGTGATACCCCTGCGCGACGCACGCCCCGCCACTCGGCCGGCACCGTCGCATTCACCGAGGCCGACGCCGCCGCCTACCGCGCGCAGATCGCCCAGTGGACGCCCCGCACCGGCATCGGCACCGACGTGCACGCCTTCGCCGCCACCGACTCCGACGCCCCGCTGCGGTTGGCCTGCCTGGACTGGCCCGATGAGGTCGGGCTGGAGGGGCACTCCGACGGCGACGTCGTCGCCCACGCCTGCTGCGACGCCCTACTGTCCGCCGCCGGCCTGGGGGACCTGGGCAGTAACTTCGGCACGGATGCGCCGGAGTGGGAGAACGCCGCCGGTGCCGCGCTACTGGCCGAGGCCGCGGGGCGGGTGCGCGCGGCCGGCTTCGAAATCGGTAACGTCGCCGTGCAACTGGTCGGCGCACGCCCGCGGGTGGCCGGGCGCATGCAGGAGGCCACAACCGCCTTGAGTGACGCCGTCGGCGCCCCGGTCGCTTTCTCGGCCACGACCACCGACCACCTTGGCTTCCTCGGGCGTGAGGAGGGTTTGGCGGCCATCGCCTCCGCCCTGGTCTGGCCGGTGCCGCAGGTGTAGCCGGACTTGCCGCACCCGCTAGGCTGCGGCCGTGAGCACCTCATCCAATGAAGCGCGTCCCGCGCTGAACCTGCGCCTGTATGACACGGCCGCTCAGGGCGTCGTGCCCCTGGCGCCCACCGTCACGCCCGGTACGGTGGCGATCTACCTGTGTGGTGCCACGGTTCAGGGCTCCCCGCACATCGGCCACATGCGCAGCGCCATCGCCTTCGACGTGCTGCGCCGCTGGTTGACCCACTGCGGGCAGAACGTCGTGCTGATCCGCAACGTGACGGATATCGACGACAAGATCCTCACCAAGTCCGCGGCCGCCGACCCGCCCGTGCCCTGGTGGGCGTGGGCCCAGCGTCACGAGCGCGAGTTCGACGGCGCCTACCGGGCCCTCGGCGTGCAGCCCCCCACCTACGAGCCGCGCGCCACCGGCCACATCCCCGAGATGATCGACCTGGTGCAGCGGCTGCTCGACGCCGGACACGCCTACACCGGGCAGCCCGGCAACGTCTACTTCGACGTGCGCTCCCTGCCCGACTACGGGTCGCTGACCAACCAGAGCGTCGACGACCTGGCCACCACCGAGGACGATTCCCAGATCGACGCGGAGGTGGAGGCGGACAAGCGCGACCCGCGCGACTTCGCCCTGTGGAAGGCCGCCAAGCCCACCGAGCCGGCCGACGCCGCCTGGGACGCCCCCTGGGGCAGGGGTCGGCCCGGCTGGCACCTGGAGTGCTCGGCCATGTCCCGCCGCTACCTGGGGGAGACCTTCGACATCCACGGCGGCGGCATCGACCTGCGCTTCCCGCACCACGAGAATGAGCAGGCCCAGTCCCACGGGGCCGGCTGGGGCTTCGCCCGCCACTGGGTGCACAACGCCTGGGTCACCATCAAGGGCGAGAAGATGAGCAAGTCACTGGGCAACTCGCTGGTGGTCTCCGAACTGCTCAATCGCTACGACCCGGCGGTGTTGCGCCTGGCGCTGGGCACCGTCCACCACCGCTCCACGGTGGAGTTCTCCGAGGAGACTCTCGCCGACGCCGCCTCCCTGTGGGAGCGGCTGTCCGGGGCTATCATGCGCGCCCTGGAGATCACCGCGCCCGCCGACGGCGGCCCGAACCCGGTCGACGCCCCCGCCGCGGCCGTGCGCGCGCGGGACCTGCCCGTGCAGTACGCCGCCGCCATGGACGACGATCTCAACCTGGCCGGAGCCATGGCCGTCGTCCACGCCAGTCTCAAGGCTCTCAACACGGCCCTGGCCGCGCCCAACCCCGACCTCGACACCGTCGCCCAGGCGGCCCTGGACCTGCGCGCCCAGTTGGACGTGCTCGGTCTCGACCCGCTCGCCGAGCCCTGGCGCGACCGCGTGCTCGGCGCGGGCGGCAGCACGGACGACGCCGCCATGCGCGCCCTGAACCAGCTGGTTACCGGGCTGCTGGAGCAGCGGGCGCAGGCCCGCGCCGCCAAGGACTGGGCGCGGGCGGACGCGCTGCGCGACGAGCTGTCCGCGGCCGGCGTCGTCGTCGAGGACAGTGCCGCCGGGGCCCGCTGGCACCTGGCCTGACCCGCCGCGTCGACCCCCGACGCATCACCACCGTCACCGCGGCCACCGGCCGCCAACCGCAGAACAGGAGGCCCGCGATGCCGGGAAATGACCAGCGCCACGGCGCCATACGCAAGCAGGGCAAGAAGACGGGCCCGCTCAAGGGCTCCGGCGGCGTGCGCCGCCGCGGCCTGGAGGGGCGCGGACCCACCCCCAAGGCCGAGGACCGCGTCGGCCACCCGAAGGCGCGCGCCAAGGCCCGGGCCGAGGCCCGCGCCGCCCAGCCCACCCGTTCCGGGCAACTGGAGGCCGCCCGGCAGCGCTTCAACGTGCCGCGGGACCACGAGATCGTCTGCGGCCGCAACGCGGTGGCGGAGGCGGCCCGCGCTCGCGTGCCCATCACCCGGGTGTTCATGGCGGCCTCCGCCCAATCCGATGACCGCCTGGGCGCCGTGGTGCGGCGGGCCGCCCTGGTCGGGGCACCGGTGGTGGAGGCCACCAAGTTCGACCTGGAGGCCCTCACCGAGGGCGCCGCCCACCAGGGGGTCGCCATTGAGGTGCCCGCCTACGAGTACGTGCTCGCCCGCGACCTGCTGGAGCGCGCCCGCGACGCCGGGCGCACCCCCCTGCTGGTGGCGCTCGACCAGGTCACCGACCCCCACAACCTGGGGGCGGTGCTGCGCTCGGCCGGGGCCTTCGGCGTCGACGGCGTGATCGTGCCCGAGCGCCGCTCCGCGGGCGTGAACGCCGCCGCCTGGAAGGTGTCCGCCGGCGCCGCCGCGCGGGTGCCGGTCGCCCGGGAGACGAACCTGGTGCGCGCCCTCGAGGCGCTCAAGCGGGAGGGCTGCTTCGTCGTCGGCCTGGACGGGCGGGCGGATACGCCGGTGGAGGAGTTGAATCTGGCCGACTCCCCGCTGGTGGTGGTAACCGGCGCGGAGGGCAGCGGACTGTCACGGCTCGTGCGCGAGACCTGCGACCTGCTGATCTCCATCCCGATCGCCGGGACGGTGGAGTCGCTCAACGCCGCGGTGGCCACCGGCATCGCCCTGTACGAGGTCGACCGGCTGCGCCGTCGGGCCGGGGCCGGCAAGTAACCGGCGGGGCTATCCGGCCGCCTGGTGACCCGGTCGGGTGGCCCGGCTTCCCCCGTCCAGGCAGCCCGGTGACCCCGGCCGGGGCTCCCCGGGCTGACCGGAAGGCTCTATGCTGACACAATGGTGGTGTCCCCGCCCGTCGCGTGGACGGGCCGGACGACGGTCGTCACCATCCGACTAGGAGGCCTTCATGGCTCAAGACCCCGCACAGCGCTGGAACCGCACCGAGGGCGTACTCGTCGTGCCCGGAACCCAGCCGGACGCGGTTGCCGCGCGCCTCGAGGCGGAGCGGGTGGTAGCCCGCCTCGAGTGGTACCCGGCGACCCCACACCTGCTCTCCCTCACACTGCTGGCCGACGCCGACGGGCGTGTGGCCGTCACCCCGCCGTCGCGCGGCGGCGTAACCGTCGGCATCCGCATCAGCGAGCTGGTTGAGTCCCTTGCGCGCGAGTTCTCCGGGGATGTCACCATCGGCCCGGCCTCATTCAACGCCCTGCCCGCCGACGTCGCCCTGCCGAGCGTGGCCTCGGAGGCGCCGGAGGGCTCCCGCACCGTGGTCGTCTCCCCACTGAGCGCCTACATGGTGCCGTTGCAGGCCACCCTGCTGGAGCGGCCGCTGGCCGTCACCTCCTTGCCCGCGCTCGACCGGCGCATCGTCATGTACTCCGGTGAGGGCAACCAACTGGGTGCCTTCGGCTGGGACAAGGAGTCCCTGCCGGCCCTGGTGTTGACCGTGGACGCCCGTGACATCGCGGTACGCGCCGTCACCACCGGCGAGAGCGAGGACGACGCCGTCTTCTCGTGGGGCATGACCTCGCAGTACGTGTGGGGCGGCGTGGCCGAGCCGGGCCCGGCCCTGCGCGCCCTGGTGGATGAAATGCTCACCGACTCCACCGACGTCTCGCTCGTGGCCGCGGCCGTGCCCGGGGCGGATGCGGAGGCGGTGGCGGAGGCCTTCTCCACCCCCGGTATCGACGGCCTGGTGGCCCTGATCGATGCGCTCGGCCTGCCCGACTGGGTGGCGTCGGTGCTGACCGGCCGGCTGGCGCCCGCGGAGGCGCCCGGCGCCGTGGTGCACGAGCCGCGCGGCCTGTCCAATGCCGTGGGGCGTTCGGTCGGGCTCATGCTGCAGGACCCGGAGGCGCCCGGTTCGGCCTTCTGGCAGACCTACATTCGTGTGGTCACCGAGCGGCCCTGGCTCATGCGGGCCGGCGTTGCCCTGGAGGCCGGGATCGGCGGGGCGCTGATCGGGACGGCGGTGCACCGCCGCGACCGCACCGGGGTGGCACACCGCGGCCTGCTGGCCACGGGTGTGGTGCTGCTGGTCGACGCGGTCGCCGAGGCCTCCCTCGCCTCTTGGACCCGACACCGGGAGTTGCGGCGTCGTGCGGACCAGGAGATGGCGCTGGTAGCCGAGGAGCTCGGGGCCTGACTAGGCGATCAAAAGGGCGGAATGTCAGAAGGGCGGAATCTCGTCTAGCAGTGGGGCCAGACCGAGGTCGTGCAGGGCATCCGAGTAGGCAGTGGTCTCGAAAGCGCCTACGGGCTGGCCGGGGCGGGGACCGCGGCTGGTGATCCGCGGGCGCTCGCCGGCACGAGTGGCGTCTCGTGCACTGAGGTCGAGGCCGTGTTGGAGACGACTCAGGACGGCGTCGTCGACGGCCTCGGTGAGGCGCGCGGGGATCTTTTGGGCGGGGACAAGCAGTTGGCGAGGCCCGATCCTGTGGGCCAGAAGGGTGATGCTCCCGTCCAGGCTGCGCCGGTAGCGAGCGCCGGTGGGAGTACACCAGGTCAGATCACCGGAGTCGGTGCGGCTGAGGCTCCACCCGGGCGTGTGCTTGAGCCGGTGGTGGGCCTGGCACAGGCTGGTGAGATTACTCAGGCTGGTCGCCCCGCCCTCGGCCCAGGGTTGAATGTGGTCCGTGTCGCAACGGGCGGCGGGGATGGTGCAGCCCGGGAACGTGCAGGAGCCGTCCCTTGCCTGCACGAGTTCGCGCAGGGCGACCGGGGGCCGGTAGTGGGTGCGACCCACGTCTAGTACCGTCCCCGAGACCGGGTCGGTGATCAGCCTGCGCCAGACCCCACCGGCTGCGAGGGCGCGGGCGGTGGCGGCGGGCACCGGCACCGTGCTGACCCCTATGGTCACCTCGGCCGCAGGACCCGCGCCCGCGGCCGTCCCGGCGTAGGGGAGACGGTGACCGCCCACAACCGCGGCGGGCGCACTGCTCCCGTCGTGCGTAGGTGGGTTTGGGGGGCCTGCGGTTGGCACACTGCTATCGCCGCACGCAGGTGAGTCTGAGCGACCCGCGGCGGGCACACTGCTTCCGTCGGCCGGGGACGTTTCGGGCACACTTCGCCCGTCGGATGCGAAGGATCGCCCGACGACGGCGCCCGTGGGCCGCCCTGGCGTATCGCCGGCGGTGGGAGGGCCGTACCCGGTTGGCGGGCCATCCTCCATGGCGCCGGCGCCGTCGGGGAGCAGGTGCTCCAAGGGGACGGTGACGTCAACATTGATGGTGATCCCCGGCGGTGGGAAGACCGCCTCTACCCCGGAGGGTGTCCACCAGGGGAGGGAGGGGCAACCAGGCTGCTCAACCCGGCCAACAAACCCTCCAGCGGGACCCCGTCGGGCAGCAGCTGTCCGCTGGCCGGTGCAGGCGGCGGGGCACCGGCGTCGACGCTGGTCGGTACAGTTGCTGGGGCGGCGTCGTCGACGTTTGCAGGTGCGGTGAAAGACGGCCGACAGGCGGCGTACTGGCTGGCTTGCAGGGTGCGCAGCGTCATGCCGGTGATGGCGTCGGCCCGTAGCTGCGCCGGGGAACGCTCATCCCCGGCAGCCCGGGCGGAGGCGGCGATGGCGTCCAGAGTCGCATCCAGTAGGAACGCGTCCAGGCTCGGCAGCAGGAGCCGCATTTCATGAACGCCCTCGCCCGCCTGGCGGGGCCGCGTAACGTGCCTGCGCGCCAGGTTGCGCTTACGGCGGCTGCCGGCGCCGTCGGGGTCTAAAGCGGCCAGGGCGCGGTCGATGTCCTTGGCCAGCTGCGACGTCGTCCTGCGGGGTGCGCGAGGCAGGACCTGCTCCTGTACGGCCCTGGCCACCCTCGCGTCGGCACCCTCCAGGCGCCGAACAATCAGGGCGGTTTTGCTCGCATCCAGCAGGCCGCCCCGGTGCAGGGTCTCGGTGGCCGCGAACTCGGGTTGTAGCAGAGCCTCGCCCCGATCCAATATCTGACAGGCGCTCTGGCGGGTGGTGCCGAGTCGGCAGGCGATCTCCCCGCCGGTGGTGAAACGTCGCTCCTCCTCCGTCACCAGGCATTCGAGTCGCCCGTCCGGACCCCAGGGAGCTGCGCCGCGGTTCATCTCCGGTGTGCGTGCAAGGCAGGCGGCCGCCGCGCTTTCGCACCACGACGCCCAGGAGACCAGCCGGTGGCACGCCGCCACCAGTTCGCTGAGCACTTGCCCGCCCAGCGCGGCCAGGCGGTCGATGCCGGTGCCCTCGCCCCAGTCCACGCCCTGCTGTGCGGAGGTCTGCGCCAGGGCGCGGTCGGCCGGGCTCGTGATGGTGTTGAACAGTGCGCCGGTGTCGGGAGTCCCCAGTATTTCTGCCAGCTCGGCGATGCTTACAGCATCCGCGGCGTTTGCGGCGTTTGCGGTGCTTGCAGCAGCCACCGCGCTTGCGTTTGCTGCGGTCTTCCCGGCGGCGGAGCCGGCCGCCTCACCGTTGGGGTTGGCGGGTACCAGTATGCCGGCCAACAGGCCCTCAACCAGGCTCGCCAGACCTGCGCCTGCGGGTACTTCCGCCAGGTGCTCGATCAGCGCCGTGGGCTCCCGCACGACTCCGGGCACGGCCGTGGAATCGTGCTCGGCCCCGGGCCCGGCCGCTGCTTCCCCGTATGAAGCGGCGCAGGCAACGGTCGCCGTCGATCCCCTCACGGAGCCGGGCAGCCCCGCCCGATCCGTCGGGGAGGCCCCGCCGGATCGCCGCTCAGCACCGTTGCCTTCGTACATGTGTCCACGGTATCGCGGGCCACCGACATTAATTCCGCGCCCTTAACCCGGGGCGCCTGCTGCCCCGAGTCGGCGTCGCCGGGCTACCGCCGATTCCGCCCCCTTAACCCGGGGCGCGGTGCGTTCCGGGCTGCGGCGAGCGGATCCCTAGACTGCGAACCATGAACGACATGGTTGGGCCCGGGCTTGAGATCGGCGTGCTCGGACACCGCGAGGGAGCCACTGCTGCCGCGGCCACGGCGCCAGATGATGCGGCCTACGGCGCGCTGATCGGCGAGGCGGCGATCCGGGGGCTGAACCTGGTGCCCCCGGCCGACTGTGCGGGCCTGACTATTGAGGAGGGCCGGTGGGACCTGCCGCCCGGCGCAGCCGACGACTTCGTCGATGACGGCGCTGTCGGCTGGTTCCAGGTCGGGGTGTCGCGGAAGCTGACCCCCGCCACCATCAGCCTGATATGCGAATGCGCCTGCGCCGCCTGCCGGGACGTCGGACCGTTCACGTTCCAGGGGCTGGCGCTGACGCTCCCCTCGGAGCGGGTCGTCCACGACCATTCCCTCGCCACCTACATAGCCGAGCGGCTGCCGATGCACGGCCCGGCCGCCATGCGTCCGGTGACGATCACCGTGGCGGCGGGGGAGAGGACGCCTGCCGCTGCAATCGACGCTGTTATCGCCGCCGCCGACGGCCTGCTGGCCCTGGTCTCCGATGCCGCGGGCTGGGAGTTGCGCCACGAGATGGTGGGATCGCCGGACGTATCGGTGGGAAGAGCGTGTATGAGCATGCGAGTGCCGTACTGGTCACACACCATGGCGGCCTTCCTGTGCGCACTGGCGCTGGCGGCCGACGACGTCGACGTGCTGGCGGGGGTGCGCGTGCAACTCAGAGGCCGTCCTACGCCGTGAGCAGCCCGGCGGCTGCACGGTGCCCTTCACCGCGCAACACTTCGGGCCCGGGATTGCGTTCCACGACCTTGGTGCTATGGCACGACCTCCGTGAACATTCCACGACCACCCCGGGGTCGTGAAACGCACCCCAAGGTCGTGGATCATGACCGGGGGTCGTGGAAAGACCTCGGCGGACCGTGGTTGTGTGTAGCCGGTTCAACGGCTTCGGGCGGGCGATGCCCCAGTGGCCAGCAGGCCTTCCGCGAATGATGGGGTGATCGGCAGGCGGCCGATCAGCATTGCCTGGAGTGCGTGGTAGATGTCGGGCTTGCCCGACCAGGTGATTGAGCTCGGGCGGTTATTGGCGTCGAGCTCTTCGCGCCACTGGCCGGGTGCCTCGATCAAATAGTCGCGGGCCCAGGCGGCGTAGGCGTCGACGTCGTGGTCGTAGGAGGGATCCCCGGTGGTCTCACGCAGCGTCTCCGCCGCGCCGATCGCCTCGCACAGCACCCAGTACATGCGTTCATGCACCACCGGGCGTCCAGCGAAGTCCACCGTGTAGACGAAACCGCGTTCGCCGTCTACGCCCCATCCCTCCTGCAGTGCCTGCCGGTACATGCGCCCTGGGATGGTGTCCAGCAACGGGTCAAAGCCGATGCCTTCGGCGGTGCAGGCGGTGCGCACCTGAATCATCAGCCGCGACCACTCCAGCCAGTGCCCGACTGTGGAGCCGTAGGGGCGGAAGGCGTCGGCGGGGCGGTCCCGGTTGTAGTCGAGGACGGCGTTCCAGCCGACGTCGAAGTGCTCGGGCAGGCGGAAGTCATGGGTAGCGAACTCGCGCGCGATCCGGTCGGTGATGCGCGCCGCTCGCCGCAGGTGAGTGGTGTCGTGAGTGGCGGAGTAGGCCGCCAACAGTGCCTCAACCGTGTGCATGTTCGCGTTCGCCCCACGGTAGGAGGCGACGGCGAGGCTGTGACGGTCCCGAGCATCCACCACCATCCCGACGGCCTCGTCCCACCACAGTCGGTCGAAGGTGAGCAGGGCGGCATCGAGCAGTGCCTGCGCGCGTGATACGCCGGCCATGAGTGCGGAGGCGGCAGCCAGGATGACGAAGCTGTGCTCGTAGGAGACCAGGTTTCCTGGGCGCGGGGTCCCGTCGATATCAACTGCGGAGAGCCAGGCTCCGGCGACGGTGTCGTGCAGCGGGCCGTCCAGTAGGCGGGCGACGCCGTGTTCTGCCAGAGCGGCGCAGTCCGGGTCGCCCATGAGCTGTCCGAGAGCGAAGCAGTGGGTCATGCGGCCGGTGATCCATAGCTGTACGCCGTGCGTGGCGTCGATGCTGCCGACGTCGTCGAGCCAGCCGAACCCATGCTCGGTGCGGGAGCGCTTGCCGAAGGCGAGCAGGCTCCAGGCTTCGGAATCGAAGAATTGGCGGGTCATGAGCGTGGTCATCGAGTCCTCCTTGACTCGGGTGCCTACTCGGTCGAGAGCCGAGGGTTCAGTAAGGCGTATCCGGGGTGAGCACCTGTACCGAGTGGGCGCTCAAGGCGGCGCTGAGCTCGGTGTTGGGCTGTTCGTTGGTGATCAGGTAGTCGGCAATCGCAAGGTCGCCAATCGCGGCGAACAGACGCCGACCAAGCTTGGTCGAATCGGCAAGAATGGCTACCCGACGGGCGCGGGCGGCCATTTGCGCAAGCATGGCGGCCTCGTCCAAGTTGGAAGTGGAGAAGCCGTCGGTGTCGACGGCGCCCACACCGATGAGGGCGAGGTCGACGTGGATGTCGTTCTCCACTCCGGAGATGGCGGAGGCGAAGGCGACCGGGCCGATGGTTACGCGGCCAGACAGACGCACATGCCCGCCGATGACGTATACGTCGCGGCACGCCTCCGGGTTGATCTCCACCGGCAGTGCGAGGTTGTTGGTCGCGATGATGAGTTCCCGCTTGTTCGACAGGTGGTGTACCAGGGACAGTGCGGTGGTTCCCCCGTTGATGAACAGGACGTTGCCGTCCTGCACGAGCTCCGCGGCGATCCGGCCGATACGATCCTTCTGGGACGCCTGCAAACGGGCGCGGTCGCTCAGGTTCGTATCGTGCCAGGGGACGGCGGAGTTGGACATCGCTCCGCCGTGCATACGGATGAGCAGGCCGTCGGCGTCAAGCTGGTCTAGATCTCTACGGATGGTGTCGGCCGAAACGCCGAAGTGGTCCGCCAGGGCCGTCACCGTCACCTGACCCAGTCGGTTCACATAGCCGGCGATTTCGGCCTTCCGCCCTCCAGGGAGGCGGGGTGCGGCGTCGTTCATGGCGCCAGTCTAGGCATTCTTCATGCGTCTTCAAGCCGAACGTTACTTGATTGTTGCCAATCGAGCGCAGACAACCGCAAAAAGTCGCACTATGCTCGTTCATGGACATCAGGAAGTGGATGAAACCAGCATGATGTCGCAACTCGTGTCAATGATGATGGAGTAACAATGCTGATGCGTATGCGTAGGCGCGAATTCGGGCAGATGACGGCCGTAGTGGCCGCTCTGGCGGCGATGGGTCTGGCCGGATGTGGCGGATCGGGAAGTAGTGGAGGCGGCGATGGGGAGGTGACCTTGGAGTTCACCCAGTGGTGGGAACCCGAACTGCCGGACGGGGCCCTGCGCGCCCTCATGGACCAGTTCGAGCAGGCCAACCCCGGGATCAAGGTCGAGCTGCTCTCCGGGCCCTATGCCTCGACCAAGGAGCAGCTGGTTGCCGGTGCCGCGGCGCAGACCATGCCGGATGTGGTCGGCTTGGACGGTGCATGGGTGAGCGACTTCGCGAAGCAGGGTGCCATAGCGGACCTGACGGCCCTGATGGCCGAGCAGGGCTACGACGACTCCGAGCTCGCCAGCCAGATTCAGATCGACGGCGCCACCTACATGATCCCGGTGGTCAACTTCGTCTACCCCATGTTCACCAATATGGATCTGCTTGAACAGGCCGGCGTCTCGGCAATCCCCTCCACGCGTGAGGAGTTCGAGTCCGCGGCCGCGGCCATTGCGGACACGGGTGAGGACGTCTCCGGCTGGGCGCTGCCGCTCTCGCTGGAGGCGCCGAACGGCATTCAGAATGACGTGATGTCCTGGGTCTGGGCCTCCGGTGGATCGATGCTCACCGAGGACGGCAAGCCGAACCTCCAGGGCAACGCGGACGTCAAGAGCGCCTGCGAGTTCATCAAGAGTCTGTGGGACGACGGCGTCATCTCGCCGGGCGCTTTCACCATGAAGGAGCAGGACAAGGTCGAGGACTTCACCAATGCGCGGGTCGGCATGATGATCGACTCCCTCGCGCACGTGAATACCATCCGCGAGGGCAACCCGGACCTGGAATTCGGCATTGCCGCACTGCCCGCCGTGAGTGGCTACTCCGGCCAGCGCGGCATGCCCTACGCCTCTTGGGGCATCGGTGTCTCCGGTACCACCGAGCATCCGGCGGAGGCGTGGAAGCTGGTGGAGTTCCTCATGTCGGCCGACACCAATGCGGTGCTCGCCGACGACGCTAAGGCCTTCCCCGGAAACAGTACGGCCACGCCCGACTATGTCGAGGATGATGAGCTGTTCAAGCAGGCCTTCGAGATCTGGAGCTCGGGCACGCCTGCCAATGAGTTCACCGGTCTGCCGGTTTCCGAGACGCTCATGCGCAAGTTCGATGAGCAGTTCCAGAGCTACCTCAGCGGCGATATCGACGTCGACACCATGCTCGCCAACGCCCAGCAGGCGTGGGACGAGGAGTTCTGAGGTTGGCCCATGAGTGTCGCCGATGCCGCAAATGCGTCTCGGAGGCGGCGGGTGAGGGCGCCGTCCCGTGGGCGGCGCCTGACCCAGGCACTTGTGCCCTACGCATACCTGTCACCGACCTTAATCCTGTTGATGGTGCTGATGGTGATTCCGATCGTCATGGTGGTCGGATACTCGCTGATGGATGCTGTCATCGCCGCTAGGGAGTCCCACTTCATCGGGCTGGGCAATTACGTCGAGATCCTCACCAGCAGCAAGTTCCGTACGGCGCTGGCCAACACGTTCTGGTTCGTGGCCATCAGCGTGGTGGCGCATATGCTGTTGGGTCTCGGATTTGCCATGCTGCTCAATTCCGAGTCGGTATCCGCTGTCACCAGGACCGTCTTCCGCACCCTGTTCGTACTCCCGTGGCTACTGACCGTTGCGATCATCGCCATCCTGTGGCGACTGCTGCTCAATCCCAACGGCGTAGTCAACGCGATCCTGCCTGGTCTGGGCGTCGTTAGCGGACAGCACGAGTGGCTCGCCGATCCGGATATCGCCCTGGCCGCGGTCACCTTCATCAACATTTGGTCCGGGTACCCGTTCTTCATGATCTCGATCCTTGCCGGTCTTCAGGGCATCCCGAAGGATCTGTACGAGGCGGCGGAGGTCGACGGCGCCGGCCCGATCCGGAGGTTCTGGTCAATCACCCTCCCACAGCTGCGGCCGATCATTATCTCCATGGCCCTGCTCGACGTCATCTGGACCTCGCAGCAGTTCGCGCTCATCTGGATGACCACCGGCGGAGGGCCGCTTGACCGGACGGAGGTGCTGTCCACTTTCACCTATAAGTTGGCGTTCTCCGAGTACGACTTCTCGGGGGCGTCCGCCAGTGCGGTGATCGTGCTGGTCCTGTCGATGATCCTTGCCTTCTTCTACGTGCGTAGCCAACAGGTGAGGGAGTAGTGGCATGGGTGCTATGACTGCTAAACGGCGTCGACGGCTGTTGGCCAAGGCGGGTGTATGGGTGGGGCTGCTCCTGGGCGCCGGCTTCGCGGCCCTGCCGATCTTCTGGATGCTGGTGTCCTCCTTCAAACCGAATGCGAAGATCTTCGCCACGCCTCCGCGGATCATTGAAGAGGGCTCCTCCTGGGCGGCCTACATCTCCATCTTCCATGATTCGGAGAAGATCCGCTTCTTCATCAACAGTTACTTCGTGGCGCTGTCGGTGACGGTGTTGACGCTCATCGTCGCGATCCTCGCCGCCTACGCCTTCAGCCGTTTCGAGTTCCCCGGGAAGAGGATCTTGAACGTACTGGTCATATCGGTGCAGGCGGTGCCGCCGATCACCCTGCTGATCCCGTTTTTCGGGCTCATGGTGACGCTGAGGCTGTACAACACCTACCAGGGTCTGATCCTGACCTACATGGTGTTCACGCTGCCCTACGCCATCATCATGCTCACCGGCTACTTCAACACCCTCCCGCGCGAGCTCGATGAGGCCGCGAAGGTGGATGGAACCAGCTCCCTCGGTGCACTGTGGCGGGTGCTGGTCCCAATTTCCATCCCGGGAATCGTCTCGGTGGGTATCTACACTTTCATGATCGCCTGGAATGAGTATCTGTTCGCGTTGACACTCACGCGCACGAATGACATGCGCACCGTGCCCATCGGTATTCAGCTCCTCATGGGGCAGCACTCCTACGAGTGGAACGAGATGATGGCGATGTCCGTACTCGGATCGATTCCCGTGGTGCTCCTCTTCATCTTCTTCCAGCGTTACTTCATCGGAGGGATGACCGCTGGATCCGTCAAGAACTGAACTTGACGACAACACAGAAAGGTACAATAGAAATGTTGGTTACAGGCAGCGACATCCTGGACGTCGCCAATAAACACGGTTTCGCAGTCCCGGCGTTCAATATCTCCAGCTACTCTATGCTGCGCGCGGTGGTGGACGTCTGTGAGGACAAGCGTTCCCCGCATATCATCGCCATTCACCCGGACGAGCTGAGCCACATCCGCCCGGCGATGCTGACCTCCATCATCCGGATTGCCCATGAGTCCCCGGTGCCGACGGCGATCCACCTTGACCATGGCGCGTCTTATGAGCAGGTGCTGCTGGCCATCCAGTCGGGCTTTACCTCGGTGATGATTGACAAGTCCTTCGCACCCTTCGAGGAGAACATTGCCGAGACCGTGCGCGTGGTTAACGCCGCCCACGCCGTCGGGCTGTCCGTGGAGGCCGAGTTGGGCACCATCGGCGTGTCCGACAAGTACGGGGAGACCGGCACGGAGGAGATCCTGTACACCGACCCTGACGATGCGGCGCGCTTCATCGACGCCACCGGTGCGGATTCTCTCGCCATCGCGATCGGCACCAGGCACGGGCTGTACCCCGCCGCGGCCAAGCCCGCGCTGCGCCTGGACTTGCTGGGTGAGATCAAGTCGCGTCTGGGCATTCCCCTAGTGCTGCATGGCGGGTCGAACAACTCCGACACCGAGATTGCCGGGGCCGTCCACGGCGGCATCAACAAGATCAACATCTCTTCCGACATCAAGGCCGCCTACTTCAACAAGATGCGCGAGGTGCTCCAGGACGTGCACCTGCGCGAGCCTAACGTGATCGAGCCTCCGTGCGAGGCGGCACTGCGGGAGTGTGCGGCGCAGAAGATCGATCTGTTCGTATCCGCGGGCAAGGCGGACTTGTTCTGATGAGGACTCGGCGCTCTGGGCGTCACCAGGATTGAGAAGGGGGAACGAGATGACGGAGCGGATCGTTCTCGGGCTCGGCGGGACCGTCGACTACGAGCTGGGCTGGGATGCGGATGCATTCCAGGAGCTTGTCGACAGGCACGACATTCGAATAGCCGAGCTCGAGGACCCTCCGTCGGCCAGCGCCTTCGGCGAGCGGGAGATACTGCTGACGGTGCTGCGTTCCATGTGGCAGGGGGTGGGCTGCGAGTGCTACGCGGCAGACAAACGAGCGCTAATCGCCTTCGCTGACCATTTCGCCTACGAGGTCACCCTGGGCGGCACGTGCGTTCGCGCGGCGCTGGCCATGGAACGGATCGGCGTAGCCTCGACGGTGCACCTGGTCTCCATTAACGACGACGTCCGTCGGCTCCTGCCGGATGCGGTGGCGCGGGTGTGCAGCGCCGAGGCGGACTCCTTGGATCCGCACGTGATTGTCCAGTACCCGGCCGGCGCGGCGGTGCGCCTGGTCGATGGGGAGCTGACCGCGCACCGCCCCAATCGGGTGATCCTGGTCAACGATGCGCCCAACGAGGATCTGCGGCTGAGCAAGGAGTTGCCTCGGTTGCTCGCCGAGGCCCGGGTAGTCCTGATCTCGGGCTTCAACACCATGAAGTCGGCATCCGAGTTGCGCGCTCGACTGGGCGAACTCGAGGACGCGTTGGCCGAGACGCCACCAGACGCCGTCGTCGTCTACGAGGACGCGGGTTTTCACAACGACGCCATGCGTGAGGTGGTCCTGGAGGCAATTCCGCACCTGGTGGATCTTCACTCGCTCAACGAGGATGAGGCGCGTCACTATCTCGGACGTGCCATAGATCTGGAGGACGGGGCACAGGTAGCGGCGATGATGACCGACCTGTACCGGCGACTCGGGGCGCCGACTGTCATGGTGCATACCAGCCGCTACGCCGCTGTGGTGGGGGAGCGGGCGGCCCTGTTCCGCGAGGCCGCTGAGGCGGGTTGCCTACTGGCATCCACTCGCTTCCTACACGGGGACCGCTACGGCGTTGAGGAGTACACGGAGGTGGCGCGGGCACCTCGGGATGAGGTCGGGGCGGGCTTGGCCGACGCCCCGGAGGTGGCCGCCGCGAGCGTAATGATCGCTCCTGGCTTCGCGGTGCGCACCGCCTCTCCGACGACAATCGGGCTGGGCGACACCTTTATTGGTGGCGTGGTGGCGCATCTGGCCGAGAAGGGCGGCCCACAAGCGTCGTGACCTGCTGGACGACGGCGCTCAGGACGGTCGCGTCCCGCCTTGGCGCCGGCGACCGCGGCGCTTGGCCTCTTTGCTGATGGCGCGCCACTGCTTGGGGTGCAGCGGGTGATCGGCCGGCAGGGTCTTCCAGGTCTTCCAACTGCTCGGCTTGGCCGGCCCGGCGTGCAGTAGGCCCGCTGCGCGTAGGGGCTTCGTCAGTCCCTCCATAACATCAATGGCGAAGTGCTCGGGGCGGCTCCAGAAGGTTCCAGAATTGAGGGAGAAGTGCCAGCAGATGAGCTCGCTGGCTGCCGTGCGGCCGCCAATCGGACGAGCCAGCACCGCCAGGCGCAAGCGTCCGTGCTGGCGGCGTATCCAAGGGAGAACAAGCACGAACGGAAATACCTCCGTGAGGTAATCAGCCAAGAAGGTGGTGGCCTCGCTGCCCTCGCGCAGGACCACGCCGGTCCACGGCCCCCGTTCGGCCAAGACCGAGTCAAGGTCCCAGGTCTCCAGGGCGAACCCCTGCGACGCGAGGTGGCCGATGGCGAAGCGCACCGCGTCCCGGGGCGGCGCCGCCACCTCGAAGCGGCGCATGGGCTGTGTTTCAAGCCATTCCATGGTCTGAGTCCTTGACCTCGACGATGCCGCAGGCGCTGCGCGCTAGTCGATGGTCTCCGGGGTGCTACTCGCCCTTGAACTTCATGCCTGCGGTGAAGCCCATGGGGTTGAGCTCGAAGGCGCTGGCCGTGGCCTCGTCGCGGGCGGCGAAGTCCGCGTCGTCCTCGGGCACCGGCTCCTCGCCGTCGTCGAAGATGGCCTCCATCTCCTGGGTATCACCCAGCGACAGGTAGGACTGCTCGTCCCAGTGCTGCGGCAGGACCGTGCGCACGTAGTCATCCACCGCCTCCTGGGTGGTCACGTCGCGTTGGCGCTGCTCGGACATGTACCAGCGGTGCTCCAGCACCTCGTGGAAGATCTCGGCCGGCTCCAGCTTGCGGCGCAGCTCCATGGGGACGGCGGAGATGGTGGGTTCGAACACGTCGGCCAGCCAGGTGTGCGCCACCTGTTCCACCGGCTCGTCCTTCCGACCGGTGACGGTGCGGAAGGTCTGCAGGTCGTTGAGCATGCGCTGCCCCTGGCGCTCCTGCACATCCAGGCCGGTCAGCCGCATGATCTGGCGGTGGTAGTGCCCGGCGTCGACCACCTTCGGCTGGATGATCATGCGCGTGCGCGAGCCGTCCGCCTCGGTCTTCATGGTCAGCTCGCCGACGTCGAAGCCCAGTTCGTTCAACCGTTCGATGCGGTTGCGCACGCGCCAGCGCTCGCCCAGGTCGAAGGTCTCCTCGGCGGTGAGCACATTCCACAACTCGGTGTAGCGGCTGACGATCCGGTCGCCCACCTCGATGGTGTCCACACTCGGCTCCAGCAGCGCCCCGGCCTGCAGATCCATCAGCTCGCCGATGATGTTCGTGCGGGCGACGTCGATGTCGTACAGCCGCTTGCCGTCGGTCAGGCCCTCGGTGTGCAGCTCGCCGGTCTCGGCGTCCACCAGGTAGGCGGCGAAGGCGCCCGCATCCCGGCGGAACAGCGTGTTGGACAGGGACACATCCCCCCAGTAGAAGCCCAGCAGGTGCAGCCGTACCAGCAGCACGGCGAGGGCGTCGATCAACCGGGTGGCGGTCTCCGGGCGCATGTACTGGCTGAACAGCGCCCGGTAGGGCAGGGAGTAGGACAGGTGCTCGGTGACCAGCACCGAGTTGAGTGCCGAGCCATCCAGGGCGGTGCGGCCGGTGATGACCGCGGTCGGCGTCACGCAAGGGGCGCCGAGGCGTACCAGGTCGCGCAGCAACTCGTACTCGTGGTGGGCGACGGACTCACCGATCTCCTTCACGGCGATGACGCGTTCGGAGAGGTTCACGAAGCGCACGATGTGGCGCGAAAGCCCCCGCGGGAGGGCGGCGAGCACCTCGGCCGGCCACTCCTCCAACGGAATCTCCCACGGGAGATCGAGCAGCGCCGGGTCAATCGTGGCCGCGGTGATCTGCATGGACTGGGGCATGGACGTATTCTCTCAGGTCCGTCGCGATTCACTCGTCGACGGCGCCGGGTCGGTTCAGGCGAAGCCGATCGCCTAGGGGCTCAATAGTTCACGGCGAACCATACATGTGGTCTCGGGGCGCGCCGTCGGCTTGTGGCTGAGCCCCGCTCCTCGTAGGGGAGAAGCGGGGCTCAGCTCACAGTCGTGGTACGGGCGACGCGGCGACGGAGGTCGTCAGGCGGCCGGTCGCTGCATCGCCGTGGGCGACTCAGGCGGGCAGGCGCTCGCCGGTGGAGGCGGAGAAGATGTGCTCCTCGCCGGGCTTGATGCGCACGTACACCGTCTCACCCGGCTCCGGCGCAGTGCGCGGAGGAACGCGGACGATGATCTGGCTGGAGTCCTCACCGGAGCCGAGCTTGTCCTCGGAGCCCTCGGCGCCGACCAGCTCGCCGTAGATGTAGGCGTCGCTACCCAGCTCCTCGACGAAGGACAGGCGCACCGGGATGGAGTGCTCGTCCTCGGCGGAAACCACCTCGAGGGACTCGGGGCGGAAGCCAATGACGATCTTGTTGTTGTCCGCCGGAACCATGGCGTCAAGCGTGGCCCGGGACAGCTGCACACGAGCGGCGCCGATGGAGGCGACGTCGCCGTCGACCGTGAACCGGCCGAGGTTCATGGCGGGAGAGCCGATGAAGCCGGCCACGAAGTCGTTGGCGGGCTTGTCGTACATCTCGCGCGGAGTACCGACCTGCTGGAGCACGCCGTCCTTGAGGACCGCGATGCGGTCACCCATGGTCAGGGCCTCCGTCTGGTCGTGGGTCACGTAGACGGTGGTGACGCCCAGCGAGCGCTGCAGGGACGCGATCTGCGTACGCGTCTGCACACGCAGCTTGGCGTCCAGGTTGGACAGCGGCTCGTCCATGAGGAACACCTTCGGCTTACGCACGATGGCGCGACCCATGGCCACACGCTGACGCTGACCACCGGACAGGGCCTTCGGCTTGCGGTCCAGGTACTCGGTCAGGCCGAGGATCTTGGCGGCCTCCTTGACGCGCCGGTCGATCTCATCCTTGGGAGTACCGGCGATCTTGAGGGCGAAACCCATGTTGTCGTGTACCGACATGTGCGGGTACAGGGCGTAGTTCTGGAAGACCATGGCGATGTCACGGTCCTTGGGCTGGACGTCGGTCACGTCGCGGTCGCCGATGAGGATGCGGCCGGAGTTAACGTCCTCGAGGCCTGCGAGCATGCGCAGGGAGGTTGACTTACCGCAGCCCGAGGGGCCGACCAGGACCAGGAACTCGCCGTCGGCGATCTCAAGGTTCAAGCTGTCCACCGACGGGGTGTCGTTCCCCGGGTAGATACGGGTGGCGTGGTCAAAGGTGACGGTTGCCATAAGGGGTATCCCTTCACCGACAGGTACGTGCCGGACGATCCGAGTGAAAGGTGCCGATGCGTGTCCGCATTGACACGTGCCGGGGCGGTTTGCCCCGGGTAGGACCAACTTTGTCATACGACAACGCCGTCCGGGTAGTCCGAAGAGGCTCGGAATGCCCTCAAAGGTCTGTGAATCCACTCACGTCAACCGTGTCCGGGGTGCCTCCCGGTACTGTGTCGCCATGCCGCAGAGTCCCGACAGCGCCACCCCCGCCGCCCTGGCCGGGCTGCGCGCAGGTGCCGACGTCGGCGGCTACCGGCTGGTGCGCCGCCTGGGTGCCGGCGGCATGGGTGTGGTCTGGGAAGCCATCGACGGCGACGGCAATCGCGTCGCGATGAAGATCCTTCACCCGCAGATCGCGGCCGACCCGACGGCCCGCCGGCGCCTGGACCGTGAGGCCTCCGTCCTCGCCCGCGTCAAGGATTCGCGCGTGGCCCGCATCCTGGATATCGAGACCGGCGACGGCGCGGACGGTGTCGGCGTCACCTTCGTCATCACCGAGCTGATAGACGGCCCGACTCTCCAGTACGAGATCGACCATGCCGGCGTCTACCGGCTGGACACGGATATCCGCGACCTCTCCGACCTCGCCCACGGCCTGGTCGACGCGTTGGCCGTCGTGCACGCCGCCGGCGTCATCCACCGCGACCTCAAGCCCTCCAACGTCATGCTCGGCGCGGCCGGCCCGGTTCTGATCGACTTCGGCATCGCCCAGGTGGCCGACGACGTCCGCCTCACCCAGACCGGCCAGGTCACCGGTACTCCCGGCTTCATTCCGCCGGAGATGCTCGACGGCGGAGAGCCCAACCCCGGCGTCGACTGGTACGCCTGCGCGGGCGTCCTACTGTTCACCATCACCGGCCTCCCGCCCTTCGGCTCCGGCCCCTGGCAGGCCGTCTTCCGCCGCGTGTACGCCGGCACCCCGGAACTGGGCGACCTGGAGGCGAGTCAGCCGGCCCTCGCGCGCGCCTTCACCGCGGCACTCGCCCCCGACCCCGCCGATCGCCTGCCCGTCCCCGATCTGTTGCGCGTCCTGGATGAGATCGCCGACGGCGGCGACGGCCAGACCGCTCTGGCGCAGGTGCTGCCGGACGCCGAGTCCGACGCCGGTGGTGCGGGCGTCCCCGGGGTCGCCGAGGCGGACACGAGCACTGGCACCTACGGGGCCATTTACTCCCCCTACTCGCCGGCCGGCAGCGCCGGAAGCCCGGGATCCGGCCCGGTGTCCAGTTCCGGCTATGGGATGGTGAACCCGCCGTCTTCGGCGTCTTCGGCCCCCGGGGGCTACGGGGTCGTGGCTAGCTCCGCCTCGCAGGCCGACGCCGCCTGGTCGACCTCTCCCGCAGGCGCGCCGGCGGCGCCGATGCCGCCGTCGTTCGCGCCCGGCGGCGGGGTGGAACCGGCTCAGCCGGGACCCGCGGTGCCGGCGCAGCCGAGTTTCGGTGCACCCGTCCAGCCGGCCCCTGCCGGCTACAGGGACGCCCGCTCCGCGGCCATGGCCCCACCCGCCCCCGGGGCGGTGCCCGAATGGGCGCTGGAGCCCCGGCGTCACCGCACCGTTGCCTTCTGCTTCTTCCTGTTGTTGGTGGCGCTGGGACTGCTGATTCCCGGCTGGCTGGCCATCGGCTTCTCGCTGCTGGTCGTGATTGCCGGGACCGTTGGCCGGGCCGACGACGCGCGCCGTTGGCGTCGCCTGCGGGCCGGTTATGCCTCCGCCGCCGACAACTCGCGCATGTGGGCGTCGGCCCCCTGGTATCTGCTGCGCTCCCTGATCGCCAGCGCCGCCGCCTGCGCGGTTGCGGCGGTCGTTGCCGTGGTGGTGTTCTACTTCTCCGGCCGAGCGCTGGGCTTCGCTCCGAACACTGCTCCCACCCTGCTGACCTCGTGGGCTGACTATCACCGAGTGGGGCTGTGCGTGGTATCGGTGGCGATCGCCTACATGCTGGTGGCGTGGTTCGTGCCCTGGGGTGCGCCCACCCGCCGTGGTGGCGCCCGCCTGATCGACCTGGTCCTGCGCGGGCGCACGAACCGACGCATCGGCTGCATCGTGTTCGTCGTCATCGCGGTGGCCATCGTGTTTCTGTTCACCATGGGCGCGATTCCCGTGGCCCGACTAGACCCCTTCAGCTTGTAGACCCGGCCCGCTAAACATAGGCATGGCCCGCCCACCGAGGTGAGGCAGGCCGCACCCGGCGGTCGTGCTTTCCTGGCGATTCACAGGCAGAATGCCTAATGTGCAATGCGCCGCGTTACGGGCGGCAGCGTCGAACCCGAGTTGAGGAGTTGCTTGTGGCCTCAAACCAGCCACGTCCCACCAAGGCCGAGCGTCGGGAGGCGGCGCGCGCCAAGGCCCGGGCCATGCGCGAGGAGCAGGAGCGCCGTGAACGGCGCGCCCGGATCACCCGCCGCAGCCTGTTGGGCGTGGGCGGCATCGCCGTCGTCGGGGCCGCAGCCGCGCTGGTCGTCAACTCACGTAAGGACACCGGCCCGGGCGGCGAGATCGTATCGGAACTGGCTCAGGGTGACGGCGTGCCGGCTACCGTCCGCGCCGACGGGTCGATCGTCTTCGGGGCGGATCTGACGCCGGGCACCAGCACCGACGGCGCCCGGAACCTGCACATCTACTTCGACTACTCCTGCCACCACTGCGCCAACTTCGAGGCGTTTCATGCCGCGGAGATCGACTCCCTGCTGAGCGACGGCACCATCAACCTCGTGCTGCACCCCGCGAAGACCCTCAAGACCGACTGGAGCGACCTGGTCGGCAACGCCATGGGGGTCGTGCTGGACCAGGAGCCCGCCTCGGCGCTCGCCTTCCATCAGGCGGCGTTGGCCCGCTTCGCCGAGATCTACGCCGCCCAGGACTCCTCGGCACTGACCGCCGCCTCGGTGACGCAGGCCGCGACCGAGGCGGGCGTGAGCGACGCGGTGGTGGCCCAGATGGAGACCGCCATCGCCGACAACACCTACTCCGCCTGGTTCGCCCTCGAGGCCGAGACCTTCACCGAGCTGGGTATTGCCTCCACGCCGACGGTCTGCCTGGATGACGAGCAGCTCTCCCTGACCGATATCGCCACCGAGACCGGCATCACCGACTACATCCAGGGCGGCGCGGCCGGGGACACGTCTGCGCAGTAGCGGGGCGTCCGGTCGGGTAAGCTCGGCCCGCACGCCGCGTTAGCTCAGCTGGTAGAGCAGCTGTCTTGTAAACAGCAGGTCGTCGGTTCGAGTCCGACACGCGGCTCCACACTTTCCCGCATGACCACGTGTACGTCCCTCCTCCGGGACGGCGGCAGGTCGTCTGCTTCGAGCTTTTGCACCCCGGTGTGCGCCTAATTGCCGCACACCAGGGTGCAAAACGTCGTAGTAGAGGACAAAGACGCGGGATCGGTCCGTGCGGCTCGGGCGGATGGTAGCCATTGTGCAAGCCATCGTGCCCGCGACCCGCAAACACGCTCAGGGCAGCCGCCAGTCGACCGGCGTCGCCCCCATGCGCTCCAACTCCGCGTTCGCCCGCGAGAACGGGCGCGACCCGAAGAAGCCCCGCGAGGCGCTCAGCGGTGAGGGGTGTGGCGAGGCGATGATCGGCGTCGAGCCCAGCATGGGGGACAGCGACTGCGCCGGCCGCCCCCACAGAATCGCCACCAGCGGCTGGTTCCGCGCCACCAGTGCCTCGATGGCGCACTGGGTGACCTCCTCCCAGCCCCAGCCCCGGTGCGAGGCCGGCTTGCCCGGCTGCACGGTCAGCACGCGGTTGAGCAGCATGACCCCCTGCAGCGACCATGGTGTCAGGTCCCCGGAGGTCGGGCGCGCCACGCCCAGGTCGCTGACCAGCTCGGTGTAGATGTTCTCCAGGCTCCGCGGCGGGCGCACCCCCGGCTGCACCGAGAAGCTCAATCCCATCGGGTGACCCGGCGTGGGGTAGGGGTCCTGCCCCACGATCAGCACCTTGACGTCGTCGAGCGGATAGGTGAAGGCGCGCAGCACGTCGGTGCCCGCGGGCAGGTAGCCGCGGCCGGCCGCGATTTCTTTGCGCAGCTTCGCGCCGAGTTCGTGGATGGTCGGCTCTACCGGCGCGAGCGCCTGGGCCCAGGAGGGGTGGATGATCTCGGACAGCGGCTTCGGTTCGGTCACGCCTAGAGCCTAGCTCCGGGTCGGCCTCGGGGTGTCGGCGCGCATTAGCCGCCGCCGCGTCGGCCTCCCGGTATTCTCACGGTGTGAGCCGCTACGACTACCCCGACGACGAGTTCGACGCCGACGACGACGGTCCGGTGCCCGTCGGGGTTCACCGCGCCCAGATCCCCGCCTGGCGCAGCTGGATTCCCCTACTGGCCATCCTGATCATCGTGCCGCTGCTGGCATGGGGTGCGGTGGGGCTGCTCGGGCGCCACGCGGATGGGTCGAGCGGAGCCTCCACGGCCACCGCCGCCGTCCCCGCGGATGACAGCGCCGACGACGCCGCGCAGGGCGGTGGCGAGGAGCAGGCCACCGCGGAGCCGACCGCGCAACCCACCGAGGAGCCGACCGGCAACGCCGACTTCACCACCGGCATCACCGTGCACAACGGCACCAACACCACCGGCCTGGCCACCCGCACCGGCGACAAGCTGAGCAACGCCGGCTTCACCTCCGTGACCGTCTCCCAGGGTGTATACAGCGCCACCGAGCCGGCCAATACCACCGTCTACTACGCCTCCGCCGACCAGGCCGCCACCGCGCAGGCCGTCGTCGACGCGCTCGGGTCGGGCGAGCTGGTTGAGTCCGCCGCGGAGGCCCAGTCCAACCCGATTGTTGTGGTTCTGCGCAGCGACTATCAGGAATGATGCGCGCGGAAGGCGGCGCCGGCCGGCTCCCCCGGCGTGCGCTGCTGCTCGGCGTGCCGGTCGCGATCGCGGTGACGGGTGCGGCGAATCTGCCGCCGCTAAGACCTGCCCGCCCCGCCCTGCTGAGCGGTGGCGTGCTGGCCCGAACCGACGGCGTCGTCGCGGTGCTGCCGCCCGAGCAGACGGGCCGCCCGACACCGCTGGCCGCCGCTGTACGCCAGGGCCTGGACGCGGCCACGCTGCCGACCGGCCGATGGGAGGAATTCGCCCGCACGGCGCTGATCGACCTGCTGACCCTGACCGGGCCCGCGCTGGCCGAGCCCGGTGGTGCTGCCGCGGGTGCGGTGACCCGCTTCCCGCCCGGTGCCGTCGTAGCCGGCCCGGTGAGCATCTGGCGCTATGTCTGGCCCCGAGACGCCGCCTTCGCCGCTGCCGCCTATGCGGCGGTAGGGCTGGAGGCGCAGGCCCTCGACGTGCTCGCACAGTTGGCGACCCTGCAGCGCGGCGACGGCGGTTTCGAGGCGCGCTACACCGCCGTCGGCGGCGTCCCGGATGACCGCCCCGCCCAGTCCGACGGCGCCGGCTGGTTCTTGTGGGCGATCGGCCGACTGCTCGCCGCCGGCACGGGGGTGGAGGAGCTTTCCGCCCGGTTGGGGGAGGCGAGTGCAGGGGCCTGCGGCTTTCTGCTGGACTTGACCGACACGCCCGCGCACCTGCCGGCCGCGGCGCCGGACTACTGGGAGGTGGGGGAGCGCACCCTCACCCTGGGGACGGCGGCGCCCACTCTGCTGGGTCTGGAGGCCGCGGCCGCGCTCGCGCAGGCGGGGCTGGAACTGGGGGCCGGCGCGGGCCCGCTGACCGAGCGGGCGGTGACGGTGCGCGCGGCCATGGAGCGTGGCTTCGCGCCCGGTTGGGGCAGGCACGTGCGCGGGGACGACGTCGACGCGGCCATCGCGTTCGTCGCTCCGCCGTTCACCCGCGCGTTGGACGGCGTCGCGGCGGTAAGGGACGGAGCAGTGGCCCGCATGTCCCGGCCGGCCGGTGGGGTGGCGCCGGGGGAGTCGTGGCGCGACGACGGGATCTCCTGGACCCCGGAGACCGCGCTGCTGGCCTGGTCGGCGGCCGGCCTGGGGCGCGACGCCGAGGCGCGCACGCTGCTGGAGTGGCTGGAGGCGCACCGTACTCGCGCCGGTGCGCTGCCCGAGAAGGTGCGCGCCGACGGCCTGCCCGCGGGCCCTGCACCGCTCGCCTGGACCTGCGCGCTCGTACTGTTGGCCACGGCGGAACTTCGCCGAGATCGGTAGAAGTTACGTGCCGAGATCGGTCGAAGTTACGTGCCGAGATCGGTCGATATGGTTGCCGAGACCGGCACAAGTGACACGCCGAGGCCGACGGAAACGGTGTTGGGAGAGCTCTTTCACACCCCGTTTCGGGCCGACGGCGAACCTGAGCGTCTTGCACTCAAGGGGTGAGAGTGCCAGCATTGCGGTTAGCACTCGGACCCGGAGAGTGACAAAGCCGCTCCCCGGATCCGGTGAACGACCCAGGCCGGTAGGTGAGGGTCGGCGTCGGACGGGACATGAACGTCCGGTGCCGCTCCGTCCGTCGCGGGCACCCGCCGGCCACCACCCAATACAGGAGCAGCAATGCCCAAGATCATCGCCTTCGATGAGGAGGCCCGCCGCGGAATGGAGCGGGGCCTGAACACCCTCGCCGACACCGTCAAGGTCACCCTCGGCCCCAAGGGCCGCAACGTCGTCCTCGACAAGAAGTGGGGCGCCCCGACCATCACCAACGACGGCGTGACCATCGCCAAGGAGATCGAGCTCGAGGACCCCTACGAGAAGATCGGCGCCGAGCTGGTCAAGGAGGTCGCCAAGAAGACCGACGACGTCGCCGGTGACGGCACCACCACCGCCACCGTCCTGGCCCAGGCGCTCGTGCGCGAGGGCCTGCGCAACGTGGCTGCCGGTGCCAACCCCATCGCCGTGCGCCGCGGCATCGACAAGGCCGTTGCCGCCATCGTCGAGCGTCTGCTGGCCGACGCCAAGGAGGTCGAGACTCAGGACGAGATCGCGGCCACCGCCTCCATCTCCGCCGCCGACGAGCAGATCGGCGCCATGATCGCCGAGGCCCTGGAGAAGGTCGGCCACGACGGCGTCATCACCGTGGAGGAGTCCAACACCTTCGGCCTCGAGCTCGAGGTCACCGAGGGTATGCGCTTCGACAAGGGCTACATCTCCCCCTACTTCGTCACCGACGCCGACCGCCAGGAGGCCGTCCTGGAGGACGCCTACATCCTGCTGGTCGAGTCCAAGATCTCCAATGTCAAGGACCTGCTGCCCCTGCTGGAGAAGGTCATGCAGTCCGGCAAGCCGCTGGCGATCGTCGCCGAGGACGTCGAGGCCGAGGCCCTGGCCACCCTGGTGGTCAACCGCATCCGCGGCACCTTCAAGTCCGTCGCCGTCAAGGCCCCCGGCTTCGGCGACCGCCGCAAGGCGATGCTGCAGGACATGGCCATCCTCACCGGCGGCACCGTCATCTCCGAGACCGTTGGTCTGAAGCTGGAGAACGCCACCCTGGAGGACCTGGGTCAGGCCCGCAAGGTGGTCGTCACCAAGGATGAGACCACGATCGTCGACGGCGCCGGCGACAAGGCCGCCATCGACGCCCGCGTCGCTCAGATCCGCAACGAGATCGAGAACTCCGACTCCGAGTACGACCGCGAGAAGCTGTCCGAGCGTCTGGCCAAGCTGGCCGGCGGCGTCGCTGTCCTCAAGTCCGGTGCCGCCACTGAGGTTGAGCTCAAGGAGCGCAAGCACCGCATCGAGGACGCCGTGCGCAACGCCAAGGCCGCCGTCGAGGAGGGCATCGTCGCCGGTGGTGGCGTTTCCCTGCTGCAGGCCGCGTCCGCGCTGGACGCCCTGGAGCTGTCCGACGACGAGGCCACCGGTGCCGCCATCGTGCGTGTCGCCCTGGAGGCCCCGCTCAAGCAGATCGCCGTCAACGCCGGCCTTGAGGGCGGCGTCGTGGCCGAGCGCGTGCGCAACGCCCCGACCGGCGAGGGCCTGAACGCCGCGACCGGCGAGTACACCAACCTGCTGGCCGCCGGCATCGCCGACCCGGTCAAGGTCACCCGCTCCGCGCTGCAGAACGCCGCTTCGATCGCGGGCCTGTTCCTGACCACCGAGGCCGTCGTCGCCGACAAGCCGGAGCCCCCGGCCCCGGCCGCCGCTGCGGGCGCCGGTGACGAGATGGGTGGCATGTACTGATCGGGCACCCGTTCGCTTCGGCCGACGCGGTTCGCCGGTAGGTGCGCGCCCCGCGCGGCCGCCCGGCCGGTCCCACCACCACACGAAGACGGCGGGCCGTCTCCTGCAAGCGCAGGAGGCGGTCCGCCGGCGGTTCGGCTGCTGTGGTTGTCTGCGAAGTGGGGAGGTCATTGCTCCGCGTGTGGTCCGGTGCCTTGCGTTGGCCGGCGGGGCGGGCCGGAGCTGTGGGTTTGCACGCAAAGGGTGTCCGGGCAAGCCCGTCTGAATCCCGGTTTCCCCTGGAAGTACGCGAAAATCGCTTCTCCACCCGAATCCGGTGGCATCGCTCCAGTGTGCAACGGGGCCCGCGTTGCACACTGGAGCACTGTCATGACACCAGGGTCGTAGGTCAAATCCGCACAATCACGCGGATTCCGTCTCAGGGCTCTCTACTCGAGTGTGCAGACCCGCCACAGGGGCCCGAACAACGGCACCGAACACCCACCCGTACCGCACCCTCAAACCGGAAGAGCCGGTGAGGCTGTTCGGGTTTGGAGTGTGGTGCCTAGCGTGGGCCTTCGGGAAGCCGTGGCCTGGAGGCGCTGGGACTGTGGGTCCGCGGGGAGCGTTGGGTACGCCCCTTCGGCGTCTACTACGCCGGTTAGGTGTTTGCTGAAGGGCTGAGGAGCCTTCAGCAAACACCTAACCGGCGTACTAAAGCCCGAACCGGCGTAGTAGACGGCGTGCCACTCGGGCGTTCGGCCCCGGGTCGGTGGCGGCTCCCAGCTCACCCTTGCCGAGGACATTGACGCGGTATTGGATGGGCGTATGAGTCGGACGGATGCCAACGCCCTTGCCGGGCGAGTACTCGCGGAGGTGCCGCCCTTCCTGCTGGTAGGGCTTGGAGGGCTACTGCGGGTCTCGGACGGTCCACTGTGGGCGGTGAGTCTGTTGGCCGGCGGCGGAGTGCTGTGGCAGGTGCTGGCGCTGGTGCAGACTCGCGGTGAGAGTGACGCCGACGGGGTCCGGGTCAACAACCTTGGGCGACTGGCGGTGATCGCACTGCTGCTTCTGCTCGGCAATTGGGGTGCCTTAACCGGCGGGTTGGCCCTGCTGGCCCTGCTTTTGGGGGTGTGCGTGGCCCTGCGGTGCTGGCGCTACCCCGACGGTCCGCGGCCGGTACGACGGCGCGAGTTCAATCCCCTGCGGGGCGTGTAGGTCCGCGTCGCCCGGACACGTCCGGCCGTGCCTGCCGACGCGCCTCCGCGACGCCGCTAGACAGGACCCCGGTCCCATCACGACGACTGCGGGCCGTCCCCCTGCGCAAGCGGGAGGGCGGCCCGCCGTCGTGCGCGCTGCTCAGGCGGGCGGGGCCTGGTAGCTGAAGCGACCGGAGTTGGCGGTCTCGGCGTCGTCGTAGGAGACGGCCGACTGGTCCAGGGCCTGGCTGATCGCATCCAGGCTCGCCTGCACCTGCAGTGCGGTGACGTGCCAGTCGGCGGCGCAGGCGGCCATGGAATCGGAGGCGCCACCCGTCCAGGAGGACTGGAGCAGCGAGATGTCGCCCTGCATTCCGTCCACCTCGGTCTGGATGGTGGAGATGCGAGTGCGGGCGCGCACGGCGGTGTCGGTGACGGCTTGGGTGTCGACGGCGAAGACGGGCATGGCGGGAGCCTTTCGGTGAAATGGTCCGGAGCCCCTGTGGCCCGGACTTGTGGGCGACGCCGCAGCCGCGGCGCTTGAAATCACCGTAGGGATTGAGTTGAGGCGCCTGCATCCACCGCCGTCGATCTCTGTGGATTCACCCTGCACGAACCGCACCTGTGGACTTTGGTGACCTCGCCGACGCGAATGTCCGGCAACGGCATAAACGTCCTGCGGGCGCGGGCCGGCCCGGCGCGAAACGTTGAAACGACGCCGCTCGTGATTCGTTGTCAGCGGGCGTGGAGGGCGTTCGTGCCGATTCTGGACAGTTTGCCGCTTCAGTCGGCGGAGGAGCCGAGGATCGGTTCGGTGATGGGCGCGAACTCGCCCGTGCGCGCCTCCCGCAGCGCCTTGGCCTCTTCACACTTGGCGCGCAGCTTCTCGGCCAGCTTGGCGCGCTCCGCCTCCGCCACGCTGGCACGGTCGGTCGGGCCCTCCTCGCCCGGACGCGGCTTGGACAACAGCTGGTCGAGCTCATCCGCGCACGACTCCAGGGACGTCGTGTGCAACTCATCCGGGTCCCGGGGAGCACGTCGATGCGCGCGGGCCGCCTCCGGCGGTGTGGCCGCGGAGGCGGTCGTGGCGCGCGCGGGCGCGACGGGCCGGACTTCCGAGGGAACGACGTCGGCGTCGGCGGCCGCTTCCAAACCACCCAACTGCACGGACCGGTCCCGCGTATCTGGGCTACTTGCCTCCGGCTGGAGTGGCGTTGCAGCAACCGCATCGGGCTGCTCATGCGCGTCGGCCCCGGAGTCTGCGGTCGACGCGGTGGGGTGGGGCTGCTGCGCGGACGGCGGTAGCTGCGCCAGCTTGTTCTCCAGGTGACGCTTCTCCGCCTCCAGGTTCTCCCGTGCGGGCAGCTCCCAACGGGCGCCCAGCGGGGAGGAGAACAGCGTCTCGCGGTCCAGCAGCCGGGTGATGATCGCCAGGCGTGCGCGCAGGAAGTCCTCCAGGGGGATGTGGGCGTACTCCTCGCGCACCGCTGCCCGGTAGCTCTTGTACTGCTGCGGCTCTACGGCCAACGCCCCCAGATCCGCGTCGGAGAGGGCCTGGGCGTCAATGTCGTTCTTGGCGAGGTTGTGGCGCTTGAGGTTCAGGATGAGCGCACACACGCGGTCCACGGTCTGGTCGGGCACGCCGAGTGCCTGCAGGCTCTTGGCGGCGTAGGCGGCGGAGGCCACCTCATCCTCGCCGCCATTGCGTCGATAGGTCGACTCCTGCGCGGTACAGAACACGCACCCGTGGTACCAGGCGGCCAGCCGCATGACGTCGGGGTTGTGGGACTCGTCGGCCAACTCGTCGACGCGCGCCAGCATGTTGATGACGTGCTTGAGGTTATGGAAGTGCCGGTCGGGGCTCGTCCACAGGGAGACGAGCTCTTCCCCGGTGGTGCGGATCTGCTCGACCGGCGCGGTAGCGCCGACCGCCTTCGCACTGCGTACGAACGCGGGGAGCAGCCACTGGGGCGCGTCGATCACGTCCATTTGGCTCATGAGAAAGCCTCCAAGATGAGATGAAACGGAGTCATGGTAGGACTACCGGCTGCGAACTTGAAGCCCACGGGGTGTTCTACCCGCCACCTTTTGCGCGCGCGTACCCCGTTCGTCGTCGCGCCGACCGATCTCGGCACGTAACTTCAACCGAACTCGGCACGTAAGTACTACCGATCTCGGCGGGGTTACTGCGGGGTGTTGGGGGTGCTCTCCTCGGGCGCGGTAACCAGGGCGGGCAGTTCGATATGCACGGTGGCACCGCCGCCGGGCGTCTGGTCCATGCGCACGGTGCCGCCGTGGCGGGCGATGATGGCCGACACGATCGACAGCCCCAGCCCGGAGCCGCCGGTCTCCCGGTTGCGGGAGGTGTCGGCCCGGTAGAAGCGCTGGAAGACCTTCTCCGCGTCCGCCTCCGCCACGCCCGGCCCGTGGTCGCGCACCTCGACGACGACGGTCGGCCCCTGCGGTGCGCGCGCACCGGCGGCGGGCTGCCGGCTCGCGGTGGGGCGGTCGGCGGGCCGACCCACCCCGGGCGCGAGCGGCCGGTCCACCGTGCCGACGGCGATCTCCACCGGGGAGCCCTCGGGGGTGTGGCGGGTTACGTTGCCCAGCAGATTGGTAAGCACCTGGGACAGGCGGTCCCGGTCGCCCAGGACCATCGTTGGGGGCGCCTCGCCGTCGGCGTCGTCAAGCGGGATGAGCGCGCAGTCGCGGTCGGGGGCCAGCACCATCATGTCCGTCAGCGCCCCGGCGGCGATCTGCGTCAAGTCCACCGGGGCCATGACCATCTCCCGGCCCTCGTCCATGCGGGCCAGCTGCAGCAGGTCGTCCACCAGCCGCCCCATGCGGGAGGCCTCCGACTCGATCCGCCCCATGACCTCGGCGGTGCGCTCGGTCGGTACGCCGCCCATGCGGTACAGCTCGCCGTAGCCGCGAATCGCCGCCAGGGGCGTGCGCAGTTCGTGGGAGGCGTCGGAGACGAAGCGGGTCATGCGCTCCTGGGCCACGACCTGCACGTCGAAGGCCTGCTCATTCTGCTGCAGCATCGTGTTCAGGGCGCGCTGCAGGGAGCCGACCTCCGTCGTCGGCGGCTCGGTAACGGGGACGCGGGCGGACAGGTCGCCGCTGGCGATCTGCCCGGCCACGCCCTCGATCTGGCGCAGGGGGCGGAAGGAGCGCCGCACCAGGTACGCGGCGGCCATGGCGCCGAGCAGAACTACAGACACGTCGGTGAGTGCAACCACCAGGCGTGTCTGCTCAACCGTCTCCATTACGTCACTGAGCGGTAGGGCGATGGCGACCACGCCGATGTGCTCACCGCTGGTGCGGTCGTTGATCGGCAGGACGATGACCCGCCACTGATGGTGCACTTGGTTGGAGTCGACCGTGAACAGCTTTGGGTCGGAGGCCTGTGCGACGGCCTGATCCACCGACAGGGTGCCGATGAT
Source organism: Actinomyces succiniciruminis (assembly GCF_900002405.1). Classification (GTDB taxonomy): domain Bacteria; phylum Actinomycetota; class Actinomycetes; order Actinomycetales; family Actinomycetaceae; genus Actinomyces; species Actinomyces succiniciruminis. The sequence goes on along the minus strand of NZ_LK995474.1, from coordinate 4,684 downwards.
GGGTACCCCGTACTTGTCGGCGGTGTCGGTGGAGATCATCTGGCCGTTCTCGCCGTCGAGATACTGGGCCTCCAGGTAATAAGTGGAGGGCATGGAGGAGTCGCTGCTGGAGCTACTGGAACGGCTGGTGCTGAGGGCGGTCAGACCCTGGGTGCCGATGGCCTGCGCGGTGGCTTTCAACTGGTCGTCCACCTGGCCGAGCAGCTGGTCGTAGAGCAACGAGGTGACGGAGACCGAGGAGGCGAGTAGTCCGACGGTCAGCAGGCCGGTGGTGATCAGGGCCAGGCGGCTGCGCAGCGGTTGAGCGCGCCACGCCCGCTTGAAGTCGGTCAGCAGGTGCCAGCGCCCGCGGCGGACCGGCCGGTACTGGCGACCTGTGGGTGGGCGGCGCACCGTGTCCATCACGGTGGCGCGCACGCTCAACCCGCCTTGGGTTCGCGCAGCATGTAGCCGACGCCGCGGCGCGTCTGGATCAGCGGGGCGACCGGCTTGCCGTCGGCGCCGGAGATCTGGTCCACCTTGCGGCGCAGGTAGGAGATGTAGGACTCCACGATGGCGGCGTCACCGTTCCAGTCGTACTCCCACACGTGGTCCAGGATCTGCGACTTGGACACTACGCGGCCGGCATTGAGCATGAGGTAGCGCAGCAGCTTGAACTCGGTGGGGGACAGGTCCACCTCGACGCCGGCGCGGTGCACCTCGTGGGCGTCCTCGTCCAGGGTCAGGTCGGCCACGCGCACCATGCCGTCGTCCTCACCCTCCAGGGCGCGGGTGCGGCGCAGGATCGCGCGAATACGGGCTACGACCTCCTCCAGGCCGAAGGGCTTGGTGACGTAGTCGTCGCCCCCGACGGTCAGGCCCTGCACCTTGTCCGCCATGTCATCGCGGGCGGTCAGGAACAGGATCGGGATGGTTACGTCGCGCTCGCGCAGGCGCCGCGCGACCGTGAACCCGTCCATGTCCGGCAGCATGACGTCCAGCACGATCAGGTCGGGGTCGGCCTCTTCGGCGCCGCGCAGGGCGCCGTTGCCGTCCGCCGCCGTAAGCACCTCGAAGCCGGCGAAGCGCAGCGAGGAGGCGAGCAGGTCGCGGATGTTCGGCTCGTCGTCCACCACGAGGAGGCGGGCCTCGTGAGACGTCTGCTGAGAATCGTGGGTGCGGTCCATGCCGCCACTGTGCACGGCGATTCTGGGAGTCTCCTGGACGCGTGGTGGGAGTGTGGAATGTGTTTCCGCGTCACTTCCCCGACCGGTCTCCTCCGCCGAGGTCGGTCGAAGTTACGTGTCGAGGTCGGTCGAAGTTACGTGTCGAGGTCGGTCGTTGTGGCGGCGGAACCGCTCCTCGCGAGGCGCGGCTCCGCCGCCCACAGCGTCAGATGAACTTGAGCGGGTCGAACTCGGTCAGCGGGATGATGCGGACGCGCGGCAGCGCAATGGTGAAGGCGTCGACGTCCGTCTCCAGGTCGTAGACGGTCAGGCCGCGCGACTCCAGCGACGCGAGTTGAGTGTTGAGGAACTCCCGGAAGCACAGCACGTCGACCTGGGCGCCCGCGTCGAGCAGACGCTCCACCTGGGGGACGTAGTCGCCGTCGTGCGAGCCCAGCAGCACATGGACGGACTCGCCGGACTCGACGCGCTCGGCCAGCGCCTCCAAGGTGCGCTGAATACCGATGTCGACGACCTTCTCCTCCTGGGAGCCGGAGCCCGCCAGCGGGATCGGCCGGTAGTCCATCGCCAGCAGCGCCTGAACGAAGCCCATGGGCATGTGTCCGGAGGTGGCGTTGAGGAAGAACAGGGCGCGGGTCTCGTCTTCGCCGACGTCGCCGTCGGAGTCGTCGGCAAGATCGTCGCAGAACGACAGGACGCGGTCCCAGCGCGGGCGCTCATCGGGCTCGGGGCGACGCCCCAGCACGCTCATGCCGAGAGTGGCGTCGATGTTCTCCCCATCGACGAGGAGATACGTGGGTGTGGTCATGGCGTCATGCTAACCGTCCGCGCCCGTGCACTCGCCGGACGGGTCGCGTGGCAGGTCGCAGACGGGCAGCGGCCATGCGCCGAGGGCCTGCAGACGGCGGACCGGGGTCATAGAGGGGCAGAGATTAGGTGATCATAAGTGCATGATGAAGACGCAGCCCGCCGACCGCCCCCGTGGCTCTGGCAGTTCTGCCGCCGACCCAGCGGCGGTCGCTGCCTCCAAGCCCAGGCTCGGCACCCGCGCTGGCGCCCTCGCGAATGCGGCGGCCGCCGTGCTGACCGCAGTCGGCTCCCTGGCCGAGGCGTGGGTGCTGATTGCCGTGGCCCGCGCCCTCGCTTCCGTGGCGAGTTCGGCCCCCGCACTGGCCACGCTCGCCGGCGCAGCCGCCGCGCCCGGTGCTGCGGCCCACCACCTCATCGTCGCCGCCATGGCCGCCCTCGGCTCCGCCGTGTGCGCGGCAGCCGTCCACTACCTTGCCCAGGCCAGCGCCGCCACCCAGGAGGGGGCGCTGCGCCGTCAGGTACTCGCCCACCTGTTCGACCTCGGCCCCGCGCACGCGTCGGCCCGCACCGGCGCCACCGTCACCCTGCTTACCGACGGGGCCGAGCGGGTGGCCGCCTACCGGCAGACCTTCCTCGTGCCCACGATCGCCGCTATTGCCTCCCCGCTGCTGGTGCTGGCGCTGCTCGGGGCAACGGTCGACCCGCTCAGCGCACTAGTGCTGGCGACCGCCTTCGTAGGGGTGCCCGCGTTCATCGTCTTCCTGCACCGGCGACTGCGCCGCTCCTCGGCCAACTCGCGCGCGCAGCGGATGCGGCTGAGCGCCGAATACCTCGACGCCATCCAGGGCCTGACCACACTGGTGCTGGCCCGCGCCGCCAACCGTCGCGCCGCCGACCTGGAGGCCTTCGGCGAGGCCAACCGCCGCGCGGTGATGCGGTTGCTGGCAGGCAACCAGCTGGTCATCCTGGTCACCGACGGCCTGTTCTCCCTGTTCCTGGTAACCGCCTCCACCGCCCTCGCCCTGACCCGCCTGGGTTCCGGGGCGATCGGGCTCGACGGCGCCCTCGCGCTGGTGCTGGTCTCCTGCATCCTGTTGCAGCCACTGGACCGGGTCGGCAGCTTCTTCTACGTGGGGATGGGCGGCATGGCCAACCAGCGGGCCCTGCGCCGCGTCCTGGCCCGCCGCCGCCCCGACGGCGCAGCGCCACAGCCGGACCCCGACGGGCCCGCAGGCCCGGGCGCGGCTGCGCACACCGGCGCGCCCATGGTCTCGCTGCGCGGCGTCACCGCCGTCTGGGAGCCACGCCCCGCCGACGCCGGCGGGCACCCCGGGGGCCACCCCGGCGCCTCAGCAACCCGTGGGCATCCGGGAGGACACCCCGGACCCGCCGCCCACCCGCGTCCCAAGCCGCCCGCCCCGGTCACCGTGCTGGCCGACGTAAACCTGGAGCTTGCCCCCGGCGAGCGTGTGGCCGTCGTCGGCGCCTCCGGCGCCGGCAAGTCCACCCTCATGGCCCTCATCCGCGGGGACCTGCTGCCCGCCGCCGGGACCGTGCGCGTGGACGGCATCGCCTCCACCGCCGCCACCCAGGACGCCATCCGGGCCGCCAGCGCCGTGGTCGACCAGACCACCTGGCTGTTCACCGGCACCATCGCCGACAATCTCCGCCTGGCCGACCCCGGCGCCACCGAGGCGCGCATGTGGCAGGCGCTGCAGGCCGCCAACCTGGCCGACGAGGTTCGCGCCCTGCCCGACGGCCTGAACACGGACGTCGGCGAGCGCGGCTCCCGGCTCTCCGGCGGCCAGGCCCAGCGCCTGTCCCTGGCGCGCGCCTTCCTCGCCGACCGGCCCCTGCTGCTGCTCGACGAGCCGACCAGCCAGGTCGACCTGGCCAGCGAGGCCGCGATTATCGACGCCATCGAGCGCCTGTCGGTCGGCCGCACCGTCATCACCGTCTCCCACCGCGCCGGGGCAACCACCGCCGCCGACCGGGTGGTCACCGTTGCGGAGGGCACCCTGCGATGAGCACGCCAACCCCGCCCCGCCCCAACGCCACGGCTCCTGCCCCCGGCGACGCCGCCCGCCCCTCCCGCCGCGCGCTGGTCGGCTGGCTGCTCACGGTCACTCGGCCGGTCCTGCCGCCACTGCTGGCCTCCACCGTCTGCCGGGTGGCCGGCCAACTGCTCGGCGTGGCCATGCTCGCCCTGGCCGCCCACGCCGTGGTCGAGGCCGCTCAGGACCTGGCCGCCGGCGGCCCCGCTCCCTCGGTTTGGCCGGTGCTGAGCGCCATGGTGGTCATGTCCCTGGCAAAGGCCGCATTGCGCTACGGCGAGCAGTTCCTCGGTCACACGGTCGCCTTCAGCTCCCTGGAGCTGCTGCGCGCCGAACTGTTCCGGGCCCTGGCCCGCCGCGCCCCGCGGGTGCTCACCACCGCCCACTCCGGCGACCTGCTGGCCCGCTCCACCAAGGACGTCGACCGCATCGAGGTGTTCTTCGCCCACACCTTCGCCCCCGCCGTCAACGCCCTGCTGGTGCCGCTGACCGTGGTGGTCGCCATCGGGATCGGCACCACCTGGCCGGTCGCCGGCGCGGCCGCCCTCACCCTGGTGGCGGCCATCGCGGTGGTGCCGGTCCTCGGGCAGCGCCTGGCTGTGGCCGGATCCCGACGCGCCGTCGCCGCCCGGGCGGCGCTCACCCAGCATGTCA
>NZ_LK995473.1:46363-86101 GCF_900002405.1 Actinomyces succiniciruminis | reverse complement strand
CGACTCTCGCGGGCAGTCCCAGATGAGGCACCGAACCACTTTCGTCGGCACCTGAGATGAGTCCCGTCGCGGGGTTGACCTTCAGAGGAGGGGGGTGGCACACTAATGTCGCCGCCGCATCAAGGTGCGGACAGGAAGTTAACGCCGGTGCGCCTGTGACGTCATAGGGCCCGGCGTTCGCGCTACCTCCTGGGATGAATCGTCTCGATTCGCACGTGCGGTTCGAGCAGCGCCCATGCCGTAGTTTTACCCATGCAGGCATCGCCGTAAGCTCCCAGAACCTGATCCGGCACCCACAGCATGGGTTGTTGGGTCCCATACTCGTGCCGAAGTTTGAAGTCAGCGCTAACCATCCCGCTCTTACGGGCAACAGCGAAAACCGCTCGGTCTTTGTCATCTTGCTTCTGCTGCCGACGCTCCAGGACTAGTTCGTCTACGCCGTAGCCTCCCGACAAAATGGTCATCAGCGTCATAAGCGCCTGTTGACGCGCCGACTCTTCACGCACACCCTCAGCAAGGGGACGCGCCGCGACAATCAAGTGGCCTCCGCCGTGGGAACTGATTATGCGGCACGCCTCCTCCTGAACTCGAGGAATGGAATCTCGCCAGTGCAGTTTCCTTCCCCGCACGAGAGCCATCAGCTCGGAGGCAAGATCAGGGGCGGCATCATCACGAATATAAGCACCCAAGAGATATGTTGGCTCCCGCACGCCTCTTCTGCGGATGCTCTCATCGCCGTACGCCACCTTCGCCATGGGCAAATAGTAGCTATGCCCTCAGACACTAACCGTGTCTGAGTCGCGATCACGAAGCCTGCGTTAACCGGCCACCCGTTCATAGACGTGCGGCTCCAGGGCGCGCATCTGGTCCTCTATGGCGCGGGCCAGCAGCGGCTCGTCCAGGCGCAGGCCGAGCTCGACGTTCCGCTCCTCCGCGGAGCGCGACATATTCGCGCTCGTGACCACCACGATCTGGTGATCCACCACCACGAACTTGGCGTGATTTCGCGGCCGCTTCCCGTCCTCACCGGCCCGCGTCCGCATCACCACGGCGCCCTTCAGCTCGCGCGCGACCTGCGCGGTGGTGGGCACCCAGGGCTTGGGCTCGGCGTCGGCCACGTCGGTGTCCAGGTACAGGCGCACACTCACCTCCGGCCGCGCCGCCACCTCCTTCAGCGCCTCCCACAGCGCCGAGGAGCGCGCAATGTTGTAGGTGGAGCAGGTGACCGCCCCGTAGGCCCGCGTCACCAGCTCGTGGATCAGCCCGGTCAGGTGCCCCGTCACCCCAAAAGCGCCAGGCCCGCCGGGAACCGTCCACACCGGGGTGACGGAGGTCGGGTGCGCCAGCGCGCCCTCGATGGCGCGCAGCACCGCCGCGGTCCGTTCCCGCTCCAACGTGCCGAGCCCGGCCCTCCCCATCAGCTCCCGCACTCGGCGTCGCCGCGACGCCTCCACGGCTCCGAGCGCCTGTGTCAGGGTCTCCCCCGCCTCCAAACTGGCGGCGACGGCCCGCGCCTGGGCCCCGCTCAGGACCGACCCAAGCTCGACGACGGCGTCCCGCCGCCCCGCCTCGCCCTCCTGCCCGGCGTACCGGCCGCTCCCGCCGGCCTCGTCGGCACCGTTCACCGCGGGTCCTCGAAGAAGGCCAGCTCACGCCAAGCCCCGGGCAGCGGCACTACCAGGCGCCGGTCGAGGAAGCGGTTGGCCCGCTCGCAGGAGGTCTCCGAGGCCATGACGCAGCAGTGGCAGGCGGCACCGTGCAGAAAGTCCTCGGGGTCCTCCGGCACGCGCCTGGCGCACACCGGATCGGAGGAGCAGCGCATGAGCCCGCGCAGGGCGGCGTCGAGAATCTCCCCCAGCCGCGCCGGGTCGCTCAACGCCACCAGCCCGCCGAGCGTACCGTCGGAGTCGGAGGCCGTGGTGGTGATGAGCATGCCCGCAGCGGCGGGCCGCTCCCCCTCCGGCTTCCAGGCGTACAGGCGTTCACTGAGGCTGGCGGCCCCGTAGCCGGAGTGCATGGACATCTGCCGCATGAGCGCGTGCGCGAGCGTATGCACCAACCAGTAGCGGGCCGGCTGCATGCGCTCCAGGTGGTCCATCTCCTTGGCGGTCTCGGAGTAGCGGCGCTCGAAATTGCGCTTGTGCGCGGCCACGTACCGCTCCCACAATTCGCTGGCCTCCACCCGCTGCTCCCAGGCGGACACCCGCGCCTCATCCAGTTGCAGGAACACGCCCTCGCCGCGGTCCTCGGTTGCCGGCACCCAGGCCGGGCGCCCGCCACGGCACAGGGGCACCAGTCGGGAGCCGGAGTCGTCGATGCGGTCGAAGTCGTCGATTCGGGTGAAGCCCAGCAGTGCGTTGACCTTGCGGAGCCGGTCGACGGCGAGCACCCGCCCCACACCGGGAACCGGGCCGCGCTCACCCACGGGCAGGGCCCGCGGGGAGACGGTCAGCCCGCTGCGCTTGTCGGCGTGCCGCTCCTCGGGCGGGTCCTGCTCCAGGTAGCGCCATTCCGGCACCAGCAGGTCGGTGGGATTCCAGCGACGACGGCGCTCCTCCCGCTCCGCCTCGGACTCCTGCGGCCCCAGCGCGGCGGCGACCACGTCGCCGAGCGCCGCGTCGTCAAGCTCCACCAGCCGCCCGGTTGAGGGATTCTGCTTCAGTGCAATACGCAGCATCTTCAGGTTGCCGCTGACAGCGGCAAGGTCCTCCCCCAGCGCCGCCCGGAGCTGGTTCGCGTCATCCTTCAGCTGGGCGGCCGGATCGAGGCGGGGCATGTCGATGATCGCCTGGGTGACGGGGAACCAGAGGTTCGAGGCGCCCACCAGCATCAGCCGCGTCTCCTGCGTGCAACCACCCTTGATGAAGGCGTCCACATGCGGCAGGCGGCCACGGCACTTGGGCAGGTGGGTGCGGCCGACCTCTCCCTGCGCCTGGTTCATGGGGCGCCGCGCCCCACATGAGCGGCACTTGACGGTGGCGCTGGCACCGCGGGAGGCGCCGGTGTCGGTCATCTCCAGCACCGGGACCGTGGCCTTGGGGCACTTGCGGCCCTGGTGCACCCACCAGTCGTAGGGGAACTCGTCCAGGTGCCCGTCGGGGCAGGCCAGCAGGTAGCGGGCGGGCACGCACGGGCTGGTGCGGTTCCTGCGGGTCCCACCCGCCTTGCCCCGAGCCCCACGGCCGGTCTTCGCTACCCTCCCCGGGCAGCCGACATGCTGCACAACCGCCTCGTCGGGCCGGTAGGGGTGAGTGTTGACGTAACCGTCGGTGCTACGCGTGAAGAACTCCAGCGGGGCCAGCAGGTCGCAGCCGGTGCAGCGCAGCCACTGGGGGAAGATGCGCGCGGGCACGCCCAGGTCGCTGCCCTCCTGGGAGAACGCGTTCTCGGTCGGCTGGTGGGGGAAGGGCCGCAGCCCGTTCACCTGCGGGCCGAGTTGCAGCTGCACGCTCTCCAGCAGCCGGGGCGCGTGAATCTCCGGCACCGGCCCCTGGCGGCGTGCCCAGATGCGCTCCCAGTCGTCCAGGCCGCTGGGCATGATGGTGAAGTGGGGCAGGTCGATGATGGCGCCCGGCCCGTAGGTGTACAGCAGGCTGGAGGGCCGGGCGGAACCTACCTTGGCGTAGTTCTTCCGCCCCTGCTTCTCGGCGAGCGCTTCGGCGTCGTCGAGGGGGCTGGTGCCGCCGCCGACGGCGATCAGTTCACTGGTGCTCATGCTTCCTCCCCTGCGCTCGGGGCCGACTCGTCACTGTGCCCGCGGTCTGCGTCAGCGCCGGGCTCCTGCGCCTGCCAGGCGGGGGCGTCCTCCGGCGGCCTCCAGGCCAGGCGCTGTGGGTCGGGCGAGACGAGCAGGTTGATCTCGGGCTGCACCTCCCGCATGGAGTTGGCGACGACGAGTACCGGCCCGTCCCCGCCCACGGTGCGGGCCGCGCCCGCCTCGGGCCCCATGATGAGTGCCGCCTGCTTGGCGGGGTCCTTCACCCGCTCATAGCTCAGGTGCCTGCCGTCGCCCAGCGTCTGTTCGGCCCGCTTCACCCAGGCTTCGATGCGCCCCTGCAGCCGGTCGCGGGCGTAGCGGGTGGCGGCGTCCCCGGCCGCTGAGTTCTCAATGCGGGCGACGACGGCGTGGGCCACCTGCTCCAGCACCGCCTGCTGCCGGGGTGCGTTCCCGGCGCCCCGCTCGGGGTTCAGGCTGCCTTCGGTCACGGCGGCCTGCAGCACGCGGGCGCTGGCGACGAGTACGCCGTCGAGCCCCCGTTCCAGGGAGGTGACGGAGAAGGGGGTGACGGACAGGGGCTCCACGCGCCGGTAGAAGGTGTCGTGGAAGTGGCGGAACTGCTCGTAGTGGGCCAGGTCCCGTGGGCGCGCCCAGTTACCGACGGTGACCACCAGGCCCGGCCGCCCGGCGTCGCGGCCGACGCGGGAGGAGGCCTGAATGTACTCGGCGGTGTTCTTGGGCTGGCCGACGATCAGCATCAGGCCCAGCCGGGTGACGTCCACGCCCACCTGCAGCATGGAGGTGGCCAGCACGGCGTCGAAGGGGTTGTGCGGGCGCGGGGTCGGCGCGTTTCTGCTGGCAGCGGCAGCGGCGGCCCTGGCCTCCCGGTACGCGGCGCGCGCCCGGGTGGAGTCGACGGCGGGGTCGAAGCCGACGGCCATCTCATCCAGGGTGCTGGTGATCTCGGTGGAGGCGATGCGGCTGGTGAGCTCACCGAGGTTGAGGGCCCCGTATGCCGTGCCCCTGCGCCGCGGCAGCCCGGAGCCGCGAATGCCCTTGGCCAGGGCGGTCTGGATGTCGTCCTGCATGTAGCGGGCCATGCCAGCCAGCTCCCGGGTGGCGGAGAAGTAGCCGACGAGCGTCATGTAGGGGTCGGCCTCCTCCCCGCCCTCATCGAGCAGCAGCTGGCCGCCGGCCATGAGGACCTGGGCGATCTGGATCTCGGCGTTGGTCAGGCGCACGCCGGTGGCCGACAGCCCCACATAGCGCCGCCCCGGGTGCTCGCGGTCGGGTGTGATCTCCTTGGAGAAGAAGGTGTCGGCGGCGTCGAGGACCTGCGGCGGGAACACGGTGATAAAGCGCCCGTAGAGGGCGCGCACCTGGTCGACGGCGCGGCGCACGGTGGCCGAGGAGGCGACGATGAGGGGCTTGACCTCACGTGGTGCGCCGTCGGGGTCGTACATGCGCCAGGTGGTCAGGGCGTCGACGGCGACCTCGAAGAGCCCCACGGTGGTGCCGAGCGCCCCGGTGATCAGGTGCAGCTCATCCTGGATGATCAGGTCCGGTGGGCGCAGGCGGGTGGCCGGGCGTATCCGGGCGGCGGGCAGGCCGCCCTTGGCGGGGTGGGACTCCTTGGCCTCGCAGCCCGGGTAGTCGCTGTTTCCGGCGTCGTCGAGCGCGGGCACGTAGCCGTGGCGCTCGCAGTAGCGGGCGACGTGCCCGAACAGGGAGGCGGCCTGGCCCTCGCGGGCCAGCCGGGCGAACTTGTCGACGGTGGCGATCACGAAGGCGGGCACCAGCCGGTAGATCTCCTCGTCGGTGGTGAGCACCGGAATGCCCTCGTCCACCTGGCCGCCCGGGGAGAAGGGGCAGTCGCCGAATTCGTCGGGGCAGTACACGAGGACGCGGCCGCGCGCCTCGTCGACTTCGACGTCGTTGTGGCCGAGGGGCCGCCCGCACCAGGGGCAGTGGCCGAGCTGCAGGGCGGAGAAGCGGTAGCCGGCGCCGGCGTGCTGGCTGCGCAGTCGGGTGAGTTCCTTGGCGGCCTCCTCCACCCGCTTGGGGGAGACGGCGGTGCCGACCCACAGCCCGATGCGGAAGGGCTCCTCGCCCCAGGTGGCGGGGTCCTCGCGGCGGGCCAGTTCGGCGGCGCACACGAGGGTGGTGGCGCGCTGGAACTGCTGGGAGGTGAGCAGCCGCAGGGTGTAGCGCATGAGCACAGTAACGCCGGCGGAGCCGTCAACCGCGCCGTCGGGGCCGGTGATGCGCCCCTGGCGGCGGCGGATGGCGAAGGCGTAGGCGGCCAGGCCCAGGTAGGCCTCGGTCTTGCCGCCGCCGGTGGGGAAGAACAGCAGCTCTACCTTCGCCCGGTCCGCCCCCGAGCGGCGAGGGGTGGTGGGGTCAGTCAGGGCGCGGATCTGCATGAGCACGAAGGCCAGCTGGAAGACGCGCCAGTGGTGGGGGAACGTGCCCGCGCGCACCTGCTGCTCGGCCTGGGCGGGGGTGAGGCTGGGGTTGGTCTGGCGGGCGGCGGCGATCTGGGAGTGCACGCGCTGGTCGGCCATGACCCGGTTCATGAAGGCGAAGCAGCGGCGGGCCTCGGGGTCGGCCAGGAGGAAGTCGACGCCGTCGGCGAGCTGGTCGCGCACCTGCCGGGCCTCGTCCACCACTTCGGCGGCGGTCTCTCGCAGGTAGGCGGGCAGGGCGGGGATGTGCGCCTGCTGGTCGTCGAGCCAGTTGGTGTAGGCGGCCACGATGGGGCGCAGGCCGGCCTCCAGTTCGGCGGGGGTGGCGACGGCGAGGGACTGCATGTCCAGCAGCGCCCCGGGCACGTCGGCGGCCCGGGTCTGTGGGGTCTCGGCGGTGGGCATCCACTCGGTGCACACGTGGGTGGCGCGGCGCGCGCCGGGGGCGGCGGTCCAGTCGGCGGAGCAGGTGCGGCCGACGGCGAATTCGAGCCGGTCCCGGTACTGCAGTTCGAGGCGGGCCTCCTCGGGGTCGCCGGGCAGGTGGGGGTCCTCGGTGGTGTCGTGGACGGGCAGGAAGACGGCCTGCCCCTCGGCGGCGCCTGCGGGGGTGACGTCGAGGCGGGTCTGGAAGAGCCAGGCGTCGACGGGGATGCGGCGCGGGGTCTCACGGTCGTTGCACAGGGCGATCTCCACCAGGCGCCGGTGCGTGGTTGCGTCCAGGTGGGTGTCGACGCGCAGGGTCACCTGGTCCTGCAGCGGGTAGTCGGTGGTGGCGCCGTCGCCCTGCCCGAGGGGGACGCGCACGGGGATGGAGATGTCGGTGCGGCGGAAGTGGCGCTCCTCGCCGCCGGAGGGGAGGGTACGGCCGGTCTTCTCGGGGTGGTAGACGCCCCAGGAGGCGTGCACGGTGACGGCCTCCAGGTCGTCGAGGACCTGGAAGCGCAGTCCCATGGAGGCGGGGATCATGAGGCCGCGGCGCACGGGCTCGTCGTCGCGGTCGCCGCCGGTGTCCTCATCCCCGTCCGGGCTGGACTCGTCGACGCTGGATACCGGTACGCCGGTGGAGGCGCGGGCGTCGAGGTCGTCGCCCAGGTAGGCGGTGGAGGCCCCGGCGTCCGGGTCGGTGTCAAGGCCCGCGTCTGAGGCGAGGTCGGCGGCCTCGCTGGTGGGCGGCTCGGTGGCCTGGCCGCCGGTGTCGTCCAGGCGGGTGGGGGCGATGCGGCCGATGAGGTAGCGGCCGTCCGGGGCGACGGGCAGCAGTTCGTCATCGCCGCCGATGGGGCCGAGCAGTTGGCGGCGCAGGATGTCGGTGAGGTTCTCACGGGCCGCCCAGGAGCCCGAGCCGTAGGGCTCCACCGGCTCGTAGACGGGGCCGTTGCTGGGTGCTTCGGAGCCGTCGAGGCGGCGAGGAACACCCGCATCGGGCGAGGCTGCGCCGGGAGAAGCTGCGTGGGTGGTGTCGGCGCTTGCGGCCCTGGGGGCGACGCCTTCGGGGGCACGGGAGGCTGGCCGGGGTGAGTTTGTGGGCTCGGGCATTAGAACATCTCCTCCTGTCCGGCGGCGGGCCTGCGGCCGCGGCGGGTGCGGGCGGTGGTGGCAGCGGACCCGGCGTTAGCGGAGCGGGTGGGCTTCTTGTTGGGCTGGGCAGACTTGGCGGCGGCCTCGGCGGCGGCACGGCGGTGGTTCTCCTCCAGGAGCCGGTCGAGGACTTCGACGCGGGTGGCCGGCGGGATGGTCCAGCGGGTCATCTGCCGGTAGGTGTGGAAGCCGTGGGTGAGGTCCAGGTCGTCCCAGCCGTAGGCGGCCGCGACGGCCGCGTCGAGTTCCACGTGGATGACGCGCATGCGGTCCACATCCGCGTCCTGCCCGGATGCGAGCTCGGGGTCGTTCACCAGGTTGTACAGCTTGGTCAGGCCGAGCCCGCGGCGCAGCATGATCTCCCGGCGTTCGGCGTCCAGGGTGCGGCCAATGGCATCGAGCGCGGGCGTGGGCGCGGGGCGTGGGAAGGTAAGGAACGCGTCTGACGGAGAATAGTTCACCCGCGTTTCAAGAGTTGAGGAGTACGTGACAGCCCAACACCAATGGATATCGGAAGACAGGATCGCCTGTTCACCAATATCTGCGGTAGCAAATACTGCGAGGCGGTGACTAAACACCTGTCCGGTGGGAACACGGACCGGCATAACGGTCTTGCTCACCAGAGCGAGCACCAGCACCTCGTCGAGCCCGGCGACCTCCTCTTTCCACGCCAGTCCCTTATGCGCAAATTGCCACCAGTAAACTCTGTACGCTCGCTGGTTCTTCCGCAGACGTTCTGGTTTCACCTGCGTCACAACACGTTGGAATGGAAGTTCGTAACTGGCGGCAGATTGCTCACTTCGATCACCAAAGTCAATGACCCAGCGCGAGGGTGAGCAGTCGGAGCGGGAGTTGAGGTCCTCACCGTTGAGGTAGGGGAAGAGCACCTCGGCATTGCGCGGGTCCTCTGCGATCCAGGCCTGGGCCTCCTCCTGCTCCAGAATGAAGCCCTTGCCGAGCACGACGCAGCCTTGGAAGGCGATGCTGGCGTTCTCGGCGAGCCGCTGCGGCTTCCCCTCCACACGTCCGGCGGGTTCGAGCAGGGTGCTGAGCCGCGGCACCGGCACATCCCGCTCCCCGCATGCCACCGCCCGCACCTGCGGATCGACTTTGGCGCGAGTGCCCCAGACGGCGGCGTACTCCAGGTTGGCGCTGTTGGATGGCCAGGAGCGTGACTGTACCGCCCGGGTAATGGTGAAGCCCGTGGCCACCATCCGGTCGAGGCCGACCTCCCGGGTGTCACCCTGCGCCACCGTATTGGTGGCGATGAGCGCGAGCGTGCCGCTCGGGTTCAGCAATTCGAAGGCGCGCAGGAAGAAATAGGCGACCTCGTCGGCGTTTCCCGGCGTTCCTCCGGCGAGCACATGCACAAACCAGTCGCGCAGGTTCTGCCCCATCGCGGGGCTGATCTTCTTGGCGCCCAGGAAGGGCGGATTGCCAACCACGGCGTCGAAGCCGCCGCGGGCCGGGGCCTGCGGGAAGACCTCGGGGAAGGCCAGCGGCCAGTGCAGGCAACGCCAGCGCTCGTAGTCCGTCTCCACCGTCGGGGTCAGGCCCTGCTCCAGGATCGCCTCCAGGCCCGCCGGGTCGCCGTCGCCGCCGGGTGGGAAGGCGGCGCTCGCCGCGGCGGCCAGGCGCTGGAAGGCGTCTTCACGGCGTCGGCCGGGCTTGGAGGCCACGTCCGGGTCCAGGCCGGCGGCGATGACTGCGTCGGCCAGGCGGGTGAGCGTGGCCAGCTGCTTCTCATTGGCGCTCTGCTGACGCAGCTTGGTGGTGGTGGAACGGGCGGGATCGGTGTCATTCACCTCGGAGGCGAGCTGGTGGCGGCGGCCGGTGACCTCCGCCAGGATCGCGTCCACATCCATCTCCGGCAGCATCCGGCCGGCGGCGTCCAGGTCGAAGAGCCGGTCCTTCTGCGCCGCGGCCGGGTCGATGTTCAGCGCGCGCAGCTGCTCCAGGTCGGTAATACCGAGCAGGGAGTTGCCGACGAACACCTTGTCATCCACGAAGCTGAAGGGCAGGTTCCGGTCCAGGGACACCAGCCACAGGGAGAGCTTGCACATCTCCACCGCCATGGGGTTGATGTCCACCCCGTACAGGCAGTGCGCCACCACCTGGCGCAGTGCGTGCCGCTCGATCTGTTCCGGCGACTTGTCCGGCGGCGTCGTGCCCTCATGTTCCCAGGCCTCCACCAGCCGGCGGGCCAGGTAGCGGGCCGCCGCCACCAGGAAGGCCCCCGAGCCGCAGGCGATGTCTGCCACGCGCAGGCGCAGGATCGCGTCGGAGGCGATCAGCCGCCACTGGGAGCGGTCCTCGCTCTGGTGCGGGCCCGGCTTGTATACGAGCGGCGCGAGCGCGTGGGCCACCACGTCCTCCGCCAGGGAACGCGGCGTGTAGTGGGCGCCGGCGTCGCGCCGCGAGGGTGTCTCCACCACCAGCAGCTCGCCGGGCAGGATCACCACCGGCCGTCCGCGCAGGTCCCGGCGGATCGCCCCGATCCACGGGCGCAGCCGCCCACGCAGCTCGGCGTCGCGCGTCACCGCGAGCAGGGCCCGCTCGGCGTCCTCCATGGCGTCCCCCGCCGCGAGCGCCTTGGCGAGCGCGGGCTTGGTGCGGGGCTGGGCGGAGGGCTGGTCGGCCTTGATCCAGGCGAGGATGGCGGCGGCGAGATCGGCGTCGTCGGCGTGGGCCTCGGCCAGGTCCTCCAGCACCGCCAGTGGTACCTCCGGCTCCTCACCGTTCTTACCGTCCAGTCCCAGCACCACCTGATCGCTGCGGTGGCAGGAGTAGCCGAGCAGGCCCTCGTAGATGTAGCCGATCTGCTCCACGTCGATATCCCGGAAGGAGACCCGCTGCGCCTCACCGCCGGTGTGGGCGACCTGCACCGACCGCAGCACCTCCAGCATCACCCGGTCGGACACGCGCACCATCAGGGCGCCGTCGGGGCCCGTGGCGGTCAGGAAGCCGAAGCGATCCGGGTCGAACAGGGAGCCGCCGTAGGCGGGCATGCGCACGTCCTCCCAGGTGGCGCCGCCGAACAGGGCGCCGGAGGTGGCCAGCAGGCGGTGCCACACGAAGTAGGTGCCGTCCAGCGACTCCTCCCCCTCCTCGCGGGCCCGCTCATCAAGCTCATCGAGCACCCGTGACAGGCCGTAGCCGCTGCGGTAGAGGTCCTGCGTGGGCAGCAGGCCACGTTCCTCGGCGAACAGCAGGAACACCACCCGCATCATCACGCTCACCACGCCCTCGTACACCTGGTGGGCGTCCGCCGGCAGCGGGTCGGGGCGGCCCTGGCGCACGGCGTCGGCGGCCGACCGGGAGACGGCGGAGACCACCAGCTCCACGGCGCGACGCACCTGCGTGCCCAGGGCCTCGGTGATCTCCTCGGCGGCCAGCACCGAGTCGGCGAACAGGCGAGGCAGGCGCTCCTCCGGCCTGCCGCCCAACAGGCGCCGCACCCCCAGCAGGGTCAGGAAGGCGTCGCGGGTCGCGGGC
The DNA here is from genome assembly GCF_900002405.1 of Actinomyces succiniciruminis. GTDB lineage: Bacteria > Actinomycetota > Actinomycetes > Actinomycetales > Actinomycetaceae > Actinomyces > Actinomyces succiniciruminis. Next base: position 74,842 of record NZ_LK995473.1, on the reverse strand, counting down.
TCCTCGATCCAGGTCTGGGCGTCCACCACGCCGGAGGCGGTGGTGGCGCCGCGCGGGGCGCTCACCAGGGCCCACCAGCGGCCGTCGGTGACCACGCCGATCGAGCAGGTCGACTCCGGTGCGCGCAACATGGCGTCCATGCGGTCGACCGGGCTGGTGGCCCAGCCGTCGTCGCACACCTCGCGCAGCGAGGCCACCGGGTCCACCACCAGCACCAGCGCGCCCACGGCCGTGCCGGTGGTGCCTGCCGCGTCTGCCGCAGCCATGGCGCCCCCGCCCGTGCCGGCTGCGTCTGCGGTGCCGCGCAGCAGGGCGCCGGTCGGAGTAACCACGACGGGGCTGTCGCCGTCGCCCCGCACCCGGTGGGCCTCGGCCAGGGCGGGGCGGTCGGCGGCGGCCGTATAGTGACCGCCCCAGCCGACCACCTCGGTGAGTACCGTGCTCACCCAGGCGTCACGGGCGGCGCGGTACTCCGGCAGGGCCGCCTGACGGTCCCGCGCCCGATCCCACGCGTCCCAGGCGGCGTCGAAGGCCGACTTGGCGCGGCGCATCGCCTCCTTGCGGGCGTCCTCAAGCGTCGGGACGCCCTGCGGGAACAGGCGCGTCATCACCGGCACGGACAGGAACGGGCCCTCGGTGTCCACCAGCTCCAGCCAGTCGCGGTGCAGCTGCGCGGCGAAGCGAGCTCCCCTCCGGGAGCCGCCCCCACGGCCCGCCCGGGCACCCCCGCCGGAAGCACCCGCGCTACGGCGGGAGGTGCGGGAGCGGCTTCCCCCGGTGGTGTTGCGGCTCATCGGTGTTCCTCCCACTGGTCGGCATCCTGCTCGGACACGGCGAACACCAGCCCCACCGACGCGATGAAGGGCTGCACGTCCTCGTAGCGGCGTGCCACGGCGTCGGCCTCACGCCGCTCCTCGTCATCGAGCGCGGCCAGGCGCTCCGCCATCGCATGCATGTCGCGCTCGCGCTGGCGGCGCTGGTCATCCAGCCAGTCCGCGAGCATGTCCTGGTTGGCCTGCTCCGCCGCATGCATCCGCTCCAACGACTCGGTCAGGTTGGTGCGGAAGGCCGCATAAATGCCGTGTACCCGCTCGGCATCCGCCCGCTGCCGCTCCCGCAGCTGGTCGTCGACGGCGTGCTGCAGCCGCTGCGCGCGCCTGCCCGTCTCCTCCTCAATACGGGTGCGCAGGTGCGCGCCGTCCGCCCGCCACGCCCGGGCCAGGTGCTCGCGCACCGCCGCCGACGCCGCCCGGAGCTCACCCGGGTCAAGCATCCGGTCCAGGACCGCGTTCAGCTTCTCCTCCGCGACGGTGCTGCCGCGCAGCCGCACGCCGGTGACGAACACCTGCTCATGCAGCCGCAGCCCGCCGCGCCCCACCAGCACCAGCCGCGCCACCGACGCCGCATAGGTCTCCTCCAGCCCCGGCATCACCACCGCCGTGACCCGGTTGATCTCCGACTGGGGGCTGAACAGGCGCGCACGCAGAGTCCGGGTCGCCTTGCGCATCAGCGGGTGCCCCAGGTGCACGTGCACGATCCCGGGCAGGGACGCGGAGCGCTCGTCGAAGCTCACCGGGCGGGGCCGGTCCGGGTGCAGCAGCGGCGCCAGGCCCGCCACGGCCTCATCCCATGAGCGGTCCAGCGCCGGCACCCGGAAGGCCGCAAGACCCTCGGGCACGGCGTCGAGCTCCTCCAGGCCGCCGGCCTCCTCCAGCGGCCCGACCGGCTCCAGGCCGGGCTGGTTGGCGAGCCGCAAGGCCGTGTCCACCACGCGTCGCCCGGCCTGCGGCGTCAGATGCATCTGCGCCTTGCGGTTCTCATAGCCGCGCGCCAGGTCCGTCAGGGAGCGGTTGAGCTCCCGGCTGCCCGCCAGGGTCTGATTGACCGCCCGCTGATCCGCCGTCTGCGTCCTGCGGCCGCGTTGCTCACGACCCAGCAGGCGCGCGGTGATCTGACCGTCGACGTCGTCGATCAGCGGGTTGAGCGCGCCCAGGTCCTGGGTCTCGGTGGTGATCTTCTCCGCGAGCCGGTTCAGGAAGTCGAGCTCACCGGAGCAAAGGCCTTGAGAGGCACCCCCCCGGCGCGGAATGAGGTAGGTCACCTCGGGCGTGTGGTGCTGCCCGTAACGGTCAATACGACCGATGCGCTGCTCCAGGCGGGACGGGTTGAAGGGCACGTCGAAGTTCACCAGGCGGTGGCAGTAGGCCTGCAAGTCAATGCCCTCGCCGGCGGCGTCCGTGGCCACCAGCACCCGCACCGGCTCCTGCGTGGGGTCGTCGTTGAAGCGGGCCCTGATCCGCTCGCGCTCCTCCGCCGGGGTCGACCCCTGAATCACCGCCAGCCGGTCCGCGCCGTAACCCTGCGAGCCGAGCACGTCGACGATCCAATCCAGGGTGTCCGCATACTCGGTGAAGACGACGACCCGCTCATTGGTCCAGTGCCTGCCGTCGGGGCGGCAGACGGCGTCGAGCATGGACACCAGCGCCTCCAGCCGGGAGTTCGCCCGCGCCTGATAGCCGCCCGCCCAGTCGGCCAGGTTCTCCAGCTCCGCCTTGGTGGCAGTGCTCAGCGCGTCACCGCTGCGGGTGGCCAGCAGCGTATCCGTCTCGGGCTGCTCAAGGCGGCCCTCCTCCTCATCCGACTGGCCCGACCCCATGACCTCCGCGTAGTAGTCGTCGACGTCGTAGTAGTCCGCGCCCGCCGCCACAGGATCGGTCAAGTAGTTGCCGAGCGTGCGGGCGAAGGCCCACGGGCTGGACAGGAAGCGCTTCTTCAGCAGCAGGGCGGCAATATCCAGGCTGCGCCGCCCCTGCTGGCGTCCCGAGGCGCGCAGCAGCGAGTCCAGCTTGGCGTAGGCATCCTCCTCATCGGCAGCGGCCGCATACTCCACGGAGTTGACCTTGCGGCGCTTGAAGTCGCGGTCCGGCACGTCCGCCTTCAGGCGCCGCACCGTCACCTCATCCAGGGCCCTGCGGTCGATCTCGGCGCCGCGGGCGAAGCGGCGCGGGTCGATCATCTCCAGCAGGGCGGTAAAGGACTCGGTGTAACCGTTGTGCGGCGTGGCGGACAGGAACAGGCGGTGCTCGCACTTCTCGGCCAGGCGGCGCAGCGCCCGAGTGCGCTGGGAGTCCACCGCGTAACCGCGGCCACCGCCAACGGCCGAGGGCGCCGCCGGGGCCACGTGGTGGGCCTCATCCACCACCAGCACGTCGAAGGCGTAGTTGCGGGCACTGCCCGGGCGGCCGGCGTCGTCCAGTACCTCGCGCAGCAGCCGCTGGGCGCGCACGCCCGGCAGCCAGGCCATGGACACGATCACCCGCGGATACAGGCGCAGCGGGTTCGCGGCCAGGCCGTAGGTGCGGCGGTCGGCGGCAATCCGGGCGGAGTCGACGATCACGAACTCCAGGCCGAACTTCTCACGCATCTCATCGCGCCACTTCAGGGCCAGGCTCGGCGGGCACACGATGATGACCGAGCGGGCCCGGTGCCGCAGCAGCAGCTCCTCGATGACCAGGCCGGCCTCAATGGTCTTGCCCAGGCCGACGTCGTCGGCCAGCAGGAGGTTGGTGCGCGGGGCCTCCAGGGCGCGGCGCAGGGGCTCGAGCTGGTAGGGCTCCAGGGTGGCGCCCGAGCGGAAGGGAGCCTGGTAGGCCTTGGCGTCGGCGGAGGTGACCGCGCCCCAGCGCACGGCGTCGACGAAGGCGCCCAAAGTGTCCGGGTCGTCGAAGGAGTCGGCGGAGATCGTCTCCGGCAGGCCGCGGTCCGGAATGATCGAGTTGCCGACCTCCAGCTCCCAGATGACGGTCAGCTCCTCACCCATACGATCCTCGGCCAGCGATTGCAGTGAGACCAGGTGCTCCAGGTCGGTGCGTGAATCGTCGGCGGGGCTGTGGGGCAGGCCCTGCTCGCGCACGTCGGTGACGGCCCAGGTGGCGCCCCGCACCTGCACCACCTGCCCGGGTTCGGGCAGGGCCGGTGTGGCGTCTGTGTTGTAATCCAGGCTGGAGCTTCCAGTCGCGCCCGTGGGCCGGGGTGAAGTGTGCGTAGTCATCGGTGCCTGTTCGTGCGGGAGCGCCCGTTGCCTGTGGCCGGGCGCAAGACGAGCACACTGTAGCCCTAGTCACCATCGTCTCGGGGCGCGCGGACTCATCTCAGGCGACCGAGTCCGTTTCGAGTCCCATGTTCACCGCCCCGGCCTCCGACTGGCATCTCCAGCGGGCAGGCGCTCCGGTTCCGCGATCAGCCACGCCACGACGTGAGTGTCAAGCAAGTAGGCCACGCCTACTCCCAGCTCTCAAGTTCGTCTTCCGCCAGGGGCGCGAAGAAGAACTCATCGGGAACCTTGAGATCGGAGCGCACCCCGAAGGAACGACGCTCTTCCGGAGCCACGACCCTCAGCGTGGCGACGGGCCTGCCACCCCGAGCCACCGCACGCACGCCGCCGCCTCCACCGGACACCACCACGCACCTGTCACAAAATGCACCACTTTCGGACCGCGTCACCGCCAGGAACATACCGAAACCGCGGAAAACCGCGGACGCAGCCGACACGGCCGGCGGCCGCAGAGCTGAAAGTGGTGCATCCAATGACACCCCCGACCCCACCAGCCACCTCACCCGAGCACCAACACCGCCCCAGCCACCTCACCCGCACCCCGACACCCCTTCCCACCCGCATCCCAGCCGGCCCTTCGTGACGCCTGCGCACCCGCACCCGTCCGCTTGCGTAGGCTGACGCCATGAATTGGCTGATGGGCATCCGCGTCGTGTGCACCGTCATCGTCGCAGTCACGACGGTGGTCGGCGTCTTCGTGTTCGGCCGCGCCTGTTGCACCATCGCCAACCGCATGGGCGTGGGCCGCCCCGTCCCCCGCGAGCGCCTGCGCCCGGTCGGCCGCCGCCTGATGCACATGCTCGGTGAGGTCGTCGGCCACACCGCCTTCAAGGGCCGCCCCTGGATCCGGGCCGCGCACTGGCTGGTGATGGTCAGCTTCCCCCTGCTGTTCCTGACCCTGGTCACCGGATACGGCCAGGTGTTGGCCGGCCCGCACTGGGAGTTGCCGTGGCTGGGCCACCAGGCCTGGTGGGCGTGGGTGGTGGAAGGCATCGCCTGGCTGAGCCTGGCGGGCATCGTCCACCTGATCACGGTGCGCCGCCGCCTGACTCGCCGCCGGGCCGCCGCGCCCCCCTTCGACGCCGACTCCGCCGGCGGCACCCGCACCCGCACCTCCCGTTTCGCCGGCTCCAGCCAGGGGCAGGCGCACTTCGTGGAGGCGATCGTGGCCGGCGTGGTGGTCTGCGTACTATCCCTGCGGATGCTGGAGCACGCCCAGCTTGCGCTCTCCCCCGACCCGGCCGACGCCGCCCTCGCCCACTGGACGCACTTCCCACTGACCGCCTGGACCGGCCCACTGCTGGCACCACTGAGCGCAGACGCCCTGGCGGCCGCGATCACGGTGGTGGCAACCGCCAAGATCGTCATCTCCATGTGGTGGTTCGTGGTGGTCGGCCTGCAGCCGTCGATGGGCGTGGCCTGGCACCGCTTCCTGGCCTTCGTGAACCTCTACGCACGCCGCAACACCGACGGCACCAAGGCGCTCGGCCCCGCCCAACCGCTGCTGCTACCCGACGGCCGGCCGCTGACCGCCGACACCCTGGACGACCTCGACGCCGCCATGGAGGCTGCCGAGGAGGCGGGCACCGAGGTCAAGCTCGGCGTGGAGCGCATTGAGGACTTCACCTGGAAGGGCCTGCTGGACTTCTCCACCTGCACCGAGTGCGGCCGCTGCCAGGACCTGTGCCCGGCGTGGAACACCGGCAAGCCCCTGTCCCCGAAGCTGTTCACCCTGGCCCTGCGCGACCACCACGCCGCCGTCGCCCCTTACCTGCGGGCGGCGAGCGCACTCGGCGTCGAGCCCGACGAGGTCACCGAGGAGATGCTCGCCGAGCGCCGCAGTGCCCGCGGCCCGCTCGGGCGGCTGGCGGGCATGACCGACGGCCTGGAGGACGACGACGATCTGGGCCTGGCTCCGGGCAGCGCCCACACCGGCGACGTGCTGGGCGCCCTGCTGGCCGCCAAGGCCGCCCCGAGCGACACGGGTGTGGCCACGCGTCCGGCGCCGCTGGCCGGCGAGGTGATCCCCGCGGACGTGCTGTGGTCGTGCACCACCTGCGGGGCGTGCGTGGATCAGTGCCCTGTGGACATCGAGCACCTGGATCACGTGATCGACGTGCGCCGTCAGCAGGTGCTCATGGCCTCGGCCTTCCCCAAGGAGTTGGGGCAGATGTTCCGCAAGCTGGAGTCCAAGGGCAACCCCTGGGGCCTGGCGGCGCGCAGGCGCATGGATTGGGCCAAGGGCCTGGACTTCGACGTGCCGGTCGTCGGCGTGGACGTAGAGGACGCCTCCGAGGTCGACTACCTGTTCTGGGTGGGCTGCGCGGGCGCCTACGAGGACCGGGCGAAAAAGACGACACGGGCGGTCGCCGAGCTGCTACACACCGCCGGGGTGTCCTTCGCCGTCCTGGGTGACGCCGAGGCCTGCACCGGCGACCCGGCCCGCCGCGCCGGCAATGAGATCCTGTTCCAGACGCTGGCGGCGCAGAACGTCGAGACACTCAACGAGGCCGGCGCGCAGAAGATCGTGGTCACCTGCGCCCACTGCTTCAACACGCTGGCCCGCGAGTACCCGCAGGTGGGCGGGCACTACGAGGTGCTGCACTACACGCAGCTGCTGGGCCGCCTGGTGCGTGAGGGCCGCTTGCGTCCCGCCCCGCCGCAGGCCGCCCGTCCCGACGACGCTGCGGCGCCCGCTCCGGAGTCGTCCGCGACGACGCCGTCATCCACGCCGCCCGCAGCCCCGACCGTCACCTACCACGACGCCTGCTACCTGGGCCGCCACAACCGCATCTACTCCCCGCCGCGCGAGTTGCTGGAGGCGACCGGCGCCACCACCGTGGAGATGCCGCGCAGCCACGAGCGCGGCTTCTGCTGCGGCGGCGGCGGGGCGCGGGCCTTCATGGAGGAGTCGATCGGCACCCGCATCGCGGTGGAGCGCTCGCGCGAGGCGATCGGCACCGGCGCGCAGGTGATCGCGACGGCCTGTCCGTTCTGCACCACCATGCTCTCCGACGGCGTCGCCTCCGAGGGCGCCGACGTGCGCGTCACGGACGTGGCCACCCTGATGCTGGAGTCCGTCCGCCGCGGCCAGCAGCCGACGCCGGCCTGAGCGCCTAGAAGTCGGTCGCGACGCTTACCCCGGTCAAGGCGGCACGAATGGCGCCCGGGCGCACGTCTCCCTGCCGCAGGATCGTCGCCCGGCCGTCCTGAACCTTGACGATCGTCGACGATGCCGTGGTGCCCTGATGCCCGCCCTCGAGGATCAGGTCCACCGCGTCGCCGATCTGCTCGCTCGCGAGTTTCAGGTCCACCAGGACGCCGTCGGCCCTCCCGGACAGGTTCGCCGAGGTCATCGCCACCGGCCGACCGATGAAATCCAATAGTCGTTGCAGGGTCGGGTTGGACAACACCCCGAGCGCAACCGTGCTGCCTCCGCGCACTAGGAAGTCGGGCACCGCGTCGCTGCGCGGCAGGACCAGGTTGAAAGGACCTGGCCAGAACGCCGCCGCCAGTGCCTGAACCGTGGCCCTGTCCGCCGCGGGTACCCGCGTGTAGCGTTCCCAGTCCCCGGAGTTCCGCAGGAACAGGGTCAGTGGGGAGGTCGCCGGGCGGCGCTTGATGGCGAAGGCCCGCTCAATGGCCGCCTCGTTCCAGGCGTCGAGTGTCAGCGCCAGATTCGTGTCCGAGGGCGCCACGATAACGCCCCCGGTCAACACAATCCGGGCCGCGCGTCGAAGGTTCTCCTCCGTAGCGGCAACCACCTTCGGATGGTGGAGGGCGTCGGCACTCGTCTCAGTCATCGGTCGCCGCCTCCAAACGAGGATCAGGGAGTCGCATCGAGTCATTCTCCCCCGCCCAGCGCCGCTTACTGGCTCTTCCGGTTTGTGGGTGTTGCCGGCCTGGTGGGTGGTGTGCGCCCGGGCGCCCCCGCCGCGGGGCGGAATGTCCGAGTTCGGCACAAAGACCGTCGGCGACCGCCGGGGCCGTTTCTGAAACCGCATGATTCCAACGCTCTGCCCACGGTCGTCGGCAACGTCGGAGTCGTTTGCGCCGATTGTGGACACTTTGGGCCGCCACGCACGCGACCCGGCGCCAACGGCAGGCCACCGCCGGTGGACAAGCCCCCCTCCCGAGGCCACGCCAATACCAGAACCGTCATCGCCAACATCCTCGCCCCCTACCCCACGCACCCGAGGTCACCCCTCCAACACCACAACCCCCGGGGGAGCCGGTTAGCGCCCACCCGGAACTCTCGGCTCTGCCCGGCACCCGATGCGCCGGTTGGCGGCGGTCAGGCCAGCCGGGACCGGCGCCCGCACCCTTCCCCAGACCCCTACATGGACCGCGGCCCTCCAGTTGGACCGCCTGAGAGCGCGTCTGGCGCGGTCCAAGCGCAGCTAGAGGGTCCAAGCGCAGCCCGGCGGTCCAAGCAGGCGCGGGCCAGTCGACCGAACCACAAGCAACAACACACCCCAGACACCACCCCAACCCCCACCCCCACACCCTCAAACCAGAAGAGCGGTTGTGTCCCTTAGGGTGGTGTAGCCGCCGGTGGTTGGTTGCTCGCATGGATTGTGTGGGTGCGGTGGCCGTGTGGTCCTTCGAGGAATCTCCTACAACCCACTCGAAAGGACATCTACCACGATGACCGCTCCTCACATGTTGTCGACCCTGCCACCGTCCTGGAGGAAGCCCTTGGGCAGGCCTCGCCGGATCTGATGCGCAGCCTGCTGCAGACCATGATCAACGCGCTTGTGAGCGCGGATGCGGACGCGGTGTGCGGCGCCGAGTACGCCCCGTCCCAGTTCCGAGCGCGTTGCCCGGCGTAATGGTTACCGGCACCGGCCCTTGGACACCAGGGTCGGAACCATTGACGTGGCGATCCCCAAGCTGCGCTCGGGCACTTACTTTCCCGAGTGGCTGCGCGGGGCGCCGCAAGCGCTCGGAGGGCGCGCTGATAACGGTGGTCGCCGACGCCTACCTGGCCGGGGTGTCCACCCGCAGGACGGGGCAAGCTGGTGGGGACCCTGGGCATCAACTCGCTTTCGAAGTCCCAGGTCTCCCGCATGGCCGAGCAGCTAGACGAGCAGGTCGCCGCCTTCAGGCAACGGCCCCTGGGACAGGCGGGCCCGTTCACGTTCGTGGCTGCCGACGCCCTGACGATTGACAGGTGCGTGAGAACGGGCGCGTGGTGAACGCGGTCTGTCTGACCGCCACGGGCGTCAACAATGACGGTCACCGTGAGGTCTTGGGACTGCGGGTCGCCACATCCCAGACCGGCACCGCCTGCAAGCGAGTTCTTCGCCGACCTGGTGGCCCGTGGTCTGTCCGGCGCCGGGCTGGTCACCACGCGGCGCCCATACGGGCCTGGTTGAGGCGATAGCCGCGAACCTGCCCGGGGCCTCCTGGCAGCGGTGCCGCACCCACTACACGGCCAACCTGATGGACACCCGCTCCTAAGAGCGCCTGGCCGGCGGCCCGAGGCCATGGGGCACTCGGTGTATGACCAGCCAGACGCCCAGGCGGTACAGGCGCAGTTCGGCCGGCTGCTGAAATACACCCGTGAGCCCTTGCCCGACGTCTTTGAGCACCTGGACGCATCCCGGGCCGACCTACTGGCATTCACTGCCTTCCCTACCGACGTGTGGCGTCAGATCTGGTCCAACAACCCTCAGGAGCGCCTGAACAAGGAGATACGCCGCCGCACCGACACCGTCGGCATCTTTCCCCATCGTGATGCCATCACTCGCCTGGTCGGCGCCGTCCTGGCCGAGCAGACCGACGAATGGGCAGAAGGCCGCCGCTACTTCTCCCTGGAAGTCCTCAAACGCTGCCGGCAAGACCCCGACACCGACACCAGCACCAACCCGAAGGAACCCAAGCAACTCACCACCACACAACACACCTGACACCCGGCTTAAGGAAGGACCCGAACCACTACACCACCACACAGGACTTGACCAGAAGAGCCCGTTTACTACGCCTGTTCGAGGTCTGCTACGCCACTTCGCGGTCTACTGAAGGCCTCCGAGGCATACAGCAAACCCCTAACCGGCGTACCCAACGGCGAAGTGGCGCAGTAGTGAGCTCTCCGGCGTCGGCGCACGCCCATGGCCGCTACAGGCCGGCCATCTCCTTGGCAGCCTCCAGGACGGCGTCGAGCATGTCGGCGGTGAGCCGCCCGGTGAAGGTGTTGCGCTGACTGGGGTGGTAGCTGCCGAGCAGCATCACTCCCCGCCCGTCGGGCCGGGCCAGTTCGGCGCGGACGCCGTGGCCGAAGCGCGGCTTGGGACGCGGCACCGTCCAGCCGGACTCCCGCGCCACCCGCAGCGCCGTGTCCCAGGCAATACCGCCCAGGGCGAGCACCACGCGCACCTGGCCGAGCAGCTCCAGCTCGCGGGTGATCCACGGCAGGCAGGTGGTCTTCTCCGCCGTGGTCGGCCTGTTGGCCGGCGGAGCACAGCGCACGGCCGACCCCAGACGCAAGCCGGTCAGCCCCTGTCCGTCGCCGGCGGCACGCGAGGTCGGCAACGCCGCCAGGCCGGCGCGATGGAAGGCGGAGAAGAGCCAGTCGGAGCCATCGCCGGTGAACATGCGGCCGGTGCGGTTGGCGCCGTTGGCGGCGGGCGCCAGGCCGACCACGAATATGCGTGCGTCCACGGGTCCGAAGCTCGGCGCGGGCCGACCCCAGTAGGGCTCGTGGGCGAAGGCGGCACGCCTCCCGGTGGTGGCGACCTCCTCCCGCCAGGCCACCAGCCGCGGGCAGGCCCGGCACACGCTAATGCGCGCATCGAGTCCGGCCGGATCAACGTCGGCGGCCAGGCGCCGCACCTCGTCGGCATCGCGGGCCACGGGCGTGTCGGCGTCGGCGGGGTCGTCGGGCCAGCCGCTCCCCGGCGGAACGGGCGAGTCGAACATGGCTCCGGTCAGCGGGTGCGGGTCAGGCACGGCTCACCTCCGGTAGGGGTCGATGTGCAGACGCATGCCGCGCGGATCACGCACCAGTCCCGCCGTCTCCAGCAGCCGACCGACCACCGGGTCCAGTGCGGAGACGCCGTTGAGGACCTCCACCACGCGCTTGCCGGAACGGGTCGCCTGGCGCAGCACGTCGCGGGTCTCGGCGGCGACGACGGCGGCCAGTGCCCGCTCCAGCTCCGCCCCCTCGGTGGTGTAGCAGGTGAGGGCGCGCAGCCGCTCGGCCGCGTGCAGCACCGGCCGCCCGCCGATCAGGACGACACGCGCGCCCTGCCGCGCCGCCGGGCGCGGCAACTCCCCATCTGCGACATCCGCAGCCCGTGCCGCCAACTCGGGCGGCAGTACCGGCTCGGGCCAGGGGACGACGCCGCCCATGAGGCAGGCGGGGTCCTTCAGATCCAGCACCACGACCGATTCGGGGCAAGAGGCGGACGACTGCTCCGGCGCCCGCCCGGCCGCGGGCTCGTCCGACGGCGTGAACTGTGCGGCGGTTGGCGTGCCCGCGGCGACGCCGTCGGTCCCGCCGTCCCGCCCCGCCAGGGCGCGCAGCCGGTCGACGGTCTCCCGGCCGGCGAGCTGACTCGGCCCGAGCCCGGTGACGAAGGCGCCGCGCAGCACGACGCCGGTGTCCTCCATGCGTCGCAGCACCGGCAGCAGCGGGGCGATGCCGCCCGGGATACCGGCGGCGAGCGCCACGTCTCGGCTGACGATGCCGTAGCGGTCGAGCAGGGATTCGACGTCGGCCACGGCCTGCTCCTCGGCCGTGACCTGCGGCGGGGCGAGCCGACGCCAGGATGCGGTCGCGAGCGCGGCGGCGAGCGCCGGGTTGTGGGCCGCAGTCGGGCTGCCGCCGGCGGCGGAGAGCCCACCGGCCGTCGAGGCCGATGAGGGCCGTAGAGCGTCCGGGGGCGGCAGCGACCCCGACGCGGGCGGCGTCGACTGCGCCGCCCCGGCAGATCCGGCCGGGCGTGTGCGTTCGGTGAGATAACCCGTGCGGTAGCCGCCGTAGCGGCGGGTGCGGCGACTGCGCACACGCCGCGGCGGCGCGGCCGGTGGCCGCGGCTGGAGGAGTGCCCGCACCGGTGCGAAGGAGTCGGCGGTCAGCTGCCCGGAGCCCACCAGCGCCCACTGTTCCTCCGCGTCGTACTCGCCTGCGCCGACGGGCGCTCCGGCGACGGGCGCCAGCGGCGAGTCGGAGGGGAAGAAGGCGATCTCGCCCACTGTGACCCCGTCCTGCGTCCGGCACACCCAGATCACGTCTCCGGAGCCGATGAGGTCGTCGAGCATGGTCGGGCGGTAGTCGGCCACGCGCGCCGGGAAAACCACGGATTCCCAGAGCCCGGCGGGCAGCCATACGCCCTCCAGGGCGGCAATCGCCTCCGCGAGCGCCTCCACGCCGAGCCCGGGCGCGACGCCGACGCCGAATGCGCACCTGCGGCCGGCGGCACCAGGCGATCCGGGCGAACCCTGCGCTCCCGGCGAACCCGCCGCCGCTGATGCGGCATCCGCCGCCTCCGCACGCGCAGTGATACCGGCGCGCTCCAGCACGAGCCGCTGCAGGGCCGCGGGCGGCACCGGCTCGACGGCGGCCCGCGCCTTCGCCAGGGAGCGGTTGCGCACCCGGGTGAACACCTCGGGTGCCATCCAGCGGACCTGCGCGCCGCCGCTCAGACGCATGAGCGCGCCCTCATCGGCCAGCGCCTTCAGCGTGTCCGCGGCCACAGAAACGCCCAGGCCGAAGGCCCCGGCCACCGCCTCGGCGGTCACCTCAGCGTGGGTGCGGGCGTGGCGCAGCACCAGGTCGGCCAGCGCCCCACGGGGTGCCGAAGCCTCCGCAGCGACCGCGGGAGCACCCAAAATCCCCGCGACGCCGACGGCGGGCGATTCAACGTCCGATTCCGCCTGCCCGGCAGCCGGCTCAACCGGTGCGGTCGACGTTGTCACAGCGGGCCGCACCGCCCAGTCGGGCACCTGGACCCCGAGGGCGTCGCGCAGCGCCGCCGCATCCTCCGCGCGCGCCCAGCACTCGCGTCCGCCCACGCGCACGGGGAAGGCGCGCCGCGCCCGTTCCAGCGCCGTGAGCCCCACGCGCACTCCCTTAGGGGCCCCGTCCCCAACATCAGCGGCGGTCTCGTCCCCTCCCGCGGCACCACCGGCGGTATCCCCTACGACGCCGCCGGCGTCCGCATCCTCGCCCGCGGCAGCAGTCTCAGCCTGCCCGCGCACCGCCGATTCGCCGTCGTCGCCCCGGCAGCGGGCGGCCAACTCCCCCACCGACAGCGGGCCGAGTTCACGCAGCAGGTCGGCCAGCCCCTCGGCGTCGGCCCACGCTCGCCGCCCGGACGCCAGGTGCTGCAGCTCGGATTCGACCTGCGCCATAACGTCCTTATCCAGCAGGTCGGCGATGCCGCCGTCGCCCACGAGCTCGGCCACGGCGTCGGGATCCAGGGACAGCAGCTGGGCGCGGCGCTCGGCGTGCGGGAGGTCGTACTGGTACAGGAAGGTGCCGGTGTAGCCGAACAGCAGCGGCCCGGCAAAGGGCGAGGGCACCTGCGTTACCGCCTCGACCACACGCGCGCGCCCGGCGGCCAGCCGCTCCATGAGGGCGCGCAGGGCGGGCAGGTCCCACACATCCTGCAGGCATTCGCGGGCCGCCTCCACCGCCACCGGGAAGCTCGGGAAGCGCCGGGACGCCTCCTGGAGCTGACCGGCCTTCAGCCGCTGGAGCCACAGCGGGGTGCGGCGGCCGGGGCGCGCGGAGGGCATGAGCAGCGCGCGGGCGGCGCACTCGCGGAAGCGGGCGGCGAACACGGCGGTCTGGTCCACCCGGGTGCGCACCAGCTGCTCGAGCTCGGCGGCGTCGAAAACGAACAGCTCCGCGCCCGGCGGCTGCTCGGTGGGCGGGGTCTGCAGCAATATGCCGTCGTCGCCGGTGACGATCTGCGGGTCGATCCCCAGCATGCGGCGGGTCCGCTCCTTGATCGCCATGGCCCAGGGCTCGTGCACGCGGCGGCCGAGTGGGCTGTGCAGGATCAGTCGCCAGTTGTCGGCCTCGTCCCGGCACCGCTCCAGCACCAGGTCGGTATCGGAGGGGACGACGCCAGTCGCCGCCCGCTGCTCGCGCAGCAGCGCCACCAGGTTGGCCTGCGCGCCGGCGTCCATGCCGGCGCGGCGCAGGCGGTCGGTCAGTTCCGGCTGGGGCGGGTCCCCGAAGCCGCCGTCGCCCAGGGCCGCGGCCGCATGCCGCAGGAAGGCGCCCTTCGCGGCACCGGTGGCGGCCGGGCGGCCAGCGCCCTCGCCGCGCCAGAAGGGCAGCCGGGCGCTGCGGCCGGGGGCGGGGTCGACGACGACGCGGTCCGCCCCGATCTCGCGGATGCGCCAGGAGGCGGTACCCAGGGTGATCACGTCCCCGACGCTGGACTCGTTGACCATCTCCTCATCCAGCTCCCCCACGCGGCGGCGGCCGGCGGCGGCGTCGCCCTCGGGCAGCATCACCGGGAACATGCCGCGGTCGGGGATGGTGCCGGAGGCGGCGACGGCCAGGCGCTGGGCATTGGGGCGGGCGGTGAGTGCGCCGGTGGACCGGTCCCAGATGATCCGTGGGGAGAAGTCGCTCAAGTCGGCGGAGGCGTAGCCGCCGGCGAGCAGTTCCAGCACGGAGTCGAAGGCGGTGCGGGGCAGGTCCCGGTACGGGGCGGCGCGGGTGACGGTGGTGTACCAGTCGTCAGCGGTGCGGTCCTCGACGGCGACGGCGGCCACCGTCTGCTGGGCGAGCACGTCCAGCGCGTTGGACACCAGCGCGGTGTGTTCAATGCTGCCGGCGCGCATGCCCTCGGCCACGACGGCCGCGTCCACGAGCTGGGTGCGTTCGATCGGGTAGATGACCCCGCGGGGCCGCCCGCCGACGCGGTGCTCGGCCCGGCCCACACGCTGCAATCCGGCGGCGACCGAAGGCGGGGGCGCCACCTGGAGGACCAGGTCGATGGAGCCCATGTCGATGCCGAGTTCCAGGGAAGCGGTGGCCACCACGCAGCGCAGCTCGCCGGACTTGAGCTCCTCCTCGACCAGGCGGCGCTGCTCCTTGGATACCGAGCCGTGGTGGGCCTTGGCGATCACCGGGGCGTCGGCCGGCAGGGGCTGGGTGTGCTGGGAGGCGCCCATCTCCCAGGACTCGTGGTGGCGGACGGGTTCGGGGATGCTGGGTGGCGGGTCGACCAGGTCCTCGGCGGTGACACGGTATGCGGTGGCGGCGCCTTCCGCAGCAGCGTCCTCCATGGCGGCCGGGTCTTCGGCGGCCTGCGGGCCCGCCGCGGCGGCCCGGTCTCCGGCCCGAGCGGCCGCCGGGGCGGACGCGGCGCCTCGTTCGGCCAGGTGGGCGGCGTAGGCCTCGTTCAGGTGCGCGGTCAGGCGCTCGCACACGCCCCGGGA
Source organism: Actinomyces succiniciruminis (assembly GCF_900002405.1). Classification (GTDB taxonomy): domain Bacteria; phylum Actinomycetota; class Actinomycetes; order Actinomycetales; family Actinomycetaceae; genus Actinomyces; species Actinomyces succiniciruminis. The sequence continues at coordinate 59,322 of NZ_LK995473.1, read as the reverse complement.
GTTGACGAAGATCAGCGTGGTGCGGTGGGTGAGGACCTGCTGCAGCAGGGCGTGCTCGATATGCGGCCAGATGGAGGCCGTCATGCGGGCCGGGGCACCCGCGTCGGCGGATCCTCCGGTGCCGGCGATCTCGCCGGCCATGGCGGCACGCAGGGCCCGATCGCTGCGCCAGGCCTGCCGACTGCTTCTGCCGCCAGCGGCACCGGTCGGGCCGTCCGGGCGAGTGCCGCCTGCCCGCACCCCTCCGCCTGGGCCACGGCCGATTCCCGTCCCTCCGTCCGGGCCCCCACGGCCGGGCGCACCCCGCAGGGCGCGCTCGTGGCGGTCGAGCGTGGCCGGGACGCGGGCCATGTCCGTCACGGGCACGGCGACGGTCACATCGGGAGTGGCGTGGGCGTCGTCGTCGGCGATGATGCCGACCGGGTGGGGGCCGCCCAGGAAGCGGGCGATCTCCTCGGGCGGGCGGACCGTCGCGGACAGGCCGATGCGTTGAGCGGGGCGGGGCAACAGGTCGTCCAGCCGCTCCAGCGACAGAGCCAGGTGGGTGCCGCGCTTCTGGCCGGCGAAGGAGTGGATCTCGTCGACGATCACGGTCTCCACGGTGCGCAGCGTCTCGCGCACCGCGCTGGTGAGCATCAGGTACAGCGACTCCGGGGTGGTGATGAGGATGTCCGGCGGGCTGGTGCGCAGGCGGCGCCGCTCGGCGGGGGTGGTGTCTCCCGTGCGCATGCCGACGGCGAGCGGTGCCGCGGGCACGCCCAGTTCCGCGGCGGCCGCGGTGATGCCGGCCAGGGGACGACGCAGGTTGCGTTCCACATCGGCGCCGAGGGCCTTGAGCGGGGAGATGTACAGGACCCGCACCCCGCGCCCGCGCGGCTGCCGAGCGCGGCGGCGGTCGGCCGGGGCGGCGTCGCCGGGGGCGGGCTCACCGCCCTGGTCCACTTGCGCCACGGGGCGGGAGAGACGGTCGATGGCGGACAGGAAGGCCGCCAGGGTCTTGCCCGAGCCGGTGGGGGCAATGACCAGGGCGTTCTCGCCGCGGCCGATCGCCTCCCAGGCGCGCCGCTGCACCGGCGTCGGCCCGGTGGGGAAGGCGGCGTCGAACCAGGCGCGCGTGGCGGCAGTGAAGGCAGCGGGCAGTGTGGGCGGCATCGGGGCCAGAATAGGCGCGGCCTCCGACATTAATCGGTCCCATTCTGGCCCACACCCCGCAGCCGTCTCGGACGGCGGTGACAGCCGGCTCTGGCTCGAGCGGGGGCGGCGCCCCACGAGCCGTTCGCCCGTCAGCGTTCCTCCGGCCCTGCCGACTCCTCGATCAGTCGGTCCAGGATCTCCGGCACCCTCTGTGTCACCGCCGCCCAGAACAGGTCATCATTCATCGATTTATAACCCGTATGAGCCGCAATGTTCCGCGTCGTAGCGATCGCCAGCCGTTCTTCACGGGTGATGGCCGTGAGGTACGGCGTGAACTCGGGACGCTCGAATAGTGCCGCCAGCCGGATGATCACCATTGAGGCGACGTCGTAGGCGTCCGAGCCGTCATGGAACGAGTCTCGCGAGGTGCAGGAAACCATCTGCACGCGCCTGCGGATCGCCTGCAACTCCTCCACCAGGTTCTCGCGGTCATGGCTACGAGCAGCGGCCCTGCGGGGACGGGGAGTAAAGCGCTGATCCGATTCGGCGTCGTTCACAGCGGCACCGCCTCTCGGACGACGCTCTTGAGGGCATCGGGCACCGAGGTATCAGCCACCGCCTCAACCGGGAATCCCGTGAGCTCCTCAACCTCGGCGGCGAAAAGGGCCAGATCGAACAGGTCGGTGCCTGGGGCGGGCGTGACCAGCAGATCAATATCGGAGTCGAAGGTGTCCTCACCGCGCAGCGCTGAGCCGAACACCCGCGGATTCGCGAAGCCGTGAGCCCTGGCACTGGCGCTGATTTCATCGGCGTGTGCGGCGAGCGGAATGGACGGACGGTAGTCGGCCGCACGCAGGACGCGTTCCAGCATTTCGTCGGAGACGGAACGCCTGCCCGACTCCATCTGGGCCAGACTCGGCTGCCGCAGGCCAGCACGTTCAGCCAACTGGGTCTGCGTCAACCCCGCGTCACGTCGTGCGGCACGGATGAGCTCGGGCGCCGCATCAATGTTGAAGCGCCTCATGCTCAAAGTGTATAGCAGGAATGCTATTACGCTGCGGCGTGTTTGTGTCGTCGCCTCGACGTAGCCTGAGCCCCATGCCAGCCGCCGTACCCGCCAGCACTGCCCCGTCCAGCCCTACCACCATCAGTGTGCGCGGCGCTCGCGTGCACAACCTCAAGAACATCGACGTCGAGGTGCCGCTGGGGAAACTGGTGACGGTGGCGGGCGTGTCCGGGTCGGGCAAGTCCTCCCTGGCCCTGGGGGTCCTCTACGCGGAGGGCGCCCGCCGCTACCTGGAGTCGCTGTCCACCTACACGCGCCGGCGCCTGACGCAGGCGGCCCGCCCCGACGTCGACGAAGTCCTCCACGTCCCCGCCGCCCTGGCCCTGCACCAGCGTCCGCCGGTACCCGGCGTGCGCTCCACCTTCGGCACCTCCACCGAGGTGCTCAACTCGCTGCGCCTGGCCTACTCGCGCCTGGGTTCGCACTGCTGCCCCAACGGCCACCCCAATGCGCCCAGCACCGACGTCGCCCTCGAGGTCCCCACCACCTGCGCCACCTGCGGGGTGGAGTTCTACGGTCCGGGCGCCGAGATGATGGCCTTCAACTCCGAGGGTGCCTGCCCCCGCTGCGAGGGCACCGGCGTCGTGCGCACCGTGGACGAGGCGAGCCTGGTGCCCGACGAGTCGCTGTCCATCGATGAGGGCGCCGTCGCCCCCTGGCAGAACCTGATGTGGTCGCTCATGAAGGACGTGGCCCGCGAGATGGGCGTGCGCACGGATGTGCCCTTCCGCGAGCTGACGGAGCAGGAGCGGGACATCGTGTTCCACGGCCCCGCCGAGAAGAAGCACATCCTCTACGTCAACGACAAGACCGGCGTCGCCGCGGAGATGGACTTCACCTACTACAGCGCGGTGCACACCGTGGAGAACGCGCTGTCCAAGGTGAAGGACGAGCGCGGTATGAAGCGGGTGGAGAAGTTCCTGCACGAGGCCGTCTGCCCGGACTGCGGCGGCTCCCGCCTGTCCGCGGCGGTGCGCTCCACGAAGGTGCGCGGCATCGGCCTGGACGAGGCGTGCCGCCTCCCGCTCGGCGACCTGGTGCAGTGGGCGGCCGGCATCCCGGACACCATGCCGCAAGAGCTGGTGGCGATGGCCCGACAGATCGTCGACGAGCTCACCGTCACCGCCCGCCGCCTGCTGGATCTGGGCCTGGACTACCTGAGCCTGGACCGGGCCTCCTCCACCCTGTCCACCGGGGAGCGGCAGCGCGTCCAGCTGGCCCGCGCCGTACGCAACCGCACCACCGGGGTGCTCTACGTGCTCGACGAGCCGAGCATCGGCCTGCACCCGGCCAACCTGGACGGTCTGACCGGCGTGGTGCGGGACCTGCTGGCGGACGGCAACTCGGTGCTGGTGGTGGATCACGACGTCGCCCTGCTGCGCGAGGCCGACTGGCTGCTGGAGATCGGTCCGGGCTCGGGGCAGGCGGGCGGCGAGATCGTGGTCAACGCGCCGGTGCAGCAGGCGGTTGCCGACCCGGCCAGCCGCATCACCCCGTTCATCACCGGCCGGGCGGAGGTGGTCTGCCGCGAGCGGGCCGAGGCCGACGAGGCCTTCGCCCACGGCGCCATCCACCTGGAGACCGCACCGATCCATACGGTCCACGCGCTCGACGTCGCCATCCCCGAGCAGCGGCTCACCGCCGTGACCGGCGTGTCCGGCTCCGGCAAGACCACCCTGGTGCTGGAGTCGCTCGTGCCGGCGCTGCGCGCACTCGCCGACGACGCCCCCCTGCCCGCCCCGGCCACCTCCATCCAGACCGAGCAGACACAGCGAGTGGTCGTCGTCGACGCCTCCCCCATCGGCACGAACGTCCGCTCAACCGTGGCCACCTACTCCGGGGTCATGGACGAGCTGCGGCGCGTGTACGCGCGCACCCCGGCCGCGCGCCAGGCGGGGTTGAAGGCCGGCGACTTCTCCTACAACACCGGCTCGCTGCGCTGCGATCACTGCGACGGAACCGGCCAGATCGTCCTGGACGTGCAGTTCCTGCCCGACGTCGACATCGTCTGCCCCCAGTGCGGCGGCTCCCGCTACGGCGAGGCGGCGCGCGAAATCCGCCGAGTGCCGGGCGGCGGGGCCGCAGGCGCCCGGGCGGCGGGCGACCGGCAGGCCGACGGGGGCGATGGCGACCAGACCGACAGGGGCGACGGCGGCCGGAATGCCGCGGGGCTGTCCCTGCCGGAGCTACTGGCGCTGACGGTGGACCAGGCCGAACGGGTCTGCGCCGACCTGCCCAAGGTGCGCCGCCACCTGCGCCTGCTGTCCGAGCTGGGACTGGGTTACCTGACGCTCGGGGAGACGACGACGGCCCTGTCCGGTGGCGAGGCGCAGCGGTTGAAGCTCTCGGCCGACCTGGGCCGCGACCAGCACGGCACGGTGTTCGTGCTCGACGAGCCGAGCATCGGCCTGCACCCGCTGGACGTGCGCGTGCTGCTGGGGGTACTGGACCGGCTGGTGGAGCGGGGCGCAAGCGTGGTGGTCATCGAGCACGACCTGGACATGATCGCCAACGCCGACTGGGTCATCGACATGGGCCCGGGCGGCGGCGAGGCGGGCGGCCGCGTGGTCGCCGCCGGCACCCCGGAGCAGCTGGCCGCCGCAGCAGAGCGGAACGCAAACACGGACGGCGTCTTCCCAGCAGACGCAACCAGCAGCGTCACTGCCCGTTACCTCGCCGCCCATCTGTCCTACGCAGCCTCCCCCTCCCGCCGAGGTCGGTAGAAGTTACGTGCCGAGGTCGGTTCAAATGACGCGTCGCCGCCTGCCCTCCGATTCCCGCCGGCCTGCGCTCCTCCCATCAACGGTCAGAATCCGCGCTCCGCGCGCAGATCGAATACCATTTCCTTCGATCCATGGTTAACCGTCCCGGTCTCCACGAACCCCAGCTTCTCATAGACGTGCTTCGCGCGTGCATTCGATGGGTCGCAGTCGCAGGTAACCAGATCGAACCGCTCGCGCATCTGCCGTGCCCTGCACAGAACCAAACGAATGGCCTCCGTACCGTACCCCTTGGAGGTGTTCTCCTCAGGGAACATGATTCTCCATATACGCAGAGCACGCTCAGAGTCATCCTCTTCCAGGAGCAGGAATCCCACTGGATCATCACCATTGCATATCGCATAGGGAAACACGTCACCGTTGTCGCGGTATAGCCACGCCTGCGCAAGCGAATAAACATTGGGCGCCACATACCCTTCGTCCACAGGTCGTTTCATAGCAATTATCGCAGCGAAGTTCTCCTCCGTGATGTCCCTCAGCGTAATCAAGTACGACCCCCTCCCCTGCCGCAGACCGGCGACATGCTACACGGTATATGTACCACGGTCTTCATTGCCGCAGTTCCAGACCAACGAGCCGGCGTCCGTGAGAACCGCAAACCGTTTATCCGTCCGCAGTTGTCATTGGATGCATCATTTTCGTCCGCACCACCGACCCCGTCGATCAGGTTAACCGCACCTGCCGATAAAGACCCGACGAAAGGGGAAGGGGCGAGCACTACCTTGAGGTCTAGACACGCAGCGGACACTCGCTCATAGCCATCACGGCGCTTCTCAACGAGGTCCAAAGTCACCCTATGAACCGACTGCCCAAGTGGAAGCGAGAAGACCGGAACCCCACGAGAGCCCGCATCGAGCCCATCACCGCAGCGTTACCCGCCGTCTGCCCCGACAGAACTCGCACCATCGCCATCCCGGGCGCCGTCGGCGCCCTCGACGTCCTTCCGGGGCCGGCCCCTACCCCGCATGGGAGCGGCCTTGACTCCCCGGCCGGCGTCGTCGAGCGCGCGGCGCAGGATGATCTCGATCTGCGCATTGACCGAGCGCAGGTCGTCGGCGGCCCACTTGGCGATGGCCGCGTGGACCGCCGGATCGAGCCGCAGCAGGACCTGCTTGCGCTTACCGCCCGTCATCGGCGCCCTCCGTCACCGAGCCGACCGACCTCAGGCGTACAGGGAGCCGGTGTTGACGACTGGCTGCGTGCGCTGGTCGGAGCAGAGCACCACCAGCAGGTTGGAGACCATCTGGGCACGGCGCTCGTCGTCCATGGAGACGATGTCGTCCGCCTCCAGGCGCTTTAGGGCCTGGTCCACCATGGTGACCGCGCCCTCCACGATCTGCTCGCGGGCGGCGATGACGGCGCCGGCCTGCTGCCGCTGCAGCATCGCCTGGGCGATCTCCGGAGCGTAGGCGAGGGAGGAGATACGCACCTCGATGATCTCCAACCCGGCGATCGCCACGCGCGCGGCCACTTCCTCGGCCAACTCGGCGGAGACCAGGTCGGTGCCGCCGCGCAGGGAGGTCTCGCCGGGGCCGGGCTCGTCGTAGGGGTGGGTGGTGGCCACGTGCCGCAGCGCCGACTCCGCCTGTGCCTTGATGAAGGCCTCGTACTCCTCGACGGCGAAGACCGCGCGCGCCGTGTCGGCCACCTGCCAGACAACAATGGCCGCGATCTCCACGGGGTTGCCGTCAAGATCGTTGACCTTGATCTCGTTGGTCTCGAAGTTGTGGACCTTGATGGACACCTTCTTGCCGGAGGTCAGCGGCGGCACCAGGACCAGGCCGGTGCGGCGCACGGTGCCGATGTAGCGGCCGAAGAACTGGCGCACGCTGGTCTGCCCCGGGGCCACGATGACGAAGGAGGAAAACAACAGCAGCGGGATGGCCAGGCCCACCGAGCCTACGACCAGGCGCGACACCCCACCCGGTTCACCCTGATCCGCGGCGATGGCGCCGGTGATGAAGGCGGCTATGGACAGGCCGAATATCCCCAGCAGCAGGAGCAGCACCAGGAAGGCCGCACCGGATCCGGCGCTGATGGCGGGACGCTCAGCGATGTCGACTCGCCCCTTGACGGCGCCGGACTCCTGCTGGGCGATGGGGGCGTGGGGCGCCGCGGACATGATGACCTCCGGTTCGAACCGCTGCGGCGGAGGCGAACCCCTCCCGACTCCCGCAGCAGCTATAGCAATATGATAGCTATTTTTGACGGGAGGCAAGCTCCTTCCCCTGCCGCCACCCACCCGCAGGCCCACGCCTGTCACCAGATGCACCACTTTCAATCACATCGCGCGCACCACGCTGTCAGAAACGGCCCGATTCCGCCGAATTACCGAACGCTCACTACCGGGCAGGCTCCTAAAGTGGTGCATTCCGTGCCACCTTGACCGAGCCCGGGCCCTGGTTCTGGCCTCCTACACAGGTGAACTCGGCACGGGTAGAGCCACCGCCTGGGAGACGAGGCGAGCCCAGTAGCCGTGCCCGGTGTCGGGCCGGCCCCGTAGCCTGGTGCCATGACCCCGCAGGACGCGCCCTCGCTCTTCGACGCCGCGGCCGACGCCGGCGGCCCGATCGTCGACGACCCCACTCGCCCGCTGGCGGACCGGCTGCGGCCGCGCACACTCGACGACGTCGTCGGTCAGGACCACCTGCTGGCCGCGGACGCGCCGCTAGGGCGGATGGTCGCGGCCGGCCGCCTGGCCTCGATCATCCTGTGGGGCCCACCCGGCTGCGGGAAGACGACGATCGCCCGGCTGCTGGCGGACCGCACCGGCCTGGTATTCGAGCAGGTGTCGGCCACCTTCTCCGGCGTGGCCGACCTGCGCAAGGTTTTCGCCGCCGCCGCGCGCCGCCGTGAGGTCGGCCAGGGCACGCTGCTGTTCGTCGACGAGATCCACCGCTTCAACCGCGCCCAGCAGGACTCCTTCCTGCCGTATGTGGAGGACGGCACCGTGGTGCTCGTGGGCGCCACCACCGAGAACCCCAGCTTCGAGCTCAACGGGGCGCTCCTGTCCCGCTGCCAGGTACTGGTGCTGCACCGTCTCGACGACGACGCCCTGGCCGAACTCCTCGCCCGCGCCGAGGCGCTGCTCGGTCGGCGACTGCCGCTGACCGACGGCGCCCGTCGCGCGCTGCTGACCATGGCCGACGGCGACGGCCGCTACCTGCTGGGCATGGTTGAGCAGATTGTCGGTTATGCCGACTCCCAGGGCCGAGCGAGCGCACAATCCGACAATGCCTCCGCGGGAGCCGCGGCGCCCGCGACTGCCGCATACACCGGTCCGGCCGAGCTGGACGAAGAGGCACTGACCGCCGTCGTCGCCTCCCGGGCGCCCCTGTATGACAAGTCCTCCGAGGAGCACTACAACCTCATCTCCGCACTCCACAAGTCCATGCGCGGCTCCGACCCGGACGCCGCCCTGTACTGGCTGGCGCGCATGCTCGCCGGCGGGGAGGACCCGCTCTACATTGCGCGGCGGCTGGTGCGCTTCGCCTCCGAGGACGTCGGCATGGCCGATCCCGGCGCACTGCAGATGACCCTGGCCGCGTGGGACACCTACGAACGGCTGGGCTCCCCGGAGGGAGAGCTGGCCATCGCCCAGGCGGTCGTCTACCTGGCGACGGCGCCGAAGTCGATCAGCGTCTACCGGGGCCTGGGACGGGCGATGAAACTGGCGCGGAAAACCGGCTCGCTCATGCCGCCGGCGCACATCCTGAACGCACCCACCCGGCTGATGAAGGAACTCGGATACGGCGAGGGCTACCAGTACGACCCGGACACCCCGGAGGGCTTCTCCGGCGCCGACTACATGCCCGAGGGGCTCCCTCCCCGTGAGCAGCGCGAGCGCCTGTACGAGCCCACCGACCACGGCCACGAGCGGCGCATCCGCGAGCGCCTGGCCTACTGGGACGACCTGCGCGCCAAACTGCGCTCCGAACACTGAGCCGCAGCCATATCGACCGACCTCGGCACGTAACTTCTACCGACCTCGGCGAGGGGCGGGGCGGCGAGGGGCAGGGCGGGACGTCTTCAGCGCTCGCAGAGGACGGCGACGGTGCGGCCGGGGACGGTGATGACGCCGGTGTTGGCGTCGAAGCGGGTGTCCTTGACGATCGGGTCGGCGCCCTCCATCTGGATGTCGCTCAACTCGAAGTAGCGATCCATCAGCGCGTCGACCCGCTGCTTGACGGTGCCGGGTTCCGGGTTGAAGACCACCAGCAGCCCGTCGAGGTCGGGGTCAATGTCGCTGTCCCCGGCGCCGTCGTCGATCAGCATGATTACCAGCCCCGGGGCGGCGTCGTCGGCGGTGGGGAACGAGACGCGCTCGCGGATGAGCGCGGCCGTCCCCAGGGAGAACAGCCGGCTGGAGCGCCGCAGCCGCAACAGGTCGAGGGCCTGCTCCTGAGCGGCGGCAATATCCGCGGCGGTGGGACGCAGATCCTCGTGCATGAGGATGCCGGCCTGCACCACCCAGGTGTCGAAGTTGCGGGCGGCGGGCGGCAACCCCCGACCCCAACCGTTGTCGCGCCCGGTCCAGTCGATGGCGTTGAAGTGGTCGCCGGAGTTATAGGAGTCGGTGTCCAACGACTTGCTGCGCAACAGCTCGGTGCCCGCCGCCCAGAAGCAGGGGGACTGCCCGAGCGTGACGGTGGCCAGGCACAGCGTGTTCATGCGGATGCGCTCCGCCATGGGGGTGCCGAGCGGCAGCTTGTAGGCGAGCCGGTCGAACAGGGTCTCATCGTCGTGGGCGTCGACGTAGTTGATGGAATCGCTGGGGGCGAGCCCGTAGGCGGCGGGTTCCTCGCCGTAGCGGATCTCCTCCCCCCTGACCCATTGCCCGTCGGGACCGGGCAGCTCGAAGTCCCGCAGGTTCCCGGCCAGGGCCAGGCGCACCAGGTCGGCGCGCCAGGCGAGGTCGTTCCGCAGAGTCTCCTCGGAGCGGTCGTCAAAGCCGTTGGGGTCGGTCAGCTCGCCGTTGCCCAGGCCCTGCGGCACCCGCGGGTCGGTGTCCGCGCCGCGTCCATGGACGGCGTCACGGACGCGGTCATTGAAGGTGCCAATGCCGAGCGCGCCGACCTGCCCCTGGGTGGCCTGAGTGAACAGCGCATTGTCCGCCACCTCCCCCATGTTCCAGCCCTCGCCGTACAGGTAGACGGGGTGGCCGACGGCGTCGTCCGCGACCTCCGCCAGCGCGTCCTGGAGCCGGGCCATGGTCTCAAGCGAGTGGTAGCCCATCAGGTCGAAGCGGAAGCCGTCCACCCGGTAGTCGACCACCCAGGACACGCAGGCGTCGATCATGAGCCGCTCGGCCATGCGGTGCTCGGTGGCGATGTTGTTGCAGCAGGTGGACATCTCCACGTTCCCGGCGGCGTCGAGGCGGTGGTAGTAGCCGGGGACGATCCGGTCGAGCACGCTGTGAGGATCCTGCCCGGAGGCCCCGGTGTGGTTGAAGACCTGATCGAGCACCACCTGCAGACCCATGCCGTGGATCGCGCCGACCATCTCCCGGAACTCGCGCACGCGCGCCCCGCCGTCCTGGCAGCCCGCACGCGCATAGGAGCCCTCGGGAGCCAGCCAGTGCCAGGGGTCGTAGCCCCAGTTGTAGGGGTCGGAGTCGCCGACGGCGGTGACGGCGGCCTGGGGGCGCCGGGAGGCCGGGGAGGCGTCGGCGGGAATCTCGGGGTTGTGCTGGGCGGAACGGTCCTCGGGCACGGAGCAGAAGTCGAAGGTGGGCAGCAGGTGCAGGGTGTCGATACCGGCGGCCGCGAGACTGCGCAGGTGGCGGGTGCCGTCGGAGGCGAGCGTGAAGGCGGCGTAGGTGCCGCGCAGCTCCTCGGGGACGGAGGTGTCGGCGGCGGAGAAATCGCGCACGTGCAGCTCGTAGATGGCGCGGGCCGCGTCATTGGTGACGACGGGGCTGAGGTTCTCCCGCCAGGCGGACGGTTTGAGGGCGCGCTGCCCCAGGTCGACGACGACGCTCCGGCGCGAATCGACGGTCAGCGCCCGCGAGTACGGGTCGGTGACCAGGTTCGTCTCAATCGCCCCGGTGGCGGGGACGTACACGCGTACCTCCCATAAGTACTGGGAGCCAGCGTCGATGCCCGCGGCACGAGAACTGCTCGCGTCCACTTCCCAGCGGCCGTCCCAGGACTCGGCCTCGGCGCGGTATGCGGGCACGCGAATCGGATCGCCGTCGATCAGCGGGACGGAGCCCGTGGGGTCGCCGGTGGGCCAGGCGAGCAGGGTGACGTCGACGGCGGTCGGGGCCCACAGGGCGAAGGCGGGGGCGCCGTCGGGGGCGATGTGGGCGCCGAGGGGCGCCGAGCCGTCCCGAGCCGCGGCGTCGGCGTACAGGCGGTCCAGCACCGGCCAGATCTGCACGCCGGTGAAGGCCGTGACCCAGCCGCCGGTGGACGCGGCGGTGCGCTGGACGACTGCGAGTTGGCCGGCCAGCAGCATGGTGATGTCCTCGCGCTCCACGCGGCGACCGCCGAACTCGTCCTCCAGGGACAGGGCCAGGTAGCCGCGCAGGGCGGGGTGAGCGGCCATGGCCTCCTCACCGAGCATGTCCTCCAGCGAGCCGTGGATGCACAGGGGGATCTCCTCACCCTCGGGGCCCGGATCGAGGATGCCGTCGACCAGGCGAGCACCGCCGGCGGGGGCGGCGACCAGGCCGAAGGTGACGGGGGTGTGAGCCGGGGTGCCGACCGGTGGCCGCACGCGCAGCGCCTCGACGTCCACCATCGCGGGCATCAGGTCGTCCGGCCAGGCCAGGGTGGTTTCGTCCACCCAGTAGGCGCGGGCCTCTCCGACGCCGGGGAGCTCGTGGCGGACCGGGGCGTCGTGATGCACCGGGACGACGATGGCCATAGGAACACCTTCCTGCCTGTTGGCGCCGAGTGTAGTCCGATGCCTCCGGGGAGTAGCAAGCTGTGTCAAGACACCGCAGCGGCGCGGCCCGGACGGCGCGCTCGCCCTCAGGGTCGCAGGCCGCGCAAGTAGACGTCGACCAGCCAGTCCTGCCAGCCGGGAGCCATTTCATCGACGATCGCCCCCAGCGGCCGCGACACCTCCACCACGCCGATCTGAAAGCGGACCGGGTCCACCTCCTCACGCACCAATCCGGCAGCGTGGGCCGCCTGAAGCAAACCGGAGATGCGCGCGACGGCGCGCTCGCGCAGTGCGGGTCCCAGTCCGCCGGCCTCGAACAGCTCGGAGCGGGCACCGACCTGAGTCAGCAGCCGGCCCAGTCGTAACGATGCCACCTCACGCACGAAACCGGCCCAGGCGGCCTCGGGGTCACGGTCCCACGCCTGCTCGCAGCGCCCCGCGGCCGCGTCAAGTTGCTCGTAGACCTTGTCGGCGACCCCGACCACCAGACTCATCCGGTCTGGAAAATGCCGATACAGCGTGCCAATCCCGACTCCCGCCTCCGCGGCAATCCTTCTGACGGGGACGTCGACGCCGACGTCGGCGAACAGCTCCCGGGCCGCCTTGATGATCGAGTCCCGGTTGGCGACGGCGTCCACCCGCATGGTGATGCTCCTCTCCCCCGCGAGCCGGTCCCGCGGACTTGCCCAGACTACATCCGGAGCGATACGCTCCGGATCACTTCCGGAGCGAATTGCTCCACTTACAGAATCGAGCAACCGATGACCGCCCTAACCCCTACCGCCGCGTCGGCTTCCAACACACCCTCGGACCCGCGACGTTCCACCCGCGGGCTCCTGCTCGCCACACTCGGCATCCCCGTCGTCATCATCCTCATGCTCCTGGCGTTCCTGGCCCCGTCCATCAACTCCGGGGCACAGGACCTGCCGCTGGCACTCTCGGCGCCGCAGGCCGTGCAGGACCAGCTGCTGACGCAGCTGGATACCGCCGCACCCGGGGTCTTCGATGTAACCGTCGTCGCGGACGGCGAGGCTGTGGCCGGCGCGGTTGAGAACCGTGAGGCCATCGGCGGGATCACCATCACCGCC
>NZ_LK995473.1:45042-46259 GCF_900002405.1 Actinomyces succiniciruminis | reverse complement strand
GGAGCAGCACTCACACGCCGAACGGCATCACGGCGCCGCCCTGCTGACCAATCTCGCGACCACACTGGAGGCGCAGTCCGACGCCCAGGCCGTGGCCGCCGCCCAGGCGCAGGGCGCCGACGCCGCCACGCTCCTGCAGGTGCAGCAGGAGGCGAGCGCCTCGCAGACGGTCACCGTCACCGACGTCGCCCCGCTGACGGAAGCCGACCCCTCCGGTGTTGGACTGTCCGCCATCGCGCTGCCGCTCGTGTTCGGCGGCATGGCCTCGGGCGTGATCCTGAGCCTGGTGCTGCGCACCTCCCCGTGGAGGCGAGCCCTGGGGGCCGTCGCAATCGCGGCGCTCGGCGGACTGTGCGTCGCCGCCGTGCTGCAGACCTGGTTCGGCGCCGTCGACGGCTCCTTCCTGCTGCTGTGGGCGGGCCTGAGCCTAGGCATCGCGGCGATCTCCCTGACTCTGATCGGCCTGCAGGAGACCCTGGGCTACGCGGGCTTCGGACTCGGAGCCGTACTCATGCTGTTCGTGGCGAACCCGCTCTCCGGCCTCGCCACCGGCTGGCAGTGGCTCCCCAGTGGATGGGGAACCTTCGGGCAGCTGCTGCCGGTGGGTGCGGCCGGCACCTGGCTGCGCTCCGCCGCGTACTTCGACGGCGCCGGCATGGGAGCCAGCCCGTGGGTACTGACCGCCTGGATCGTCTGCGGCCTCTCCCTGCTCGCACTCGGCGCATACGTCAACGCGCGCCGCAGTCGCAGAGACCGCGTGAGCTGACACCGCGACCGTGCAGACCATCACGCAGACCCTGCCGGGACGGCGCGGAGGCGAGCGCCTTCGGGGCCGTCCCGGCGGGCGTCGCGGCGCCGGCGGGGCCGGCCAGCGTCTGCAACGCCACTTCGGGGTTAACAACGCCTGTTAACGGTCTACTGAAGGGCTCCGAGGTATACAGCAGAACGTTAAGTAGCGTTGTTAACGCCCAACCCGCGTAGCAGACGGCGGGCAACGACGCGGGCGGCGCCCGGAACCAATCACTCGGTCCCGGACACCGCCCGCGTTGTTACGCGCTACGGCTCAGAAGCGCAGACGCCGGAGCAGGAACGCGGCCACCGCGGCCAGTGACAGGCCCGTCGCGATCACCACGGTCACCACCACGCCGGCGCGGAACAGCACGACGACTCCGGGCGCAGCCGGGGTAACCGTGGGCGAGGCGGTGGCCCCGCCCGTC
>NZ_LK995473.1:26572-44913 GCF_900002405.1 Actinomyces succiniciruminis | reverse complement strand
CGGCCGTCGGCTCGGTGGAGCCGCCCGCCTGCTTCTCCACGTAGACCGCCACGGTGCGCGCCGGGACGGTGGCGGTGCCGGTGGCCGCGTCGAAGGTCGAGTCCTTGACGACGGCGTCGGAGCCATCGGCCTGAACCTGGTGCAGCACGAACTCCCGCCCGGCCAGGTCCGTGATCGTCTCGCTGACCTCGGTGTCGGAGGCGTTGAACACCACCAGCACACCCGCCAGCGAGGCGTCCACGTCGTCGCCCACGGTGTCGTCAATGAGCATGTCGATCACGCCGGCCGTCGCGTCCGTCCCGGAGTTCGGGAAGGAGAGCTTGGTCTGGATGGCGTCGGCCGAGCCCAGGTGGAACAGCGGCGTCGAGGTGCGGATCCGCAGGAAGTCCAGCATCTGCGCATTGGAGGCGGCAATATCCTCCGCCGTGGGCTTGAGCGCGGGGTCGGCCAGCAGTGGGCGCTGGATGTCCCACTTGGAGCCGTTGGAGGACTCCATGGGCAGCCCGGCGCCGAAGCCGTTGTCCTGCCCGGTCCAGTCGATCGCGTTGAAGTAGTCGCCGGAGTTGTAGGAGTCGCGGTCCAGCGACTTGCTGCGCAGCATCTCGGTGCCCGCCGCCCAGAAGGACGGCGACTGGCCAAGCGTCACGGTGGCCAGCGACAGGCTGTTCATGCGCACCCGGTCGGCCATGGACGTGTCCGCGGCCAGCTTGTAGACGCCCAGGTCGAACAGCGTCTCATTGTCGTGGGCGTCCACGTAGTTGATCGTCTCCTCCGGACTGGAGGCGTAACCGGCCGCCTGCCCGTTGTAGTCGACCTCCGCCCCACGCTTGACGGTCCCGTCGGACTGGGTGAAGGAGTAGTCCTTCAGGTTGCCGGCCAGGCCCAGCTTGACCAGGTCGGTGGCGTGGCCGAGGTCGGCCAGCTGCTCCTCCTCGGTCTTGTTGGACAATCCGTTGGGGGCCGTGTAAAGCCCGGTGCCGAAGCCCTGGTAGGTGCGCGGGTCGTCGTCGAAGGGGCCGCCGCCGTGGACGGCGTCGCGCAGCCGGTCGTTGAAGGTGCCGATGCCGGTACCGTCCAACTGGCCCTGGGTGGCGGTGGTGAACAGCGCGTTGTCCGCGATCTCCCCCATGTTCCAGCCCTCGCCGTACAGGTAGATGGCCGAGCCGTCCACGCCGTCCTTCTCAACCGTGAGTTCGTCCAGGGCGGCACGCAGCCGGTTCATGGTGTCCACCGAGTGGTAGCCCATCAGGTCGAAGCGGAAGCCGTCGACGTGGTAGTCGCGCGCCCAGGTGACCACCGAGTCGATCATGAGCCGCTCCGCCAGGGCGTTCTCGGTGGCGGTGTTGGGGCAGCAGGTGGAGGTGAGCACGTCGCCCTTGGCGTCCAGCCGCTGGTAGTAGCCGGGCACCACCCGATCCAGCACCGAGGTGGTGTCCTGGCAGGCACCGGCCGTGTGGTTGAAGACCTGATCCAGCACCACCTGCAGGCCGGTGGCGTGCAGGGCGCCGACCATCTCGCGGAACTCGTAGGTGCGGGCGCCGCCGTCCTGGTTGCCCTCGGTGGCGTAGGAGCCCTCGGGGGTCGTGTAGTGGTAGGGGTCGTAGCCCCAGTTGTAGGCGTCGGCGTCCTTGACCGCTCCCACGGCGGCCTGTTGCTCGGTGGAGTCCGGACCGGCGTCGGCCGGGATGTCCGGCACCTGCTGGGCGGAGCGGTCCTCCTCGATCGAGGCGATGTCGAAGGTCGGCAGCAGGTGGACGGTGTCGATGCCCGCGTCGGCGAGTTCGGCCAGGTGCTGCATGCCGTCGGAGTCGGTGACGGTGAAGGCCTTATAGGTGCCGCGGTACTCCTCCGGGACGGTGGCGTCCGCGGCGGAGAAGTCGCGCACGTGCAGCTCGTAGATGGTGCGGGCCGCGTCGGACGAGATCAGCGGGGAGGCGGTGGACGTCCACTGCTCGGGGGCCAGGTCCGGGTCGGACAGGTCGACGGCGACCGACCGCGCCGAGCCCAGGGTCAAGCCCACCGAGTAGGGGTCGGTGACCAGGTTGGTCTCCACCTTCCCGGTGGACGGCGCATACACCTTGACCTCCCACAGGTACTGGGAGCCGGCGGTGATGCCGGCGTCTGCGCCGTCCACCGTCCAGCGGCCGTCGTCGCCGCGCACGGCGGCGGTGCGCACGGGGTCGCCGTCCACGAGGGCGGCCGAGCCGGTGGCCGTGCCCGTGTCCCAGGTCAGCAGGGTGACCGCCTGGGCGGTCGGCGCCCACAGCGCGAAATCGGGGACGCCGCCCACGAAGGTGACGCCCAGCGGCGCGTCGGCGACGGCGTCGGCGTACAGGGAGTCGATGACGACGGCGGTCTGCACGCCGGTGAAGGCGGTCGCGCCGGTGCCGTCGGCGCCGTGCTGGACCACGGCCACCTGGCCCTTGAGGGCCTCGGCGACCTCCGCCTCGGACAGCAGGGCCTTGCCGTCGGCGTCGGTCGGTGAGACGGCGATGTAGTCGGCGAGATTGGGGTGCGCGGCCAGGACGTCGTCGGACAGGTTGCCGAGCACGCGCAGCGGCGTCTCGGTACCGCCCGTCACTTTCCCGTCGGCCAGGGCGGCGCCGCCATCCGGGGAGGTGACCAGGCCCAGGCTGATGGGGGCGTCGGCGGCGGGAGTGCCGTCGTCGCCGACCACGTCCGCACGGGTCACGCCGTCGGGCAGCAGGCTCACCGGCCAGGCCAGCGTGGTGGAGTCGACCCAGTAGGCGCGCTCCTCGCCGGTGCCGGCGACGGGCGGGTCAGTGACGGCGATGGTCAGCAGGTGGGAGGACTCGTCATAGGTGAAGACGACGCTCTTGCCCGCGGTGGCGGAGAAGGAGTAGTTGGCGCCGTCCGCGGCACCGTCAACCCCATAGTTCTCCGCCCAGGACAGGCCGACGGCGACCTTCACCTCATAGGAGCCGGTGGGCAGTGCCGCGGTGGAGAAGGTCCACGTCCCGTCGCCGTTCGGCCGCATGATCGAGGCCAGGCAGGCGGGGTCCCAGTCGGATTCACAACCGAGTTCGTCCTGGAAGGAGCCGGGCAGGGTCACCGCCGGGGCCTCGGCGTCGTTCCACACCTGGTGGGTGCGGGCGTCGTAGTAGAAGGTGACCGGCCCGCCGTCGGTGGTGTAGTAGATGTTGTCGCCGCCGGCGACGGCGTCGGCGCCGTAGTTCTCGTCCCAGGTGCCGCCGATGGCGATCTTGTACTGCCAGGTGCCGGCGGGGATGTCGAAGGTGCCGGTGTACAGGCCGGAGACCGGGTCCTGGGCCAGCAGCGCCTGCTCGCAGTCGGGCTGCCAGTCGGAGATGCAGCCCATCTCGGTGTTGTGGTCGCCGGGGATGGTGACCTCGAGGCCGTCGATGGGGGCGTCCGGGTCGGCCTGCGGCTGCGCGCCGGTGAGGTCGGCGCCGACGACGGCGAGGGTGGAGGCGGCGGCCCGGTTGCCGGCGGCGTCGGTGGTTACCGCCCGCACCTCCAGGACGGTGCCGGTGGGCACGGCCGACAGGTCCGCGTACACGCGCGGGGTGTCGTCCTCGGCGGTGCCGACGGTGGTCCAGTCCTCGGTGCCGAGCGGCCGGTAGGAGAAGGTGGTCTCCGCCCAGCGGTCGGCTGCGGTGGCGGCGGCGATCTCCGCAGTGGTGCCGGACAGGTTCGCCCCATAGGCGGTGGTGAAGCCGACCGTGGGGTTCTCCGCGGCGGCGACGGTGGCGTCGGCGCGCAGCACGACGGCGCTCATCGCGGGCACGGTCAGCGTGACGGTGCCGCCGGCGTCGGCCGTGACCGCCTTGTCGGTGCCGTACAGCGGGGTGTAGGCGGCGCCGGGGGTGAGGGTGGTGAAGGTGACGGTCTGGTCCTCGCCGGCGTTGTTCAGGGCGACCAGGTGCTCGATCTTCTCGTCGCGGTCCACGCGGGCGAAGGCGTATACGCCGGCGGAGTCCTGGGAGTACAGCTCGATCTGGGAGCCGGTGGACAGAGCCGGGGTGGTGGCCCGCAGCCGGGAGAGCTCGGCGATGTGCTTATACAGCGCGGAGTCGGTGTCGTAGCGGTCGGTGGAGCCGGCCACGGTGCCGTCGATGAGCTGCTCACTCGCGTACTGGTCCACCTGGGTGGCGAACATGTCCTGGCGGGCGTCCTTGTCCCCGCCGGAGCCGGCCAGGCCCTGCTCATCGCCGTAGTAGATGACCGGCTGGCCGCGGGTCAGCAGCATCAGGGAGTGGGCCAGTTCGGAGCGGGTGAGCAGGTCCGCGCTGCCGGACCCGCCGCCCAGCAGGTAGCCGATGCGGCCCATGTCGTGGTTGCCCAGGAAGGTGGGCTCGGCGTAGATGCTGGAGTGGTCGGTCGTGTAGTAGTCGTCGGTGGCGAAGAAGGTGCTCAGGTTCGTCGTCGGCCGGCCCCGGGCGAAGCCCTGGGCGGCGGCCTGGAAGGCGAAGTCGAGGGTGGCGTCCATGCCGGTGCCACGCACGTAGGGGCTGGTCTTGGTGGCGTCGGCGTCGTAGACCTCGCCGAAGGTGAAGAAGTCCGGGTTGGTGGCCTCGGCGTGGGCGTCGATGGCGGCGGTCCAGTCTTCCCAGAACTCATAGTTGACGTGCTTGACGGTGTCGATGCGGAAGCCGTCCACGCCGAAGTCCATCCAGGCGGTGTAGACGTCCTCGAAGGTCTGCTCGACGATCGGGTTCTCCGTCATCAGGTCGTCCAGGCCCTGGAAGTCGCCCATGGTGGTGGACTCACCCGTCCAGGTGGAGTCGCCGCGGTTGTGGTACAGGGTGACGTCGTTCAGGGCCTCGGGGATGACGTCGCCGTTGCGCACGGGCGTGTAGGGGAATGAGGTGGCGGCGTCGAGGGTGGGGAAGTCGTCCCGACCGGCCAGGGCGGAGATGTCGATGACGTTGCCGTCGGCGTCGGTGTAGGGCACGTCGGCGGTCTCGACGTAGGAGTAGGTGCCCTCCTCATAGCTGATGAGGTCGGCGGTGTGGTTGGTGATGATGTCCAGGTACAGCTTCATGCCGCGCGCGTGGAGGGCGTCGCGCAGCTGTGCCAGCGCCTCGTTGCCGCCCAGGTGCGGGTCGATGGAGGTGAAGTCGGTGATCCAGTAGCCGTGGTAGCCGGCGGAGGCGTCCGCGCCGCTGCCCTGGACGGGCTGGTTGGTGAAGGAGGGGGTCAGCCAGATGGCGGTGGTGCCCAGGTCCTGGATGTAGTCCAGGTGGTCGATCAGTCCCTGGATGTCGCCGCCGTGGTAGTAGCCCTTGTCGGTGGGGTCCAGACCGGTGATGTCGCTGCCGCCGGTGAGCCCGCCGGTGTCGTTGGAGGCGTCGCCGTTGGCGAAGCGGTCGGTGAGCACGAAGTAGAACTGCTCAGCGGTGCCCTGTCGTACCGGGGCGGCGGCGAGGGCGGCGTCGGCGTCGGTGTAGTCGCCGGTCAGGTCGGCGGAGGCGAGCCCGACGCGGTGACTGTCCTGGTTCCAGGTGAAGGTGAGTTCGGCGTCGCCGGCGAGGGTGAGGGGGATGTTGTCCGCGCCGCCGTCCTTGCCGTAGGAGGTGTCCCAGGTGTCGTTCAGGGCGACCTTGATCTCGTAGGCGCCGGCGGGCACGGTGGTGGTGTACTCCCAGGTGCCGTCACCGTCGGCGTCGGTCAGCTCGGTGACGTCACAGGCGGGGTCCCAGTCGCCTCCGCAGCCGAGTTCATCCTGCAGCGAGCCGACCAGGGCCACGGATGCCGGTGCGGCCTCGTCGGCGACGGCGACGGCGGGCTGCGCGGCCAGGCCGATCGCCCCGGTGGACAGGGCCAGGGCGGTGGCAGCGACGGCGCCGAGGGCGCGGGAACGCTTCAGCCGCCCGGTATGCAAGGAATGCAAGCGCACGGTGACTCCTTCGTCTGTGCAAGTCGCGCCCGCGCCTGGGCGGGCGAGGTGGGTTCCGGCCAAAGCCTGACGGGGCCGGTTGGGGTCACTTGAGAGTACGACACGAAACCGCAACCTGCAACCTCTGCAACTCTTTCATGGCCTTGCACTTTCCCCTCTCCCCCCTCCGCGAGGTCGGTGGAACTTACGTGCCCAGGTCGGTGGAACTTACGTACCGAGACCGGTCGAAGCAGCGCTGCTTGAACCCCGGCGGCCTGCACGTAGACCGGCCGCCTGCACATAGCCCGCTCCCCGCGCTCAGGCCGCCCACCGATACCGCCTCACGTACGCGTTCTGGAGCTTTTCGAGGTTCTAGGTCCTGTTGTGTAAGTGCTTGGGTGGCGGTGTGTGGCTGTTGAGCCCGTTAGTTGGACCGCCGTTCCCCGGTTGGACCCCTGTTCCCCGGTTGGACCGCCGTAGCCGCCGGTTACAGCGGTCCAACGGGGCGTGGGCGGTCCAACGGGGCGTGGGCGGTCCAGCCGGAGGGGTGAGCGCCGCTCAGTCGCTGACCCAGGCGCGCCACAGGCGGGCGTACTCCCCGCCGGCGGCCAGCAGCTCTGCGTGCGGCCCCAACTCCACGATCCGCCCGTCAATCACCACCGCCACCCGGTCGGCGGCGGCGGCCGTGTCCAGTCGGTGGGCGATGGCCACCACGGTGCGACCGGCCAGTACGGCGTCCAACGAGCGCTCGGCGGAGCGGGCGACGCTGGGATCGAGCAGGCTGGTGGCCTCGTCCAGAACGAGCGTGGCCGGGTCCATCAGCACGATGCGGGCCAGCGCGACCTGCTGCGCCTGCCCCGGAGTCAGCTGCACTCCGCCGGCGCCGACGAGGGTGTCCAGCCCGTCGGACAGCCCCCGCGCCCACTCGGCGGCACCAACGACCTCCAGGGCACGCTCCAGCTCGGCGTCGGTGGCGTCCGTGCGGGCCAGACGCAGGTTGTCGGCCAGGCTGCAGGCGAAGACGTGGTGTTCCTGGGTCACCAGCGCGACCTCGTGGTGCAGCGCGTCCTCCGTGAGCGCGGTCAGATCGACGCCATCGCCGTCGCCCACTGTCACGCGCCCGCGGGTGGGCGGGTGAATGCCGGCGAGCATGCGGCCGAGTGTGGACTTGCCCGAGCCGGACGGGCCGACGACGGCCAGTCGCTCCCCCGGGATCAACTCCAGGTCGACATCGTGCAGCACGTCGTGTCCGGGCAGGTACGCGTAGGAGACGCCGCACACGCGCGGAGGCCGGCCCGTGACCGTGCTGCTGGTGGCTTGGCGGTCGGGAGCGACCAGTTCCACGCCGACGATGCGGGACATGGCGGCGCCCGCCGTCTGCAGGGAGTCGATCCAGAAGGTCATCTCTGAGACGGGCGTGCGCAACTGAACGGCGTACAGCGACACCGTGGTGATCGCCCCGAGGGATACGGCACCGTGTCCGGCCAACCAAGCCCCCCAGGCGACGACGGCGATCACCGGGCCGAAGGAGCCCAGCCCCAGGGCGGTGATCAGGACAATGCGCAGCCACAGGGCGTACTGCTCGGTGGACCAGACCTCGATCATGGCCCGGTCCAGGATGCGGTTGCGGCGCGCCCCCAACCCGTGGGCGTCGACGGTGACCGCCTGGTCGGCGGTTTCGGCGACAACGCCGTCGACCTCGGCCCACATGGCGTTCATGGCCCGGTACGCGGGCACGGCGTAGCGCAGGTACCAACTCGCCGCGGGCAGGATGGTCAACAGCGGAATGATCAGCGCGGGACTGAGCTGCGGGGAGGTGATCACCGCGGCGGCCACGATCGTGAGCAGCGTGAGCACAATGACGAGGATCTGGCTGACGCCGCGCTGGACGACGTTGCGAATGGAGTCCAGGTCACGGCCCGTGCGCCCCAGCAGGTCGCCGGTGCCGGCGGACTCGACCACCGACAGCGGCAGGTGCATGGCCGAGCCGACCAGCCGCTCGCGCAGCTCGGCGAACACCCGCTCCCCCAGCACACGCGCCAGGTACTCGCCGCAGCCGGTCAGGGCGGCGTTGCCGACCGCCAGGGCGATGACGACGACGATCAGCCCCTGCAGCCGACCGGCCGTATTGGCGTCCACGGCACCGGTCACCAGGTCGACCATGGATCCGAGCACCCGGGGGATGCCCACGGAGGCCAGTGCCGCCAGCAGTTGGATGATCGTGACGGCGGCGATCGCGCCGCGGTGCTCGCGGACCAGCTCGACGGCGCGGCGACGCACGGCGGCCCCGTCGGCCACGGGTAGGCGTCGGTTCACGGCTCTCCTCCCGTGTCTACACCGCGTTCGACGACGGCGCGGTAGGCGTCCAGAGCGCTCAGCTCGTGGTGGGTACCGCGAGCGACCTCATGCACATCTGCTGCCGGGGTGGCAGTCCCGCGTCGGCCGGCCGCACCGGCGCCATTGGCGTCGACGACGGCGCCGACCGCACCGCCGTCAGACGCCTCGGCGGGCGCGAGCAGCACCACCTCGTCACAACGTCCCAACAGCAGTGGGGAGGAGGTGACGACGACGGTGGTCAGGCCCCGCCGCTCCTCCTGCAGCCTCCGGGCCACCAAGTCCTCGGTGTGCGAATCCAGGGCGCTGGTGGGCTCGACCAGCACCAGCACGGGCGCGTGGCGGGCGACGGCGCGGGCCAGAGCCAGGCGTTGGCGCTGACCGCCGGAGACGTTGCGGGCCTTCTCGGTGAGCTGGCCGTCCAGGCCACCGAGGGAGTCCAGGGCGTCGCCCGCGGCGGCCACGGCGAGGGCCTGCTCGGCGCGCTCCCGCTGGGCGGCGGTCAGGGGCGCCGCACCCCCGCCGGCGGCGGGGCCGTCGTCGCCGTGGGCGCCCGCCACCGCGCCTGAGCGGATGACCTCGGCGGTCGGGCGCGGCCCGGACAGGGGGATCTCGTCGCCGAGTACCTCCTCGGCGAGCGTGCCGGCGAAGGCCTCGGCGTGGGCGCCGGAGACGACGATGGTGCGGCGCACCTCCTTAAGCGGGACGGTGCGCAGGTCGGTGCCGCCCAGCGCGACGGGGCCGTCGGCGTCGTCGGCACGGCCGAGGCGCTGGGCCAGGGCGGCGGCGCGGGCCGGGTCGGGGCAGACCAGGGCGGTCATGCGTCCGCCGCGCAGCACCACGCCGGAACTCAGGTCGGTCAGGTCGCCGGCCGGGTCCAGGCGCGCCCCGGGGACGACGCCTGCGTCGTCGGTCAGCGGCTCGACCGCCTCGATACGGGCGACCTTGCGGGCGCCCACCCAGGCGCGGGTGGAGAACTGGATCAGGTCGGCCATCACGCCCAGCGGCCCGACCAGGAAGGTCGTGTAGCCGTAGAAGGTGACCAGTTGGCCCGGGCTGATGGTGCCGGTCAGGGCCGCGCGGGCACCCGCACCGACGACGACGGCGGTGAAGACCATGGGGGCGCCGGCCTTGACGGTGGCCAGGAGCGCCTGGGTGGAGGCGACCCGGATGCCGGCGTCGCGCACCCGGTGGGAGGCCTCGGCGTAGCGGGCGGCGTACACGTCCTCCCCGCCGATGCCGCGCAGCACGCGCAGGCCGGACACGGCGTCGGTGGTGATGGTGGACAGGCGCCCCTGTTCTTCGCGCTGCACGGACAGGCGCCGGTTCAGGGGACGGATGAAGGCGCCCACCAGCGCCAACACGATCGGCAGACCGATCAGCACCAGCAGCCCCAGCGGGGCGGACGTGCGCAGCATGAGCACGCCCACAACCACGACGCTGACCAGGGCGCCGATGACGTTGACGACGAAGTACATCAGGGCGCCGATGTTGTCGGCGTCGGCGGTGATGGTGGCGATGACGTCCCCGCTGGCGATGCGGCGGGTGACGGCTCGCGAGCGCAGGCCCAGGCGGTGGGCGGCGCCGCGCATGGCCGGCTTCCAGGCGCCGACCCAGGCGCCCATGCCGGTGGCGTCCTCCAGGCCGGCGGCGAGCGAGCCGAGCAGTCCCAGTCCGGTCAGCGCAGCCAGCCCGGGCAGCAGGCGGGCGGTGAGTCCGGCCTCGAGGCCGGCGTCGAGCAGGTCGCCCAGTGCCAGTGGGATCAGCGCCTGCGCGAGGTAGGAGGCCGTGGAGACCACGACGCCGAGGGCGATCGCAGGCACGCTCATGCGGGTCACGGCGCGCAGCAGCCCGCCCGGGGTGGCGGGCAGCTCCGGGGGCGGCGTCGTCTGCACCGACAGGAAGGCGGGCCACCGGCGCGGGGCGCGGGTAACGGGGATCGACACGATCTCCTAGCCTATGTGACCCGGCCGCGGCCGACACCCTCGCCACGGCCACGAACACCTGCCTCCTACTACAGAGCGAATGGGAGTGCCTTGGGCCCCTCTGCGGCGGGCCACCGCAGCGGCGGGACCAGGTCAGGCCGCGGTGGGCGCGAGGGCGTTGTCCGCCGGCAGCGGCTTGGGGCCGCGGCGCAGGCGGGCGCCCAGCAGGATGAAGGCCCAGGCGATCAGCGCCCAGACGGCCAGGACCGCCAGGGTCTTGAGGTAGATCCCGTCCACGCCGCCGCCGGCGATCAGCCGCCGGAAGGCGAGCTGGGTGTAGCTCATCGGCAGGTAGGGGTGGATCCACTGGAAGAAGCGCGGCGTGGTCTCGATCGGGAAGGTCGCGCCCATGGAGGTGATCTGCAGGCTGAGCAGGATGATGGACACGAAGCGGCCGCGGAAGGCCAGCGTGGCCACGCAGGCCTGGTTGACGGCGACGAAGGTCAGCGACGCGGCGATCGCCATGGCGCACAGGCCCACCAGGTTGGCGGCGTGGATCTGCCCGGAGGCGTTGACCGCGACCATCATGACCACGGCCTGGACGACGGCGAGCAGGGCGGCGGTGGTGGCGGGCCGGATAGCTGCGGCGTACCAGCGCTCGCCGTGGTTGCGCTTGTCCAGGGCGGGCAGCACCAGGAACAGGGCGATGGCGCCGACCCACAGCGCCAGGCTCATGAACATGGGGGTGAAGCCTGCGCCGTTGTTGGCCACGGGGTTGTCGCGCACCGCATCGACGTCGGCGGCGTCGGCGGCCACGTCGGTCATGGTCTGGCGCTGGACCGCGGTGTAGTCGGGGATCTGGTCAACCCCGTCTTCCAGGCCCTCGCTGAGGGTGTCGGCGCCGTCGGACAGGGTGACGGAGCCTTCCTGGAGCCGATCCAGGCCATCACTGAGGGTGGTGGCGCCGTCGGACAGGGTGACGGAGCCGGAGTAGGCGGTGCCCAGGCCGCTGGACAGGGTGTCCGCACCGGTGGCGGCGGTGTCGGCACCGGCAGAGAGCCGGGCGAGGCCGTCGGCAAGGGTCTGGGAGGAGGTGGCGGCCGTGGAAGCGCCGGAGGACAGCGTGTTCAGGCCGCTGGACAGGGTGTCGGCACCGCTGGACAGCGTCTGCGCGCCGGAGTTGACCGAGTTCGCGCCGGTGGCGAGCTGGGAGGCGCCGGTGGAGAGGCTGTTGGCCCCGGTGGACAGGGTGTTCAGACCGGTGGACAGGTCGCTGGAGCCGGTGGCGAGTTGGGAGGCGCCGGCGCTGACGGAGGTGGCGCCGGAGGTCAACGTCGGGCCCTGGGAGGACAGTGCGGCCAGCACCCCGGTGAGGCTGCGGTCTTCGCCGGTGGCGGGGTTGTACACGTCGGTGGCGGATCCCAGTCCTCCGGACAGCGCAGTGGCGCCGGAGGACGCGTCCGCCGCCCCGGTGGCGACGGCACCGACGGAGCCCTGCAGTTGGGTCGCGCCGGAGGAGAGCTGCTCCGCTCCGGTGGCGACCTGGCCGACGGCGCCGGTCACGCCCGCGCTGGAGGCGGCCAGGGTGTTGAGGCCGCCCAGCACGGTGCCGGACTGGGCCGTGTCCTCGGTGGTACCGAGCCCGCCGGCGGCCTGGGCGATCGCCTGGCAGGTCGCGTCGGTCTGGCCGTGGTCGGCGACGCATTGCTGATAGGCGCCCGCGAGCGCGGTGGCGACCTGCCCGGCCCCCGCCTGGGCGGTGGACACGCCGCCGGTGTAGTCGTTGACGGCGCCGTACAGGGTCGCCTGGCCGGCCGCGGCCGAGTCGGTCGACGACCCGATCCCGTTGACCGCGCTCTGGGCGCCCGTCGCCAGGTCATTGGCGGCGCCGTACAGGGTCCGCTGACTCTCCTCGCCGCTGGCGTAGGAGTCGGTGGACTTGCCGACGCCGGCGGACAGCTGGTTCAGGCCCGACGCCAGGTCCTGGGCGCCGGGGTCGAGTTGGTCCTTCAGCGTCGTGTAGGCCTGGTCCACACTGTCGACGTAGGTGTTCACGCCGGTGGACAGGGTGGAGGCACCGGTGGACAGGCTGGTGGCGCCGGTGGCCAGCGTGTTTGCGCCCGACGAGGCGGAGGATGCGCCCGCGGCCACCTGTCCCGCGCCGGAGTCGACCGTGGCGGCGCCCGAGGCCAGCGTGGAGGTGCCGTCGGCCAGGGTGCCCGCGCCGGAGGCCAGCGTGCTCGCGCCGGAGGCGGCCGAGGACGCTCCGGTGGCCAGGCGGGCCATGCCGTCGGCCAGCTGCTGGGAGCCGGAGGCGGCGGTAGACGTGGAGGTGGCGAGGGTGGTCAGGCCGTCGGAGAGGGTGACGGCGCCGGAGGCCAGCTCGCTCATGCCGACCGTGAGGGTGGTGGCCCCGTCGGCCAGCTGGTCGGCGCCGTCGGCGGCGTCGGTGGTGCCCGACTCCAGGGTGGCGGCGCCCGAGGCCAGGGCGGTGGCGCCGTCGGAGGCCTCTACGAGTCCCTCGCGGATGGTGGAGACGCTCAGCAGCAGGGTGGACAGGACCCGCTCGGAGCCCTGCTGCTCCAGGCGGTTGGAGAGTTCGGAGGCGACGGTGGCGGCCATGGTGCCGGCCAGGTAGTTGATGCCGTCGTCGGTGACGAGCTTCAGCTCCTGGGTGACGGCGTCGGAGGGGTCATCGGAGCCGACGCGGGAGACGATCTGGGAGAAGTCGGCGGGGATGTAGAGGATGGCGCGGACCTTCTGCGTGTTCATGTCCGCCTCGGCGGTGGCGGCGTCCATCTGCTCCCAGGTGAAGCCGACGTTCTCATCGCCGTCCGGATGAGTCAGGGCGTCCGTGAGGTCGGCGCCGAGGTTAAAGGTCTCGGTCTCCCCGTTGGCGAGCGTGGCCGTGTAGGCGCTGTCCTCGTTGACGACGGCGGCCTTGATGTCACCGAGCCGGTTGGTGGGGTTCTGGTAGGCGAGCGTCAACAGTCCCGAGTACAGCAGCGGGATGATGGACACGGCGAGCACCACGACCAGGTTTGCGATGCGCGAGCCGCTGAGTTTCTTCATTTCAGTTGCCTCTCCTGAGTTCCGCCGACCGACGATACACATCTGTATCGACACCTTCAATACAGACCTGTATCATGCGTGTCTGGTTGGACGCCGAGGATCGGCCTGAGAAACCCCGAGGGGACGCCGAAAACACTCTCGACGCCGGCGTCGCGAATGTCGCGAATGACACAGGGCGACGCGAAATGACATGATGAGCTGGACATGAGCACGAGTAGGGAACAAGCGGAGGAGCTGATCGAGGCCGCCGGCGCGCGCCTGTCGGCCCGGCGGGCCGCGGTGCGTCGGCTCATCGGCGTCCCCCCGTCCGAGCGACGCGCCCAGACTCAGGCACTGCTGCTGGATGCCGGCCGGGAACTGTTCGCAGACAAGGGCATCGGCGGCACCTCCGTGGGCGACATCTGCTCCCGGGCCGGCTTCACCCGCGGCGCCTTCTACTCCAACTTCACCGACATGGACCACTTCGTGCAGCGCCTGGCCGAGGAGCAGTGGACCTCCATCGTCAACTTCGTGGACGAGTCCGTCGCCGGCGCGCTGTCCACGCAGACGGAGGGACCAACGCTGGAGTCCGACGCCGAACTGGCCGCCGGGCTGGCCGAACTCGCCTCCCGGCTGCTCGGGGCCATGCCGATCTCACGCGAGGTGTTCCTACTGCAAAACGAGTTCGCCGCCTACATCGCGCGCACCGAGGCGGATGGCGGGGGCTCCCCGCTGCGCGAGGGCTATGCCGCCTTCAAACGGCACCTGGTAAGGGTGCTGGTGGAGGGGTTGGCGTCGATCAACCGCGCCTGCCTGCTCAGCCCGGAGGACACCACCGAACTCATCATGGCCACCGCCGTCCGCTCCATGCGCATGGCCCTGTCCGCAGCGCCCGAGGGCAACAGGCCCGGTGACGCACAGGCCGCTGGTACTCGTGGCACTCAGACCGACGACGACGACGCCAACAGCGACCGCGGGTCGGAGAGCACCGGCGCCAACACCGCCGAACCCGACCTGACCGCCTTCCTCGTGCGCACCCTGCCCGCGCTGCTGGCCCGCCTGTCGACGCCGATCGCCCTTGACAGGCCTGGCACCCGCGGCGCTAACCTCAACCCATGACCGCTTCGACGCTCGCGACCCGTACCCCGATGGTGCGCGCCGAAAGCATGCGTCGAATGCAGATGCGCTGACAGCGCCAGCCGTCGCTGTTTCCACGAGTAACGGTCAGAGTCCGAGCCGCCGGTAGGCGCTCGTTGCACTCCGCGGCCGCCCGCCACGCCGGCCCGCGTTCAAACCCCCGGTAATCCTCCATTCGCCGCCACGTCTCTGTGCGCACCGCGCCCACCCCACCTCGCCGAGGTCGGTTGAAGTTACGTGCCCAGGTCGGTCGATGTGACGGCAGCCCCAAGCCTTCCAGGAAGCACCATGACCACCTACGCCCCCGCCGTCTTCACCGACGCCGCCGCAACAACCACCCTCGCCCCCGATGCCTCCGGCCTCGCCCCGCACGCCTCCGCCTCCCCCTTCGACGTGGTCCACGACCGCGCCGGCACCGCGAGCCTTAAGTGGGACTTCGCCGCCGAACGGGGCCGCCCCAGCGCCGTCCTGCCGCTGTGGGTGGCGGACATGGATCACCCCACGGCACCTTGTGTGGTCAACGCCCTGCTGTGGCGGGTGCGGCACGGCATCTTCGGCTACACCGAGCCCGACGCGGCCTACAACGCCACCCTGGCCGCCTGGTTCGCCCGCCGCTACGACTGGCGCATCGACCCGGCCTGGAACGTCGTCACCCCGGGAGTCGTGCCCGCGCTGGCGACGGCGGTGCGCGCCCTGACCGAGCCGGGTGACGCCGTCGTCATTGAGGAGCCCGTCTACTACCCGTTCCGGGAGGTGGTCGAGCAGCAGGGGCGCGTGGTCGCCCCGGCCCCGCTGGTGCGCGGCGCCGACGGCGTGTACCGGCGCGACCTGGACGCGCTGGAGGCCGTGCTCACGAGCACCGGCGCCCGCCTACTGCTCCTGTGCAACCCGCACAACCCGGTGGGCCGGGTGTGGTCCCGCGCCGAACTGGCGGCGCTGGCCGAGGTGGCCGAACGCCACGACGTGCTCCTGGTCTCCGACGAGGTGCACGCCGACCTCGCCCTGCCCGGGTACCGCACCACCCCCTTCGCCTCCCTGTCCGCCGACGCCGCCGCCCGCACCATCACCTGCACCTCGCCGTCGAAGTCCTTCAACCTGGCCGGGCTGCAGGTGGCCAATATCCTCATCGCCGATCCCGAGCTGCGCGCCCGCTTCCGCTCGGCGCTCGGCGCCGCCGGCTACTCCCAGCCGAATGTGTTGGGACTGACGGCCTGCCAGGCGGCCTACAAGTCCGGCGACGCCTGGCTCGACGCCCTGCGTCGCCATATCGAGTACGCGCGCCGACACGTCATCCGCCGCCTGGAGCGGGTGCCCGGCGTCGAAGTCTCGCCATGCGAGGGCACCTACCTGCTGTGGCTGGACTGCACCGGGCTGCTGGAGGCCACGGGCCTGGCGGCGGAGGAGCTGGACGGTTTCATTACCGATCAGGCCGGCGTCTGGCTCGACGACGGCGCCCTGTTCGGCACCGGCGGTGCAGGCTTCACCCGGCTGAACCTCGCCTGCCCGCGCGCAACGCTGGACGAGGCGCTGGATCGCCTGGAGATCGCCGTACACGGCCTGCTCGCCCGACGTGCGGACTGACCCGCCGCCCCCACTCACCGAGATCGGTAGAAATCACGTACCGAGATCGGTCGAAAAGGCTCGCTGAGACCGCCACGAGCACCTCACCCAAACCGGTCATCCCCCCCCATATACAGCCAGAAAGCACTCATGAGCATTTCCGAATCTGCCGTAGCCGTCGCCGACTCCGCCGTCGACCATTCCGGGTGTCGCACCGCGCCGATCCAGCACCACCCCACGTGGTCGGACTCCCCCAACCCCTGGCGGCTCGACACCGTGCTGGCGCATGCGGGGACCGCCACCGACCCGGTCACCGGCGCCATTACGACGCCGATCCACCTGTCGACCGCATTCGGGCATCCGGGCCTGGGCGCCTCCACCGGCTACGACTACACGCGCACCGCCTCCCCCACCCGCGACGTCCTGCAGGACGCCCTGGCACGGCTGGACGGCGGGGCGGCGGGCTTCGCCCTGGCCTCCGGCATGGCGGCGGTGCAGCTGACGGTCACCACGCTGGCGCCGTACGGCTCGCGGATCGTCGCCCTGGAGGACCTGTACGGCGGCACCTACCGGTACCTGAAATGTCTGGCCGACGACGGCGCCTACGAGGTGGACTTCGTGGTCGGCGAGGCCGGCCTGCGGGAGGCGCTGCGGCGGCCGGCCGCGCTGGTGCTGATCGAGACGCCCACCAACCCGATGATGACCGAGCTGGACATTGCGCGGGTGGCCGACTGGGCGCATGCGGCGGGGGCACTGCTGGCGGTCGACAACACCTTCTACACGCCGGTGATCTGCCGGCCGCTGGAGTTGGGGGCGGACGTGGCCGTGTACTCGGCCACGAAGTACCTGGCCGGGCACAACGACGTCATGGCGGGCGCCGTCGTCGTGAATGACCCGGCGCTGGGCGAGCGGCTCCAGTATCAGTTGAACACGACCGGGGCGACGCTGGGCCCCTTCGATGCGTTCCTGCTGCTGCGCGGGCTGAAGACGCTGTCGCTGCGCATGGAGAGGCATGAGGCCAACGCCCGGAAGGTGGCCGACTTCCTGCGAACCGACACGAGGGTGACGCGGGTGCTGTATCCGGGACGCTCGGGCATGGTGTCCTTCGAGCTGGCCGACGGCGTCGACGTGGCCGCATTCCTGGCGGCGGTGCGCGTGTTCACCTTCGCCGAGTCGCTGGGCGGGGTGGAGTCGCTGGTGACGTGCCCCAGCGTGCAGACGCATGCGGACGTGCCGCCGTCCACCCGCGCCGCCTACGGGCTGACGGACCGGCTGCTGCGGCTGAGCGTCGGCATTGAGGACGCCGCGGACCTGCTCGCCGACCTGCGGCAGGCGCTGGATCGGGCGGGCGCGGAGGCGGCGTGAGCGGCGCGGCCGACCGCCCCGGGTCCGCCGTCATATCGACCGATCTCGGCACGTAACTTCCACCGACCTCGGCACGTAAGATCAACCGACCTCGGCGGGCGGGGCGGGGCGGGTCGGGTTGGGGCGGGTCGGGTTGGCAGCTACCAGCTGACCGGCACCGGGGCGCCCTCGCGGTAGCCGGAGGCCGACTGGATGCCGACGATCGCCCGCTCGCGGAACTCCGGGATGGAGGCCGCTCCGGCGTAGGTGAAGGAGCTGCGCACGCCCGCCACGATGGAGTCGATCAGGTCCTCCACGCCGGGGCGCTCGGGGTCCAGGTACATGCGGCCGGCGCTGATGCCCTCCTCGAACAGCCCCTTGCGAGCGCGGTCGAAGGCGTCCTCCCCCTCGGTGCGGTCCGCCACCGCCCGGGCCGAGGCCATGCCGAAGCTCTCCTTGTAGGCGCGGCCGTCGGCGTCGTACTGCAGGTCGCCCGGGGACTCGTGGGTGCCGGCGAACCAGGAGCCGATCATCACGTTGGAGGCGCCCGCCGCGAGCGCCAGGGCGACGTCGCGCGGGTGGCGCACCCCGCCGTCGGCCCACACGTGCGCGCCCAGGCGCGCCGCCTCCCGGCTGCACTCCAGGACGGCGGAGAACTGGGGGCGGCCCACGCCGGTCTGCATGCGGGTGGTGCACATGGCGCCCGGCCCCACCCCCACCTTGACGATGGAGGCGCCGGCGTCGACCAGGTCGCGCACGCCGGCCGCGGTGACCACGTTGCCGGCGACGATCGGGAAGCCGTCGGGCAGGGCGGCGCGCACGGCCCGGACCACCTCCACCATGCGGTCCTGGTGCCCGTGGGCGGTGTCGACGACGATCACGTCCACCCCGGCCGTCACGAGTTCGGCCGCGCGGCGGGCCGGGTCGCCGTTCATGCCGATGGCGGCGCCCACGCGCAGGTGGCCGGAGGCGTCGACGGCGGGCCGGTAGATGGTGGAGCGCACGGCCCCGGAGCGGGTGAGCAGACCGACCAGGCCGCCGTCGGCCCCCACCACCGGCGCCAGGGTGCGGCGGGCGGCCTTGAGCCGATCGAAGGCCTCGCGCGGGTCGATCCCCTCCGGCAGGGTGAC
>NZ_LK995473.1:0-26512 GCF_900002405.1 Actinomyces succiniciruminis | reverse complement strand
GCGGGTCGATCCCCTCCGGCAGGGTGACCAGTTCGGTGCTCATCACCCGCCGCACCTGGGTGAAGCGGTCGACGCCGCTCACGTCGCGCATGTCCACCATGCCGATCGGGACCTTGGTTTCGCCGTCGACGACGACGGCGGCCCCGTGGGCGCGCTTGGGGATCAGGCCGAGGGCGTAGCCGCAGGTGTGGTGCGGCTTGACCGTCACCGGGGTGTCGTAGACGAGATGGGAGGCCTTGACCTGGGCGACCGTGTCGATGACGACGTCTGTGGGGATGTCCTGCGGGATGATGGCGATGCCGCCGCGGCGGGCGACGGTTTCCGCCATGCGCTTGCCGGCCACGGCGGTCATGTTGGACACCACCAGCGGGATGGTGGTGCCGCTGGCGTCGTCGGTGGTCAGGTCCACGCCCGTGCGCGATCCCACGGCGGAGCGGGAGGGGACCATGAATACGTCGTCGTACGTCAGGTCGAAGGTGGGCTGCATGCCGTTGAGGAACTTCACTTGAGGATTCTACGGCGCAGCCCGGCCGTGAGCGTGCCCGCGGGTGGCGAACGGCCCCTCACGGCCGCCTCGTCGCGAGCAACGAGGGGGTGAGGGGCCGTTACCGCGCGGACCGGATGGTCGGCCGCGCGGGCCGGTCAGGCGTTCTGCTCGGGGTCCTTGCCGAGCAGGAAGGCGTAGCTGAAGCCGGCGATGGCCGCGCCCAGGAGCGGGGCGACGATGAACAGCCACAGCTGCCCGGGGGCGCCGTTGCCGGCCTCGAAGGCGACGGCGATGGAGCGGGCCGGGTTGACGGAGGCGTTGGTCACCGGGATGGAGACCAGCAGGATGAGCGTCAGGGTGGAACCGATGGCCAGCGGGGCGAAGCCCTTGGGGGCGCGGGAGTCGGTCGAGCCGAGGATGACGATCAGGAAGATGGCGGTCATGACCAGCTCGCAGATGAAGCCGGCGGCCATCGAGTAGCCGTGCGGGGAGTGCGCGCCGTAGCCGTTGGCGGCGAACCCGTTGGCGGCCACGTCGAAGCTGTCGGAGCCGGAGGCGATGGCGTACAGCACGCCGCCGCCCACCAGGCCGGCGACGATCTGGATGCACCAGTAGGGCAGGACGTCCTTCCAGGCGAAGCGGCCGGCGACGGCCAGGCCCAGGGTGACGGCGGGGTTGAAGTGGCCGCCGGAGACGGCGCCGACGGCGTAGGCCATGGTGGTCACGGCCAGGCCGAAGGCCAGGGCCACGCCGAGGTAGCCGATGCCGACGGGGAAGTTGCTGTCAGTGATGGCGGTCGCGGCGAGGACGGCGGAGCCGCAGCCGGCGAAGACGAGCCAGAACGTGCCGAGGAACTCGGCGCCCAGGCGCTTGGACAGGGGAGCCATTGATGGCCTTTCGTTGTTCGAATGCTGGATTCAGGCGGATCCGGCAATGTGGACGGGACAGGGACTTCACAGGGATTGCAGGGACATGGAAAACGCCCCGCAACACCGACTGTTCAGCCGATGACGGGGCGTCGGTGCGCCAGAAGGGACTCGAACCCCCAACCTTCTGATCCGTAGTCAGATGCTCTATCCATTGAGCTACTGGCGCAATCCGGTTCGGACAATCCGGAAGATTACTCGGCGATCCGGGAGGCCACAAATCCTCGGGCCGTGAGCCTGGGCACATAGCCACTCAAAAGCTCCCATTGCGCTCCCACAGGGCGGCGGATCAGGGACTTTTCGTTGGAACCCCAACGTGTGGCGGAGATGGGGAGATTCGAACTCCCGAGGGGTTTTATCCCCAACCTTCTTAGCAGGAAGGCGCACTAGGCCACTATGCGACATCTCCAGTTGCCGGATCAGCCCGATGAGCTTACCCCAGCGCACGCGCAGAGGCAACGACCCGCCGCGGAGCCCCCGCGGAGCGCCGCCGGCGACGGATCACCCACGCCCGTGGCGGAGAGGGAGGGATTCGAACCCCCGGTGCGCTAGGCGCACAGCGGTTTTCAAGACCGCCACATTCGGCCGCTCTGTCACCTCTCCAGGCCCGAGGACACAGGTCCCGGGCAGGGCACACATGCTAACACTCGCCGCCGCGCGCACCGCAGGCCGCCGGGAGCGCGTCCCCTGTCACCCGCGCCCGAACAGGCCGCGACGGCGCGCCTGGCCGCGCTGCTGGTCCGGGGCCGGGGCGGGCCGGTCGGGGCGGTCCAGGAGGCCCTCGCTCAGCGCCTGCCCCACCGTCGGCCACACCGGCATGCGAGCGGCCAGCGTCATCTGCAGGGCGTGGTAGATGTCCGGGTGGCCCTCCCAGGTGCGGGTCGACAGCTCGTTGGCCTGATTCAACTCGTGGGTCCACACACCCGGAGCCTCAATGAGGAACTCCTCGGCGTAGTCGATCCAGGAGCGGTAGCAGTGCTCGTAGTGCTCGACGTCGATCTCGCCGCGGCCGTCGTCCAGCAGCGCCTGCCGGATGGCGGCGGCGGCCGACACACCCTCGCACACCACCCAGTGCATGCGCTCGTGCACGATGGGGTTGCCGTCGAAGTCGGTCGTGTAGACGAAGCCGGGGCCGCCGTCGACGCGCCAGCCGTCGGTGCGGGCCCGGTCGAACAGCTGCTCGGCGGCCTCCAGCATCCAGTCGGGCGTGGGCAGGGAGCGAGCCACCAGCGCCGCGCGGGCCTGCACGGTCAGGCGCGACCACTCCAGGCCGTGGCCGGGGGTGACGCCGAAGGGGCGGAAGGGGTGAGCGGGGGCGTCACGGTTGTAGTCCAGGAGCGGGTGCCACTTGGTGTCGTAGTGCTCGGGCAGGCGCCAGTCGTGGGCGCGGGCCTGGACGTTGACGGCGAAGTCGATGATCTGTACGGCGCGGGTCAGCCAGGTGATGTCTCCGGTGACGTCGGCGGTGGCGAGGTAGGCCTCCACCGTGTGCATAGCGGCGTTGATGCCGCGGTAGTTCTCGGGGTCGGTGAAGTCGGCGGCGTAGGACTCGATGGGCAGCCCGTAGGTGTCATCCCACCAGTAGCGGTTCTGCACCTCCATGGCGTCCAACAGCAGCTCGTGCGCACCGGGCCGGTTGGCTGCCGTCGCGGTGGCGGCGGCCAGCAGCACGAAGGCGTGCTGGTAGCACTCCTTGCGGGCGTCGGCGTCGACCGGGATGCCGTGGCCGTCGTCGTCGAGCTCGTGGCGGACGGCGGAGTACCAGCCGCCGTGCTCGTAGTCGCGCATGACCCTGCTCAGGGCGCGCACGCCGTGGTCGGCGTAGCGGCGGCAGCCGGGGATGCCCAGCAGGGCGCCCAGGGAGAAGGCGAAGGTCATGCGACCGGTGATCCACAACTCGACGGGGTGGGCGGTGTCTACGACGCCGTCCGTGCCGATCCAGCCGAAGCCGGCGGGCACCTTGGCCGCCCGCGCATAGCGCAGCAGGGCGTGCGTCTCCTCCGCCAGCCAGCGGTTGTGCTCGGGGGCGCCGAACCATCCCAGTCCCATGAGTCCTCCTCGACCCGTAGTCGCTTCCCGGCCTCGCTCACGCCGGGACACCCCGAACGTTAGCAGCCGGGACGGCCGCACGCACCGGCCGGGCCGGCGCTCAGAGCACCTGGGAGACGGCGTCGAAGTCGTGGCGGCCGGCGCGCGGATGGAAGGCGTCGGCGTCGCCGTGGCCGACGCAGACGACGGCGATGGTCTGCCAGGGGCGGTCGGCGTGGAATTCGGCGTCGATGCCGGGCAGGTCGGCGCCGGTCATGACGCCGACGTCGAGGCCCTCGGCGCGTAGGGCGAGCACGAGGTAGCCGAGCTGGATCAGGGCCGAGTCGCGGGCGAGTCCCTGGCGCATCTCCAGGGAGCCGGCCAGGCGCTCGAGCATCTGCTCGGACGCGCCGAGCTCGCGCATGGACTGGTCCAGGGCGAGGTCGGCGGAGACGATCAGCACCAGCGGCGCACCGAGGACCGGTTCCTGGTTCATGCCCGCCATCAGTGGGGCGAGCCGCTGGCGGGCCTCCGGAGAGGCGAGCAGGTCCAGGCGCATGGGCTGGGAGTTGAGGGCGGTGGGCGCCCAGCGCGCGTTGTCGTAGGCACGGCGCACCTGCTCGATCGGGGCCGGCTCATCGCGGAAGGAGCGGGCAGTGTGGGCGTCGGTGAAGAGAACGGCAAGAGCGTCGTCGGAGACGGCGGTGTCGTGACTGCTCATACAGGCGGCAACTGACCTGGTGCGGGGATTATTCCGGCGGGGGCAGACCACACGACCTCCGGAGCGCGGATGCGCTCCGGTCGGCCCGGCCTCCCGGCACTCCCCCGCCGGTTCGCCACCACTACTGCCGGACGGCTCTCGTGCACCACTTCCCCACGTGAGCACGAAGGTCGGCGAGCTAGGGTTGGGACTTGAAGCCGCATCTTTGTTAATGGCCGTCAATTACGGGTCGGGAGTTCGTATGGTGCCCGCGTTCGAGCAGTTGCACATAGGTCTGCTCCTCTTCCAGGACTTCGAGTTGCTGGACGCCTGCGGGCCGCTCGGGGTATTCGGCCGTTTTCCCGAACTGGACGTGCACCTGCTGGCCTCCCGTCCGGGCCCGGTTAGAAGTCGACAGGGTGTTCGTCTGGTGGCCGATGGCATCTTGGCCGATGCGCACCATTGCGATCTGCTGATGACTCCCGGAGGACAGGGGGTCAGAAGACTGGTCAGCGATTCCCGGTTCTTGTCCACACTGGCCGACTCGGCGTCGACGGTGGATTGCGTGACGTCGGTGTGTACCGGCTCGGCACTGTTGGCGGCGGCGGGCATGCTCGAGGGGTACCGCGCAACCTCGAATCTTCGGGCATTCGAATGGGTCTCGGGTTTCGGCGTCGAGGTGAATTGGGTAAGGGGCGTCAGGTGGGTACACGATCGGGACCGTTGGACCAGTGGCGGCATTTCGGCGGGGATCGACATGAGTCTGGCGCTTATGGGCCACTACTTCGGGGAGACCCGTATGAACGCCGCCGCATCGGAGTTGGAGTATGAGATGCGTTCCGGCTTCTCCTGGGATTGATCAAACAGACGCCTCCGCCTGTTTGGGGATGCGGGCGTAGCACTGGGCTCGTTCACCAGGATCCGTAGGATCGGGCGCTGCCCCGCACCTTCTCCCCGAGAACCGGCGGGCAAGCACGGATGGGTAACCTCCATCCCACACGGACTGGCACAAACCCCACAGGAGGCACCATGGGACGTGGCAGCAACCTGCCCCGGGTGGGCGGGTTCAACCGGGCCGTCGTACTGGAGGCGATCCGCCACTCCGCCGACGGACTCACCCGGGCACAGCTCGGGCGGATCACCGGTCTGGCGCCGCAGACGGTCTCCAATGTGACCCGTGAGTTGCTCAACCAGCAGCTGATCCGCGAGACCGGCATCGTACCCCCCGGCGGCAGGGGGCGACCCGGCGTCGCCCTCAGTCTCAACCCTTCCGGAGGACTCGCCGTCGGCATTCACATCGACCCGTCCGCCCTGGGCATCGCGGTAGTGGACCTGACCGGCGAGATCGTCGCCGAGAACTACGGCCCGCTACCCTCGCCCCAGGATGCCACGGCGGCAATCGCGCATCTGCACCACGAGGTCGAACGCATGGTGCAAGAGGCCTCGGTTCCGCGCGGCAGGCTGCTGGGCATCGGCGTCGCCGCACCCGGACCGATAGACGACGACGCCGGCACCGTCAGTCCGCCCCTATTGCCGGGCTGGGGCACGGTACCGCTACGCGACCTGCTGGCCCGGCAGACGGGCCTGGACGTCGTGCTGGACAAGGACGTCACGGCGGTGGCCAAGGCGCACCTGTGGACCGGCGAATCGCCGGATCCGGCCGACTTTCTGGTGTTCTACCTCGGCGCCGGCGCCGCGATCTCCCCCGTGATAGCCGGGCAGGTGGTACGAGGGACAACCGGCAACGCGGGCGAAACCATGCACCTGCCCGGAGACCCGCTTTCAGCCTCGCCGCGCGGGCGCGTACTGGGCACTTCGCTGGGCGAGCGCGAGTTGGTGGCACATGCGCGCGAACTCGGTATGACACTTCCGGGCGAGGTCGACTCGTGGAATCCCCATGAAATCGAGGAGGGCTTCACCGACCTGCTGGACCGCGCCGGTCGGGGGGAGGCAACGGCGACCGAGGTGTTCGCCTCGGCGGGGCGCGTGCTGGGCGCGGCCGTACTGGCCGTGGCCGAACTGCTGGACATATCCGCAATCGTCATCACCGGCCCGCGCTGGGCCGCCATGCAGCCGCTGTGCGAACCCGAGTTACAACACGCGATCGCCGATCACACGCTGCACGGGCAACCGCGTCCGCTGACCGTACACACCTCCTCGCTCGGCGAACGGGCCGGTACCGTGGGGGCCGCCTGTCTGGTGCTCGACCGCCTCTTCTCACCGACGCCGTCAACGCTGCTCATCGGGAGTTGAGGGTCCGCACTTGATCCCCAGGATGCGGTCTATGCCGAACAGGAGAAGTTGAGCCCGGGTCCGCCCACTGAGATCGGCCGCAACAGCGGCGCGCAAAACCATCACCAGCCCCGCATGACGCGTGCAGAAAACACCAAAAGCGGGCGATGGCCCCCAGACGCAGCAGTTCCTCCCTGCGATGACGGTTTACGCGTTCCACCGACGGTTCGGCACTTCGCCGCAGCGCTTCGGCACTTCGCATGACGGTTCGGCACCCAGCAGTACGAACCGTCACCGCGGAGTACGAATCGTTGACCGGAAGGTACGAACCGTCGTCGTAAGTGCCGAAACGTCGTACGCCCACTCCCGGCCACGGTCCACGCTCCGCCCACACACCCTTATATAACGACTAAGCAACGTCCTCAGGGACGGCTTGACAGTATTTTATCCACTTGATGGAGTATTTAGCGATGGCGTCACCGTAGACGCCCCGGCGCGAAGGAGCCCACCCATGTCCCACTCAACCCCCGCACCCCTAACCCGCCCGGCCCCGAGCCGCCGCAGCTTCCTGATCGGCGCCTCACTCGCTTCTGCCGCCGCCGCGCTCGCCGCATGCTCCGGCTCCTCAAGCGAGCGCTCCAGCAGCACGCTCAAGATCGCCTACCAGAAGACTTCGGCCTTCACCCAGCTCGAGGACCTGCTGACCAAGGCCAAGGACGAGTTCGAGGCGGCTAACTCCGAGGTGACCGTCGAACTGGTGCCGATCGAGGCCGAACAGGACCAGTACTTCACCAAGCTCGCCCTGATGAACGGCTCGGATTCCACCGCCCCGGACGTCATGTACGAGGACTCCTTCCAGGTCCGCTCCGACGCCGCCGCTGGCTATCTCATGCCCATCGACGAGTACGTCGAGTCCTGGGAAGACTGGGACCAGTTCGTCGACTCCGCCAAGGAGGCCGGACTCGGCGACGACGGCAAGCTGTACGGCGTCTCCATGGGCACCGACACCCGCGGAATCTATTTCAACAAGCAGATCTTCGCCCAGGCGGGACTACCCGAGGACTGGCAGCCGACCACCTGGGATGAGATTCTCGACGCCGCCCGCACCATCAAGGAACAGGTGCCCAACGTCATCCCGCTGAACATCTTCGTCGCCAAGGCCGGCGGGGAGATGACCTCCATGCAGGGCTTCGAGATGCTCCTGTCCGGCACCGACTCCGAGCTGCTGTATAACACCGATACTCAGAAGTGGGTTACTGGCTCACAGGGCTTCATCGACTCTCTGGCCTTCATGGACACGGTTTACGCTGAGGAGCTCGGCCCCAGCCTGGACGTTGCTCTCGACTCCACCATCGGCAACCGCATCTCCACGGAGCTCCTACCCGAGGGCAAACTCGCCATGGCGATCGACGGGTCTTGGATGCCCGGCGGCTGGATCTCCGGTGACAACCCCTGGCCCGAGTGGGAGGAGACGATGGGCTTCGCGATGATGCCCACGCAGAACGGCCAGGGCGATGGGTTCACGTCCATGTCCGGCGGCTGGACGCTCGCAGTCGGTTCCAAGTGCGCCAACCCCGAGGCCGCATTCCAGTTCATTTCGATCGCCTTGAACTACGAGAACAGCCTCAAGTACGATACCGAGAACGCCCAGGTCGCCGTGCGCACGGACGTGGCCGAGTCCGAGGACTACCTCTCCTACAACCCGAGCTTCGAGTTCTTCTCGAGCTTGGTTCCGTACACGCACTTCCGCCCCACCACCCCTGACTACTCGCAGATCTCCGGGAACATCCAGATCGCCTGCGAGTCCGTGGTCACCGACGACGCCACCCCCGAGGAGGCAGCGGCCACCTACGACTCCGGCCTGGTCTCCATCGTCGGCGAGGACGGCACCGAGGCGGCCTCCAAATGACCACGCCCGCCACATTCGGCTCGACGGCGGCGAGTAGAGGCGCAACGTCGGCCCGACGCCGTCACTCCGGCAGGACCCTCCGCCGCACCGCCCCACTGATTCCGGCTGTCGTCCTGCTCGCCCTGTTCCTGCTCGGCCCGATCATCTACTCCCTGTACGGGTCACTGACCGACCGGGCCATGAGCGGTTACAAGGCGGCCGCGCCGTCGTTCGTGGGCCTGGGCAATTACGTGACTCTCTTCTCCGACCCGGCCTTCCTGAAATCGATTCTCCTGACGGCGGTCTTCGTCTTCGCCTCGGCTATCGTCGGGCAGAACGTACTGGGCATGGTGCTGGCGGTCCTCATGCGCCACTGTGCGCGGCCACTGGCCTCCCTGGTGGGCGGGATCGTCGTAGTGGCCTGGGCGCTGCCGGAGATCGTCGCGGCCTTCGCCTGCTACGCCTTCTTCGCCTCGGAGGGCACCCTCAATTCGATGCTCTCCTTCATCGGCCTGGAAGGCCCTAAATGGCTGCTCGTCTTCCCCATGTTCTCGGTGATTCTCGCAAACATCTGGCGCGGAACCGCATTCTCGATGATGCAGTACAACGCCGCGCTCGCCGAGGTGCCTCCGGAGGTCAAGGAGTCCGCCGCCATCGACGGCGCCTCCACCGCGCAGACCTTCTTCCGCATCACGCTGCCGATCATTCGGCGCTCCATCGCCACCAACCTCATGCTCACCACCCTGCAGACCCTCGGCGTGTTCACCCTCATCTGGGTGATGACCGGCGGTGGCCCGGGCACGAGCTCCTCCACCCTGCCGGTGCTCGCCTACCAGGAGGCGTTCAAATTCTCCCAGGTCGGCTACGGCACGGCGATCGCCACCGTCACGCTGCTGGTGGGGGCGCTCTTCTCCGTCGTCTACATGAAACTGCTCAAGCCGGAGGTGGACTGACATGCCTGACATGCAGCAGTCACCCACAGCATCGCTCAGACTCTCCTCGCCGCGCGGGCACGGGCTCAAGATCGTTGCCTCGGTGATTATGGCGCTGATCGGGCTCTGCTTCCTGATCCCACTCGCATGGATCATCCTGTCCGCCTTCGACCCCGCGGCCACCGTGTCCATCTCCGTCCCCGAGACCTGGACCCTGTCCAACTTCACCGAGATCGCCAACGTCGACGAGACTCTGCGTCCGCTCTGGAACTCCCTGCTGATCTCCTTCGGTACCGCGGCGATCACCGTGGTGGTGGCCACGCTCGCGGCCTACCCGCTGTCACGCTTCCAGATGCGCTTCAACAAGGGCTTCATGTACACGATCCTGTTCGGCACCTGCCTGCCGATCACGGCCATGATGGTGCCCGTCTACTCCCTGTTCGTCAGCTTCCAGTTGCTCGACTCGGTTGCAGGCACCATTCTGTTCATGGCGGCCACCTCCCTGCCGATGGCCATCTGGATGATGAAGAACTTCATGGACTCCGTACCGATCTCCCTGGAGGAGGCCTCCTGGGTGGACGGCGCCTCCGCTATGACCGCCCTGTGGCGGATCGTGGTTCCACTGATGAAGCCCGGCATCGCCGTGGTGTTCATCTTCGTTTTCACCGGCGCCTGGGGCAACTTCTTCGTGCCCTTCGTGCTGCTGTTCTCCCCCGAGCACCAGCCCGCGGCGGTAGCCATCTACAACTTCTTCGGCACCCACGGGTCCATCGCCTACGGCAAGCTGGCTGCCTTCTCCATCTTCTACTCCGCCCCCGTACTGCTGCTCTACCTGATCGTGCAGCGCCGCGCCGGCGGAGGCTTCGCCATGGCCGGCGCCGTCAAGGGCTGATCCGACGCCGACACCCCACCACAGACAAGACCAGGAAGACCATCACATGCATTCCAATCCCCTCCTGACCGAGCAGCGCGCCGCGCGCCTATTGCTCGACCATGTGCGCCCGGCGATCTATCGCGACCGCAGGCCCCTGGACCTGTCGGCCTGGCAGGCACCGGGAGAACCGGTCCCCTTCACCCGAGCCGTCACCGAGGACTACTCCCCCATCGACGCCGGCACCCCCTGGGGTCCACCGTGGGGCACCACCTGGTTCCACGCGATCGGGAACGTGCCCACGACATGGCGCCAGGCGGAGGGCACCCATGTGGAGCTGAGCATCGATTTGGGTTTCACCGCCGCACAGCCCGGCTTCCAGGCCGAGGGCCTGCTGCTGCGCCCCGACGGCTCGGCGGTCAAGGCGCTCTCCCCGCGCAACCACACGGTCCCCTGGGGCGGAGAGCCAGACTCGATCGACGTCTACATCGAGGCCGCCTCCAACCCGGATGTGGCCGGAGGCTTCGCCTTCTCCCCCACGCCCTTCGGCTACCGGGAGACCGCGGGCAGCGACCCCCTGTACCGCCTGGGCCACGCCGACGTGGCCCTGCGCGACGACGTGGTATGGGAGCTGGTTCAAGACCTGACCGTGCTGCTGGAACTGGCCGCAGCCCTGCCGGAGGACTCCACTCGCCGCGCCCGCATCGATACGGCGCTGGAACGCGCCGCCGACATCATCGACCCCGGTGACGTGGCCGGCACCGCCGGGGCCGCTCGCGCCGAGCTGGCCGGAGTGCTGGCTTCACCGGCCAACGCAAGCGCGCACCACGTGCTCGCCGTCGGGCATGCACATATTGACTCCGCCTGGCTGTGGCCGGTGCGCGAGACGGTACGCAAGTGCGTGCGCACCTTCTCCAGTGCATTAGCGCTGATGGAGCAGGACCCGGACTTCGTCTTCGCTTGCTCCTCCGCCCAGCAGTACCAGTGGGTCAAGGAAGCTCAGCCGGAGCTGTTTGACCGCATCCGGCAGCGGGTAGCCGAAGGCCGCTTCGTTCCCGTGGGCGGCATGTGGTTAGAGTCGGATACGAATATGCCCGGGTCGGAGGCCCTCGCCCGCCAGTTCATTGAGGGAAAGTCCTTCTTCCTGAAGGAGTTCGGGGTGGAGACACGAGACGTGTGGCTGCCGGACTCCTTCGGCTACACCGGCTCACTGCCTCAGATCGCTCGGGCCGCAGGATCCCCCTGGTTCCTGTCCCAGAAGCTGTCCTGGAACGACACCGACAAGATGCCGCACCACACCTTCTACTGGGAAGGTATCGACGGGTCCCGCGTGCTAGCACACTTCCCCCCGGTGGACGCCTACAACGCCCGGTTGTCAGTCGTCGAGCTGCGTCACGCCGAGGCGAACTTCGCGGAGAAGGGCATCTGCACCACTTCGATCGTGCCCTTCGGCTACGGCGACGGCGGCGGCGGCCCCACCCGGGAGATGCTGGCGGCCGCACACCGCTTCCAGGATCTTGAGGGGGTGCCCACGGTGGAGCTGGGCAGTCCGAATACTTTTTTCGAACGCACCCAGGGCGAAGCCAAGGCCCTGACCGCTGAAGGAGGCGACGGCACCCGGCTGCCGGTGTGGAACGGGGAGATGTACCTGGAGTTCCACCGCGGCACCTACACCTCCCAGTTGCGCACCAAGCAGGGCAACCGCCGCGGTGAACACCTGTTGCGGGAGGCCGAGTTGTGGGCAACGACGGCGGCCCTCTACGAGAGCGCTCCGTACCCGTATGAGGCTTTGAAGGAGTCGTGGCGCACGGTGTTGCGCAACCAGTTCCACGACATTCTCCCGGGCACCTCCATCGGTTGGGT
This sequence comes from Actinomyces succiniciruminis, assembly GCF_900002405.1. Classification (GTDB taxonomy): domain Bacteria; phylum Actinomycetota; class Actinomycetes; order Actinomycetales; family Actinomycetaceae; genus Actinomyces; species Actinomyces succiniciruminis. The sequence goes on along the minus strand of NZ_LK995473.1, from coordinate 14,585 downwards.
GTACCAGCGCACCGAGGCCGAGTACGCCGAGGTAACGCGCACACTCGAAGGGGTGATCGGTGACGCCGCTGCAGCCCTCGTGGGGAGCGGGGACACTCCGCTGCTGCTCAACGCCGCCCCGGCGGCGCGCGACGGCGTGCCCGCGCTGGGCGCTGGCGAACCGGCGCCCGCCGTCGGCGAAGTGTCGGTGGAGCAGTCCGGGACTGAATGGTCCATCGACAACGGCCTGATTCGGCTCGTGATCGACGCCGCCGGGACCCTGACCTCGGTGATCGACCTGGAGGCCGACCGAGAATTGCTCCCGCCCGACACCCGAGCGGGCCTGTTGCAACTGCACCGCGATACCCCGCGCCAGTGGGACGCCTGGGACATCGACGCCGAGTACCGGCACACGACCGCAGACGTGCTTGACGTACGGGACCTGGAGGTCACGCGTGAGGCGGGCGGCGCTTGCATACGCATCACACGCGCCCTCGGTCAGGCCTCCACACTGGTTGAGTGCATCCGCGTGAGCCCGGGATCGAAGCAAATCGTCTTCGACTTCGACGTCGATTGGCATGAGCGGCAGCAGCTGCTCAAGCTGGCCTTCCCGCTGGACCTGGTGGCGGATGCCTCCACTGCGGAGATGCAGTTCGGGCACGTAAGCCGCCCGACACATCAAAACACCTCCTGGGACGCCGCCCGCTACGAGATCTGCGCCCATCGCTGGATTCACGTGGGCGAGCCCGGCTACGGGGTGGCCGTGCTGAACGACTCCACCTACGGCCACGACGTCACCCGGGACCTGGACGCCTTAGGTCACCCGATGACGACGGTGCGCCTGTCCCTGCTGCGCGCGCCACTGTTCCCTGATCCGGAGGCCGACCAGGGACAACACTCGCTCAGGGTCGCGCTGCGTCCGGGAGCCACGATCGACGACGCCGTGCGCGAGGGATATGCCTTCAACCTGCCTGCGCGCATGGTCACCGGCGCCCACGAGGTGGCCCCGATCGTGTCCGTCGACGGCACGGGCGTGGTCGTAGAGACGGTCAAACTCGCCGAGGATCGCAGCGGTGACGTCGTCGTCCGCCTGTACGAGTCACTCGGGGCTCGCACCCGCGGCGCGGTCACCACCGGCTTCGCCGCCGCCTCGGTAGTCACCACCGATCTGTTGGAGCGCCCGAGCGACGACGTCGAGTTGCGCACCGTTCCCGCCGAGGGCACCGGCGGCGAGCGAGACGGCACCCTGACCAGCAGTTTCGAGCTGCGCCCCTTCCAGATCCTCACGCTGCGGATCGCGAGGACCTAGGCCGCTTGCCGCCGTGCGGGAGCCGTCCCTCACCCTCACTCGGGCCAGGCGGCCTCGGCCTGGGCCAGCGCCTCCTTGGAGTCCAGCTCGCCGGTGGTCCACTGGGTCAGGGCGCTCCACAGTGCGTCCGTGCCCACCTCCGACGGCATCGAGTCCGAAGCGTCGAAGCGGATCACGGACTGGCGCGACTGCAGCAGCAGGGTGGCACGCCTGGCGACGTCGGAGCGCATCTGTGACGCATCCACACTCCGGTTGGCGGTGGCCACACCGCCTAGGTCGACGCGCCGCTGTGCCCACTCGGCGCTGGAAAGGTACGTCATGACCGCCTCAACGGCCTCGGGATCGGCACCGTCCTCGGCGGCTTCTCCGGCAGCGGGTGCGCCCGCGGACAGCTGCACCAGGAAGTCGCCGCCGACGATCACCGGGGCGCCGATGTCGTCGTCGACCACCCCCGGTACGAGGAACGCGGAGACGGCCCCACCCGTCGTCGCGGACGTCTGGGCGGCGGTGGCCTGTGCCGCAGCGCTTTCCTCCGGCGCGGCGGAGCCGCTCGCCCCCGCACCGGCAGCAGTGGTGGTTCCGGAGCCCGGAGCACCATCGATGGCGACGACTTCGGCCCCCTCGGGCAGCAGGTTCTCGTACCCGGAAGAGGCGTGGAGCATGTAGCAGGACCCGTCCAGCAACTGCGCGCCGGCCTCCTCCAGGCTCGTCTGCACGGCCTGCTCGCCGCCGCCGGGAACGTTCCCATCGGCCAGGAGCAGGGTGCCCACCGTGTCCAGCGCGCCCACCGCGGAGGCGTCATCCAATGCGACGGCGTGGTTCGCCCAGGCGTCATAGGCGCCGACGCCGTCGGTGGCCAGCAGCGCCTCCTCCAGCCAGTCGCTTACGACCCAGCCGGTCGCGTCGCCGTCGGAGGCGCCCAGGCACCAGGGGGTGACGACGGCCTCGGCCCCGTCACCCGTCTTTTCAGCGTCGTCGGCCTCCGCCTCCTCGGCCTTCCCGTCGCCGTCGGCGCCGCCGGAAGCGTCATCGGCGTCGGTGGCATTGTCGGCGGCGATCCGCTCGGTGAGTGCGACCAGCTCATCCCAGGTGCTGGGCACTTCATACCCCGCCTGCGCAAAGGCGACCGGCGAGTACCAGATGAAGGACTTCACCGAGGCCATCAGCGGGGCGGCGTACAAGACCCCGTCCACCGAGCCGACCTCCATCCAGGCGCGGTCCCAGCCGAGCTCGACATTCGCACCCACCGAGTCCGGCACGGCCACCAGCACCCCGGCGCGCGCCAGGTCGCCCACCAGGCCCGGCTGGGGTACGACGGCGAGGTCCGGCAACTCCGCATCCGTCTGCTTCTTTCCGGTCGCCTCCGCGTCATCCGCGGCCTCCGGCGCAGTCGTAGCGGCGTCAACCGCCTGCCGCAGCAGGGACTCCAGATCATCCGAGCCGTTCTGGATGATGTCGATGCCGGTGCACTCCTCGAACTGCTCGACGGAGGCGTCGAAGCGCTCCGCCTCCGTGCCCGTGAAGGCGGTGGCAATGGTGACCGTGGTGCCGTCGGGGAACTCCCCGTAATCGGTCAGTGCGGCGCAGGCGCCGGTTCCGGTGGCGGTGGGGTCGACGTCGTCCGTAGAGCAGGCGGTCAGACCGCCGGTGAGCAGCAGTAGCGCCGCCGCTGCCGGGGCGACGTGGGCGGCGGTGCGGTGCAGTGCGGTCCGCGACGATCTCATGAGTTCCTCCGGGTCCTCTCCACGATTGCGTCCAGCACGGCCGCGCAACCATCGTGCCATACAGTCTCGGTGACGACGTCGCCCTGTTCCTTCACCCACTGTGGCGCCGAGCCCATGACGGCTCCGACGCCCGCCCAGCGCAGCATCTCGACGTCATTGGTGCCGTCACCCACGGCGATGGCATGGTCGGAGTCGGTACCGAGCCTGGTCACCAGTGCCTGAAGGGCGGAGGCCTTGGTGATGCCCTGCGGGGCGACGTCGAGCCAGGCGGTCCAGCCAACCGCGTACTCCACCGAATGCAGTGCGGCCCGCCCGACGACGGCGCTGAACTCGTCCACCGGCATTCCCGGCGCCCGCAGCACCACCCGGGTGACCTCCCCGCGACGCAGCTCCTCCAGGGGGACTACCGTCTGCTTCTCGATCAGCTCCCCGTCGGGGAAGGGCCGGGACACGCGGAAGCCGGCGCCCAGGTCCTCCACCGCGATGATCCCATCCGGAACCGCCTCCAGCAGGGTGTCGATGGCGGTGGCCGGGTTGAAGGTGCGCGAATCGACGACCTCGTAGCCGCCCGGGGCGACCGGGGTCATCCGCAGCGTGATGGCGCCGTTGGCGCACACCATCCACCCGTCGGTCAGGCCCAGGCGACGGGCGACCGGCAGGGCGGCGGAGATGCCGCGCCCGGTGGCGATGACCACCTGCACGCCGTGGTGGCGCATGCGGGCGATCGAGGCCATGACGCGCTCGGAGACGCCGCCGTCCAGGTCCAGGATGGTGCCGTCCACATCCAGGGCCACCATCAGCCGCCCACTGGGGGCCAGGTTCGCCGTCCCGTCGACGCCGATCGCGTCCAGGCGGTCCAGGTCGGCCATGCGCGCGCGCACCAGCGCGTGGTAGTCGTCATGGGACAGCGGGCGATCGTATCCGGGCCCGTAGACGCCGACCGTCTGGGAGTTCCAGGCGGCCGAGCCGATCAGCGGGGTGTCGTCGTCGTTCCGGCTTGACATCTCAGAGCGCCGACAAGGCGGGGGCGGCGGGCGTGGTCTCGCTGCGCATGACGTCAGGCGGCCGGCTCGATGATCTCGAGGCCACCCAGGTAGGGGCGCAACCCCTCGGGGACGACGACGGTCCCGTCCGCACGCTGCTGGTTCTCCAGGATGGCGACCATCCAGCGGGTGGTGGCCAGGGTGCCGTTGAGCGTGGCCACGGGTGCGGTCTTGCCGTCGCGGCGCTCGCGGATGGACAGCCGGCGCGCCTGGAAGGTGGTGCAGTTGGACGTGGAGGTGACCTCCATCCAACGGTTCTGGGTGGGCAGCCAGGCCTCGCAGTCGAACTTGCGGGCGGCGGAGGAGCCCAGGTCGCCGGCGGCGGTGTCGATCACCCGGTAGGGCAGGCCCACCAGGGCGAGCATCTCCTCCTCCATGGCCAGCAGCCGCTGGTGCTCCTCGGCGGCGTCCTCGGGGCGGCAGTAGGAGAACATCTCCGCCTTGTTGAACTGGTGCACGCGGATGATGCCGCGGGTGTCCTTGCCGGCGGCACCGGCCTCACGCCGGTAGCAGGTGGACCAGCCCATGTACCGCTTGGGCCCGGCGGACAGGTCCAGGATCTCGTCGGTGTGGTAGCCGGCCAGCGCCACCTCGGAGGTGCCGGTCAGGTACAGGTCGTCGGCGGACAGGTAGTAGATCTCGTCGCTGTGGGCACCGAGGAAGCCGGTACCGCCCATCACCTGTGGGGTGACCAGGGTGGGGGTGGTCATGGGGATGAAGCCGTGCTCCACGGCCTTGTCCAGGGCGGCGGTCAGCAGCGCCAGCTCCAGGCGCATGCCCCAGCCCTTGAGATAGTAGAAGCGGGCGCCGGAGACCTTGGCGCCGCGGCGGGTGTCGATGATGTCCAGGCCCTCGCCGAGCGCCAGGTGGTCGGCCGGCTCGAAGCCCTCGGCGGCGAAGTCGCGCGGGGCGGGGCCCTCGTGGCGCAGCACCACGTAGTCCTCCTCACCGCCGGCGGGCGCGCCCTCGATGAGGTTCTGGAACTGGGAGGCGAGCTCGTCCAGTTCGGCCGCGGCGGCGTTGGCGGTCGCCTCGGCCTGCCGGACCCGCTCGGCCAGTCCCTTGGCGCCGCGCAGGGCGGCCTCGCGCTCCTCGGGGGTGGAGGCCTTGCCGACCGACCGGGAGACCGTCTTCTGCTCGGCCCGCAGGGACTCGAAGCCGGCCAGGCTGGTGCGGCGGGCCTCGTCGGCCTCGATGATGCGGTCGACCAGGGAGACGTCGGCTCCGCGGGCACGCTGGCTGGCACGGAAGGGCTCGGGGTTCTCACGAAGCGCACGCAGATCGATCATGGGTGCGAGTGTAGCCAGACGTGGGCCTGCCGCCAGTCAGCGCCGTATGGGCACCCCCAGGCGCGAGCCCCAACTGCAAACGGCATGAGATCCATCCGCGCGTGATCTAGAGTCAATACCAATAAACCACCCCCAACGACTATCCCCGGCCCGCCCGGCCGGACCTCCGCCTACATTCGGGACCCATCATGTCCAGCACTTCTCCCCCCTCCTTCTCCCAGTTGCGGGCCTTCGTCGCGCTATGCGACCACCAGCACTTCGGTGAAGCGGCATCGGCGCTGGGCGTTAGCCAGCCCAGCCTGTCGCAGGCGATCACGGCCCTGGAGAAGCGCGTCGACGGCGAACTCGTCGAGCGCACCACGCGCCGGGTGCTGGTCACCCCGCTCGGTCAGGCGCTGCTGCCGTATGCGCGCGAGGCCGTGCTCGCCGCCGAGGCATTCAACGAAGCCGTCACCAACCAGGGGGCCGCGCTGGCCGGCACTCTGCGCCTGGGCGTCATCCCCACCATCGCCCCCTACCTGGTGCCACTGGTGCTGGATGGCCTCGGCCGCGAGTTGCCGCTGCTTCACCCCGAACTGCGGGAGATGGTCACCGGCGACCTGCTCAACATGCTCGGACAGGGACGCCTCGATGCCGCGATCATGACCATCGACGTCGACCTGCGCCGCGCCACCGCGATCCCCATGTACGACGAACCGCTGGCCATCCTGGTGCCCGCCGGCCATCCCTGGGCGGGCCGCAACGACGTCGTCCCCACCGAGCTCGACGAACAGCGGCTCCTCCTGCTCGACGAGGACAACTGCCTGCGCGATCAGACCTTGGCCCTGTGTCAGCGCTACGGCGCCAACCCGCCGGCCGCGGTGGCCACAACCCTTTCCACGGTGGTACGGATGGTGGCACACGGCGTCGGCGTGACGGTGATCCCCGAGGGGGCGCTGCGACTGCTATCCGGCGAGGAGTACTCCGTTGCTCACTTCGCCGCCCCGGTGCCGACCCGTCGCATCGGCCTGGTACACCGCCGTTCCTCCTCGCGCGGCGCCGATTTCGCCCGCCTCGCCGGGGTCATCACCGGCCTCGCCCGCCAGGCCGGGCTGCCCGGCGCCGACGACGTGCCCGCCTGACGCCCCATCAATTCGCGGTCTCGGCACAAGTGACGTGCCGAGACCGGTCGATACGGCGGCAACGAGCCTCATCCGTGCCGGGACACGAGTGCGGCCCGCGCTGCGAACCGTGGCCGCCCCACCCGAACCGGGGCGGCGGAGTCGCCGGGCCGGTAGCCTTGCCTTATGACCGCCGGCACCGCCCCGGCGCCGGTTGCCGCCGTCGTCATCAATCCCGCCAAGCCCGCCGCCACGTCGGAAGTGCGGCGGGTACTCGGCGAGGCACTGCGTGCGGCAGGCTACCGCACCGTCTGGTTGGAGACCTCCGCCCGGGAAACCGGCGCCATTCAGGCCCGGCTGGCGGTCGCCTCCGGGGCGCGGCTCGTGGTCGCTGCGGGTGGGGACGGCACGGTGCGCACCGTGGCGGCGGGCCTAGCCGGGACCGGCGTCGACATGGGGATCATGCCGCTGGGAACCGCCAACCTGGCCGCCCGAAACCTCGGCCTACCGCTGCGGCGCTACACGGAACTGGCACGCATCGCGGCAAGCGGTCGCGCGACGCCGACCGACCTGATGTGGGTACGCACCGAGGCCGGCGGGCATACAGGTCCACTACTCACCCACGGCGGGGCCGATACTCGAGGTCCCGACGGCGGGCCCGACGCCCGCATCGGTACCGCCCCGGGGGCCGGGCGCGCCGACGCCGGGGGTCATGCCGCCGGCATTGCTGAGCCGCCACAGGGTTGGGCGCGGCCGACCTTGGGCGGCGAGCACGCGTGCCTGGTGGTGGCCGGCATCGGTTTCGACGCCGGCCTGGTGGCCTCCACGCGCCCCGCCCTGAAAGAGCGCCTGAGCTGGGGTGCATACGGATTGGCGGCACTGGAGAACCTGGGGCAGCGCCGTTTGAATCTGGTGCTGCGGATTGCGAGCGGCCCCGCGAGCGCCGCCGCACCGGAGGCACATGCGGCGGCACCGGCGTCGCCGCAGGCTCCGCGCACCGAACGGATGCTGGCACGCACCCTGCTGATCGCCAACGGTGGGCGGCTGCCCGCGGGGGTGACGCTGCTGCCGGACGCCCGCCTGGATGACGGCCTGCTCGACGTCGCGGCCATCGACACGCTGTACGGCCTGTGGGGCTGGGCGTCGTTGGCGCGGCAGGTGCTGCCGCCACGGCCGGCGTCCTACTCCACCGGTGGTGCCGCCCAAGTGCTGCTGCGGCGCGGGCGTGAGGTGACGGTGTGGCTGGAGCGGCCCGCCGCCGTCGAGGTCGACGGCGACCTGGTGGCCCCCACGCGCGGCGTCCGCGTACGCGTGCAGCCCGGGGCATTACGGGTGCGGCGCCCCGCATAGCCCAGGGTGCGGCGCCCCGCATAGCTCAGGGTGCGGCGCCCCGCATAGCCCAGGGTGCGGCGCGCTCTCAGAGGGTGCGGCCGTCGAGTACGTCGGCGACCCAGGAGCGGGCCACCACGAAGTCCTTGTCACTCGTGCCGGCGGGGACCACCACGGGCAGCGAGTCCAGGCGCGGGTAGGAACCGAGGAAGCGCAGGAACGGGCAGGTGCGGTGCAGACCGATGAAGGCCGCCTGCACGCGCTCCTCCCGGATGTGTCCCTCAACGTCGATGGAGAAGCGGTAGCGGCCCAGGGAGTCGCCGACGGGCCGGGACTCAATGCGCGTGAGGTTCACCCCGCGGACGCTGAACTGCTCGAGCATGTCCAACAGGGCGCCGGCACGGTTGTGTGGCAGCTGCACCAGCAGAGTGGTCTTGTCGGCGCCGGTGGGTTCGCCGACGCGCCCGGGACGACACACCTTGACGAAGCGGGTGACCGCGTCGGGGTTGTCGGCCACGCCCCCGGCGATGATGCTCAGGTGGTACTGCTCCGCGGCCAGGGGGTTGCACAGCACCGCCTGGTAGTCCAGGGCGGCGGCCGCGGCGTCGTCGGCCTCCGCCAGGGCGCGAGCGGGCGCGGAGGTCGAACTGCCCTCGATGTAGACGGCCTCGGGCAGGTGCTGGTGGACCCAGCCGCGGCACTGCGCCCAGGCGTGCGGATGGGTGGAGATGGCGCCCACGTCCTCCAGGCGGGTGCCCCGGCGACCGGCCAGCACGAAGGTGATGGGCACGGCCATTTCGGCGGCGATCACCAGGGGCGCGCCGGCCACGAGGTTGTCGAGCGTGGCATTCACGCCGCCTTCGACCGAGTTCTCAATCGGGACGACGGCGGCGACGGCGCTGCGGTCGCGCACGCGGTCAAGCGCAGTGGGGACGTCCTGGCAGGGGTCGAGGACGACGTCGCGGGGGGCCACCTGCCGCAGGGCGGACTCGCAGAAGGTGCCTCCGGGGCCGAGGAAGGACCAGGTGGGGGCTGGGGTCGTCATGGGGCCAGGCTATCCCGCGATTCGCCGCCGACGCGCGCGAATGCCCCACGTAGGCTGGGCGGCATGATCGAGCCCCAGCGCATCCGGCGGCGGCCGCGGCGTGCGGTCGTGGTCCGGGCGGTGCTGGCGCTGCTGGTAGGGGTGGTGCTGGGCGCGGTGGGGCCGGTCTCGGCGGCGGCCGCTGCGGAGTCGACGACGACGCCTGCCTCTCCCGCTGCGCGGGCAGTCTCGGCTGCAGTTTCGACTAGCCCTAACGAGTCCGCGCCGCTGGTCGTGCTGGGGGTAAGCGGACTGTCGTGGACCGCGGTGCGGGAGCTCGCCGCCGCCGACGACCCGCTGGTGGCCGCGGACGCCGCCGCGGTCCTGGACTATGCGGCGGCGAATGAGCCGGTCAACCTGGTCCAGCGCACGGTCGGGGAGGCCAGCTGCCCGGCCGACGGCTGGTTGACGCTGGGGGCGGGCACGCGCGCCCGCGCCGACGCCTCCCACCTGCATGCCACGACGACGTGCTCCGGTGGCACCTGGACGAGTGTCGCCCGGTTGGCGCAGGCCGACGGCTACGGGGCCGAGCCGGGGAGGCTGGCGACGGCGCTCGAGGCGGCCGGGGTGAGCTACGCCGCCGCCGGGGACGGCGCCGTACTGGCACTGACCAATGCGGCCGGGCCGCCTGACTCCGCCGATCCGGCCGCACTGTTGGCGGGCAGCGGCACCGGGGCGACCGGCGACCGTGCAGCAGACGACGGCACCGCACCGGGCCTGATCCTGATAGACCTCATGGGGGCACCGGACTCGGGGGACACCGGGCCGGCGTCGGCGCCGACCGAGCCGTCACGGGCGGCGCAGGCGGTCCGGGCCCTCGCGCAGGCGCTTGGCGAGTTGACCGGGCCGGCGCGCGTCGTCGTCGTGTCCGTGGCTGACCCGCAGGACCCCTCCCCGCAGCTGGCGATCCTGCCAGCAGGAACCACATCCACGCGTGGCAGCGACGGCGGGCTGCTGGTCGGTCCGAGCACGCACCGGCGCGGCCTGATTCAGTTGACCGACCTGGCGCCCACGCTGCTGGCGGCGCTCGCAGGCCGGGACGCCGTCGCCGCTTCCGGGCTGAGCGGCGGGGTGCTCACGCTGCCGACCGCGCCGACCGCCGGCGCCGCAGACCCCTCCGCGAGCGCCGCCGCCCCCAACTCCCCCGCGAGCGCCGACCGCACAGCCGCCCTGGCCGACGACGCCGTCCACGCCGTCGCCTCCGAGCACGCGGTGATCCCGGTGACGCTGGTGCTGCTGGCGGCCGCGTTGGTGTTGCTGGTCGCCGTCGGCCTCGGGTTGCGCCGCCCGCGGCGCGGGGCGCTGGGGCGGCTTGGCTGGGCGGCCTGCTGGGTGACCGCCCTGCCGGCCGGAATCTGGCTGGCCAACCTGGTGCCCTGGTGGCGCGCGGAGACCTGGGCGCCAGTGGTGGCGGCCCTGGTGGGCGCGCTCGGGGCAGGACTGCTCACCGGCGTGGCGGCCCTGTTGGCACGAATGCCGCGCCTGGGAGCACCGGGCGCTGCGCTGGCGCTGGCCGCCACCGTGCCGGTGGTGATCTTGGCCGATGCCGCAGTGGGCGCGCCGCTGGGGTTCAACGGGCCGCTGGGGATGAACGCGGTGGTGGCCGGGCGCTTCTACGGGGTGTCGAATACGGCCTTCGCCTTGGCGGCGGGGGCGCTGGTGGTGGCACTGGCCGTCGGCGCCGACCGGTTCGCCGCCACCCGTGGGCATCGGCGTGCGGCCGTCGTGGCGGCGGTGGCGGTGCCCGGGCTGCTTGTGCTCGCGATCGATGGGGCCCCACAACTGGGGGCGGACGTCGGCGGCGCGCTCACACTGATTCCGGCGCTGGTGGCGTTGGGCGCGGGTCTGGCCGGCGTGCGGCTGGGGCTGCGGCGCTGGCTGGGGGTCGGCGCGGTGACCGTGGGCGTGGTCGGTGGGTTCGCGCTGGTGGACTACGCCAGCGGCTCACGCACGCATCTGGGGGGATTCGTGGCCCAGGTGCTCGACGGCACCGCCGGCACCACGCTGGCGCGCAAGGCCGGCGCGCTGGTGAGCCCGTTCCGGTCCAGTCCGCTGGCGCTGGCGGCGCTGGTGGTGGGACTGGTGCTGGCCGTGGCGGTCGCCCGCTGGCTGCCGCGGACGGTGCGCCGGGCCCGGGCGGGGCGGGGCCCCTATGCCTGGTTGACGACGACGCCCGCACCGGCTTGGCTGTCCCCGGCGCTGCGCGCACTGGCCGTGCTGGTGGTGGTGGAGGTGCTCGTCAACGACTCCGGCCCCACCATGTTGCTCTTCTCGGCGGCCGCCGCCCTGCCGGCGCTGGCGGCGCTGCTGCTCTCGGGCCCGGGTCAGGCCTCGCCGACGGGGGCCGCGTCAGCCAGGGCGCGGTAGGCGCGGAAGGGCAGCTGGTCGTGGACGGCGGCGGCGTCGAGCTTGTCGGCGGGCACGCGCACGCGCCGCAGACGACGGGAGGTCACCGCCCGCATCACGTCCTTGTACTGGGCGGCCCGGTGCAGGCGCCCGGCACGGTCGTTGCGGGAGACGCGGTGGGTGATGTCGCAGGGCACCTCGATCACGGTCATGCCGGCGACCAGCACATCGATGCTCAGCCCCACTTCGACGCCCCAGCCTTCGGCCAGCGGCGAGGCCGCCTCGTAGGCGTCGCGCGTGATGCAGCGCTGCCCGGACAGCGGGGCGACGGGGGCCCAGCCGGTCGCGGAGGCGATCGCGGCGCGGGCGGCGCGCACCACCCTGCCGCGGCCACCGGCCCCGGCCTGCTTGGGCGGGACGGCAATGGACATGTCCGCTACGCCGTCGACGATCGGGGGAACCAGTTCGGCGCAGGCGGCGGCGGAGTCGCCCAGGTCCGCGTCGACGAACAGCAGCAGCCGGGCCGGACCGTCCTCATAGTCGCGCATGGCGACGACACTCGCACCGGTCTCCATGGCAGAGGCCTTGCCGCGGGAGACGGCGTGGCGGACCGTTACTGCGCCGGCGGCGCGCGCATGCTCCTGAGTGCCGTCGGTGGAGCCGTCGTCGACGACGATTACCAGGTCGACCCGCGGGATGGCCCGGCAGGCGCGCACCGTGCCCGCGATGCGTTCAGCCTCGTCCTTGGCCGGGATGACCACGGCAACGCGTTGGTCAGGGAGCTGGTCGAGGTGCGACTCAGAGGGCGGCGTCGGGCTCACATCCCCAGGGTAGTCACATCGGCGGCAGGTCGTTCCCGAAGACACCACCCTCGGGTCACAGTCCCATCTCGCCGCGTCGGCATGTGAGCGGCGCTCATCCAGGCAGACGGAGCCCCGGCGACCGCCATATAGGTCAAACGTCCGCCATGGGACAACGGTCCCGATCTCGACCATGTAACCGCGGCAGAAAAGTCTTGCTTTCGCCGTTGCGGCAATTTCGTGTCATCCATCACACTCCGGCGCGTCGGAAGGTGGCATGGTGCAGTCATCGGGACACGTCAAAGGCGACGGGTCCCCATCGCCGGCCCCCGCGTCCGCCCCGCCCGGCGGCCACGGGGCCACCGTCGACTTCCCTCCGACACCGCCGCAGACACCCCAGGCGCCAAAGCACCGTCCACGGATCCGCAGCATGAACTCGCGTCCACGGGGGCCGGGGGCACGCGCCGCTACCCGCTCCGCGGCAGGCGGAGGCGAACAGGCATGATGGGACTCATGAGCGTCTTCCTCAACGTGGCCGTCGGCTGGGCCCTGGCCACCGCCGCCGTCGCGGCCGCGGTGCTGGCCGCACGCTGGCGCCGGGAACTGACGCTTGCCCGCCGGGACAATGCCCGCCTGCGGGAGGAGGCCCAGCGGCGCAGTACCCCGCGCGACGTCCTCGCCCACGAGATCCGCACGCCCCTGGCATTGATCAGCGCCTCCGCGGAGCTGCTGGACGAGGAGACCCCCGGAGACCTCAACCAGGTGCAGCGGCGCTTCGTGACCACCATCCTCGACAATGCCCGCGACGCCTCCCAGATGGCCGAGGACTTCCTGACCGAGGCGCGCCTGGACCACGAGGTCCGCGACCTGCGTCGGGAGCGCGTCGAGCTGCGCGCGCTCGTGCGCGACCTCATCCAGGAGATGCGCCGCTCCGCACGCACCCCGATCCGTCTGAATGACCACGGGCGTCCGGTCCGCGTGGAGGCCGATCGCGGACTGCTGCGCCAGGCGGTCGCCAACGCGGTGACCAACGCACTGCGGCACTGCGACGGCCGGCCGGTGACGGTACGCATCAGTGCCGACACCGACGACGCCCTCATCACGGTCATGGACGACGGCACCGGCATGAACCGGCAGGAGCGGCGGCGCGCCTTCACCCCCTATGCGACCTCCAACCCCCTGACGGCGCCGTCGAGCCGCGGCGCGGGCCTGGGGATGATGGTGACGCAGCGGATCATGGAGGCCCACGGCGGCCGCGTGCTCATCGATACGATCGCCACGCGGGGCACGACCGTCTACCTGACGCTGCCGCTGCACCCCGACGCCGTCTCCGGCTCACTCCTGCCGGACGCGGCACCCACGAACGGAGCACCAGCGTGATGTCGAGCGACCCCGCCCCCGGACTGCCGGCCCCGAAGCTGGTGGCGCTCGTCGTCGACGACGAGCCACAGATGCTCTATGTGGTCTCCTTCGCGCTGGAGACCCAAGGTTTCGAGTGCCTGACGGCGCCGGACGCCGAGAGGGCCTGGGAGCTGGCCTCCACCCGCGACATCGACCTGGTGGTCCTGGACGTGATGCTGCCGGGCGGTTCCGGCGTCGACCTGTGCCGCCGTCTGCGCGGCACCGGCAGCCAGGTCCCGATCATCCTGCTGACGGCCATGCGCGACGAGCCGGATCGGATCGCCGGACTGGAGGCGGGCGCAGACGACTACGTCACCAAGCCCTTCTCACCCCGCGAGCTGGCGCTGCGGGCCCGCGCGGTCACGCGCCGCTCCGGTTCGGGTCCGGATGCGATCACCAACGGGCCCCTGCGCGTATCGACGGCTACCGGTCGGGTCTCCTGGGGCGGACGCAACATCCCCCTGCCGGACACGGAGGCCCGCCTACTGGCCGCCATGGCGCGGCGGCGCGACGCCGTCGTCACCTGGCAGGAACTGCTCAACGAGGTGTGGGGCACCAGCGACGACTCCGGGGGCCGGGAGATGGTGCGCACCACCGTGTACCGACTGCGCCGGCACCTGCAGGCGCATGACGTGCCCGCCGACGTCGTCGTGGCGGTGCGCGGGCGCGGCTACCGCATGCCGCCCCTGGGGCAGGACTGAGCAGGGCAAGGCAGAACCGCACAGGGCAGGGCGGAAGGGAGGCGCGAGTACTGACGGCGCCCCGCCCCGCCCCTCGCCGAGGTCGGTTGAAGTTACGTGCTGAGATCGGTCGGGGTGGTGGGTCGGTGTTGGATGCGTGGTGTTGGTTACGCCGGTTCATCGTTAACAACGCCACTTAACGGTTTGCTGAAGACCTTGGACGTATACAGCGGACAGGCAAACCGGGCTCTTCGTGTTTGCGGGTGTGGTGGTTCCGGGTTGGGGCTGCGAGGCGGTAGTCGTCCTCGGGTGTGTGAGATCGTCTTCGGGTCGGCGAGGTCATACTCGTGCGCGCCTGGTCGTACTCGGGCGGCGGGGCGGGGTCGTTCTGGGGGGTTGGGAGGACGTCTTCGGGCCTACGAGGTCGTATTCGAGTACCCCACGCCGGTCAAATACGACTGTTATGTCTCAGGACATCGGTGACAGTTCTGCCTCAGGACA
>NZ_LK995472.1:2050-19809 GCF_900002405.1 Actinomyces succiniciruminis | reverse complement strand
CAGGCTCGTGGCCACGCGCCCCGCCCGTCCGTGCGGTGCCGGCCACCGCCGGCTCCATCGCTGCGGGTGCACCATCGCCGCCCGCACTCCTCATCGACGCCTGTACAGGGGTTCCCAGACTGTCCTGCAACTGCTACCCTTACTGCCGTTGGGGTGCAAGCCCCCCAGGCCCCCAGCCGAGTCCGCGAAAAACTATGGGCTGGGTGCCGTATCTTCTAGGTCGCCTCACCACCCGCCCGGTGGTGAGGCGATCGGCCGTTTACGGGGTGGCCGACGACCCCGGTCACGCAACCCGGGCCATCACCGCCTCCGCAGCCAGCGCCAGCTCCAGCTCCAGCTGCAACCCACCCGGCACCACCGCCGGCCCCTCGCTCTCAGTCGGCACCGCATGCACGCCGGCCGCGACACGCGCCACCCAGCCCCGCTGCAGATCCGACCAGCCGCCGCCGGCCACATCCGCCCGGCCTGACCGCAGCGCCAGCACCAGCGACGAATCCACCCCTGCCCGCTTCGACCCCACCACCAGGGCCATCCACGCCCCCGCAGCCGCCTCATCCACTCCCAGCCGGCCAAGCTCACCGTCCCGAGCATCCTCACGGGCCCGCGTATGCCTAGCCCGCACCGGCCCCGAAACCGCCAGCTCCGCCACCCTCACCGTCCCGTCAGACGCCACCCGCGCGGGCACACCCGCACCCACCAGCACCTCAACCAGCAGCCCCAGCACCGGCCCCACCTCCACGGCCGCCGGCGCCGCCCCGTCACCGGCCGGCGCAATCCGCTGCGCCCGCTCCACCGCGCGGTCATCCGCGTCCTCCAACGCACCAACCACCACGCCGTCGTCGGCGGCCCGCCGCGCCAGGCGGTGCGCATTACTGTCGCCGGCCAGGCCGTGCAGCTCCTCCATCACTGCGGCGTCGCCCACGGCCCACACAGCGCGCCGCACCAACCAAGGCCACAGCTCCTCATCCCCAGCCGCCTCAACATCACCCGGCCGCAACATCAGCAAGTCCAGCACCTCCGCACGCAGCATCAGCAGCACCTCATCCAGACCCCCACACCGGCCCGCCAACGAGCCCGGCCTGCGCCGGCCAACCCGCCGCCGCAGCTCCACCGACACCGCCTCGGCCACCGCCGCACCCAGACCCGACTCCCAGCCACCAGGCGCACGCCGCACCTCAGCCAACGCGCGCCGCAAACCAGCACCCGACCGCACATCCACGTCAACGTCACTGAAATCGATGCTCACAACGGATCACCCACCGAATCACTAGGGAAGAGAGGAACAAGGGAAACAAGGACAAGACCCGACCGGGCGAGCTCACTGAACTGCACTAGCCAGACACACCCACCCCAGCCGCACCGGCCAGCTCGACCACATAGACCACATCGGCACCCGGAGTGACCCAGTACCGGTGCACCCGCCCGTCGCCGTCTGTGGCCTGCGCCCACCGCAGGCAGCCATCCGACCCGCTCCAGGTCAGGCCCGGCACATCCAGGTCAATCTCCGCCCGCACGCGCCCATCAATGCCCCCGCACCGGTCAGCCTCAGCGCTCTCACCCGGCAGCACTCGGTCCACGATCCGGCCCACCGTTAGCAGGTCACCGCCCTCGACCCGATACGCGTACCCAGGCTCAAGCTCAGCTGGCGCAGGGATCGACGGTGAAGCGGTCGCAGGCGCCGAGGCCAGGACGGACACAGCCAGTCCACCCAGAATCGTCTTCAGCATTGGAGTGCACCTTTCAGAGAAGAAGATGACCAGCCGCCCGCATGTCGCGGCCCGGTCTCGGTAACAATCAGGGACAGGTGGGAGGACACCCAGCCGGGCGCCCTCCCACCCCGGC
This sequence comes from Actinomyces succiniciruminis, assembly GCF_900002405.1. Classification (GTDB taxonomy): domain Bacteria; phylum Actinomycetota; class Actinomycetes; order Actinomycetales; family Actinomycetaceae; genus Actinomyces; species Actinomyces succiniciruminis. Next base: position 17,967 of record NZ_LK995472.1, on the reverse strand, counting down.
CCGCCGACGCACCACCGCCAGCAGGCCCGCAGGCCGAGGCACCCAGCCCCGCACCCGCTGAGGACAGGCAGGACCGCCCTGCCGTCCCCAAGAAAGAAGTGATCCGACGATGGATCTGCCCAACCTCACCAAAGCCCTCAAACTCACCCAGCAGGCCGGCGGACGCCGAGTCCTCTACCAGTTCTCCCTCACCGTCTCCGCAGGCAACACCCACCGATTCGACGCACTCCTCGCCGCCGAAGGCGATCAGCCCTGGACCCTCCTCATTGCCATCATTGGCCCCCACCACTGGGCCCACACCTACGACGTCGACACCAACCCCAGTACCGGGGACCTGCGAGCCGTCGCCTACCTCGGCGACGACTACGCCTCCCTGCTCGACGCCCTCGGCATCGGCGGAAGCGGCACCAGCCACTGGCCCCCCGGCGACCTGCTCGACGCGGCCGACAACGCCGCGAAGACCTCCCAGCCCCGAGCCTGGATACCGCCCCAGGACCTCCCCAAAGCAGCCCGCACCAACATTGAGGAAGCCGACAAAACCGCCTTCTTCGGATGGATTGACCACGTCGCCCACCCCAACACCGGCCACGCAACCCGCGACAACCTCGACAAAACCCGCCGGCTCCTCGGCAAAGACATCTACACCTTCTGCAAGGACCACGACGTCTCCAGCCGCTGGACCACCCCCGACGACACCCGCATCAAGCACTACGACCACCGGCCAACACCACCGGGCTGGCAGAACTAACCGGCTCCAACCGGAACGACGTCGTCGAAAGGTGCTCATCCTCAACCAGCAGATCCCCATACCGGTCCAGCAGCCCCTCAAACACCCCGCGGTCCACCGACCGCGGGGCAACCGTGTACGGCCACGCCACCGGCTCATACACCAGCCAGTCGCACACCTCCCACCCGCAGTCCAAGTCCTCATCCGGCCAGAACCGCAGACCATGACCCTGGTCAAACGACACCCGCAGCCCGACGTTCAGCAACGTCGCGCCAGGCGGCTCACGATCCAGCCCATCCACCTCGAAAACCCGGTCAAACCGCACGAAGATGCCCAAACCAGCCACCCGCAGACCCGTCACACGATCACGCACACCACGCGGCGGCACGTCAAACGGCCGAAACAGCAGATCCCGATCAAACGCGACACGAACCCTCACAACAAAGCCCCCTGACCAGGCACAACACCCGACGAACCAACAGACGAACCCGACACCTCAGACCCCTCAGGCCCCATCACCTGAGGCTCCAACAACGCCTCAACATCCCGCCGCCGAAACAACAACCGCCCATTCGGCAACACCGCCGCGGGCACCTTCCCCGCATGCGCCCATCGGCGCAGTGTTTGTGCTGTACAGCCGGGGATCAGCGAAGCTGCGTCACGCGGCGACAACATGTCGTCAGCGGATGACGGAGTGGTCAGATTTTGACGAGTCACGCACGCAGTATGAACTCTGCGCCTGAAGTCCGTCAAGCATCAATCGGTGCGTGTTCGATCAGTTCGCGCTACTATGTTCGCATGAGTGCAGTACCGCAGACCGATGCTTCCGGCATGACCTTCAATCAGGCTCTCGGTTTCACCGTGAATCAATACCTGTTCGCTGAGCACATGACTCGTGAACAACTAGGGCGCCTGCTCGGCGTAAGTGGCGGCGTTGCCGGTAAGAAGGTGAGGGGACAGGTTGGCTGGACGGCCGAGGATGTCGCTGCCGTGGCCAACCGTTTTGGTGTGGCCGTAGACGACCTGCTGCCCCGCAGGATCGACGAAGCCCCCGCCGACTCGGGGTCGGGCGGGGGCTCGGGGCCGGTGCCCCGGACAGGATTCGAACCTGCGGCCTTCTGCTCCGGAGGCAGACGCTCTATCCACTGAGCTACCGGGGCCCGAGGCGCGACTGTACCAGCGTTCGGGCACCGGATGGAAACCGAGAGGCTGTGGCGTTCGACGAGCCGACGGCGCCGCCGGCCTGCGTCGCGCCTCAGCCGTTGCCGGTCAACGTCAGCACGACCAGCGCGAGGTTGAGCACGATGATGAGTCCCGCGGCAGCGCGGGACGTCCAGCGCAGGACCACACCGTCTCGCCACCGGCCCATGAGCTGCTCCGAACCCGTGGCCCGCATGAGCGGCACGATCGCCAACGGGATTCCGAAGGACAACACCACCTGGCTGAGCACGAGTGCCCAGGTCGGCTCCGCCCCAACGCCGATGATGATCAGCGCGGGCACGAGGGTGACCGCGCGGCGTGCCAGCAGGGGGACGCGGATGTGCAGCAGTCCGGCCATGATCTCGCTGCCGGCGTAGGCGCCCACCGACGTCGACGCCAACCCGGAGGCCAGCAGCCCGATTGCGAACACGACGCCGACGGCCGGCCCCAGCGACGCGGTGATGGCGGCGTGCGCCCCCTCGATCGTGTCGGTGCCGCCGGCCCCGGACAGGGCCGAGGCAGCGAGCAGCAATAGGGCAATGTTGACGGCGCCCGCCAGCGCCAGCGCCCATATCACGTCCACCCGGGTGGCGCGGATCAGGCGGCCGGTGCGCTCCTGCCCGGAGGGGACGGCGTCGGCGGCGGGGGAGATGTCGGGAGCGGAGGCTGCGGCGTCGTCGGGGATCGGCGTGGCGGTGCGATCGGCTGCCAGCCGGTCGGCATGGCCCTCCCCGAGTTCTTCGTGGTGGTCGCGCACCAGGGATGAGTGCAGGTAGATGGCGTGCGGCATGACGGTGGCGCCGAGCATGGAGGCGGCCACCAGCAGGCTGCCGGATCCCCTCAGTCGGGGAATCAGGCCGGCGAAGGTCTCGCCCCAGTCGGGTGGCGAGATGAACAGCCCGCCCACGAAGCCGATCGTCACCACCACCAGGAGCGCGACCACCGCTCCCTCAAAGGTGCGCTGACTGCGGCGCTCCTGCAGTGCCAGCAGCAGCATGGACACGGCGCCGATGATCACGCCGCCGGTCAGCAGCGGGATGTTGAAAAGCAGATGCAGGGCGACGGCGCCCCCGATCACCTCGGCCAGGTCGGTGGCGGCGGCGACGAGTTCGGCCTGCGCCCAGTAGGCCAGGCGGGTGCCACGGCCGAGACGGTCCCCGAGCACCTGCGGCAGCGAGCGGCCGGTGACGATGCCGAGCTTGGCGCTCTGGTACTGAATCAGCACCGCCATGGCGTTGGCCAGCACCAGCACCCACACGAGCGTGTATCCGTAGCGGGCGCCGGCGGTGATGTTGGCAGCCACATTGCCGGGGTCCACGTAGGCGACCGCAGCGACGAAGGCCGGGCCGAGCAGCGCCAGCAGCCGATGGCGTGGCGGGTTCGGCTTCGGCTCGTGCCTGCGCACGATGGCGTCGACGGCGTCGGTGGCGTTGCCGGGATCGGGCACGGTCGACCTCCTCACATGGTTTCGGATACCCGAAACTCTACTCCTTTGCGTCCCCGTTCGTGCGCCAGGCGTATGACGGACCCATATCGACCGACCTCGGCACGTAACGTCCACCGATCTGGGCGCGTAAGTTCTACCGATCTCGGTGCGTTGCTTATGCCGGTTTCGGCGCGTTGGGGCGGTGCCGGTACGCTGGCGCGCGTGACCCCAGAAGAGCTCGCCGAAGCGATCCGCAACGTCCTCATCGCCGCCGTCACCGACGGCAGCCTCGCCCTGCCCGTGGAGGAGGTGCCGGTCCCCAAGGTCGAGCGCCCCCGCTCCCGCGAGCACGGTGACTGGGCCACCAACGTCGCCATGCAGCTGGCCAAGAAGGCCGGCACCAACCCGCGCGCTCTGGCCCAGCTGCTGGCCGAGCGCGTGGGCGCCCTGGACGGCGTGGCCTCCGCCGAGGTCGCCGGACCCGGCTTCCTCAACATCCGCCTGGACGCCGCCAGCGCCGGCGAGCTCGCCCGCACCATCCTCACCGCCGGCACCGCCTACGGCACCAACGACTCCCTGGCCGGCCAGCACATCAACCTCGAGTACGTCTCCGCCAACCCCACCGGCCCGGTGCACCTGGGCGGAGCCCGCTGGGCCGCCGTCGGCGACTCCCTGGCCCGCATCATGACCGCCTGCGGTGCCGAGGTCACCCGCGAGTACTACTTCAACGACCACGGCACCCAGATCGACCGCTTCGCCCGCTCCCTGCTCGCCGCGGCCCGCGGCCAGGAGACCCCCGAGGACGGCTACGGCGGCTCCTACATCGGTGAGATCGCCGCCCGGGTAACCGCGGACGAGGCCGACGCCGGCCGCCCCGACCCCGCCACCCTGCCCGACGCCGAGGCCACCGAGGTCTTCCGCGCCCGCGGCGTCGACCTGATGTTCGCCGCCGTGAAGGCCGAACTGCACGACTTCCGCACCGACTTCGACGTCTTCTTCCACGAGGACTCCCTGCACACCTCCGGCGCCGTCGAGCGCGCCATCGGCCGCCTGCGCGAGCGCGGCGTCATCTTCGAGGCGGACGGGGCCACCTGGCTGCGCACCACCGACTTCGGCGACGACAAGGACCGCGTCCTGATCAAGTCCGACGGCGATCCCGCCTACTTCGCCGCCGACGTCGCCTACTACCTGGACAAGCGCGCCCGCGGAGCCGACTGCGCCATCTACCTGCTCGGCGCCGACCACCACGGCTACATCGGCCGCATGATGGCCATGTGCGCCGCCTACGGCGACGAGCCCGGCGTCAACATGCAGATCATCATCGGTCAGCTGGTCAACCTGGTGCGCGACGGGCAGCCGGTGCGCATGTCCAAGCGCGCCGGCACCGTGGTCACCCTGGAGGACCTGGTCGACGCCGTCGGCGTGGACGCGGCCCGCTACGCGCTGGCCCGCTCCTCCATGGACTCCATGATCGACATCGACCTGAACCTGCTGGCCTCCACCTCCAACGACAACCCCGTCTACTACGTCCAGTACGCCCACGCCCGCATTTGCTCCGTGGCGCGCAACGCCGCCGAGCGGGGCGTGAGCCGCGACGCCGGCTTCGACCCCGCCCAGTTGGACACCCCCCACGATGCCCAGCTGTTGGGCGTGCTCGCCCAGTATCCGGCCATCGTTGCCCAGGCCGCCGCCCTGCGCGAGCAGCACCGCATCGCGCGCTACCTGGAGACGCTCGCCGCCGCCTACCACACCTGGTATGGCGCCACTCGCGTCACCCCGCGCGGCGACGACCCGGTCGACGCCGGGCACGTCGCCCGGTTGTGGGTCAACGACGCCGTCGGGCAGGTCATCGCCAACGGTCTCGGCCTGCTGGGAGTGAGTGCTCCGGAGCGCATGTGATGAGCACCGTACCCGCGGGCGAGGCACCCCTCGGCACCCTGGCCGCCCCCGAGCCCGAGGCGCGCCCCGACCTGTGGCCATGGTCGGCCCGCCGCGGCGCCGACGGCGCGCTGGAGATCGGCGGGCGCAGCGTGGGGGAGATACTCGCCGACGCCCCCACCCCCGTGTTCGTCCTGGACGAGGCCGACCTGCGCGGCCGCGCCGCCACCTGGGCCGCCGCCATGGCGGAGGAGTTCTGGTCCGGATACGGCATGAACGGCGGCGAGGCCTACTACGCCGGCAAGGCCTTCCTAACGACCCGCGTGGCCCGCACCGTCTTGGCGGAGGGCATGGGCATCGACACCGCCTCCGCCGGGGAACTGGCCGTGGGCGTGGCCGCGCTCGCCGCCCTCGACGGCGAGGAGGCCACTACGCGCGCCGGCCGACTGGGCCTGCACGGCAACGGCAAGACCCGCACCGAGATCCGTACCGCCCTCGCCCACCGGGTGGGGCACCTGGTCCTGGACTCGGCCGAGGAGATCGAGCTGGCGGCCGCCGCCGTACGCGAACTGCGCGATACCGGCCACTACGCCCCCGCGGAGACCGGCTCGGTCATGCTGCGCCTGACCACCGGCATCCACGCCGGCGGGCACGAGTACATCTCCACCGCCCACGAGGACCAGAAGTTCGGCATCTCCGTGGCCACGGGCGCGGCGCTGGACGCCGCCCGCGCCGTCGTCGCCGCCCCGGAGCTGACCCTGCACGGGCTGCACTCCCATATCGGCTCCCAGATCTTCGACCTGGCCGGATTCCGCGAGGCGGTCGGCGTCGTGCTGCGGCTGCGCCACCAGATCGCCGAGGCCACCGGGGTGCTGTGCGAGGAGGTGGACCTGGGCGGCGGCTACGGCATCGCCTACACCGGCGCCGACCCGGTCGCGCCCTCGCCCGCCGAGGTCGCCCGCGCCCTGGCCGAGGCGGTTCGCTTGACGTGCACCGAACTCGGGGACGCCGTGCCGCACGTGTCGGTTGAGCCCGGCCGCTCAATCGCCGGGCCGGCCATGGTCACCCTGTACACGGTGACCGGGCTCAAGCGCGTTCAGCTGGGGGAGGGGGCCGCCCGCCTGTATGTGAGCGTGGACGGCGGCATGAGCGACAACATCCGCCCCGCCCTGTACGACGCCGCCTATACGGCCCTCGTGGCCAACCGGCGCCCCGACCCGCAAGCCGGACTGGTGCGCGCACGCGTGGTCGGCAAGCACTGCGAGAGCGGCGACGTGGTCGTGCGCGACGTGGACCTGCCCGCCGACCTCGCCGTAGGCGATGTTCTTGCAGTCCCGGCCACCGGCGCCTACGGGCGCTCCATGGCCTCCAACTACAACCTGTTCACCCGGCCCGGCGTCGCCTGGGTCGAGGACGGCCGGCAGGGCTGGGTGCTGCGCCCGGAGACCATCGCCGACCTGCTCGCCCTGGAGGGGAACTAAGCGGGCCAGGCCGACGGTTCTGCCGGGTCGAGTGTGCGGAGCCTGTGCCTGCTGGCAGCGACGGCGGGGCCGGAGCCGGAGGACTGCGCCGGGGTGCCATGCGTGCTGCCCACGGGTTGAGTGTTCATGACTGAATCACCCCAAATGGTTCTACATGCTCTACAAGGGTCTGCTCGGCCGTGTGCCGTGCGCACTGAGTCATTGGGGGAAAGCCCCTACTCCTTGAGGAGGAGGGGTGGGGGCTGTGATTCCACCCCGGGGACGTACTGCGCGAATGAGATCTTCCTTACTGTCGGGGTATGGACATGACGCGCTCTTCCTTGGAGACCCCGCCCCCGGCGTGGGGGCGCCATGACGAGCCGATGGGGCACCGTCGCGGCGCCGTCGGGCAGGGAAGCGACGGCATGCTGGTTCTCTGGGCGCTGCTGACCTGCGTGCTGGTCGGTCTGCTGCTCGTCGTCGCCGTTACCCCGTCCCTGTACAACGCCTCGGGGCTCGCGCTCAGTCTGTCGGCATTGGCCGGCTGGGGTGTCCTCAGCGCCAAGGTGCTGCATGGTCTGCGCTGATGCCGACCCTGACTGATCTCAGCATGTAACTTCGACCGACCTCGACGGTAACTTCGACCGATCTCGGTGCGGATGTGAGAGGCGGCGGCGCCTGCTCGATGGCGCCGCCTATGCTGTGCCGAGTCACGCTCGTCCGCCCGGCGAGCCCGCACACATTCGCGAGGTGGTTCCCTTGAATCAGCAGGCACCCCAGGACGCCGCACCGTCGGCCGCGCCCCGCCCAGGCCGGGCAGTAGGACCTGCGCAGCCGGCCAGGCGCGCCGCCGGTGCGGCCGACCGCCCCACGCTGCGCGTCGGCGTCCTCGGATCCGGCACCGTCGGCACCCAGGTGATCCGGCTGCTGCTGGAACAGGCCGACGACTTCGCCGCCCGCTCCGGTGCCCGCTTGGAGATCACCGGCGTGGCCGTGCGCGATGTCGATGCCCCTCGCGACGAGGCGGTCCCGCGCCAGCTGCTCACCGACGACGCCGAGTCCGTCGCCACCTCCAACGACATCGTCATCGAACTCATCGGCGGCATCGAGCCGGCCCGCACCCTTATCCTGGCGGCCTTCGAATCCGGGGCCAGCGTCATCACCGGAAACAAGGCACTCATCGCCGCTCACGGCCCCGAGCTGTACGCGGCGGCCGCAGCGGCGAACACCGACTTCTACTACGAGGCCGCCGTCGCCGGCGCCATCCCGGTGGTCTACGCCCTGCGCGAGTCCATGGCCGGCGACCGCGTCACCAGCGTGCTCGGCATCGTCAACGGCACCACCAACTACATCCTGGACGAGATGAGCACCAAGGGCCTGTCATTCGACGCCGCCCTGGCCGCCGCTCAGGAGCTCGGCTACGCCGAGGCCGACCCCACCGCCGACGTCGACGGTCTCGACGCCGCCGCCAAGGCCGCCATCATCGCCTCTCTCGCCTTCCACACCCGAGTGGGAATGGACGACGTCGAGGTCGAGGGCATCCGCTCCGTCACCGCCGACGACATCCGCGAGGCCCACGCCTCCGGCTGCGAGCTCAAGCTCCTGGCCATCGCCCAGCGGGTCAGCAGCGAGCCCGACGGCGTAGAGGGCATCTCCGTGCGCGTGCATCCCGCCCTGGTCCCGGCCGACCACCCGCTGGCCAGCGTCCACGGCGGCTTCAACGCGGTCCTGGTGGATGCCGAGGCCGCCGGCCGCCTGATGTTCTATGGGCAGGGCGCCGGCGGGGCCCCCACGGCCTCCGCCGTGCTCTCCGACGTCGTCGCCGCCGCCGCTCACCGCGTCAACGGCGGGCAGGCGCCCCGCGAGTCCAGCTACGCCGACCTGCCCATCCTCGCCCCGGAGCAGGCCCTGACCCGCTACCAGATACAGCTCCGGGTGGCGGACGCACCCGGCTCACTGGCCGCCGTCGCCCAGGTCTTCGCCGACTACGACGTGTCCATCAACTCCGTGCGGCAGGCCAGCTACGTGGACGTCGGCGACGAGTTGGCGCTGGTCACCATCGTCACCCATGCCGCCCCCGTGTCCCGGCTGGAGGCGGCCGTGGACGGGCTGCGGGCGCAGGAACGCGTCGCCGAGGTCGTTTCCACCCGCCGCGTCGAGGGGCTGTGAAGCCGCAATGAGACTGGCCAACGAGCGCGCAGCGGTGCGCGTGCCTGCCACTACCGCGAATATGGGGCCCGGCTTCGATTCCTTCGGCATGGCCTTCACCTACTACGACGAGGTCGAGGTCCGCCCCGTGGTGGGCCCCACCAACGTCACCGTCGAAGGCGTGGGGGAGGGGGTCGTCCCCACTGACGACTCCAACCTGGTGGTGCGCGCCCTGCGCGCCGGCCTGGAAGCCGCCGGCGCGCCGCAGGCCGGATTCGAGATGCGCTGCATCAACCGCATCCCCCACGGCGGTGGCATGGGTTCCTCGGCGAGCGCCGCGGTTGCCGGACTGATGCTCGCCCGCGGCCTACTGTCAGACCCGGACGCGCTGCCCGATGAGGAGGTCTTCCGGATCGCCACCGGCTTCGAGGGACACCCCGACAATGTCGCCCCCGCCGTATTCGGCGGAGCCACCGTCGCCTGGATCGAGGCGGACGGCACTCCGCGGGCCGCTCCGATGCCGGTGGATGCCACCTTGGCGGTCAGCCTGCTCGTGCCGCCGTCGACGACTCGGCTGAGCACCGAGGAGGCGCGCAAGGTCCTGCCCGACTCGGTGCCGCGCGCCGACGCACTGTTCAACACCTCCCGTGCCGCCATCCTCATGCTGGCGCTCGCGGGCCGACCGGACCTGCTGATGGCCGGGACCGAGGACCGCCTCCACCAGGAGTATCGGCGCGGCGTCCTGCCCGCCTCCATGGCCGTCATGGACTCACTGCGCGAGCAGGGCTACCCGGCGGTCATATCGGGCGCCGGCCCCACGGTGCTCGTACTGGCGGACCTGTCCCAGCAGACCCGCTTCACCCTGGAGCGGCACGGGTGGACGGTGCTGCGCCCCGGCATTGACCTGGACGGCGCGCAGCTGGTTGCGTCGCCGGCCTAATGTCACCTAGCAAAGGGGAGAGGATTCACACCCTCTGCGCATCGCTTCGCGGGTCGAACCGCGCGCAAGGTCTGCTAGTGTTTGCACCGACGGTAAGCCGAAACGAAGCGGTACGCCGTATGCGCACCAGGCTGAGGCCGCAGGCCCTGCCACGGACCTCATTGGTGCACGACTTCATCCCGTGACATTCCGGGACAGTCCCAGATACATCTGCCTTACCTGGCGGATGCTCACACCGTTAAGGACACTCGTGACCGAGATTTCCAGCGCCCGCCCTTCGCTGTCCACCATGCGGCTGGCCGAGCTTCAGCAGCTCGCCTCAACCATGGGGCTAAAGGGCACCTCACGTATGCGGAAGAGCGAACTCATCGCCGCCATCCGCGAACACCAGTCCGGCAACTCCGCCGCCACCCCGACGGCGCAGCAGACCGAGCCGGTAGAGCCCACCGCTCCCATCCGGAGCCGCGGTCGGGCCGCCCGCAACAACGCCCCCTCCGCTCCGGAGACCGGCGCCGATGCCGCCGTCACCGCGCCGGCACCCGCCGCACAGGCGGATGCCGAATCGCCCGCGCCCCAGGTCGGCGAGCGCGCCGCTCGCGGCCGTTCCCGCCGCCGCGTAACCGCCGATGCCGGCGCCCCCCAGGACGTGTCCTCCACAGCGGAGGCCCACCTGGTGCTAGACCTTCCCGAGCGCTCGCAGGCCCCTGAGCCCGCCGCGGAGCCCGGCCGGGGCGGCCGCCCGGCCCGCCGTGAACCCCAGGCGCACGAGGGACACGATGGCCCTCGTCGTTCCCGGCGCCGCGCCCAGGCCGTCTCCGGCGCCCCCGAGCGCCGCAACGGCAACGAGGAGGCCGCCGAGGATCACGCCGACGCCAAGGCCGCCCTCATGCGCGACCTGGCCGACGCCACCGGCACTCCCGCCGTCGAACCCAGCGAGCGCCGTCGTCGCGGCGGCAATGACTGGGAGGCCCAGGCGGAGGAGGACAACCGCGGTGGACGTCGACGTCGGGGCCGCAAGCGCCGCGATCGTGACGGCCGGGACTTTGAGGGCAACCAGGACTCCCGGGGCCAGCAACAGGCCCGTGAGGAGGAGGTCCTGCTGCCGGTAGCCGGCATCCTCGACATGGCCGACCACCAGCACGCCTACCTGCGTACCTCCGGCTACCTGCCCGGCCCGAAGGACGTGTACGTCAACGCCCAACAGATCAAGGACAACGGTCTGCGCGCGGGCGACGCCATCACCGGCTGGGTGCGCGAGAACGGCGACACCTCCGGCCCCAACCCGGGCTCCGGGCGCGGCCGTCGTCAGAACCGCACTAACCGGCTGAAGTACAAGCCGCTGGTGTCCGTGGAGACCGTCAACGGCATGGATCCGGAGCGCGCCAAGCGTCGTCCCGAGTTCACCAAGCTCACCCCCCTGTACCCGCAGGAGCAGCTGCGCCTGGAAACCACTCCGAAGGCGTTGACCCCGCGCATCATCGACCTGGTCGCCCCCATCGGCAAGGGCCAGCGTGGACTGATCGTCTCCCCGCCCAAGGCCGGTAAGACGATCATCCTGCAGCAGATCGCCAACGCGATCTCCGTGAACAACCCCGAGGCGCACCTGATGGTGGTGCTCGTTGACGAGCGCCCCGAGGAGGTCACCGACATGCAGCGCACGGTCAAGGGAGAGGTCATCGCCTCTACCTTCGACCGGCCCGCCTCCGACCACACCACCGTCGCCGAGCTCGCCATCGAGCGCGCCAAGCGGCTGGTTGAGCTGGGACAGGACGTGGTGGTGCTGCTCGACTCCATCACCCGCCTGGGCCGCGCCTACAACCTGGCCGCGCCCGCCTCCGGCCGCATCCTGTCCGGTGGTGTGGACGCCAGCGCCCTGTATCCGCCCAAGCGTTTCTTCGGTGCCGCCCGCAACATTGAGAACGGCGGCAGCCTGACGATCCTGGCCACCGCCCTGGTAGAGACCGGCTCGAAGATGGACGAGGTCATCTTCGAGGAGTTCAAGGGCACCGGCAACATGGAGTTGCGCCTGTCGCGGCAGCTGGCCGAGCGGCGCGTCTTCCCCGCCGTCGACGTCGCCGCCTCCTCCACGCGCCGTGAGGAGCTGCTCATCGACCCCGCCCAGCTGAAGATCATGTGGCGGCTGCGGCGCCTCTTCTCCGGCCTGGAGCAGCAGCAGGCCCTGGAGCTGGTGCTCGGCAAGCTCAAGGAGACCCAGTCCAACGCGGAGTTCCTCATGGTCATCTCCAAGACGACCCCGCAGGGCACCTCCCTGGCCGACGCCGACGACGACTCCAAGCTCGTCTGACCGTTCGTCTGAACCCCGCCGCCCGCCCGGGATTTCCGGGCGGGCTGAGTGGCTTCCGGCGCACGCCGTGTTCACGGTGGCGGCAGCGCCCCGCCGGCGGCGGCGTGCTGCGCCTCACCACGGCACGACGTTGTGACCGGCCGGGCTGGCTGGCACAATATCCGACTGGCCTCCGGTTCACCCGCGCGCCCGTGTGGGACCCGGGACCCTCAGAATCCTTAAGGAGTAACATGAAGCAGGGTATCCACCCCGAATACGTGCCCACCAAGGTCACGTGCACCTGTGGCAACACCTTCGAGACCCGCTCCACCGTCACCTCCGGTGAGATCCGCGTGGACGTGTGCTCGGAATGCCACCCCTTCTACACCGGAAAGCAGAAGATCCTCGACACCGGTGGTCGCGTGGCCCGCTTCGAGGCCCGCTACGGCAAGCGCAAGAAGTAAGCGCACAAGCTTTATCGCTTCGGCGACTCGACCTTGGGGTACGTTCCACCGCACAATGCGGTGGAACGTACCCCAAGGTCGTAATCTGTCGCCGTTGTATCCCGTCCGCCCGCGCCAGGCGGAGAAAGGTGAGTCGTGAGCGCCGAGGACTTCTCCGCCGTCGCGCCCCTGTTGCAGGAGCATGCCGACATTGAGCGGCAAATGGCAGATCCCGCCGTCGCCTCCGACCCCGGTGCCCTGCGTCGCCTCGGGCGCCGCTACGCCGAGCTCGGACGCATCGTGGAAGCACACCGGGCCTGGAGTGCCGCCGCCGCGGACCTGGCCGACGCCGTCGAGCTGGCGCGTGACGATGCCGACTTCGCGGCCGAGCTGCCCGCCCTGCGTCAGGCCGAGCAGGACGCCGCCGCTCACCTGCGTGAGGTGCTGGCCCCGCACGACCCCGACGACGCCCGCGACGTCATCATTGAGGTCAAGGCCGGAGAGGGCGGGGAGGAATCCGCCCTGTTCGCCTCCGACCTGGCCCGCATGTACACCCGCTACGCCGAACGCATGGGCTGGGCCGTGGAGGTCATGGACGCCACCGACTCCGAGCTCGGCGGCTACAAGGACGTGCGCCTCGCCATCAAGGCGAAGGGCGCCGTTGAGCCGGCCGACGGCGTGTGGGCACACCTGAAGTACGAGGCGGGCGTGCACCGGGTCCAGCGCGTCCCCGTCACCGAGAGCCAGGGGCGCATCCACACCTCCGCCGCCGGTGTGCTGGTGATGCCGGAGGTCGACGACCCCGGCGAGCTGGAGATCGACCCCGCCGACCTGCGCATCGACGTGTTCCGCTCCTCCGGGCCCGGCGGGCAGTCCGTGAACACCACCGACTCCGCCGTGCGCATCACCCACCTGCCCACCGGGATCGTCGTGTCCATGCAGAATGAGAAGTCCCAGTTGCAGAACAAGGAGGCGGCCCTGCGCGTGCTGCGGGCGCGGCTGCTCGCCGAACGCGCCGCCGCCCAGGCCGCCGAGGCCGCGGCCACGCGCCGCTCCCAGGTCCGCACGGTCGACCGCTCCGAACGCATCCGCACCTACAACTTCCCCGAGAACCGCATCGCAGACCACCGCACCGGCTACAAGGCCTACAACCTCGACGCCGTGCTCGACGGCGACCTCGGCCCGGTCATCGACTCGGCCATCGCCATGGATGAGGCCGAGCGCCTCGCCGCCGCCGGCGAGCAGTGAGCGCACGTGACGGAACTGGACCGCTACGCGCTGCGGCGGACGGTGCGTGAGGCGGCAATAAGACTTTCCCGCGCCGGGATCGCCTCGCCGGACGTCGACGCCCGGCTGCTGGCCGAGCACCTGCTGGGCGGCCCGGTGCTGCTCGCCGACGGCGCCCCGGAGGGCTTTGTCCCCGCATACGCGGCATTGGTGGAGCGCCGGGCTGCCCGCGAGCCGCTGCAGCACATCCTGGGCGCGATGTGGTTCCGGGGGCTGGAGCTCACCTGCCGACCCGGCGTGTTCATCGTCCGCCCCGAGACGGAGGTCGTGGCCGGGGCGGCGGTCGATGCCGCCCGCGCTGTCGCGGCGGAACAGGGACGCGCCCCCGTGGCCGTCGACCTGTGCACCGGCTCGGGTGCCATCGCCGTTGCGGTCGCCGCGGAGGTTCCCACCGCCCGCGTGTGGGCTGTTGAAACAGCCCCCGCCGCCGTCGAACTGGCGCGCGAGAACTGTGAACGCCTGGTGCCGGGCCGGGTGAAGGTGATCCGCGGTGATGCCACCGACCCGGCCGTGCTTGCAGAACTGGACGGGAGCGTAGATGTGGTGGTCTCCAACCCGCCGTACGTGCCCGCGGGAGCGGTGGAGGATCTGGAGACCGAGCGGCATGACCCGGACCTGGCCCTGTACGGCGGGGGAGCAGACGGTCTGCACCTGCCGCGCGCCGTCGTCACCCGGGCCAGGGCCTTGCTGCGCCCCGGCGGGGTGCTGGTGATGGAGCACGACCCCAGCCAGGCCGCGTCGTTGCGGGCCGCCTCCCGGGAGACCGGATTCGCCACAGCCACCACCGGAGTGGACCTGACCGGGCGGGGCCGCTTCCTGCAGGCGGTACGGTAGAGCGACCGGCTGCAAGCGTGGCGGCTCGGTTGAGGGGAGTCCTGCCAGACCCCGTTTCCTGGGACCTGGAAGCCCCGGTTGGATTGCGGCACGATTCTGTGCGCCGGCAGGCAGGACCGTCTTCGTCACGGGCACCCGAGTCGGCAACACCACGTCGCCGGGGCTCACCCGGCCCGAACCGCAAGTGCAGAAAAGAGCACCCCTTATGACCACCATCCTCGCCATTGGAGCCACCGGACAGGTCGGACGCGTCGTCGTCGACGAGGCGTTGCAGCGCGGTCTGGGGGTCCGGGCCGTCACCCGTAACGCCGCCCGCGCCCGCCGCTCCCTGGCCGACGGCGCCGAGATCGTCGAGGCGGCCGCCACCGATGCGGAGGCACTGCGCCCGCAGCTGCAGGACGTCGACGCCGTCGTGCTCACCCACGGCACCGACAACGACGGCAAGGGCGGCGCGACCTTCTACGACGTGGTTCGCGCCGTGGTCGACGCCCTGGGCGACGGCCCGACCCACATCAGCCTCATGACCACCATGAACGCCTCCCACTCCGCCCGCGACGCCGGATACGAGTTCATCGAGTGGAAGCGTCGCGCCGAGCGGCTCGTGCGCGCCTCCGGCCACCCCTACACCATCGTGCGCCCCGGCTGGTTCGACTACCAGGGCCCCGCCGACCGGCAGATCGACCTGCGCCAGGGCGACCTGGTCACCGGGCAGCCCGGAGTCGACCGGCGCCACATCGCCCAGGTGCTCCTGGAGGGCGCCCTCAAGCCCTCCGGCGCGCGCCGCACCGTGGAGGTATTCAGCAAGGCCGGCGCGCCCGTCACCGACTTCGAGGCCCTGTTCGCCGCGACGCGTGCCGACGAGACCGGCGCACTCGACGGCGTGCTCGACACCAACAACGTGCCGCTGGCCAGCGAGCCGCAGCGCGTGCAGGATGACATCGCCCGGTTCGGCAAGTGACGGCGGAGTCCGGAATGCCGCATAAGGACATCTGGGACCGCCTGCGCGACGGCGACGACGTAGACCTGTTCGAGCAGGAGTACACCGACATCGTGCGAGTCGAGTTCGCCCGCTGCCGCGAACTCATGTTCGACATCAACCTCACCCGTCCCTCCGACCCGGCGCTGCCCGGAATGTGGGGCGACCTGCTGGGGTTGGACGGGCCGCTGGACCCTTCGATCCGGCTCATTCACCCCATGCAGATCGACTTCGGCAAGCGGATGCACATCGCTCCGAACGTGCTGATCAACCACAGCTTCACGGCCATGTCGATCGGCGGGATCAGCATCGGC
>NZ_LK995472.1:0-1960 GCF_900002405.1 Actinomyces succiniciruminis | reverse complement strand
CATCGGGCCCAATGTCACCGCCGTCACCGACAACCATCGGCTCGACGACGTCACCATCCTCAACTGCCACCCCATCGACATCGGCCGGCGGGTGTGGATCGGTGCGGGTGCCTCGATCATGCCCGGAGTCACCGTGGGCGACGACGCCGTCATCGCCGGCGGAGCCGTGGTGACCAAGGACGTCCCGCCCCGCAGCGTCGTCGCCGGGGTGCCGGCGCGAGTGATCCGCGAGAAGTAGCCGAGCGGTCGGCCCATGCCGCGCAGCCTCAACCCGAACCACCCTGAGAAAGTAGAGAACACTCATGCCCACCGAACTCGAGCACAAGGACGCCATCCGCGAGGTCATCGACCGCTTCTCCAACCTGGAGATCGACGTCGCCGAGCAGTCCAAGCTGTTCACCCCGGACACTCATGTCGAGGTGTACAACGCCGACGGCTCGAAGATGATGGAGTTCGACGGCGCCGACCAGCTGGTCGAGCTCTTCGGAGCCGCCATGGCCGCCGTTAAGACCTCCTTCCACATCAATGGCCAGCAGGTCATCACGATCGACGGCGACACCGCCACCGATGTCCACTACGGGCAGGCCCTGCTCGTCCAGGAACAGGACGGCAAGGACGTGCTCCTGTCCCACTCGATCCGCTACATCGACACCCTGGTTCTGCGCGACGGCGTGTGGCGCATCAGCCGCCGTGAGCAGCACTTCGTGATCTCCCAGACGCGCGACTACTGACGCGCACTACTCGCGATGCGGCTACGGCTGAGCCCGCCCCCGATTTCGAGGGCGGGCTCAGCCGTGGCTTTGGCCAAAAGGCGGCGGTGCCCACGTCTTGCAATTCAAGACTGCTCGCTTGGTGGGCTGTGCCAGGCCGGGATTACCGGTTCTTCCGGTATGGGGGGTGTGCGCGGTGGGGCGAGATACTTGTCACCGAAACACGCCAAGAAACTTGACCAAGACCGAGAGCCAACAAGGGGGTGATTGTCATGATTCGGGACAAACGGGTCCGGCGGTGCCGGCGGCCGTGAGCGAAACGTTGGAATCATGCGGGTGCCGGATCACCCCCGGCAGGTGTTAAGGCTCGTTTGTCCCGACTGGTGACACTCTGGGCCACCATCCACAGCGATATGCGGGCCGACGGCAAGTCGGATGCTGCCAGCACGCCCGCAGGCAGACAGCTCAGCATGCCACCCACACGTTGGCCCGCTATCCCTCCTTACCCGAAGAAAGGAAGAGGCTGTCAGCTACGCCGGTTGGGCGTTAACAACGCTACTTAACGGTCTGCTGTATACCTCGGAGCCCTTCAGCAGACCGTTAACAGGCGTTGTTAACCCCGAAGTGGCGTAGCAGATGGCCTCACCATCGGTCCCTGGGAGGCACAGGCAGTCAACCCCGGCGCGGTGAACTGACCCGGCAACGGACGGCGGTGGGAAATGTCCGAGATCGGCACAAAGGAGTCTGAGACGGCGAGTGGCACCTAGCAGATCGTTGGTATTCTGCGGTTTCGTCGGGTGTGGCGGCTCCAGGCGGTGGCGTTCGTGCCGATCTTGGACAGTTTCAAGGCTGTCGGCACGGCTACCACGGACAGCAGCCGGGGCAGGGCAGCAAACCGTCTAGGCTTGGCCCTACGATGAACGATGCGATGAACGCCCTCTTCGGCGCCCTGCCCATGCCCGGCTCTGGCAATGACACCCCGCCGCCGGAGACAGTCCTGCCCTCGCTCGACCCGGCCGGTGTCGCCTGGGACGACGACTCGTGGGCCGACGTCGAGCCTCCCGCCGAGGAGGATCTGGCTGCTTACGGCCCCGACGAGGAGACCTCCGCCCCCTCCGCCGCCGACGCGGCCGCCGTCGCCCCCACCTGGGAGGAGCGTCAGGCCGAGGTCTCGGCTCTTGTCGCCCGCGCCCAGGCCAACGCCGCCGCCGCGCGCGCCCGCGCCGGCGTCGACGGCAGCGCCGCGGGTG
>NZ_LK995471.1:106186-108077 GCF_900002405.1 Actinomyces succiniciruminis | reverse complement strand
CAACGACCGCTACCAGAACGTCTACGGCCAACACTAACCAACCCTTCCGCCCCGGCACGGTGCGGGCCGCCCCTGGTTCTTTTTCAACCTACTGTCTATCAACCCAATTCAAAGGAGAAGATTCATGACTGCTCTACCCAACCCCTTCGACGGCAAGGAGATCTGGTTCCTTACCGGAAGTCAGGATCTGTACGGCGAGGAGACCCTGGCTCAGGTCGCCGACCAGTCCCAGCAGGTCGCCGCCTGGCTCGACGCCGCCGATGCCATTCCGGTGCGCATCGTCTGGAAGCCGGTCCTGAAGGACCGCGACGCCATCCGCACCGCCATGCTCGCCGCCAACGCCGACGACGCCTGCATTGGTGTGATCGCCTGGATGCACACCTTCTCCCCGGCCAAGATGTGGATCGGTGGCATCGACGCGCTGTCCAAGCCCCTGGTCCAGTTGCACACCCAGTACTCGCAGTCCCTGCCGTGGTCCACCATCGACATGGACTACATGAACCTCAACCAGGCCGCTCACGGTGACCGCGAGTTCGGCTACATCCTGACCCGCCTGAGCCAGCCCCGCAAGGTCGTCGTCGGGCATGCCACCCAGGCGGCCACGCAGGCCAAGATCGGCACCTGGGCCCGCGCCGCCGCCGGCTGGGACGCCCTGCACGCCACGCGCCTGGTCCGCTTCGGTGACAACATGCGCAACGTCGCCGTAACCGAGGGCGACAAGACCGAGGCCGAGCTGCGTCTGGGCGCCAGTGTGAACACCTGGGGCGTAAACGACCTGGTCGAGGTCGTCGACGCCGTCACCGAGGCGGAGGTCGACGCCCTCATCGAGGAGTACCTGGACGCCTACGACGTCGTCGAGGAACTGCATCCCGGCGGCGAGCGCCACGAGTCCCTGCGCTACGGCGCTCGCATCGAGGCCGGCATGCGCCGCTTCCTCCAGGAGCGCGGCGCCACCGCCTTCACCACCAACTTCGAGGACCTCGGCGGGCTGCGCCAGCTGCCGGGCCTGGCCGTCCAACGGCTCATGGCCGACGGCTACGGCTTCGGCGCGGAGGGCGACTGGAAGACCGCCCTGCTCGTGCGCGCCGCCAAGGTCATGGGCTATGGCCTGCCCGGTGGTGCCTCCCTCATGGAGGACTACTGCTACGAGATGACGCCCGGCAAGGAGAAGATCCTCGGCGCCCACATGCTGGAGGTCTGCCCCTCGCTCACCGAGTCCAAGCCCCGCCTGGAGATCCACCCGCTGGGCATCGGGAACCGCGAGGACCCCGTGCGCCTGGTCTTCGACGCCGACACCGGCTCCGGACTCGTAGTCGCCATGTCCGACATGCGCGAGCGCTTCCGCCTGACCGCCAACGTCGTTGAGGTCGTCGGCCCCGATGAGCCGCTGCCCAAGCTGCCCGTCGCCCGCGCCGTATGGGAGCCGGCCCCCGACTTCTACACCTCCACCGAGTGCTGGATGCAGGCCGGCGCCGCCCACCACACGGTCATGACCACGGCCACCACCCTGGAGATGTGGCAGGACCTGGCCGAGATCGCCCGGATGGAACTGGCCGTCATCGACTCCTCCACCACCACCCGCGGCTTCGTGCAGGAGCTACGGAATAACCAGGTCTACTACCGCCTCACTCAGGGCTGAGATCAGACCTGTTCGCGGTGGGGCTCGCCCCGCCGCTCCGGGGCCGCCCCGGCGTCGTCGACCGTGGAACCACGCACCGACAGCGCCGGGGTGGTCTGGATCAAGGGCGCCCGCGCGGCCGCCGCGTCGGCGCGGGCCCAAGCGCCTTGCTGCGGCGGCGTGCCCAAATCGGCGTCCGGGGCCAGCAGGCCCAAGGCCGCTCGGGCCAGTTGTGGCAGGTCCAGAGATACGCTCGTCAGCGTCGGAGTGGCG
>NZ_LK995471.1:73096-106102 GCF_900002405.1 Actinomyces succiniciruminis | reverse complement strand
GCGTCGGAGTGGCGAACACGGCGGACTCCGTGTCCCCCCGCCCTACCACCGCCACGTCCTGCGGTACCCGCGCGCCACGACGCCGCAGCGCGCTGACCGCCCCGGCGGCAAGCGCATCATTGTGGCAGACGATCGCATCCACACCGGTGCCCACATGCATCAGCCGCGCTACCGCCTCGACCCCGCCAAGCAGCCCGTCCGGAGCATCCACCCGAACGACGGCCTCGGTGTCCACTCGCAGTCCGGCCGCCCGCAGGCCTCGCGCGCAGGCCTCCGTCCACCGGTCGGCTCTGCTGGAGGACCCGACGACGGCGATGCGGCGTCGCCCCAGCGTCAGCAGGTGCGCCGCAACCAGTTCCACCTGCGCCTCGGGCGGGCAGGTCACGCGTGGCACATCCGGCGGGCCGGAATCGGCGATGATCGCCAGGGGCGCTTTGAGTTGCGCGCGCTCGGCAATCGGCCAGGAGGCCGGGTCCAGGCCTCGCGGTACCAGCACGGCGGCATCGGAGCGCCTCGCCCACGAGCCGGCCAGGATCTCCTGCTCGCGCTCCGCCTCACCGCTCGTCAGCTCCAGAATCACGGCCGTGTCGTCGGCGGCACGCATCAATTCCTCGGCCAGTGCGGCGTACAGCGGCTGCTGCAGGGTGGGGATTGCCAAGGTGATGCTCCCCCGCCGGCCTGAGCGCAGTGCCGAAGCGCTCGGATTGAGCCGGTAGTCCAGCGCCGCGACGGCTTCCAGCACGCGCTGGCGCGTAGCGGCAGAGGCGCCGGGTGCGCCGCGCAGCACGTTCGAGACGGTCTTGGTGGACACGCCCGCCCGGCGGGCGACATCGCCCATGGTCACGCGGTCGGCCACCGTCCCTCACCTCCTACCGTGGAGTCGCGGGCCAGCAGGGCCACGTCCTCCACCACCGTGCGTACCGGGGCGCTGGGGGTGTCGATGCGGGCGTGCAGCAGCGCGACGGCGTCGGCGCCGTAGGCGCTCAGGGTCGGGGAGATCGTGGTCAACGCGGGGGAGTTGTAGCGCGAGATCTCCAGGTTGTCGAAACCCGTGACGGCCACGTCGTCGGGCACACGCACCCCCGCCGCCGCCAACTCGTGCAGCGCGCCCAGGGCGAGGCCGTCGTTGAAGGCGATGACGGCGTCGAAGGGAACTCGGCGGGCCAGTAGCGTGCGGATGGCGGTGGCGCCGTCGACGCGCCGCCACTCGGTGGCGGAGACCAGTAGGCGTTCGTCGAGCGGCAGGTCGCGGTCTTCCATCGCGACGCGCAAGGCGGCGGCGCGCACGCGGGAGGCTGCATGTGTCCACGCCCCCGCGGCGGGGGTACCGAGCACGGCGATGCGGCGGCGTCCCAGGGCGTGCAGGTGGGAGACAACCAGGCCGATGCCGCGCTCGTTGTCCATGGTGACCCGGTCGACGCCGTCGTGCTGCCGTTCCCCGAGCAGCACGAGGGGGCGCTGCGCGGCCGCGGCGGTGATCTGCTCGGGCTCCATGCCCTGCCAGTACATGATGGTGCCGTCCAACTCGGGGTGCCGGGAGAGGAAATCAGCCTCCCCCTGGCCCCGCTCGCCGGTCACTCCGAGCACCAACGCCAGGTCGTGGCGGCGCGCCTCGGCGGCAATGCGGTCGGCGATCTCTGCGAAGAACGGCTGATTCAACTCCGGCACCGCCAGCCCGATGGCTCCGGAGCGACCGGTGCGCAGCGAGCGGGCGGAGGTGTTTGGGGCATAGCCTGCGCGCGCCACGGCGTCCAGCACTCGCTCGCGCGTGGTGGGGGAGACCCCCGGCTCGCCGTTGACCACCCGCGAGACGGTCTTCGGCGAGACGCCCGCGAGGGCGGCGACGTCGAGGAGCGTGGCGGCCATGCGCGGCAGCATACAGAAACGCCCGCCGACTGTGCTGCGGCGCACGTTCAACGATGTCAAACATTGTCAATTCGCCTTCGTGTCTCAGCGAATTCCGGATATGTGCTGATATGGCAGAAGAAAGCGGGTGGATGCTCGTGTACGGGTGGCGCCTGCGAGGGTTGACAACGTTGAAGTAGAAGGGTCACCATGGTGACAACGGCAGCGCGCCGGCACCGCCCGCCGGAGGCACGGCCCACAACCGACTCAAAGGAGAGGATCCCTTGACAGCACGCATCTCGGTCGACGCCGACCGCCCCATCGGTCGCATCTCACCCCGCATGTACGGCTCCTTCGTGGAGCACATGGGGCGCTGCGTCTACACCGGCATCTTCGAGCCCGACCACCCCACCGCCGACGCCAACGGTCTGCGTCAGGACGTCATGGAACTGGTGCGCGAACTCGGCGTCACCACCGTGCGCTACCCCGGCGGCAACTTCGTGTCGAACTACCGTTGGGAGGACGGCGTCGGTCCGATCCAGGACCGGCCCCGGCGGCTCGAGCTCGCCTGGCACACCACCGAGCCCAACACCTTCGGCACCGACCAGTTCATGACCTGGTGCGACCAGGCCGGTATCGAGCCGATGATGGCCATCAACCTCGGCACTCGCGGCGAGACCGACGCCGTCAACCTCCTCGACTACGTCAACGGCCAGGCGGACACGCAGTACGCCAACCTGCGCCGCACCAACGGGCACGAGGACCCCTACAACGTGCGCATGTGGTGCCTGGGTAACGAGATGGACGGCCCCTGGCAGGTCGGGCACAAGAACGCCGAGGACTACGCCTACCTGGCCCTGTCGACCGCCCGCGCCATGCACATGGTCGATCAGGACCTCGAACTGGTGGCCTGCGGCTCCGCCGCCTGGGAGATGCCCACCTTCGGCGACTGGGAGCGGACCATCCTCGACCTGGCATACGACGAGGTCGACTACATCAGCCTCCACCGCTACGTCGACCCCGACGCCCAGGACCGGGCCAGCTTCCTCGCCGCCGGCGTCGACCTGGACCGCTTCATCGACGGGGTGATCGCCACCGCCGACGCCGTCGGCGCCAAGCACCGCTCGAACAAGAAGATCATGGTCAGCGTCGACGAGTGGAACGTGTGGCGCCTGGGCGCCTGGAACTCCATCGAGCACGGCTTCGCCCCCGACGACTGGCCGGAGGCCGCCCCCCGCATCGAGGACGTCTACACCGGTGCCGACGCCCTGGTGGTCGGCGGCCTGCTGATCTCCCTGCTGCGCCACGCCGACCGCGTCAAGGCGGCCTCCATGGCGCAGCTGGTCAACGTGATCGCCCCGATTATGACCGAGAAGGGCGGACGCGCCTGGCGGCAGACCACCTTCCACCCCTTCGCCATCGCCTCCCGGATCGCCCGCGGCCAGGCCTACGACGCCGTCGTCGCCAGCCCGGTCACCGGCACCGAGCGCTACGGTGAGGTAGACGCCGTCGACGCCGTGGTCACCTGGGACGAGGAGACGGGCACCGGCTCGCTGCTGGCCCTGAACCGCTCACTGACCGATGCGGTCGACGTCACCGCCGCGCTGGGGGCCCTGGGCGTGAGCCGCGTCAAGGCGGCCCAGATCATCGCGCCCGACGACCTCGACGCCGTCAACACCGCCGACGACCCCGACCGCGTCCACCCCGTCCCCCACGAGGTGACGCTGGCCGACGACGTGCTCGCCACCACGCTGCCGCCCGCCTCCTGGCTGGCGGTCGAACTCGCCTGAAAGAAAGGAGCCCGAAGCGTCGGCGGCGGGCCGGCCCGCCCCTCCGCCGACGCCCCACCCGGGCGGCGCGTACGACTCGACAGCCCGTACGCGCCGCCCCCACGGGCACCACTCACTCACGACTGACAAGGAGGTCACGTTGAGTCAACCATCGATTCCGTACGCGCTCCCCAGCAGACGTCGCGTTCTGACCGCGGCCATGCTTTCGGGCGCCGCACTGGCCGGAACCGGCCTGCTGGGCGGCTGCTCGTCCTCGGCATCCGCCTCCGACCGCACCAAGATCCAGCTCTGGCACCTGTTCACAGGCGGTGACGGCGGCGTCTTCCAGGCCATGATGGACACCGTCGGCCAGCAGAATCCGCAGCTTGAGATCGACCCCGTGGTGCTCACCTGGGGCGGCCCCTACTACACGAAGCTAGCGATGTCCTCGGTCGGCGGGCGCTCCCCGGACCTGGCCGTCATGCACGCCACTCGAGTGATCGGCTACGCCCCCGGCGGGCTGCTCGACACCTGGGATCTGGACCGGCTCGCGGACCACGGCATCACCCCCGAGATGTTCCCCGATCTGCTTTGGGACAAGTGCTTCGTGGACGGCCGACTGTACGCCGTCCCGCTGGACTTCCACGCCTTCATCCTCTTCTTCAACACCGAGCTGTGCGACCAGGCCGGGTTGCTCGCCGCGGACGGCACCCTGACCGGACTGGACTCCCCCGAGGGCTTCCTCGACGCCGGCCGCCGCCTGGCCGAAGTCACCGGCGGGCAGGGCATGTCCTTCGGCTACACCGGCGACGGCGCCCAGGTCTCCCGCATGTTCTGGGGCCTGTACGCCCAGACCGGTGCGGAATGCACCCTCACTCCGGGGCAGGAGGCGCAGATCGACCGAGACGCCGCCATCAAGGTCACCTCCCTGATCAAGGACATGCTCGACGGCACCGTCGCCGAGCCGGATATGGACTACGGCGGCGCCATCGCCTCCTTCTCCACCGGCCGCACCGGCATCACCTTCATGGGCAACTGGGAGTACCAGACCTTCCTGAACGCCGGCGTGCCCCTGGACGCCATGCCGATGCCGAACATCTTCGGCACCCCGGCCACCTTCGGTGACTCCCACGTATTCGTGCTCCCGCACCAGACGAGTGTGGACGAGGCCAAGCGCGATGCGGCCTACGAGGTCGTGGCCGGCATGCTCAAGAACTCCCTCGACTGGGCGGCCGGCGGGCACACCCCCGCGAACGTGGAGGTCACCTCATCCTCCGCCTACGCCGAACTCGTGCCCCAGTCCCACTATGCCGACGCCATCGACCAGGCCGTCTTCGAACCCGCCGCCTGGTTCACGGGATCCGGCTCCGACTTCCAGGCGCGCGTGGCGGAGGTCATGCAGTCCTGCTGGCTGTCCGGCTCCCTCACGCCGGAGCAGGCCGTGGACGGACTCATCGACCGCCTTAACCGCATGCTCGCCCAGAACCCGCCGGCCTGAGTGAAAGGAGACCCGCTATGACTGTTAGAACCGCAGCGAACACGGCAGCCGGAACGGATTCGGCTACGGCCTCCACCACGAGGACCGGCCGCCGGGCCGGCGCGAGCCGGAGCGCACAGGACTCCTCCCGTGCGGTTAGGCGACTCGGCTCCGGCATGCCCTTCGTCATTCCCTTCCTCGTCGTCGCCTTCCTGTTTCTGATTGCCCCCATCGTCTACGGGCTGTGGCTGTCTTTCACGGAGCAGTCCCTGATGGGCAACGGCGGCTGGGTGGGACTGGCCAACTATGTTGAGGCCTTCGGTGACGCGACCATGTGGTCCACTCTGGGCCACACGCTCGCCTTCACGCTCATGAGCACCATCCCGCTGGTACTCGTCGCCCTGATCATGGCGCTACTGGTGTACATCGGCATCCCCGGCCAGTGGTTCTGGCGGCTGTCCTTCTTCGCCCCCTACCTCCTGCCGGTCGCCGTCGTCGTGCAGATCTGGACCTGGCTGTTCAACTCCGACGTCGGCTTCATCAACTACTGGCTGGGCAGGTTCGGGCTGGACAAGGTCGGCTGGCTCACCGACGTGGATGTGGCCATGTGGTCCATGGTCATCCTGACCGTCTGGTGGACCGTGGGCTTCAACTTCCTGCTGTACCTGTCCAGCCTTCAGGCGATCCCGGACCTGCTTTACGAGGCCGCCGAGGTCGACGGCGCCGGCTTCTGGCGCAAGCTCTTCTCGATCACCCTGCCGCAGCTGCGTGGCACCACCGTGCTGGTGGCAACCTTGCAGGTGATCGCCTCACTGAAGATCTTCGACCAGATGTTCATCGCCTTCGCCGGCGGATCGGGCCCCGAGGGCTCCACCCGCCCCATCCTCCAGTACATCTACGACACGGGTTTCACGAACTACCGCATGGGTTACGCCTCGGCGATGTCATACATCTTCTTCATCGTCATCATTGTCATCACCGTGGCCTTCCGGTTCCTGACCCGCTCTCGGAAGGACGCCAACAATGAGCGCTGAGTCCATCGCCCCGCCGATTTCTTTGCGCGACCGGCACCGCCGCGAGCGGGCCGAGCGCAATGCGGAGATCCGCCGCACCCGCGGTCTGTTGCTGGGAGACAGCAAGGTGGCCCGCGTCGTCGCCTTCCTCATCCTCGGCCTGTTCGCCCTCACCTGGCTGTTGCCGCTCGCCTGGGCGATCGACACCTCCTTCAAGACCGAGGTACAGGCACAGTCACTGCCGCTGCAGTGGGTTCCCGACGGCGGTTTCACCCTGGAGAACTACCGCACCGTGTTTGAACGCGGCGAGGTGTTCACCTGGATGGGCAACACCTTCCTGATCGCCACCGCGGTCACCATCCTCACGGTCATCATCTGTGCGCTGGCCGGATACGCCTTCTCCCGCACCATCTTCCGTGGGCGCAAGGCGCTGCTCGCGCTGACGATCGCCCTGATCATGGTTCCCGGGCAGATCCTGATCGTGCCGCTGTTCAAGGAGATGGTGCTGCTGAATGCGGTGGACACCTTCGCCGGTGTGATCCTGCCACAGACCATCGCGCCGATGATGGTGTACATCTTCAAGCAGTACTTCGACCAGGTTCCCCAGGAACTGGAGGATGCCGCCCGCGTGGACGGCGCCGGGAACTGGCGCCTGTTCTGGAACATCATCCTGCCGGTGTCCCGGCCGATTGTCACCGCCGTGGCGATCTTCGTGTTCATCGGTGCGTGGAACAACTTCATGTGGCCGTTCATCGTTACCAACAATCCCGACCTGATGACGCTGCCGGTGGGTCTGTCCACGGTGAAGAACGCCTACGGCACCATCTACGCCCAGACCATGGCCTCCGCCATGATCGCCGCGTTGCCGCTCACGATCCTGTTCATGCTCTTCCAGCGCCAGATCATCAAGGCCGTGGCCACCACCGGCCTGGGCGGCCAGTGACACCTGGGGCCGCCCGCCTCGGCTAACCTACGGATATCCGGTAAACACAAGCCGGGGCGGCGGCCCCACGAGAGTCTGGAAGCAACCATGCAACACCCTTCGCTCAATGGAGAGCTCATCGACCTGCGCGCGGGCGACTACGAAGCCCGGATCGCCACCGCAGGCGCCACTCTGGTCCACCTGCGCCGGCAGGGGCGCGACCTGGTCATCCCCTTTGATGCCGAAACCGCCCTGCCCGGCGCCTGGCAGGGCAAGACGCTGGTCCCCTGGCCCAACCTCATCGCCGACTCCCACTACACCTACTGCGGCGTGGATTACCCGGTGCCCTGCAACGAGCCCGAGACCGGGGCCGCCCTGCACGGCCTGGTCGGCTGGACGAGCTTCGCCGTCGCCGAGCCCGAAGCCGCCGGCACTGCCACGCCGGAGGCGGCCGAGGCGGTCACCCTGGTACTCAGTCTGCCCGCCTCCTACGCCTACCCCTGGGCGCTGGAGGTCGCCGTCCGCTACGCGTTGGACGCGCGCACGGGCCTTACCGTCACCACCACAACCACCAACGCCGGCGCCGCCGTCTCCACATCCGCCGGCATCGTTGGCGCCCCGCTCGAGGACGGGATTCCCGCGCCCGCCCCCTACGGCGTCTCCTGCCACCCCTACCTGACCCGCTCGGTCCCGCTGGACGAATGCGTGCTGCAGGTGCCCGCCGACCGCGTGCTCGACGTCGACGCCCACATGGCGCCGGCGGGGGAGCGGGAGGTGACCGGCAGCGACTGGGACTGGCGCGCCGGGCGCCTGGTGGGGAGCACCGCCACCGACAACGCCTACACCGGGCTGCCCGCCGGTGCCTGGCAGGTGCGGCTGACCGGCGGCGAGGGCGAGCGCAGCGTGGTCATTAGCGCCGCGGCCCCCTGGGTGCAGGTCTACAGCGGTGAGCACCTGGGACGGCGGGGCGTCGCCGTCGAGCCCATGACCTGCCCGCCCAACGCCTTCAATACCGGACAAGACCTGGTCACTCTGGCTGCGGGCGAGTCCCACACCTTCACCTGGCGGCTCTGGGAGGAGGACTGAGCCGGGCCGCGGGTACGCCGCCCATGTCTGCGCAGGCAGTGCCCGGAACTGCGGGGCGCCGTCCGGGAATGATGGACGTCGCCCGCCTGGCCGGTGTCTCTCACCAGACCGTCTCGCGCGTCATCAACCGTCCCGAATCCGTTCGCCCCGCCACTCTGGCGAAGGTCCGGGCCGCCATCGACCAACTCGGTTACCGGCCCAATATGGCCGCGCGTGCCCTGGTCACCGACTCCACCCGCATGATCGGCGTGGTCACCACCGGGTCCCACTTCCAGGGGCCTGCCTCCACCACCGCCGCCATCGAGGTCGCCGCCCGGCAGGCCGGCTACGCCACCCTCGTCACCGCCCTCAAGCGCGAGGCGGACGACGCGGAGAAGGAGATCCGCGACGTCTTCGACTTCCTGATCGAACGCGGTGTGGACGGAATTATCGCGGTCGCCCCACAGACCTGGATCGCCACCTCTGCCGAACGGGTCGCCCGGGCGGTGCCGCTCGTCGTCGTCGCCGACGGCCTGACACCGAGCGGGCGCATTCACGTGGTCTCGGTGGACCAGGAACTGGGCGCACGCATGGCGGTGGGACACTTGCTGGGGTTAGGGCGAAAGCGCATCGCGCATCTCGCGGGGCCGGCGGACTGGTACGACGCCCTCGCCCGCGCTCGCGGCTGGCGCGCCGCCCTGGAGGACGCCGGGCAGGAGGTGCCGCCGATGCTGACGGGGGACTGGAGCGCCGAGCGCGGCTATGAGGTCGGCGCCGAAATGGTGGCGCGCGGTCTGCCCGACGCCGTCTTCTGCGCCAACGACCTGATGGCCCTCGGCGTGCTGGCGGCACTGCGCGACCAGGGAGTGCGCGTGCCCGAGGACGTCGCCGTGGTCGGCTTCGATGACACGCCCGGCACGGCCTTCTTCTCTCCACCGCTGACCACGGTGCGCCAGCCCTTCGACGAGCTCGGCGTGCTGTGCATGGAGGTGCTCCTGCGCGCGATCGACGGCGAGGTCGGCACCACCCACTCGATCTCCCCGACCCTGCGCGTGCGCCGCTCCAGCTGCTGATGCCTGAGCGGCCGACGGCCCCTCATCGGCGGCCGGTCCTGCACCGGCCCGAGGGAGACTCGTCAAAACATGGATGTTAAGGTTCACTCTACATGAGTGGGTTGTTAACATATCTAAAAGGCCGATATTTAGCCATCTGGTCCGTGCGTGTCGGTGGTTACGGGGGGATGTTGACACGTCGAAAGTGAACGTTCACACTAGTGTTGGATCCCGCGGACGGCGTGCCGAGGCGTTGTGGCCGCGGGGCTTCCTGAAGATCTCGAAGAGGAGGCTCAACATGTCTCGACCCCAAGTCCCGACTCTTTCGCGTCGCTGTGCTCTCGCCGGTGGTGTCACCGCCGCGGTGGCGGCGGCGCTGGCCGCCTGCGGTGGGCCCGGTGCGACAGGCGGAGCCGGAAACGACACCGCCCGCAAGGAGCCCGCGGAACTCAAGATCGGCGTGGCCATGCCGACCAAGTCATCTGAACGCTGGATCAAAGACGGTAACAACATCAAGAAGCAGCTCGAAGAACTCGGCTACAACGTCGATCTGCAATTCGCCGAGGATGACATCCCCACGCAGACCAACCAGATCGACAACATGATCACGCAGGGCGTCAATCTGCTCATCATTGCGCCCATCGACGGCACCGCGCTGTCCGGTCAACTGGACTCGGCCGGCGAGGCCGGTATTCCGGTCATCTCCTACGACCGCCTCATCCGGGACAACGAGAACGTCAGCTACTACACCAGCTTCGACAACTACGACGTCGGCACCCAGATGGGCACTTCCCTGCTCATCGGCATGGGCATTCTTAACGCCGACGGCGAGGACGCCGGCGTATCACCGGACGAGCCCTACAACATCGAGCTGTTCGGTGGTTCTCCGGACGACAACAACGCTCCCTTCTTCTTCAACGGCGCCATGGACGTGATCCAGCCCTACATCGACAGCGGTGTGCTCAGGGTCAAGTCCGGTCAGACCGACTTTGACACCGTGGCCACCATGCGGTGGGATGCCGCCACCGCCCAGTCCCGCATGGACAACCTGATCACCTCCACCTACTCCGACGGCAGCCGGGTGGACGGCGTCCTGTCACCGCTCGACTCCATGTCCATCGGCATCCTCGGCGCACTCAAGGGCGCCGGGTACGGCACCGATGCGCAGCCCTACCCGACGGTGACCGGGCAGGACGCGGAAATCGCAGGCATCAAGTCGATCATGGCAGGCGAGCAGTACTCCACCATCTTCAAGGACACTCGCGAACTCGCCGACGCCGCGGTGCAGATGGCCGTGGCGGTGCTCAGCGGCGAGGAGCCGGAGGTCAACGACACCGAGACCTACGACAACGGGGTGAAGGTCGTCCCCTCCTACCTGCTGAAGTCCGAGATCATCACCAAGGACAACGTGCAGAGCTCCCTCGTGGACACGGGCTACATCACCGAGGACGAACTCAAGTGACCGGAATTGCTTCGTGGTACCGGGTGCATCGGTGCCCATCCGTGACAGGAGTCGGGGCTGAACATGGCAACTGACAACATTCTTGAGATGCGTGGCATCACCAAGCGGTTCCCCGGGGTGGTGGCGTTGGACGACGTCAACTTCGCGGTGAGGCGCGGCGAGATCCATGCCATCTGCGGCGAGAACGGGGCCGGTAAGTCGACCCTGATGAAGGTGCTGTCGGGTGTGCACCCGCACGGCACCTATGAGGGGCAGATTCTGCTCGACGGCAAGGAGGTGCGCTTCTCCGACATCAAGGCGTCGGAGAGCGCGGGCATCGCCATCATCCACCAGGAACTCACGCTCAGCCCGTTCCTGTCCATTGCGGAGAACATCTTCCTGGGGAATGAACGCTCATCCCGCGGTGTCATCGACTGGCACCGCACGAACACCGAGGCCCAGAAGATCATGGCCCGCGTGGGGCTGGCGGAGAATCCGGCAACCCGGGTTCAGGACATCGGCGTGGGCAAGCAGCAGCTGGTGGAGATCGCTAAGGCCCTGTCCAAGGACGTGCGCCTACTCATCCTGGACGAGCCCACCGCCGCCCTCAACGACGACGACTCCGCCCACCTGCTCGACCTCATACGTCAACTCCAGGAGCGGGGCATCACCTGCATCATGATCTCCCACAAACTCGGAGAGATCAGGCAGATCGCCGATTCCACGACGATCATTCGCGACGGGCACACCATCGCCACACTCGACATGCACCGCAAGGGCGGTGTCGAGGAGGACGAGATCATCCGCCTCATGGTCGGCCGCACGCTGGACCAGCGCTTCCCCGATCACGTCTCCCAAGTCGATGGAGAGGCGCTGCGACTCGAGGGCTGGACCGTGCACCATCCCGCCGACCCGTCGCGCACCGTCGTCGACGCCGCCGACCTGGTGCTCAGGCACGGTGAGATCGTCGGCCTTGCCGGCCTGATGGGGGCCGGACGCACCGAGCTGGCCATGAGCCTGTTCGGCCGCTCCTGGGGCAGCGACATTACCGGCAGAGTCTTCAAAGACGGCCGCGAGATCCAAATCAAGGACGTGGCCTCGGCCATCGCCAACGGCATCGCCTACGTGTCGGAGGACCGCAAGCGCTACGGGCTCAACCTCATCGAGTCCATCAGGCGCAACGTCTCATCGGCGTCCCCGCGCAGGTTCTCCCGCCGCGGTGTGCTCGATCTTCATGAGGAACGAGCCGTGGTCACCGAGCTTTGCGGTCAGATGGCTGTAAAGGCGCCCACCATTGAGTCCGTCGTCGGCGGACTGTCGGGAGGCAATCAGCAGAAGGTCGTGCTCGCCAAGTGGGTGGCCGCCGAGCCGGACGTGCTGATCCTCGATGAGCCCACCCGCGGGATCGACGTCGGCGCCAAATACGAGATCTACCAGATCATCAACCAGCTCGCAGACGCGGGCAAGGCCGTCCTCGTCATCTCCTCGGAGCTGCCCGAACTTCTGGGCATCTGCGATCGCATCTACACCCTTTCGGCTGGGCGCGTCACCGCCGACCTGGATCGCGGCGATGCCGACCAGGAGACGCTCATGCGCTATATGACTCAGATCAAGGAAGACTGACCAATGTCCAATACATTCTCAACGCTCAAGGGCGCCTTGCGTACAAACCTGCGGCAAGGGGGCCTGGCTATTGCGCTCGTTGTCATCGTGATCTTCTTCGCGATCGTCACCAATGGCCAGATCCTCTCCTCCCAGAACGTCTCCAACATCATCGTGCAGAACGCCTATGTGTTGGTGCTGGCGATCGGCATGCTCTTCGCCATCCTGATGGCCGACATCGACCTCTCGGTCGGCTCGGTCGTGGCTCTGACCGGGGCCGTCGCGGGCGTGGTGACCGTCAACCACGGCATGCCCTGGTGGGCCGGAGTCATCGCCGCGCTGATCACCGGTCTACTCGTCGGCGTGTGGCAGGGATTCTGGATCGCCTTCGTCGGCATCCCCGCCTTCATCGTCACCCTCGCCGGCATGCTGATCTTCCGCGGGCTGACCATGATCGTGCTGCACAACCTGTCCATCTCCCCGTTCCCGAGCGGATTCCGGGAGATCTCGTCGGGCTACCTCAATGGATTGCTCGGCGGGTACGGGTACGACGTATTCACGCTGCTGCTAGTCGCCATCGCGCTCGCCGCGTATGTGTTCTCCGAGGTGCGCAACCGGCGGCGTTCCATCGCCAATGAGGTTCCCGTCTCTGCCGCTGGGACCTGGATCGCGCGCATTGTGCTCGTTTGCCTGATCGGCATGGCCTTCGCCTGGAAGATCGCCACCTACAAGGGCACCCCATACGTGCTGATCATCCTGGCGGCACTGATTCTGCTGTACTCCTTCGTCGCCGGGCGTACCGTCATCGGTCGCCAGATCTACGCGATCGGCGGGAACAAGGAAGCGGCGGCCCTGTCCGGCGTCAAGGTGCAGTGGGTCCGCTTCTGGGTGTTCGTCAACAACGGGGTGCTGTGCGCGCTCGCCGGCATCATCTTCACCTCCCGGCTCAACATGGCCGGGCCCAAAGCCGGCCAGGGCTTCGAGCTCGACGCCATCGCCGCCTGTTTCATCGGCGGTGCGGCCGTCACCGGTGGTGTGGGTACCGTCGTCGGCGCCATCGTCGGCGGCCTGGTCATGGCCGTGATGAACAACGGCATGTCCCTGCTGGGGGTCGGCATCGACTACCAGCAGGCCATCAAGGGTCTGGTCGTACTCGGCGCCGTCGCCTTCGACCTGCTTAACAAGCGCCGTGCCGTGACCGCCTAGGCGGAGGACCGCAGCAATCCGTTCGAACCGCGGGCGGTGGTGGATCGGCATCGGCCCACCACCGCCCGCGGTGGCAAGCAGGGCAGCGCTACCGGGGCGGCGTCGCGGAGTCGCGGATGACCAGGCGGGTGCTCAGCCGCAGGGGCGTGGTGGTCAGCATGGGGCGGCCGTGGTGATTGTCCACGATCATGCGGACCGCCTCCTGTCCCATGCGGAACAGCGGCTGACGTACCGTCGTCAGCCGCGGCGCCGCCCAGCCGGCCATTTCCGTGTCGTCGAAGCCGACCACGCTGAAGTCCTCCGGGATGCGCAGCCCGGCCTCCCGGACCGCCTCGTAGATGCCCAGGGCGGTGGTGTCCGAGGCGGCGAAGACCGCGGTCGGGCGCTCGTCCTCCGGCAGCCGCAGCAGCCGGCGCCCCTGCTGCAGGCCGGTTTCATAGGTGAAGGGGCCGGAGGAGATCAGGTTTGCGTGTACGGGCAGCGAGTGCATCTGCAGCGCGGACAGGTACCCCTGGTGGCGTTCGCGCGCGGGCACCGAGTCTTCCGGGCCGCCGACCAGGGCGATGCGCTCGTGGCCGAGCCCAATCAGGTACTCGGTGGCGTCCACGCCCCCGTTCCAGTTGGTCGCGCCGATGGAGGCGATGCCGCGCTCCTGCTCGCCGGAGGGGTCGATCATCACCAAGGGCAGGCCGATGCGCCTGGCACTGGCGTGCTGCTCGCGGGTGAGCGGTGAGGTCAGCACGATCAGGCCGAGGTAGTCGGTGGCCTTCAGTAGTGTGAACCACTCCGGTTCGAAGGGCACCGGGTGCGCGCGCTCGGCCGGGGTGGGCGTGTAGGTGGTGTGCAGGGCGACCCCGGCGTCGAGCGCGGCGGTCGCGGCCCCCTTGAGCACTTCAATGGTGTAGGCGGTGGCGAGGTCGTCGGAGACGATCGCGATCGGCGGGTAGGTGCGGGCCGGCGTCGTCTCCGGGCGCACGTAGCCCAGATCCTCGCTGGCGGCCAGGACGCGCTCCCGTGTCGCCGCAGACACGTCAGCGCGGTTGTTCAGCGCCTTGGAGGCGGCCGACTTGGAAACGCCGGCCGCCGCAGCGACGTCGTCCAGGGTCACTCGCTGCCGAGATTCCACGTCTTCTCCCCTCAGGACCCGCCGGGCCCGTGTGCTTCCAGGAGGTTAACAGGACTATTCGAGGTTCTGATGCAGTGCGGCGAGCCAGGCCACCTGCTCGCGCCACTGGTACGACTCGCCGCCCTCGTGCCCGTTGAAGGGGTAGACGCGGATCTCCGGGCGCGCCGGTGCCGGGCCGGCCGCCTGCCCCCATCGGTTGCGGGCGGCGAAGACGGTCGACGGCGGGCAGGTGGTGTCCATCAGCCCGGTGGAGAACAGGGCCGGGCAGGTCGCCCGCGCGCCCAGCAGCGCACCGTCAAAGTAGGCGAGTGTGCGGCGCACCTGTTCCACCTCGTCGCGGTGCACGGCCAGGTAGCCGGCGATATCGGCATAGGGCGGGTCATCTGTCAGTCCGACCGCGCGGGTAAGCGCGCACATGAATGGCACGTTCGGCATGGCGGCAATGACGCGGTGGTTCAGGCCCGCCGCGGCCAGCGTGAGTCCGCCGCCCTGCGAGACGCCGGTGACGGCAATGCGGGAGGCGTCCACTTCCGGCAGGACCGCGGCGGCTTCGACGGCGTGGTGGGCGTCCACGAACAGCCGCCGGTACAGGTACTCCTCGGGTGACTGCAGTCCGTGCGTGGCGAAGCCGGCCGCGGCCGGGCCCGTGCCGTGCGGGTCCGGCGTATCACCCCCGGAGCCCCAGTGCGAGCCCTGGCCGCGGGTGTCCATCACCAGGTGGGCGTAGCCGGCGGCCGCCCAGGCCAGGTTGTCCTGCGGCAGACCGCGGCCCCCGCCCATGCCGAGGAACTCGACGACGGCGGGCAGCGGTCCGGACTGGTCGGCCGGGGCGATCAGCCAGGCGCGGATGGGGTCTCCGGCGTAACCGCCGAAGGTGACGTCCTGGACCCGGTGGGTGCGCAGCGGCGTCGTCACGGGGGCGGCGCTGACGCTGGCCGGATCGAAGGGGTTGTGTGCGAGCGTGCGTGCCCAGAAGGCGTCGAAGTCTTCCGGCTCGGGCAGATCGGGGGAGTAGTCCTCCAGTTCCGACGGCGGCAGGTCGAAGTAGGCCATGGCGGCTCCTTGGGGTGCGTGTGAAGGGGCGGTTGGAGGTCGGTGAGGACCGTGGTTGACAGAATAATGTGTGCCGCTATACTAAATGCGTCAGACGGATTCGCGAAATATTTCGGTCAGCCCGATCGGACGCGTCCGTATCTGGAGGTTTCAAAGATGAAGCTCAGCGCTCACAACCCCCATCCCGGCCGTTCCCGTCGCCGCCGCGCGGCGGGACTGATGGCCGGTGTCCTGACCGCATCGCTAGCCTTGGCAGCCTGTGGCGGCGGCACCGGAGGAGGCGGGGATGACAACACCCTCACCCTGTGGCACAACGCCACCACGGGGCCCGGCTCGGAGTATTGGGAGACCATTGCCGCCGACTTCGAGGCATCCCACGAGGGTGTCACGGTGGAGGTTCAGGCCATTCAGAATGAGGACCTGGACGGCAAGCTGCAGACCGCACAGAACGCCGGCGAGGGGCCCGATGTCTTCCTCACTCGCGGCGGCGGCAAGCTGCGCGACATGGTCGACGCCGGACTCATCCTCGACATCTCGGACAAGATCGACGACTCCGTGGCGGCGGACGTCCCCGAGGGTGCCTTCTCCGCCTACACGATCGATGACGGCATCTACGCCATGCCCACCTCGCTGCAGCCCGGTGGCATCTACTACTCCAAGGACCTGTTCGACGCCGCCGGCATCACCGAGACGCCCACCACCATGGAGGAGCTGTCCGACGCCGTCGCCAAGCTCAAGGACTCCGGCACCTCCCCGATCGCCCTGGGGGCCAAGGATGCCTGGCCGGCCGCCCACTGGTACTACTTCTTCGCCCTGCGCGAGTGCAGCCAGGACGTGCTTGAGTCCTCAATGTCCGAGCTGGACTTCTCCGACCAGTGCTGGGTCGACGCCGGCGACGACCTGGCGGAATTCGCCGCCACCGAGCCCTTCAACAGCGGCTTCCTAACCACCTCCGCACAGCAGGGCGCCGGCTCGTCCGCGGGCATGGTGGCCAACCACCAGGCCGCCATGGAACTCATGGGCACCTGGAACGTCGGCGTCATCGCCTCGCTTACCCCGGACGAGCAGCCGCTGCCCGACCTGCGTTGGTTCCCCTTCCCGGCCGTAGAGGGCGGCGAGGGCGACCCCACCGCCATCATGGGCGGCGTAGACGGCTACGCCTGCTCCTCCACCGCCCCGGAAGAACTGTGCGCCGAGTTCCTCAACTTCTTCATGAGTGAGGAGAAGCAGGAGGCCTACGCCGACGCCTTCGAGACCATCCCCGTCAACGAGAAGGCGCAGGACGTCGTCACCCAGGAGGCACTGCTGCCGCAGGTGGAGGCCAACAACGACGCCGCCTACTCCCAGGTGTGGCTGGACACCTCCCTGGGACAGAACATCGGCAACGCGCTCAACGTCGCCGTGGTCGACATGCTGGCCGGTAAGGGTGACCCCCAGGGCATCGTCGATGCGATGACCGCGGCCGCCGCCAAGGAGTAAGCCCTCCTCTTTCCGCTCCAACCACCAGGCCGCGGCGCGCCCAGAAGCGTGCTCTGGGTGCGCCGCGGCCAACGCATGAAACGAGACCCTCACATGACAGCTGCAACCGCTACGCTGCCCGCCGGTACGGCGGAACAGGGCAAGCAGCGGGGCCGGAAACGGCGGAGCCCCAACGCCCTGTCCTGGCGGGACCGTATGGAGATCACGGCCCTGTCCGCCCCCGCCGTCATCCTGTTCATCACCTTCGTCATCCTGCCGGTGATCATGGCCGCCTACTACGGCTTCTTCAAGTGGAAGGGCTTCGGCGTCCCCACCAACTTCGTCGGCTTCGACAACTATCGCACCATCCTCACCGACCCCGAGTTCCACAACGTGCTGCGCCACAACGCCATCGTTGTGGTCGGCTCACTCGCCCTGCAGGGGCCCTTCGCCCTGCTGCTGGCGCTGCTGCTGAACAAGAAGATGCGTGGGCAGTCGCTGATCCGCGTGCTGATCTTCATCCCCTACGTCATTTCCGAGGTTATCGCCGGCACCGCCTGGGGCCTGATCCTGCAGACCGACGGCGCCATGAACGGACTGCTGCGCAAGCTCGGGCTCAGCGGCCTCGTCAACGACTGGATCTCCGACCCCAAGACCGCCCTGACCGTCCTGCTGTTCATCCTCACCTGGAAGTACGCCGGCTTCGCCGTCATCATCTTCCTGGCCGGTATGCAGGGCATTCCCGAGGAACTG
Organism: Actinomyces succiniciruminis; assembly: GCF_900002405.1. Taxonomy (GTDB): domain Bacteria; phylum Actinomycetota; class Actinomycetes; order Actinomycetales; family Actinomycetaceae; genus Actinomyces; species Actinomyces succiniciruminis. The sequence continues at coordinate 88,320 of NZ_LK995471.1, read as the reverse complement.
ACCGAGGCCGCCAAGGTTGATGGCGCCTCCTACTGGCAGATCCAGCGCAAGATCACCATTCCGCTGCTAGGCCCGACCATGCGCATGTGGGGCTTCCTGTCGATCATCGGTTCCCTACAGCTGTTCGACCTGGTCTACATCATCTGGGGCCAGTACATCTCCTCCACCGCGGGTACTTCCACGATGGCGACCTACATGGTGGTCAACGGGCGTATGAGCGGCAACTACGGCTACGGGAACGCCGTCGCCGTCGTGCTGTTCTTGATCTCCCTGGTGATCGCCCTGACCTATCAACGATTCGTCCTGCGCCGTGACACCGAGGGCGCACTGACCGGGAGCAGCCGATGACCGCCGCCGCATCCTCCATCAAGCCTCTCGACCCCGCCGCGCCCGCGCCGGCCAGTGCGCGCCGCCGCGTCCGCTCCGCCAAGGTCAAGCCCGCCTGGGCCAGCCCCGTGGTCTACCTGGTGGCCGCGCTGGTGATTGCGGCCCTGCTCGCCCCGGTCGCCTACGTGATCCTCGGCGGCTTCCGCAACAACTCGCAGATCACTTCCGATCCCGCCGGCCTGCCCGATCCCTGGGTGGTCGACAACTACCGCGTGGTGCTGACCTCCTCCGGATTCTGGCAGCAGGTCGGCAACTCCACCATCACCGCCGCCTGCGCCACCATCGGTACCGTGACGCTCGGGCTCATGGTCAGCTTCGTGATCGCGCGCTACCCCTTCAAGGGCGGCAACGCCCTGTACATGCTGTTCGCGGCCGGGCTCATGTTCCCCATGACCGTGGCCATCACACCCCTGTACATCCTGATCAAGAACCTGGGCATGATGAACTCCCTGGCCGGCATCATCATCCCCGGCATCGCCTTCGCCCTGCCACAGACCGTCATCATTCTGGTGCCCTTCCTGCGGGCCATCCCGAAGGAGCTGGAGGAGGCCGCCTCCCTGGACGGCTGCGGGCGCATGGGCTTCTTCTGGCGGGTGGTCGTACCCCTGTCCGCGCCCGGCGTGGTCACCACCGGCATCCTCACCTTCGTCGGTTCCTGGAACTCCTACATGCTGCCGCTGTTCATCCTGACCGACCACGCCAAGTACACCCTCCCGCTGGGGGTCCAGGCCTTCGCCTCCGAGCACTCGGTCAACACCGCGCAGGTCCTGGCCTTCACCTCCCTGTCCATGATCCCCGCCCTCGTGGTCTTCAGCCTGTTCGAGCGGCGCATCGTCGGCGGCCTGACCGGCGCCGTCAAGGGCTGACCAAGGCCGACCGCCAACCACCGCAACCTGGAGCCAACCGTGAACACCTGGAACGACACCTCCCTGCCTGCCGACCAGCGGGCCGCAGCCCTGCTTTCGGTCATGAGCCGACAGGAGAAGATCCACCAGCTCGCCTCCTTCTGGGAGCGCGACGAGGAAGAGACCGTGCCCGCACCGGAGCCGGTCGACGTCGGTGACGACGACGAGGCGGCCGCATCCGAGACCGCTCACCAAGTCGCCCCCATGGAGGACGCGTTCAAGGTCGGACGCAAGGGCTGGGAGGAGAGCGTCGACGGCGGATTGGGTCACCTGACCCGCATCTACGGCACGGACCCCGTCAGCGTCGCCGACGGAGCGGCCAAGCTGGCGCGCCTGCAACGCGACGTGATCTCCCGCAACGCCTTCGGCATCCCGGCCATCGCTCACGAGGAGTGCCTGACCGGTTTCACGGCGCTGGGGGCGACCGTATACCCGGCCGCCATCGCCTGGGGCGCCACCTGGCGGCCCGCACTCGTGGAACAGATGGCCGGCCGCATCGGGGCAGACCTGCACGCCGTCGGCGTGCATCAGGGCCTGGCCCCGCTGCTCGACGTCGTGCGCGACTACCGGTGGGGGCGCGTGGAGGAGACCTGCGGGGAGGACCCGTACCTGGTGGGCACGCTCGGCACCGCCTACGTGCGCGGCCTGCAGGCCCAGGGAGTGCACGCCACCCTCAAGCACTTCGTCGCCTACCCGGCCTCAAAGGCCGGCCGCAATCACGCCCCGGTGTCCATGGGCCAGCGCGAACTGGAGGACGTCATGCTGCCGCCCTTCGAAATGGCGGTACGCGAGGGCGGCGTCGCCAGCGTCATGAACTCATACTCCGACATCGACGGCGAACCGGTGGCCGCCTCCCACCACCTGCTCACGCAGGTTCTGCGCGAGCGCTGGGGCTTCACCGGCACCGTCGTCTCCGACTACTGGTCGGTGCGCTTCCTCCAGGCCATGCACCACGTAGCCGGTGACTACGCCCACGCCGCCGCGCTGGCGGTACGCGCCGGGCTGGACGTGGAACTGCCGGAGACCACTTGCTACTCCCACCTCGAGGCGGCGCTGGACGCCGGCCTGCTCACCGAGGCCGAACTCGACACTGCCGTCGTCCGGGTCCTGACCCAGAAGGCCCGGCTGGGCCTGCTCGACGCCGACTGGGAGCCGACCGCCGGCGTCGATGCGGGCCGCGACCTCGACTCTCCCGGCAACCGGGCGGTGGCCCGCGCCCTGGCGGAGGAGTCGGTGATTCTGCTGAAGAACGACGGCGTGCTGCCGCTCGCCCCCGACGCGAGCCTGGCCGTGTCCGGGCCGGTGTGGGAGGACGTGCGCTCCTTCCTGGGCTGCTACTCCTTCCCCAACCACGTGCTCAGCCGCGACGGCGGCCGCACCACCGGGCTGGAGATCCGCGACCTGCCCGACGCGCTGCGCGCCGCCCGCCCCGGTGGGGCCACCTTCCACCGGGGTGTCGGCTTCATCGACGGGCGCGCCGATGACTTCGGTGCCGCCGTCGACGCCGCCGCGGCCGCTGACGTGGCCGTGGTCACTCTCGGTGACATCGCCGGGCTCTTCGGCGGGGGCACCTCCGGGGAGGGCTGCGACGTCGTCGACCTGGGCCTGCCCGGACGCCAGGGGGAGCTGCTGGAGGCGGTGCTGGCAACCGGCACCCCAACCGTGCTGGTGCTGGTCACCGGGCGCCCCTACGCGCTGGGGGAGTATGCCGACCGCTGCGCCGCCATCGTGCAGGCCTTCATGCCGGGCGTGGAGGGCGCCGACGCCATCGCCGGCGTGCTCACCGGCACGATCAACCCCTCCGGGCGGCTGCCCGTCGCCATTCCCAATGGTCGCGGCGGCCAGCCGGGCACCTACCTGGCGGCGCCGCTCGCCTGGCACGCCGACGGCATCTCCAACCTGGACCCCACCCCGCTGTACCCCTTCGGCTACGGGCTCAGCTACTCGACCTTCGCCCTCACCGACCCCGCCGTCTCCGCCACCCGGATGGACGAGGACGGCCAGGTCGACTACACGGTCACGATCACCAACACCTCCGACCGCGCCGGCGCCGAGGTCGTCCAGTTGTACCTGTCCGACCCGGTGGCCGAGGTGGTGCGCCCGCTGAAGACCCTCATCGGCTTCGCCAAGGTAGACCTGGAGGCGGGGGAGTCCAAGCGGGTCACCTTCACCGTGCACGCCGACCGCACCTCCTTCACCGGCGTCGACTATCGGCGCATTGTCGAACCCGGTCAGATCCTGCTCGCCGCCGGCACCAGCAGCGAGGACCGGCTGGAGGAGCTCGCCGTCGAAATCACCGGGCAGCGCCGCGTGGTCGGTGAGGGCCGCGTGCTCACCACACCCGTATCCGTCACGTCCGCCTGAACCGACCGCCCGGAGGAAGGCCGCCTCATGCAAAGCGTCAACACCGTGGCCGTTCCACAGGGCCTGCGCCACCGCCTGGCCGAAACGGTCCTCACCGTGACCGGCCCTGACGGGGCGCCGCTGGCGGACACGGACGTCGTCGTCGAGCAGACCCGGCACGAGCTGGGAATCGGCAATATCGGCTTCGACTTCGTGGCCGTTGCCAACGGGGAGAACTCCAATGCGGACAGCCTGTTCGGCGGGGCCCGGCCGGAACTGGCGCAGGCGCTGACGGAGCGCTTCTTCGACCTGTTCAACGTCGCCACGCTGCCCTTCTACTGGCGCTCATTCGAGCCGGAGGAGGGGCATCCGTGCACCGAGCGGCTGGCGAATGCGGCCCGCTGGATCCGCGCCCACGGAGCCGACGTCAAGGGACACCCGCTGGCCTGGCACACGCTCGCCCCGCAGTGGCTGCTGGGACGCGACCCGGAGGAGGTCGAGCGGGTGCTGCGCGCCCGCATCACCCGTGAGGCGACTGGCTTCCGCAGCCTGGTGGACACCTGGGACGCCATCAACGAGGTGGTGATCATGCCGGAGTTCACCGCCGAGGACAACGCCATCACCCCTCTGGCACGCAGGCTCGGTCGGGTGGGGATGGTGCGGCTCGCCTTCGAGACGGCCCGCGCCGCCAACCCCGACGCCTTCCTGCTGCTCAACGACTTCAACATGAGTGAGAAGTACGCCCACCTGATCGAGGACTGCCTGGAGGCGGGGGTGAGGATCGACGCGATCGGCCTGCAGTCGCACATGCACCAGGGGTACTGGGGCGAGGAGCGCACCCAGGAGGTGCTCGAGCGCTTCAGCCGCTTCGGCCTGCCGCTGCACTTCACCGAGACCACGCTGGTCTCCGGCCACCTCATGCCGCCCGGGATCGTGGACCTGAACGACTACCAGATCCCGCACTGGCCCAGCACCCCGGAGGGGGAGGAACGTCAGGCCGACGAGATCCGCCGCCACTACACCACGCTCGCCTCCCACCCCGCCGTAGCGGCGATCACCTATTGGGGCTTCACCGACGATGGGGCCTGGCTGGGCGCGCCGGTCGGCTTCGCCCGCGCCGACGGCACCTTGAAGCCCAGCTACGCGGCCCTGCACGACCTAGTCAAGGGCCAGTGGTGGACGCCGCCGACGACGGTGCGCACCGACGCCGAGGGGCGGCTGCGCCTGTCCGGCTTCCGCGGCACCTATCGGGTTACTGCCGCCGACCGCAGTGGCGAGGTGAAGCTCGATGCGGCGGCGGACCAGGCGGGGACGAGTGTCACCCTGCGGAAATAGGACGCCCTCGTCGTGCGGATAGGAAGGTAGAGACCGATCCGCACGACGACGGGTAAGCGAGCGACTCAGCCGCGGTTGGCGAAGCGCTCCAGGAGCATGGCGTCCCCACCGACCACGAGCACGTCGTCGGGGGAGACCAGGGTGGCGGGGGTCGCGTACTCGAAGGGCTCGCCCGGGCTCATCAGACCGAAGACGGTCACCCCGTAGCGGGAGCGGATCTTGGACTCGCCGATGGTGAAGCCGTGCAGTTCGGCGGGCGGGCGCATCTTGACGATGGTGAAGCCGCCCTTCTCCATCTCGATGTAGTCCAGCATGCGGCCGGATACCAAGTGGGCGGCGCGCTGCCCGGCATCGAACTCCGGGTAGACCACGTGGTGGGCGCCGATGCGCCGCAGGATGCGGCCGTGCGCGCGGGAGACGGCCTTCGCCCAGATCTGCGGGGTCTCCAGGTCCACCAGGTTGCCGGTGATCAGCACACTGGCCTCTAGGGAGGTGGCCACGCCCACCACCGCGGTGCCGAACTCGGTGGCGCCCAGCTGCTCCAGGGCCTCCATGTCGGTTGCGTCCGCCTCCACCAGCGGGATGCGTCCGGTCCACTGGCGCACGATGACGGGATCCCGCTCGACGGCGAGGACCTCCCTGCCCAGGCGGTCCAGAGTGGCGGCCATGGCCGAGCCGAAGCGGCCGAGCCCGATCACCAGGGTCGAGTCGTTGTAGGCGGAGCGGTCAGGCATGAGTCCTCGTGGCGGTGCGGGTCCGGACGGATTAGTTGTGGGTCCGGACGGATACTGTGCCCAACGGTAGTCCCCTCCCACCGAGGTCGGTTGAAGTTACGTGCCGAGGTCGGTTGTTGTTACGTGCTGAGTTCGGTTGAAATGGCGCGGCGGCCACGGATCCTGCGTATCGGGGGTACGGGCGCCGGCGAAACGGCGCCCGCCCCATCGCGCCCCAGCCCGCAAGAACCCCTACGCGATCCGTCAGTCCCGGTGCAGCAACGGCTCCTCCCAGGCCAGGATGGTGCGCACCGCCAGTCCCAGGTTGCCAACCTGGCAATGAGCGGCGCAGCCCTCGGCGTCGTTGAATACGCGCGTGGTGACCGACCGGGCACCCGTGAGTGCACGCGCCTGCCGGTTCAGCTGGGGCAGGGGTACGTAGTGGTCGCGCCGGCCGGCGAGCAGAAGTACGTCCCCTCGCACCTGCTCGGACACCTCACGGGTCCGTAGCCGCCCGGCGAAGCGCAGGAACTGCGCCGGGGACTTCGAGCTGGTGACTCGCATCCCCTGTTCCAGGCCCCACTGGACGACGGGCCGCCTACTTGCCAGCGCGAGCAGCCCGTCCACCAGAACACCTGGCAGCCCGGAGAGCGCCCGTCCCACGTGCGGCGGTACGGGGGCCACCTGCTGCATGAGGACGTCGAGGAAGTCGTTCATCACATCCCAAGCCACCACCCGCTTGGCCCGTCGTTCAAAGGCTGCTGCCCGGATCACGAGCTCGCCGCCCAGGGAGAGGCCGACCAGAGTCACATCGCTTAAGTCGAAGTGATCCAGAACCGCCGACACCGGCCGCTCCCATTCCGCCACGAGTGGCACCCCCTGTTCCTCCAGCACGCCGCCCTGGCCGGGCCCGTCGAACGCGATCACGCGGTGCCCCCGCCGGGCCACGGCGTCCAGCAGTGGGAACCACTCCTCGATATAGGAGTCGAAGCCGCCGAACACCACCCAAGTGCTGTGGGGCTCCTCGCCCGGGCCGAGTCCCCGGGCCGGCAGGTCGTATGCGGCCAGAACGGCGCCGTCGCAGGGGACGCCGACGGGATAACGGCTGAAGCGGTGGCGCATGAAGTCCACAAAGCGCTCCCGGATGGGGAATCGACGCGGGTCGTCGCCGCTCATGAAGAACTGGGCGGCGCGCTCATAGACGACGGCGTCGAAGTCCCTGCCCGCGGTCCGGGCGCCGCGCGCCAGGTGCAGGTACGCCCCGACCCAGCCGGCATTGGTGCGTGGCAGCGGCGTCAGTGCGCTGATCTCGTCGATCGCGTGGGGGCCGATCAACTCCGCCCAGCGCAGCGCCTGGAAGGCGTGGTCGGTCGCGGCCGGGAGCGCCCGCGCACCCAGGGGTGGGGCGTCAAGGTCGAATGCGTGGGAAGTGTTCAACAGCTCTCCTAATGAAACCGTACGTTGTTGTTTGACGCGGGATGCTAGTAGACGCCGGAATCCAAGTCAAAACGATCGTTGTTGTATGTGGTGGGGTTGATCGTGAGGGCGGGGCGCGTATCGGCGCGCCATATCCTGTCCCCATGCCTCGCGTCACTCAGTCCTACCGGGATCGCCAGACCGCCCGAATCGTGGCGGCGGCGGAGGTCTGCTTCGCCCGCCGCGGCTTCGACGGCGCCTCCATGGACGAGATCATCGCCGAGGCCGGCATGTCCTCCGCCACCGTCTACCGCTACTTTCCGCAGGGCAAGGAGTCCCTGATCCGGGCGGTCCTCGGGCAGGCGACCGACCCCGTGGTGGATTGGATGGCGGGGCTGTCTGTCGGTGAGGAGCTCCCGCCGTTCGAGTCCGCCTTCGTCGACGCCGTTGAACAGGCCTGGAGATACAAAGCCTCGGTCGGTGCCGACTCGGAGGGAGGCGTCCGCGCCGACGCCGGGGCGGAGGACGGCGGGCGCACGGTGGCCCCCGCCGCCCTTCAGGCGGCCATCTGGGCGGAGCTGGTGCGCCAACCGGATCTGCGCGCCGCCAATGCCGAGAGCTACGCCCGGGTGCGTTCCGAGACCGCCCGCATCCTCGGGCGCTGGCAGGCCCGAGGCGACGTCGCCGGGCATCTCGATCCGGAGGCAGCGGCCGCCGTCGTGCACCATGCCGCCATGGGCCTGCTGGTGCGGAGAATCGTCGTCGGCGAGCCCGGCTGGCACGACGACGTCGTCGCCACTGCGCGCGCACTGGCCGGCATGCTGGGGGCTGAGCGGGCTGTGCGCCTCAGCCGATGAGAGGCCGCTCGGCGGGCATGCGGATCACCCGGCGGCGCTCGCGCAACGCCAGGGCGGAGGCCGCGGTCATGGTGCCCACGCGGCCGATGAACATCAGCACGATGATCACGTACTTGGCGCCGTGCGGCAGGATGGGGGTGATGCCGGTGGACAGCCCCACGGTGGCGAAGGCGCTGATCACCTCGAACAGAATGCGGTCCAGGGTCAGGTCGGTTAGCTGCAGCAGCAGCAGGGACGCCACGCCGACGATGCTCGCCCCGATGAATGCCACGGCCACGCTCAGTCTCACCGTGGACAGGGTGATGCGTCGGCCGAAGGCCTCGATGTCCTGGTCTCCGCGCGCCTCGGCCAGAATCGCCAGCACCAGCACCGCGAAGGTGGACACCTTGATGCCGCCGGCCGTCGACGCCGAGCCGCCGCCCACGAACATGAGCGCGTCCTGCAGCAGCCAGGTGGACTCGTGCATGTGCTCCGGTGCGATCGTCGACAGCCCGGAGGAGCGGGCGTTGACGGAGTTGATCAGCGCAGTCAGGATCTTCCCACCTGTGGGCAGCGCTCCATAGGTATTGGGGTTGTTCCACTCGAAGGCGCCGATGGCTACGGCGGAGAACAGGCTGAGGCCGGTGTAGGTGGTCAGGGTCAGTTTGCTGTGCAGGGTCAGCTGCCGGGGACGCCGGCGATGGCGCACGACGTCACGGATCACCGGGAAGCCGATGGCGCCCAGGAAGGTGCCCAGCACGATCGGCAGCCCCACCCACCAGTCGCTGGCATAGGGGGCGAGGCCCTCCGGCATGACCACGAATCCGGCGTTGTTGAAGATCGACAGCGCCATGAAGAACGCGTACCAGGCGGCGTGGCCGAGGTCGAGCCCCAGGGTGAGGAAGCGGGGCAGTAGCACCGCCATGAGCACGGCCTCGACGCCGAAGGCCGTGTAGGCGACGGCGCGCAGCAGCGACATGACGTCGCCCAGACCGGCCATGTTCTCCGAGGCGGCGAGCATGCGCTGCGTCAGCCCCAGGTGGCGGGACACAGCGAAGGACAGCAGCGAGGCCAGCGTCATGATGCCCAGGCCGCCGATGGCGGCACCGACAATGATGACGAGCTGGCCGAAGGGGGACCAGTAGGAGGCCGTATCCACGGTGGTCAAGCCCGTAACGCACACGGCCGACGTCGCGGTGAACAGGGCGTCCACGAAGGGAGCGCGCGTGCCGCTCGCGGTGGCGATCGGCAGGCTGAGCAGGGCGGCGATCCCGGCGACAATGACGGCGAAGACGGTGACCGCCAAGCGCGCCGGGGAGAAACGGGCGATGCGGTCAAAGCGGCTGCGCAGTCCCAGGCGCGCCAGCAGGCCGCGGATACCGTCGGCGTCCTCCTGGGCGGTCAGCTGCCGGGCGAGCTCATCCGGGGCGGTCGGCCGGCTGGGATCCAGGGGCTCGGCCGTCCCCATCAACCCTGCATCCGCCGTATGCGTGTGCCAGCCGCCTAGGCGGTCCGCATCGCGCGCGACGCCGACGCGTCCGGCCCGGGCTTCCCGGCCCTGCGCGGACGACGACGGCGAGTGGCTGGCTCCGGAGTCGGGACTTGCGGAAGAGGACACGGGGCCATTGTGGGCCATGGCGGCCCGTCCCGGACAGAAGCCGGGCGGTCGCCCCCGCCGTCGGTGCGACAAATGTGTGAGATGCGGCGCCCGTGACAAATGGGGGAGGAAACATCCTGTGCGACAGTTGAGACACAGGTTATATTGGTGTTGTTTCAGACCGCGCCGACGTCGTGCACCGCCTCGACACCCTCGCGCGTCCACTCCGACCTGACGACAGGACACCAATAGCCATGGCATCGGGCACCTCGACACCACCCAGCGCCTCGGGCGCCCCCAGCTTCCTTACCGTGGCGGAGGTGGCGGCCATGCTGCGCGTGTCGAAGATGACCGTCTACCGCATGGTCCACTCCGGTGACCTGCCCGCCATGCAGGTCGGACGCTCCTTCCGTGTTCCCGAGCGCGCGGTCCAGGAGTACCTCGCCGCCGGGCTGGGTGACTGGGGACACGAGGACTCCGCCTCAACCGGCTCCTGATAGCCGCTACAATCCCTTAGTCACAGTGTGGTCGGACCCGGTTCGCCTGTCCGACGTCTGGTCGCCAGCTGTCGGCGGGCAAGCCCGCGTGTGCAGGCCGGCACGAACAACAACAAGGAGCCTCAATGGGATCTGTTATCAAGAAGCGCCGCAAGCGCATGGCCAAGAAGAAGCACCGCAAGCTGCTGCGTAAGACGCGTCACCAGCGTCGCAACAAGAAGTGAAGTCACCTGTGCCCGGGGCCTGTTCCCCGGGCACACACGTACCCAGCCGTACCGCCTAGGAGCACCACATGGCCGTGACCATGCATGACGTCGCCCGTCTGGCTGGGGTCTCGGTCAAGACCGTCTCAAACGTCGTCAACGACTACCCGCACGTGCGTGAGTCCACACGCACCAAAGTCCTCGATGCCATCGACAAGCTCGGCTACAAGGTCAACCAGTCGGCGCGCAACCTGCGCCGCGGTTCCACCGGGCTCGTCTGCCTGGCAGTCCCCGAGCTGAAACTCGCCTACTTCGCGGAACTCGCCGACGCGGTAATCGCCGCCGCCGAGAAGTACAACCGCACGGTACTGATTGAGCAGACGAACTCCGATAGGGAGCGCGAGCTGCGGGTACTGCACGACTCTCGCCGCCATCTGTTTGACGGACTGCTGTTCAGCCCGCTCGAGCTGGGGCAGGATGACATCGCCCAGTTCCACGTCGACTACCCGCTGGTACTGCTGGGGGAGCGTGTTTTTGGCGCGCCCGCAGACCACGTGACCATGGCGAACACCGAGGCGGCGTACCAGGCCACCACACACCTGCTGGGCCTGGGGCGCAGGCGGATCGCGCTGATCGGTGCGCATGCGGGCGAGGTCGTCGGCTCGGCCGGACTGCGCGAGGCCGGCTACCGGCAGGCGCATGCGCAGGCCGGACTCGTGGTGGACGAGCGGTTGGTGCGCGAGGCGGGCCTGTGGCATCGGGCCAGCGGGGCGGAGGCCACGCGGAGGCTGATCTCAGACGGTGTCCCGTTTGATGCGATTTTCGCGCTCAATGACGCCATGGCCATTGGTGTGCTGCACGAGCTCGCGGTCGCGGGCATTCGGGTTCCGGAAGATGTGTCGGTGATCGGCTTCGACAACGTCGAGGACGGCCAGTACACCCAGCCTTCGCTGAGCACTATCGATCCCGGTCCGGGCTGGATCGCTCAGCGCGCCGTCGCCCTGTTGGTTGAGCGGATCGAAGAGCAGCAGGCCGGTCGCCCGCCCGTTCCCTACCGCAACGAGGTGGCTCCCTTCCGGCTCGTTCAGCGACAGTCGACGGCGTTGTAGCGCAGACGCGCCCTTGCGGCCCGCGCGCACCGCGTGCTCAGCGCGCTGCGGCGGGATTCGGCTGCGGCTACGCGGACGGATCGACAAGCACCCCGGTGCGCAGCAGCCGCTCGCGGGTAAGCAGCGTCATCGCCGTCAGCGGGAGGCTTACGCCGACCAGGACCTCCAACAGCGGCCAGCACCAGGCCGCCGCCCCGGCGGCCGCAGCCGTGACCACCAGGCCAATGGTTGTAAGCGGTGAGGCTACGGCGACCCCCGCCGCCCGCCGTAGCGTCTCCCGCGCCCCGAGGTCGTCCGTGGCGCCGAGCAGTGGGATGGCGTAGCACGCCACCACGACGCACATGATGCAGATGACGATGACGGGTATTAACAGTGCCACCAGCGCTCCGCGGGCGTGAGACAGGATGCCCAGGTCGACGCCGCCCAGCAGTGTCACGGTGACCAGCGGCGCCCCGACGCCCGCTGCAGGGCGGAAGGAGTCCCGGTAGATTCGCCAGAAGTCGCGCCACAGATGCATGGAGGGATCGCGGCGGCTGCGCCGTGCAAGCTCGTGCACGGCGCAGCCGGCGGGAAGCGCGCCGCACACCACCAGTCCGGCGAGAAGACCGAGCCACCACAGGATGTTCAGCGCCACGAGCTGGGTGGCCACGCGCAGCCAGCCCATGACGGTGCCGCCCCAACCCGGCAGGTCGATGTCGGCGTCGTCGACCGGCTGCATACGGCGTTGTCTCATTCCGCCCGGACTCCCAGCACGACCTCGTCGCCCGACAGCCCCGCGAAGGCGGTGGAGGCCCGGGTACGCCAGACGACGGCGTCGACGGCGGTGCCATCGACCTCCAGCGTGGCCCGGACGCCGCCCTGTTCCGCGGGTGTCGGGAGCAGGGCCCCCAGGCGCACCGCGCCCACGGACGGCCTTGCGGGGCGCGTGGATTCGGCGTCCATCCGCCACACCTGCCAAGGGCCGTCGAGGTCGGTGCCCTCCAGCGGCAGCAGGGGGAGCGCGTCGTATTCGACGGGGCTCACCACCGGCCAGCCGGCGGATGTCAGCGCCATGCGGCGCAGCTGCGCCCGGTGGCGCTCGGGATCGGCGCCCGTGCGGACGTGATGGACCAGGAGCATGCCGTCCGGGGTAACCAGGTGATTGGAATGCCCAGGAGCCAGCTCCGTCTCGCCCGCGGTTGTCACCAGAGAGCCGAGGATCTTGGTGCCGCCGTCCACCACGTCGCCCTCCCGGGAGCCCAGGCGGCGACCGGCGGCATCGAGGAACGGGCCCTCGGGGTGCTCGGAACGCGCGACCCTGATGTTGTAGGTGTCGAACAGCGAGTCGAATGAACACACCAGCAGATAGCGCCCGGTCTCCGCGTCGTACCACATGTGCGATCCCTCAATGGGGCCGTTGTGCGCGGTGGTGCGCCGACCGACCGATACGCCCAGGTCGCCCGGCCGGCGGGGCAGACCCCGCTCATCCAGGGCGAGCAGCCGCAATCCCCCGAAGAAGGAACCATAGAGCATCAGGTCCGTTCCCTCTGCGGTGCGTACGACGGCGGCATCGATGGCGTTGACAGGATCCTCTGCGCGCGTGCGCACCACCGGGCCCAGATCCGTCCAGGGGCCTTCCAGGCTCCCGGACACCGCCAGGTTTATGCACGAGCGCCGTGAGCCGAAGGTGGAGGCGGAGTAGTACATGCGGTACTCGCCCTCGCGCTCGACGACGTCGGGTGCCCAGATGCCCTGCGCCCCCGACCACCGCTCGGCCGAGGCCGGCACGCCGTCGAAGGCATGACCCACCCACTGCCAGTGCACCAGGTCGTCGGAGCGGCGGACCTGCACGCCGACCCCGGGCGATCCCGCGACTTCGGTGTCCGTGGAGAACATGTAGTAACGGCCGTCGCGAGCGCGGATGACCGTGGGGTCGTGAGCGCCCCAGGGGCCGGGGTCGGCTCCGGGGCCGGGCGTGTTGGCGCTCTCTGGCGCCGCGTTCGGCGAGGCGACCGGGCGGGGTCGTGGGTTACTGCCCATGGGCCTCATGCCTTCGTTCCGGTCAGTGCGACGGACTCAATGATCTGCCGCTGGAAGACCAGGAAGATCACGAAGATCGGCAGCAGCGCGACGATGGAGGCGGCCATGATCAACGGGTAGTCGGACTGGATGGCGTAGTTGGAGTTGAAATTGGCGATCACCAGCTGCAGCGTCAGCTTCTCGGGGCTGTTGAGGTAGATCGTCGGCGCGAGGTAGTCGTTCCACACGCCCATGAACCACAAGATGAATTGGGCGGCTATGGCGGGACGGATCAGCGGCAGGATCATGCGGAAGAAGATCTGCGGGAAGGAGGCCCCGTCAACCCGGGCCGCCTCAATCAGCGAGTCCGGGGTGGAGGTCAGGTACTGGCGCAGGAAGAAGATCATCATGATGTTGCCGAACATGCCGGGCACGATCAGCGGCAACAGGGTGTCCACCCAACCGATACGAGAGAACATCATGAACTGCGGGATCATGAGCGTCGGGAAGGGAATCATCATCCCGGACAGCAGCAGCAGGAACAATCCGTTCTTCCCGGGCAGCCGCATCTTGGCGAAGGCGAATGCGGCCAGTGCCGAGACGAAGGAACCGACGATCGTCACCGACAGGGAGACGACAAGGCTGTTCTTGATGCCGCTGGCCAGTGGTCCCTCGGTCCAAATGCGCAGGTAGGTGTCCCAGTGCGCCGGGCTGGGGATCCACTCCGGCGGGAGCGCGAAGACGCCTTCCTTGTCCTTCAGCGAGGTGGTGAACATCCACAGCAGCGGAGCGACCATGATGACCGCTCCGATCGCCAGCAGGATGGTGATCCAGATATTGGTGATGGTGTAGCGGGTCTTGGCCTTCATGGGGGTCCGGCTACGGGTCTGCTTGAGAATCTGCATGGTCGCCTCACTCGACGCTGAACGCGTTGCGCGCGTTCATGCGCATCTGGATCGCCGTGATGATGAAGATGAGCACCCCTAGCACGAGCGCCATCGAGGTTGCGTAGCCCATCTGCAGGTTCTTGAATGCCTTCTGCCAGATGTACCAGACGATGGTTGCGGCGGAGTACTCGGGGCCGCCAGTGGGGGTCATGATGTTGATTTCGGTGAACATCTGGGAGCCGTTGATGATGTTGGTGACGATCAAGAAGAAGGTCACGGGACGCACCATAGGCAGCGTGATCGAGATGAACTTGCGCAGCGACCCGGCGCCGTCGAGTTCGGCCGCCTCGTACAGCGACTTAGGTACCGACTGGATGGCGGCCAGGTACAGCAGCATGGAGTAGCCCAGGCCCTTCCAGACGGACATGATGATGATCGCCGGTTTAACCGTTGCGGTGTCTTGGAGCCAGTTTGGGCCCTGGATTCCGAAGATGTGCAGCACCTGGTTGACCAGGCCATAGTCACCGTTGTAGGCCCACTGCCACAGAATGGCGATGGCCGCGAGCGAGGAGATCACCGGAATGTAGTAGACCGTGCGGAAGAAGGTCCGCCCCGGCAGTTTCCGGCTCAGAGCCATGGCCAGCAGCAGCGACAGGACCAGGCCGATCGGGATGCCCAACATGTAGAAGAACGTGTTGAACAGCGTCTTGCGGAAGTAGGGGTCGGAGGCGATGGCGATGAAGTTGTTCAGCCCGATGAAGCGAGGGGCGGACAGGCCGTTCCATGAAGTGAACGAGGCGTAGATGGAATAGCCCAGTGGAAAGAGAGTGAACAGCAGGAAGCCGATCACGGGGGCGGCGACGAAGACCGCCGCCCAGCGGTGCTCACTGCGGTGCAGTGTGGACTTGCGCTGCGGCGCGACGGCCGCCGCGACCGGCCGTGGGGGCGCGGTTTTGGTAAGGGACATGGTGCAAACTCCGGGTTGGCGCTGAGGCGGG
>NZ_LK995471.1:56359-73022 GCF_900002405.1 Actinomyces succiniciruminis | reverse complement strand
CGCTGAGGCGGGTGTCTCCACCCGCCTCAGCGAATGGGAATCAGGCGCCGGCCTGAGCCTGCTTGGCGGCCTCGACGGCGGCGTCGAGCTTTGCCTGCATGACGGGCTGCACCTCCGCGCAGTACTCGGCGGCGGTCTTGTCCCCGTCCAGCACCGGCTGGATGTTGGTGAAGAACTCGTCATACCACTCGGGGCTCCAGGTGACCGCGCCGGGCAGGGCGTGGCCGTCGGTCTCGACGATCTGGAGGAACTCCTCCTTGTTGGCCGGCGCCGTCTCGGTGTCGGTGGCGTACTCGTCCTTGGCGTAGTCGATCAGGTTGGGAATCTGGATGCCCGCCTCAACCAGCTGCTTCTGGCAGTCGCGGTCGGCCGAAAGGTAGGCGACCAGTTTGGCGGCGAGTTCGGGGTACTTCGTGCCCGTGGAGACGGCGATGCCCAGCGAGCCGATGTAGGTGGACGGCTTGCCGGTCTTGCCGGCGGGGAACGGAATCAGGTCCCACTCGAAGTCCAACTCCTGGTAGGTGGACACGTCCCAGGGGCCGACGGGGAAGAAGCCGATCTGGCCGCGCATCCAGCGCTGGTAGGTGTCCATGGTCTGGGCCTGGGCAATGGAGGGGGTGATGCCGTACACGTTCTGCATGTCCGCGAAGAACTGCAGTGCCTCGGCGAACTCCGGGGTGTCGACGGTGACGGTGGTGTGCTCCTCGTTGCACCAGTCGGCGCCGTTGGACCACACGAAGGCCTGCAGGCACCAGTTGACGTTCAGGCCCGTGCCCCACTGGTCGAGCTCGCCGTCGCCGTCGGTGTCCTGGGTGAGCTGCTGGCACACGTCGACGAACTCGTCCCAGGTGTAGGGCACGTCCTTGTCGGGCAACTCGAGCCCGGCCGCCTCGAACATGGTCTTGTTGTAGCCGAAGGCGAACGGGCCGACGTCCTTGGGCAGGCCGTAGATCTGGCCCTTGCCGACCTGGGTGCCGTCGTAGCGGTAGGAGTCCACGCCGTAGGCCCAGATGTTGTCCAGGTCGACGTCGCCGAGCATGTCGGTGATGTCCATGACGATGCCGTTGGAGGCGAAGGACATGACCGAGCCCTGCTCCAGGTAGAAGACGTCGGGGACCTGGTTGCCGGTGATGGCGGCCTGCAGCTTGGTGGAGTACTGGTCGGCATCGGTGGTGATGACCTTGACGGTGCAGTTGTTGGCCTTGGAGAAGTTGTCGATGGCCGTCTGGTAGGCGGCCTTCTCGTCCGTGCCTCCGCGGAACATGTAGGTCAGCTCCGGGGTGCCGGAGGCGGAGGAATCGGAGGAGGAGCAGCTCGCCAGGGCGGAGGCTCCAGCCAGAGCGCCCGCTGCCAGGGCGAGTGAGTTGAAGGAGCGACGGCTGAGCATCTGGTGCTTCATCATTGAAGGACTCCGTTCGGAAGAAGTGGGGCATCATCGGCCCGCTCGATTTACAACGTTAGAAAGTATGGCATGTGACCGGCTGCACGTCAATACCGCAATTCGTGCTGGAATCATGCGGGAAACTCCGGGTGTTGACAGGCTGGGCGGGTGCGTGCAGCATCGTCTATAACGATGTACCAAAGAGGGTGCGTGCCGCTGCGGGCCCGACCGGCTCGGTGGGGCTTGCCCAGGGGCGGGGCCCCTGCAGCCGTTCCCCGCACAACTTCGGGAGCAAACATGAACCGACGTTCGCTACTGGTTCTAGGAAGCCTGTTGTCGTCACAGGCAGTGCTCGGGCTCGCCGGCGGCTGCGCCGCGAAGTCGAACGCGGACGATGCCGGCCGCGGTCCGGCCGCGGAAGTACCCACCCTCGCCGGTGACCTGGTCGCGCACGACCCGGCGCTGTTGCTGGACGAGCAGGGCGCACCGCTGGCGGTCTTCTCCACCGGGGATGCGAGCATCGCGGGTGGTGCCATCCTGGTGCGCATCAGCGAGGACGGCGGTACCACCTGGGGGAAGCGAACCGGTGCGTGGCGCCTGGCCGACGAGCCCTCCTGGACGCACGAGGCGGTACCCGGGTTGATGAACTACTGGGCGCCCGACGTCGTCCGTGTGGATGACGAGATCCGTCTGTACTACGCGGCTTCTACCTTCGGCTCCTCCCGCTCGGCAATCGGCCTGATGGCCAACGCCGCCTTCGACCCGACCGATCCTCAGACCGGCTGGGAGGACCGGGGCGTGGTGATTACCTCCGGCGACGGCGAGGCCTACAACGCGATCGATCCCTCCGTCCTAACCGACGCCGACGGGCGCACCTGGATGGCCTTCGGCTCCTTCTGGGGTGGGATCTTCGCCGTGGAGCTGGGGCGGGACGGACTGCGCGCAGACCCCACCGCAGAACCCATTCGGCTCGCCGACCGCGGCACCGCGCTGAACGACGTGGAGGGGGCCGCCCTCGCCCAGCACCACGGGTGGTACTACCTGTTCGTCTCCTTCGGCAGCTGCTGTCAGGGAACCGACTCAACCTACGAGATCGCGGTCGGGCGTTCCGAGGCGATCACCGGCCCCTATCTGGACCGTTCGGGTGCGTCGCTCCTCGACGGCGGCGGCACGGTACTGCTTAGCAGCCAGGGGAACATGATCGGCCCCGGAGGCGGGGCCGTGGCCGGGGACTGGCTGGTCCACCACTACTACGACGCCGACAACGGCGGCACCCCCACGCTGGCCCTGCGCAGGCTCGCCTGGGACGACGACTGGCCGGTTCTGCTCAGCACTGAGGAGTTGAGCGCAAGTGCGCAGGCGACAGCCTGAGGGGTCGCCTATTCTGCTCCTGCAAACACGACCCGAGCGGAGCCTCCATGTCACTACCCCCAGACGCCGACCGCTTCGGCCTGAGCGCGCCCGAACCGCTGTCCGGCACCGAGGCGTGCACCACGCCCATGTCCGTGCATTCCGACCCCGCCGACTGGCCCGCACCCGTCCCCGCCCTCGCCCGCCCACTGGGATCCGCCGCCGGTTCGACCCCGAGCCTGGCCGAGCTGACCACCCTGCGGGTGGGCGGCCCGGTCGGCAGCTACGTCGAGGCCCGCACCGAGGCTGAACTGATCGACGCGGTCCGCCAGGCCGATGCCGCCGGCACCCCCCTGCTGGTGATCGGCGGCGGTTCCAACATCCTGGCCGCCGACGCGGGATTCGCCGGCGTGGTCGTGCGCGACGCCCGCCAGGAGGTCAGCCTGTCCGCGGATGACCGCTGCGGCGGCGTGGAGTTCACCGCCACCGCCGGCACCACCTGGGACGACCTGGTGCGCGAGGCCATCGCCAACCAGTGGGGAGGGTTCGCGCCCCTGTCCGGGATCCCCGGGACCGTCGGCGCCGCCCCGGTGCAGAACATCGGCGCCTACGGCGCGGAGGTCGCCGAGTTGCTCGCATCCGTGCGCGCCTGGGATCGGGCCGCCGGCGGCCCCGTCCACCTGCCGCTGGCCCGCCTGCGCCTGAGCTACCGCGACTCCGACCTCAAGCGCTCCCTGACCGACGCCACCATCGGCGGCGGCCGCACCTGGGGGCCCACCGGGCGCTGGGTGGTGCTGTCGGTAACCTTCTCCGTGCGCACCGCCTCCCTGTCCGCCCCCATCGCCTACGCCCAACTGGCGCGCACCTTGGGGGTCGAGGTGGGCGACCGCGTGGATGCCCGGGCGGTGCGCGAGGCCGTGCTGGAACTGCGCCGCTCCAAGGGCATGGTCCTGGACGACGCGGACCATGACACCTGGTCCGCCGGCTCCTTCTTCACCAACCCGATCCTCACCCGCGCCCAGGCCGACGTCCTCCCCGACGACGCCCCCCGCTTCCCGGTCACCGACCACTCCCAGGCGGTGGCGGGCACCCGGCAGGCGCCCGTCGTCGAGGGACTGGTGAAGACCTCCGCCGCCTGGCTGATCGACCACGCCGGCTTCGGCAAGGGCTTCGCCCTGCCGGCGGCCGGAGCCGAGCCGGCCGCCAGCCTGTCCACCAAGCACGTGCTGGCTCTGACCAACCGGGGTCGTGCCCGCGCCGCCGACCTGGCCGGGCTGCGCGACGCCGTCGTCACCGGGGTGCGTGAGCGCTTCGGCGTCACGCTCGTGCCCGAGCCGGTGCACGTAGGCTTCTAGACCCGGGCGGCTCCCGGTCCCCGACCGTCCGCGCGCTGCCCGGCCCGCCGACGCGGGCAGGCGGTCCGGGGCTCAGTCGTCAGCCGCCAACCAGGCGTCCACCTGCGCCAGCCACTCCCGCTTGGACGACGGCGACGCCAGCGAGGCCCGGATGGAACCGCGCGCCAACTCCGCCAGGGCGGCGTCGTCGAGCCCCTGGTCCCGGGCGATCTGGTACTGGTCCACCAGCCGGGACTGGAACAACAGCGGGTCGTCCGCGCCCAACGCCACCTGGGCGCCGTGCTCCAGGAGCGCCGTAAGCGGCACGTCGCCCGGCTCCCGATACACGCCCAGGCACACATTCGACGCCGGGCACACCTCCAGGCTGATGCCCGCCGCCGCCACGGCGTCCAGCAGGGCCGGGTCCTCGCTGGTGCGGATGCCGTGCCCCAGCCGGGTCGGCCCCAGCGCGGAGACGACGTCGCGCACGTGCTCGGGACCCAGCAGCTCCCCGCCGTGGGGTAGCGAGGCCAGGCCGGCGCGGCGGGCGATCGCGAAGGCCCGCCCCCAGGAAGCGGTCTCACCCGCGCGCTCATCGTTGGACAGTCCGAAGCCGACGACGGTGCCCGGTTCATCCCCCGCATAGTGCGCGGCCAGGCGTGCCAGTGCGCGCGCCTCCAGCGGGTGGCGCATGCGGGAGGCGGCCACGATCACGGCCACCTCGACGCCGGACAGGATGGTGGCCTGCTTGGCGGCGTCGAGAATGATCTCCAGGGCGGGAGTGATGCCGCCGACGAAGGGGGCGTAGGAGGTCGGGTCCACCTGGATCTCCAGGCGCCGCGACCCCTCGGCGGCGTCGTCGAGCGCCGCCTCCAGCACGATGCGGCGCATGATCTCCTCGGTGACCACCAGGTGGCGGGCCGTGTCGTAGGCCCGCTGGAAGCGGAACCAGCCGCGGTGATCGGCGGGCACGTGCAGCGGATCCCCCTCCAGGAATGACGACGGCAGCCGGGCGTGGGCGGAGGAGGCCAGCTCTACGAGCGTCTCCAGGCGCATGGAGCCCGTGAAGTGCAGATGCAGGTGCGCCTTGGGCAGGGCGGCGAGGTCGCGCATGGCGGGATTGTGCCACTCCCGGCGCTCCCATCGGCCAACCGCTGCCTCACAGGCGCAGCAGTCGGCGGCACCGTGAGGCAGACTGTGCTCATGAGCGCAGTAATGGCCGGACACGAGCCCGAGGAGGTCGCCCTGCTCACCGGCGCGCGCGCCGCCTCCGTGCTGGCCGCGGCGCTCGCCCCCGCGGGGCAGCAGCTGATGAGCTGGGAGGTCCACTCGGTGCACCACCGGCCCGGAGCCGGCGTCTCCGTCGGCTACACCGCCGTCGTCGCCCGCCCGGACGGCAGCCGCGCCACCGAGTACCTGTGCGCTACCACGGCGCGCCTGTCCAACCCGCAGGCCATCGGCCTGACCCGTGTGGCCCCCACCGGCGGGGACGGGCCGATCGTGCACGTGTGGCGGCACCCGGCCGACCCGGAACTGCCCGCGCTCGCGGTCGCCTGCACCCCCTCCCTGCTCTCCCAGCGGCTGGGTGCCCCCGTGAAGGCCACCATGGTCGCTTACCGGCCCACCCGCCGCGCCGTCGTGCGGGTGACCTACCCCGACTCCTCCACCGCTTACGCCAAGGTGCTGCGTCCCAGCCAGGCGTCCGCCTTCGCCGAGCGGCACCGCATGCTGCGCGCCGCCGGTGTCCCCGCGCCGGACGTGCTGCGCGACGATGCGGACGGCCTGGTGCTGCTGTCCACCGGCCGGGGCGTGCCCCTGTCGGGGCTGCTGTCGCGAGGCATGGACGAGGCCCAGGCGGCCCGCGTGTTCCAGGGGTTGACCGGTCTGCTGGACTCCCTGCCCGCCGCCGCCCTGCAGCTGGCGGCCCATCCCGCCTGGTCCGATCGCGCCCGCCACTACGCGCACGCCGCCGCCACCGTCCTGCCCGAGCACCTGGCCCGCGCCCGCGCCGTCGCCGAGGGTGTCGAGCAGTTGATGGCCGCCTCCGACCCGGGACCGGTGGTGCCCGTACACGGTGACTTCTATGAGGCGAACGTGCTCATGGAGGGGGAGCGAGTCGCCAGCCTGCTCGACGTCGACTCCCTCGGACCCGGGCGGCGCGTGGACGACCTGGCCTGCCTGCTCGGACACGTCAGCGTGCTGGACCACCTGGCGCCCGCCTCCTATCCGCACCTGCGTCCCGTGCTGGAGACGTGGACGGCCCTGGCCGAGCAGCAGGTGGACCCGGTGGCGCTGCGCGCCCGCTGTGCCGGCGTAGTGCTGTCGCTGGTGGCCGGGGCGCGCCGGGAGGACGGCGGACCGTGGCGCGCCGACGCCGAGGGGCGCCTGGCCCGCGCCGAGTCCTGGCTCGCGCAGGCACGTGAGCTACAGGCGCGCCGCGGCGCCCACTGAGTGAGGCGGCCGGAGCCCGACGCCGTGGGTGGGAGCCGGGCCGCGCGTCGTCGTCGGTCCTCGAGACCGGTAGGGGAGCGCAGCCACGTTTTGGACGGTTACACACTCGAAACCGCCCGAGTGCGTAACCTGCGGCCGCGCCGGTGCCCGCCGGCTGAAAGGCAGAAACCGTGTTCCCCACGTCCTCCGCTATTCCCACAATCTCCGCACTCGCCGGCCTTGGTACGGCGTCGACCGCGGTCCGACCGGCCGGCTTCAGTGAGGCCCTGACCGCCGCCGACGATTTCCTGTGGGGCCCCTGGCTCCTGATCCCGCTGCTGCTGGGCACCGGCATCTGGCTGACCGTCCGGCTGCGCGCCGTCCAGCTGCGCAAGCTCTTCCCGGCGCTGCGCTTCGCCTTCGTGGACCGCAGCGACGGTGAGGCGGACACCGCCGAGGGCGACATCTCCCACTACCAGGCGCTGACGACGGCGCTGGCGGCCACCGTGGGGGTGGGCAACATCATCGGTGTGGCCACCGCCATCCACCTGGGCGGTCCCGGCGCTCTGTTCTGGATGTGGGTGACCGCGTTCTTCGGCATGGCCTCGAAATACTCCGAGGCCTTCCTCGCCGTCCGTTTCCGCACCACCGACGCCAACGGGCAGAAATCCGGCGGCCCCCAGTACTACCTGCAGCATGCGATCAAGGGGCGTGTGGGCACCGTGCTGTCGGTGTTCTTCGCCATCTCCACACTGCTGGCCTGCTTCGGCATCGGCTCCATGACCCAGTCCAACTCGGTCGCCGCACAGCTGGAGCACTCCTTCGGGGCGGATCCGGCGCTGGTCGGCATCGTCATGGCGGTGGCGATCGGTGGCGTGCTGCTGGGCGGGATCGAATCCATTGGGCGCGTCACGGCCGCCTTCGTGCCGATGATGATCGTCTTCTACGTGGGCGGCTGCCTGTACATCCTTGCCGTCAACATCACGGCGATTCCCGCCGCCCTGGCGCTGGTGCTCGCGGATGCCTTCACCGGGCACGGCGCCGTGGGCGGCTTCGCCGGCTCCACCATGCTCATGGCAATCAAGTTCGGGATGGCCCGCGGCATCTTCTCCAACGAGTCCGGCATGGGCTCCGCCGCGATCGCCGCCGCCGCGGCGAAGACCAACCACCCCGTCCGGCAGGGATTGGTCTCCATGACCCAGACCTTCATCGACACCTTCGTGGTGGTCACCTGCACCGGTCTGGTGGTGCTGTCCACCGGCGCCTGGACGGGTGACGACCCGGCCACCATGACCGCCACCGCCTTCACCACCGGCCTGCCCGGACAGTGGGGCCACTACATCGTCTCGGTGGCGCTCATCTTCCTGGGCTGCTCCACGATCCTGGGCTGGGCCTACTACGGGGAGCGCTGCATCGTGCGGCTCGTGGGCGTTCACGGGGTGCTGCCCTTCCGCCTGTTCTTCACCGTCCTGATCTTCCTGGGCACCGTCACCAGCCTGGACGACGTGTGGACTTTCGCGGACATCGCCAACGGACTCATGGCCATCCCGAACCTGATCGGTCTGGTGCTGCTGTCCGGTCTGATCGCCCGTGAGACCAAGGCCTACCTGGAGCAGGATCCGTACCTGCGCCGTCCCGGCGACGAGTTCACCTCCGTCCCGGAGGATGCCGGGGTGGAGGCCTGAGCGGCCGCGGCTACGATGGTGCGCGAGTCCGCGTCATGCAAAGGAAGCTCAATGAAGATCGTCTCCGCTCACGTCGGCACCATCCCGATCAGCTCCCCTATCCGCAACGCCTACATCGACTTCAGCTCGATGGACTGCTCGATCCTTGCCCTGGTCAGCGACGTGATCATCGACGGCAAGCCGGTGGTCGGCTACGGCTTCAACTCCAACGGCCGCTACAACGCCTCCGCGATCCTCGAGCAGCGGCTGCTGCCCCGCCTGCTGGACGCCCCCGAGGCCGAGCTGCTCGACGACGACGGCGCGCTCGCCCCCGAACGGGCCTGGCGGGTCATGCTGCGCAATGAGAAGCCCGGCGGCCACGGGGAGCGCTCCGTCGCCGTGGGCGTGGCCGACATGGCGTTGCACGACCTGGCGGCGAAGCTCGCCGGTGTGCCCCTGTACCGCTGGATCTCCGAGCACTATGGCGACGGCAAGCCCGACGCCGATGTCTTCGTCTACGCCGCCGGCGGCTACTACGCGCCCGGCAAGACCCTGACCGACTTGCAGGACGAGATGCGTCGCTTCCTGGACGCCGGATACCGGGTGGTCAAGATGAAGATCGGCGGCGCCCCGCTGGATGAGGACCTGCGCCGCATTGAGGCGGTTATCGACGGCGTCCTCGACGGCGACGGGTCCCGTCTGGCGGTCGACGTGAACGGCCGCTTCGACCTGGACACCGCGTTGGAGTACGCCCGCGCGCTGGAGCCCTTTGGCCTGTTCTGGTACGAGGAGATCGGTGACCCGCTCGACTACGCCCTGAACGCCGTCGTCGCCGAGAACTACCGGCTCCCCATCGCCACGGGCGAGAACCTGTTCTCCATGCAGGACGCCCGCAACCTGCTGCGTTACGGCGGCATGCGTCCGGACCGCGACTACATCCAGGTAGACCCGGCGTTGTCCTACGGGTTGACCGAGTACCGCCGAATCCTGGACGTGCTCGACCGCCACGGCTGGTCCTCGCGCCGCTGCATCCCGCACGGCGGGCACCAGTTCTCACTCCACATCGCCGCCGGACTGCACCTGGGCGGTAACGAGTCCTACCCGGGCGAGTTCCAGCCCACCGGCGGGTTCACCGACGACGCCCGGGTGGTGGACTCCCGTGTGGCTCCGGGCGAACTGCCGGGCATTGGGCTGGAGGGTAAGGCGGAGTTCTACTCCGTGCTGCGCGGCCTGCATGCCTGAGCTAGGAGTCGGCGAGTCAGGGCGTGGCGGTGACGTCTGAGCCCGAGGGCGACTCGGCTGAAGTGGCCGTCACGGAAGCCTCATCCTGAGCCGTGGGGTCGGGGGTGGCGGTGGGCGCGCCTCCCCCGGAGCACTGGACGGCGATAAGCGCCGAACTGTTGGCCGAGCCGTCGCCGTGTCCGGATGGGCGTTTGGGATGCGATTCCAGGACGGTGATGGTGCAGCCGAGCACCTCGGCAGAGGAGCCGACTGGAATCAGCGTATATGGCTCGTTCTCGTATGAGTCCGCAAGGTCGCCCGACTCGGAGCGAGAGAAATTGACGCCGACATTCTTCTCGCTGACAAAAGTGACGACGAGCACCCATTCCACGGCATCTCCCGTGCCGTGGCGTCCCGGCTGCTGCATAACGTAGCTCCTAGCCTGGTCTCGCAGCGCCTCAACCTCGGGCGAAAGTTTGGGCATCCCTTGCGGCAATGGGCGCCAGTGGGCGTTCGCGTACAAGGCGACACTCGCTATCAGGAGAACCGCGATTACGACTGCGAGGTATCGGCTGGCGCGAAAACGGCTCGTTGCGGTCACGTTACCAACCTTACCTACGCTCAGTGTCTGAAGGACGGCAACCGACCCGGGGTGGTGCGGCGCCGAGGCAAGCTCTCTGCGGGTGTGTCAGGGCGTTGGGGCGCCGGTCGGCTCGTCCTGGGCGGTGGGGTCGGTGGCGGTGGGGGTAGCGCTCTCGGGGCACTGGACGGCGATGAGCGCCCAACTGGACGCGGACCCTGCGCCCCGGCCTCGCGGCCTTTCGGGGTGTGACTCCAAGACGGTGATGGTGCAGCCGAGTATCTCTGTGGACGATCCGACCGGGATCTTAGTACTGGGTACATGTTCGCTTCCGCGTGCAAAATTTACCCAGACGTACTCTGAGTTTGCCGCGGTGAGTACCAACGATGCGTCATCAATCTGCCGGGGGCGTGCCTCCGTGTAGCTCAGCGCTTGGCTACGCAGCGCCTCGATTTCCGGGGACAGCTCCGGGGTTCCCTGCGGTAGCGGCCACCAGAACACGATGTATGCACCTGCTCCGACTGTCAGCGCAAGTGTAGCCAGTATTACAATGGCCCACTTCAATCGTCGTGTCGCCATTAAGCGTCCTTCCGAGTGGATGTATGTGTCAGTGTACTGGGTTAAAAGAAAACTCGCTATAGCCGTCCTTGAAGTCTTCGAATGGCAGTGTCATCGGTTCATGGGTGCCTCCCCAAGGATTTGCTACGATAACTGTGTCGTCGGATGGGTCGTTAGGGTCTCCCAGATCAACCGATTGTACGTAATACTCATGGTTGTAAACCAGGGGTTCGGGGAGGGGGTCTCCGTTCGAATCGGTTGCGTTTGTATTATATAGCCTGTCGGGGTAGTCATCTGGGTTGTCGTCAACCCATGGAACATACCTAAAACGAAGCGGTTTTGCCTTGGAGCCCGCGGTTACAGCCTGACCATCATCCAGGGCGTCTTTGAGTTCTTGGGCCGAAATGTCGGTTTTCTTGGTAGACTTCTTGCCTGTCAAAATCTCCATTCCTCTATAACCGTGGTTGCTTTCAATTGCGCCGTAGGAGCCCTCGTATGCGGCTAGTGCCTTCTCCATTATGGGTGGCCACATCTCATTGGGGTCTGTTGCGCGGGCGAATGGGCGTTCTCCCTCGTGACCTTCGGCTTGGCCGACGACTTGATCGGTTGTAACAGTGATATATACGGGCTTACCGTCCTTGTAAAGGCGCACGGTGTAGGTTCCGTTGCCATTGTCGGTGATGGCATCCTCAATGACTGAGGGGTCTGCCTGGGCAACTGCTTGCAAAGAGGCGATGTACCAGCAGTCGCCGACGATTCCTTGCGAGATGTCTTCCGGTGAGACTCCATCGATCACGGGTTTGCTGTCGGCGGGGGCTTCTTCGTATTGGGGGCCGCCCTCGTACTCTCCGCTATGCTCGATGTCGTCGAACTTTGGTTGGATGTCGTGCGAGAACTCGGCGAGGCGACGAACGGTGTCGTAGGAGGCATCCTCGAGGACCTCTTTCCACATCTCTTGGCGGCGCTGCGCGCTCCAGCCGCGGGCGCCGAAGAACCACCCGTCCTCCTCCATCTCTTTAACCCATTTTTGCAGTTCTTCGTCGCTCAAGCCGGCTATGACCGCATCCACCTCGGCCCCATTGAGTCCGGATAGGGCCTTTTCGATCTTCTTCAGGTCGCCGGTGCCAACCCCGTTCCAGCCGCCGTCAATGCCTGCTTGAACGTCTTTTAGTGCGTTGTTGACCTTGTTTTGATCGACTGCAGGGCGGTCCGGCGTGTCGGACGTCCCCGATGTGCTCGTGTTGGAACTGCCTGAAGCGTTGGCGGCCGCGGGATTCGCCGCCGCATTGCCGTCGGAAGGGCTGTGTCCTACCGTGACCGGAGTTACCGGGGCGCAAGACGATGATCCGGTAATGATTGAATCGATCGCGCACGCAATGCGGGTGCCGATGCTCGTTGAGGAGATTCCGGTTATCACGGCGCCGACGAGTAGGCAAGCGAGCAGGATTACCCCGGCGTACTCGAGTGTTGTTGCACCACGCTCGGAACACTTGCTGCGGGGCGAGCCCGATCGCGCAGCTTCTTTGGCGGCGGTGTGCGGGCGACGGATGCTCGTTTTCATGGGCCGAGTCTGGCTGACGACTTGCTTGCCAGGTAGGGGCGCCCGCCCCGAGCGCGGCCCCGTCTGTAGGGACGCATAAGCTCTTAGGCCCCGACTCTCCGATACGGCTACGGCGACGTTGTGTCGGCGCTGGTGGGCGTGGCGCCCTCAGGGCACTGGACGGCGATGAGTGCCCAACTGGACGCGGAGCCTGCGCCCCGGCCTAGCGGCCTTTCGGGGTGTGACTCCAAGACGGTGATGCTGCAACCGAGTACCTCGGCCGATGAACCGACATCTATCCGTGAATCTGGAACTGCTTCACCGCCCCTGGTGAAGTGGACCCACACGGCATCGGCGTTCGCGGTTCCGAGAACTAGAGACCAGTCATCGCCTCTGCCGGGCTGGTTCTCGACATAGCTCGTGGCCTGGCTACGCAGCGCCTCGACCTCGGGCGCGAGCTCCGGGGTGCCCTGTGGGAGAGGCCACCAGAACATGTACGCCACGGCTACGACGACGAGCGCCAGCGCGCCGATCGCCGCAGCCAGTAGCCGTTTGTGTCGCACTCAGTTGACCTCGGCCAGCAGCTGCTGCATGCGGGTGACGCCCTCGGTGATGGCGTCGTCGCTCATGGCGTAGGACATGCGCAGGAAGCCGGACGGACCGAAGGCCTCCCCGGGCACCACGGCCACCTCGGCATACTCCAGCAGCAGGTCGGCCAGCGTGGCCGAGGAGTCGATCACATGCCCGCGCAGCGACCGCCCGATGAGCCCCTCCACGCTCGGGTAGGCGTAGAAGGCGCCCTTGGGTGTGGGGACCTGCACGCCGCCGATCTCGGAGAGCATGGACACAATCAGCTGACGCCGCCGGTCGAAGGCGGTACGCATGTGGGCGACCGCCGACAGGTCCCCGCCCACGGCCGCAATGGCCGCCCGCTGGGAGACGTTAGCGACGTTGCTGGACAGGTGCGACTGGAAGTTGGTGGCGGCCCGAATCGCGTCCGACGGGCCCATCATCCAGCCCACGCGCCAGCCGGTCATCGCATAGGTCTTGGCGACGCCGTTGAGCACCACCGTCTGGTCGGCCAGTTCGGGCACAAGCGCCACAATGTGGGCCGGCTGGGCGTCGTCGTACAGCAGGTGCTCATAAATCTCATCGGTGACCACCCAGATGCCGTGCTCGAGCGCCCACTGGCCGATGTGCGTCAACTCGGCGGGTGTGTAGACGGCCCCGGTCGGGTTCGACGGCGAGCACAACAGCAGCACCTTGGTGTGCTCGGTGCGGGCGGCCTCCAGCTGCTCCACCGTCACCTTGTACTCCTGGTCCGCTCCGGCGAACACCTCCACGGTGCTGCCTCCGGCCAGGGCGACGACCTCCGGGTAGGTGGTCCAGATCGGGGTGGGCATGAGTACCTCGTCGCCCGGGTCGAGCAGTGCGGCGAAGGCCTGGAATACGGCCTGCTTGCCGCCGTTGGTGACCAGGATGTCCTCGGGGGAGACCAGGTAGCCGGAGTCGCGCAGTGTCTTGGCGGAGATGACCTCCCGCAGTTCCGGCAGCCCCTTGGTGGGGGAGTACTTGTGGTTGACCGGGTCCTGGGCCGCGGCGACGGCGGCATCGACGATGTAGTCCGGGGTGGCGAAGTCCGGTTCGCCCGCGCCGAACCCGATGACCGGCCGGCCGGCTGCGCGCAGGGCCTTGGCCTTGGCGTCGACGGCGAGGGTCGCCGAAGGGGCGATGGCGGCCAGACGGGCTGAGACTCGGCTTCTAGGTGCAGTGCTCACGCGCCGATATTCTCATGACACCGCGGTAGGGCGGTGCCGCTGTCCCGCTATGCGGCGCGAGGTGGCAAGGCTCTCACGCCCGCAAGGCCGGGCGCGGAGCCGCGGACGTGGCGCAGCCCACGCGGCTGAAGTTCCGCAATCGGCGGTCCGTGTGGCAAGATGGGTTGCCGCTGAAGGGCAGTGGCGCAATTGGTAGCGCACCGGTCTCCAAAACCGGCGGTTGTGGGTTCGAGTCCCGCCTGCCCTGCTGAGAACGGCGGATCTGTCGGGAGATCCCGTCGGTTCCGTCTTCTCGCCCGCCAGGGCGTGACCGAACCGTCGACCCGAGGATCACGAGAGAACATGAGCGATACGCGCGTCGCCAAGGGCACGCAAGAGAAGAGGCGCGGCCCGATCTCCCGCATCGCCCTGTACTTCCGGCAGGTGATCGACGAGCTCCGCAAGGTGGTCTGGCCCACCCGGAACGAGCTGTGGACCTACTTCGCAGTGGTGGTCGTGTTCATCCTGGCGATCATGCTGTTCACCGGGGTGCTCGACGCGATCTTCGACCGGCTCGTCATGTGGGCCTTCGCCTGACCGTCCCGATCCGTCCCCGCTTCCACCAGTCGCCGTCGCCGTCAGATCCAGTCCGAGGAAAGAGAAACACCGTGTCCGAGGAGAACATCCCCGAGGAGCCCACCGTCGTCGACGAGGCCGCCCCCGCCGCCGAGCCGACCGTCGAGCCACAGCAGCCGGCCGACGTCGACCCGGTTGAGGAGTTCCGCAAGCAGCTGTCCTCGCTGCCCGGCGAGTGGTACGTGCTGCACACCTACTCCGGCTATGAGCGCCGCGTCGCCGCGGACATCATGGCGCGCGCGGAGAACTTCGAGCTGGAGGACTACGTCTTCGACGCCGTCGCCCCCATGGAGACGGTCATCGAGATCAAGAACGGCAACAAGAAGAAGGAGGTCTCGCGGGTCCGCATCCCCGGCTACGTGTTCGTGCGCATGGACCTGGATGACCCGGAGACCTCCGAGCAGGTGTGGCGCACCATCAAGGACACCCCCGCCGTCACCGGCTTCGTCGGCGACCGCTATGACCCGGTGCCCTTGACCTTCGAGGAGGCCGTCTCCCAGCTCGGCCCCACGCCCGAGGAGGTCGCTTCCAAGCGGGCCGCTGCGGCCACCGCCGCCCCCGAGGAGGGCGCCGGCACCCAGGTTGCCGCCGACGGTCAGGTCTACGAGGTGGCCTTCTCCGTGGGGGAGTCCGTCATCGTCACCGATGGCCCGTTCGAGTCGCTGCCCGCCACGATCTCGGAGATCCACCCCGAGACTCAGAAGCTGCAGGTGCTCATCTCCCTGTTCGGCCGCGACACCCCGGCCGAGCTGGCCTTCAACCAGGTCGCCAAGATCTGACCGCCCCCGCCCGGGGCCTTCGGGACCCGCGGGCGAAGGCGCAGCGCCTGTGAGACCGCCCACCGGCGGGGTCACGGGCGTGCACGCGGGTCTAAGATGGGCGCTCGCGTGCCAGGTACGTGCCCACGTACCAACGCATGAACCCGCTGCACGGCAGGTGTGCAGCATTCCGGACAAGAAAGATCGAATTACCCATGGCTCCTAAGAAGAAGGTCGCCGGGCTGATCAAGCTCCAGATCCAGGCCGGCCAGGCCAACCCCGCCCCGCCGATCGGCCCCGCGCTCGGTCAGCACGGCGTGAACATCATGGAGTTCTGCAAGGCCTACAACGCTGCCACCGAGTCGCAGCGCGGCAACGTCGTCCCGGTGGAGATCACGGTTTACGAGGACCGCTCCTTCACCTTCGTGACCAAGACCCCGCCGGCCGCGGAACTGATCAAGAAGGCCGCAGGCGTTTCCAAGGGCTCCGCCACCCCGCACACGGACAAGGTCGGCTCACTGACCCAGGCCCAGGTGCGCGAGATCGCCGAGACCAAGATGCGTGACCTGAACGCCAACGACGTCGACTCCGCCGCAAAGATCATCGCCGGCACCGCCCGCTCCATGGGCATCAGCGTCGAGGCCTGATTCCAGGCCACCCCCCCAAATAACCAATAAGCGTGGAAGGGCCTGCGCGGCCCGTTCACCACGACTGCTAAGGAGAAGCAGATGACTAAGCGCAGTAAGGCTTACCGCGCCGCCGCGGAGAAGATCCAGTCCGGGATCCTCTACACGCCGGCGGAGGCCGTGAAGCTGGCCAAGGAAACGTCCGTCACGAAGTTCGACTCCACCGTGGATGTCGTCCTCCGGCTGGGCGTTGACCCCCGCAAGGCCGACCAGATGGTGCGTGGCACCGTGTCCCTGCCGCACGGTACCGGCAAGACCGCCCGCGTGGTCGTCTTCGCGCAGGGCGAGCGGGCCGAGCAGGCCCTAGCCGCCGGCGCCGACGAGGTCGGCGGCGACGAGCTCATCGCGAAGGTCGCCGGCGGCTACACCGATTTCGATGCCGCCGTCGCCACCCCCGACCTGATGGGCAAGGTCGGCCGCCTCGGCCGTGTCCTCGGTCCCCGCGGCCTCATGCCCAACCCCCGGACCGGCACCGTCACCATGGACGTGGCCAAGGCCGTCGCCGACATCAAGGGTGGCCGCATCGAGTTCCGGGTGGACCGCGCCGGCAATCTCAACTTCGTGATCGGCAAGTCCTCCTTCACCGAGGAGCAGCTGGCCGAGAACTTCCAGGCCGCCCTGGACGAGGTACAGCGTCTGAAGCCGTCCGCCTCCAAGGGCCGCTACATCCTTAAGGCCACCATGGCCACGACGATGGGCCCCGGCATCCCCATGGATGTCGCCAAGCTCTGAGGCGTTGCGGCTGACACGCAGCTGAAACGGCGGGCC